>CAZQDY010000001.1:0-138522 GCA_964592075.1 uncultured Gaiellales bacterium
GGGGGGGCGCGTTTTTCTTCCCCCAACCCCCACCCCCACCCCGTGTCCCGGGTAGACGGTCCCGACGCTCAAGGTTTCCAGCCGCCTCAGGCTCGCCTCCGCGGTCGGCAGGTCGTCCATGATCGAGCCCAGTCGCGGCTCTCTCCGATTCTCGAGGACATCGCCCGAGACGAGACTCCCGTCGTCGAGCAGCAGGGCGATCGAGCCGGTGGAGTGGCCGCGCAGAAGCAGGACGCGGGTGCCCGCGAGGCCGTATTCGGAGAGGTCGGCCGTCTCGTCGAGAAGCATGTCCGGCTCGAAGCGGTCCTCTCCGGGGAGGCGGAAGAGCACGGATGCGACCATCCTCACCAAGCGGTTTCCCGGCTTGCGCCCTGCGAACATGTCGCCGCGCGCCGCCATCACGACGTCGCCTCCATGCATCGCGACCGGCGCGCCGAAGACCGCGCGGAGGTGAGCCGCGTTGCCGATGTGGTCGAAGTCGCCGTGAGTGATCACGACAAGCCGGAGCAGACCGGGTCCGCAGCCTTGGGCGCGGATCGCCTCGAGGAGCGCGGCTCTGTGCTTCCGCATCCCGGTGTCGACCAGTACGAAACCGACGCCCGTCTTGATCGGATAGGAGTTAACGGCCATGGCGCCGCGTCCGAGCGTCAGGCGGGCGATGGTGTGAGACGTGACCGGCATCAACTCCCCCTTTGGTCTGAGCGCCTCCCGACTGGTACCGACTGCCATTCTACGACCTCTGGAACCTCTGCGCACACCTGCGATACAGTGCATCCTACGACATGGAGCATCTATGACGACAAGATACGCGCTCGTCACCGGGGGGTGTTCAGGCATCGGGCTCGAGATAGCCCGCGAGCTGGCCGGCCGCGGGTATCCTCTGCTGCTCGTGAGCAACCGCGACGCCGAGTTGGAGGCGGCGGCTCGGGAGATCGCCGCGACCTACGGCGTGGAGGCCTGCCCCATCAAGATGGATCTTGCCCGTTCCGAGGCGGCCCGCGCGCTCTACCAAGAGGTGACCAGCCGCGGGCTGGAGGTCGAGATCCTTGTAAGCAACGCGGGGATGTTCTTCTTCGGGGAGGTCGCCGACGCCGACCCCGCGCGGGTGGAGACCATGATGCAGCTCCACGTGGTCACACCCTCGCTGCTGGCTCACTTCTTCGGCCAGGACATGCGCGCGCGGAGATCGGGGCACATCCTCTTCACCTCGAGCATCTCGGCTTGGCGCGACTTCCCCGGCATCGCTTACTACGGCAGCTCCAAGACCTTCCTGCGCAGCTTCGCCTGCGCGCTCCGTGAGGAACTCTCCGTCTGGGGCGTCAACGTCACCTGCCTCGCGCCCGGGGCTGTGGCCACCAACCTCTACGACCGGACCGGTGTGCCGGTGCAGAAGGCGGTCAAGTACGGGGTGATGAAAGACCCTGCCCAGATAGCGGGAGCGGCCGTGCAGGGCATGTTCCGCGGCAAGGCGGTGGTGGTGCCCGGGCTTTCCGCCAAGATCATGGCCTTCGCCATGGCCCACCTGCCCCAGTGGGCCATCAGACTCCTACGGCGCCGGGCTCCCTTCCTGCCCATGCCCAAGGACTGACGGGCACGTCAGGTTCGACTACGGGCGCCTCAGGCCAGGCGGCGGGCGCTACAACTCCCCGCGCGCCCGCGCCGGATGCCGGCGGCGGGCGGCTCCTCAGCCGAGGACGGCTCCCTGGTCCGCCCCCATGACCGTCGCCACGTAGCGGCCGAGCACGCCGGCGGTGGTGGTGGCCGGCGGCCGCCAGACCGAGCGCCTGGCGGCAAGCTCGTCTTCGGGGACCTCGAGGGTGAGCCGGCGCCCGGGTATGTCGATGGAGATCACATCGCCGTCGCGCACCAGGGCTATGGGCCCGCCGTCCGCCGCTTCCGGAACCACATGGCCCACGCAGGCACCCCGCGTGACCCCGCTGAAGCGACCGTCCGTGACCAGCGCGACCCGGTCGTCCAGACCGGCGCCGGCCAGCGTCGAGGTGGGAGTGAGCATCTCCGGCATGCCGGGCCCGCCTTTCGGCCCCACGTAGCGTATGACCACCACGCATCCCGGTTCGATGGCGTCGGCCGCGATAGCGTCGACCGCCGAAGCCTCATCGTCGAAGACCCGGGCCGGGCCCCGGTGTCGAAGCATGCCGGGCAGCACCGCCGCCTCTTTGACCACCGCGCCTCTCGGCGCCAGGTTGCCTAAAAGGATGGCGAGACCTCCGGTAGGCGAGTAGGGGCGGCCCAGCGGTCTGATGACCTCGTCGTCGCGGGACTCGGCCTCCAGATACTCGTGGGCCAGTTCACAGCCGGCGATCGTCGGGACGCTCCCGTCTATGAGCCCCGCCGCCGCCAACCGCTGCAGCGCCGCCATGACCCCGCCGGCCCTGTGGAAGTCTTCCATGTAGAAACGGCCGGCAGGCGATAACTTGACCAGATGGGGTGTACGAGCCGACACGTCGTTGAAGGTCTCGAGCGGGAGCTCCAGTCCCACCTCATGCGCGATGGCGATCAGATGCAGCACGGTGTTGGTGGAGCAGCCCAGAGCCGCATCCAGGGTGAGCGCGTTTCTGAGGCTCGCGGGGGTCAGGAACCGCCGGGCGCCCCAACCTTGTCTCACGGCCTCGACGGCTCGCGCGCCGGTTCGGCGGGCCAGCTCAAGCCGCGCCGAGAACACCGCCGGCATGGTGCCGTCACCGTGCAGGGCCAGTCCTAGGCACTCGGTCAGACAGCTCATGGAGTTGGCCGTGAAGAGACCCGCGCACGAGCCGCAGGTGGGACAGGCCACCTCCTCCAGCTCTCCCAACTCTTCGGAGGTCAGCCTGCCGCGGAAATGAGCGCCCACACCCTCTAGCACGTCCTTGTTCTCGACGCGGCGTCCCTGGTGGAAGCCCGCCATCATCGGCCCGCCCGAGACCACCACCGCAGGGAGGTCGAGGCGCGCAGCGGCCATCACCATGCCGGGCACGATCTTGTCGCAGTTGGTGATGAGCACCAAGCCGTCCAATGCATGCGCCCGGGCCATGATCTCCACCGAATCGGCGATCACCTCCCGGCTGACCAGGGAGTAGTTCATGCCCTCGTGGTTCATGGCCAGACCGTCACAGACGCCGATGACATCGAACTCCAGCGGTATGCCGCCCCCCTGATAGACGCCGTACTTGACCCGCTGGGCGATAGCGCGGAGGTGCATATGGCCCGGCACCAGCTCGTTGAACGAGTTGGCCACCCCGATGAGAGGGCGCCCCAGATCGCCCCGGCCGATCCCGAGAGCGCGGAGCAGGGAGCGGTGCGGCGCGCGCGCCGGTGCCTCCGTCAGTCGGCCGCTACGCACGGCGCCCCCTTCCCACGCGCCGCCCTTCTCGCCCGCGCTGCTCATCAGGGGTCTCCGGTCCCAGCCGTCTCTTGCGTCGCCTTCTTGCGGGCCCGGTACCGTTTAGCCTTGGCCCGGTTGCCGCAGTCGGCCATGTTGCACCAACGTCTGCTGGCGTTCTTGCTGAGATCGAGGAACAACCAGCCGCACGTGTCGTCGGCACATTCCCGCACCTGCACCAGCCGGTTGGATGTCAACAGTTCGGTGGCGTCCCTGGCCACGGGCCAGAGGAGGCTGGTCAGATGGTCCTCCAGGTCGACCCATGTCCAGCGGAAGCCCGGCAGACCCGCGGTGCCGCGGCTCCCGTCGTCCGCCTCGCCCCCGTCCGTGGCGACGAGCCGTAGATGCGGCAAAGCCGCGGCCAGCTCGGCGTTGAGAGTCTCCAAGTCGGCGGCCCCAGGCTGCCTGCGGTGAGACACCGCCGAGAAGAGACGGTACACGGCCTCTCTCAGGGCGATGATGCGGCTCATAGCCGTGGCTGCTCGGTCCGGATGCGCCTGGGCCTGCTCCTTCAGCGCGCGCGTTTGATCCTCGCTCAGAACTCCGTGCTCCCGGGCCCAATCGATGGCTCCACCGTAGCTGGTGAGGTGCTCTATGGGGTCGGGCCCGGCATGCCAGCCGGCTGTGTTCGCGAACTCCAGACTGATGCTCTCGGACAGCACCTAACCTCCAATCACCACTTGACAGGTTATGCATAGCCACCCTATACTGTAACTACTATAGCCGCTTTTACCAGTTATGGGAACAGGGGGCCTCGATGGACCGCTTCTTCAGGTGGGAGATGTCGCAGATGCGGCGTCGCGATCTGCTCGAGACGGCGGGAGTCGTCCGGCGGAGGCCGGGCCTCAGGGAGACGATGCGGCCGGCGGGCTCCGGACCGGCGGAACTGAGGCCTGTCGCACGGCGGCTGCTCCGACTGGTAGAAGCGCGCCGCCCTCCCGGAGGAGGGCGGCGCGGTGAGGTCATTGGTTTTCCGGCTGCTATCCCTTTCCAGGCCGGCGACCGGAATCCTTCCGCGACTCTCGGTGACTCTCAGCGACTCCACTGATGACCCCGGCCGGGTGCTTGATGCTCCCCTACCGCGCCGCCGAGATCAGTACACGCCGTACTCCATCACGGTGTCGATCACAGCCCGCAGGTTCTCGATCTTGCCTTTGTCCGCGCCCGCTCCCAGGTTGACGATGTACCCGCCGCCCTCGCCCGCGGTGTCGATGAGCTTGCGAGTGTAGGCGGCTATCTCGTCCACGGTGCCGGCATGGAACAGCGAGAGCGGGATATTGCCCTCGAGGCACGCCACCGTCCCGATGGTCTCCTTCGCGCGGGCCATGTCGGTCTGGTCGAAGTGCCACACGGTCTTGCCCTTGGGAAGGTCCATGATCGTCTCGAGGCGCGAACCGTAGCGGCCCTCGGCGAACAGATGCGGCAGTACACCCGCGTCGATCACCTGCAAGAGCACCTTGCGCAGCGTAGGCCAATAGAAGGTCTTGAACTGCTCGTCGCTCATGAAACCGTCGGCGCCCTTGTGCAGCGGGAAGATGACGGTGGGCACGCGCATCTCCCCGGTCCGCCCCAGCGCCATGTCGACGGCCACCGGCACGAGCCGCTCGCAGGCGGCGAGGACCTTCTCGGGGCAGCGGAACATGTCCAGCATGATCCCCCTGGTGCCGCGGAGGGTGTCCGACAGGATGTCGAACGGGGCCTTGCTCATGCCGCCGTAGCCGCTGGGCAGCCCCATGCTCATCAACCGCCCGATGACCGGGAACATCGCTTGGTTCCACTCGTTGGTGTGACGGGCGGCGGCCGTGATCCTCTCCAGCCCGGCAACAAAATCGGGAGCGCCCCACGACCCGACGTACCCCGAGACGAAAGGCAGCTCGATGAAACTGAAGACCGACCTCAGGCCGGAGAAGCCGGCGAAGGCGCCCACCGCGCGGGGCACGTAGACGCGGAGCATGAAGTCCGTCGGGTCGTCGATGAGGTGATCGTACTCCTCGGGGGCCATCCACTCTTTCTCGATGTACTGGTACATGGCGTCCTCGGCGACCCCGTGGCCCGCCCAGGCATAGAGACGGTAGTCGATGGTCTCGAGCATGGACGACGGCACCATGGGCGGAGCGCACATGGTATCCATGGGGAAATCCCTGTTGAAGTCGAGCCACACGTGGCCGGTACGCACCGGGTCGGTCATGGTGTCGAGGGCGGTCAGGCCCGCGCGCGCCGCCGGCCACAGGCCGATCATCAGCCTGATGGGCACCCGGTCGGCTTTCCGCAATGCGAAGGCTGCTAGAAGCCGGTCCACCCGCTCTTTGTAGGCCGTCTCGGCCTCCGGGCCGGCGAAGGGGACTGCGGCGTTCCGCCATCGATCGATACGCTGCGCCCACTTCTCGTCCGCCGTCAAGTCCGCCCACGCTCTCTCGGTCATGCTCTCTCCTTGTCCCTACGGGCTTTCTGCGCGGCTTCCGCCTGCTCGAGCGAGGCGTAGCCGTACTGCTCAACCGTGTGCCTCAGGATGACCTCCGCCGCGTTCTCCCCCTCGGCGTCCATGTTGAGGTAGTGCTCCTGCAGAAGCTGCAGGGTCTTCGGGCTGTACGTAGCCAGTTCACCCCGGTTGTAGGTCTCGAATGAGGGCGTGGCCGCGCTGTCACCCGTGTTGCGCACCGGACGGCCCTGGGCTCCGAGGTGCGGGTACTTGGCCGCCACCTCCTCCATCCAGCGCACAGAGAGCTTCGTAAGCCGCTCGATCAAGGGCGTGACGCCCGTGTCGAGGGCCGGCAGCTCAGCGGCGATGCGCCGGTACTCGCATGGAGAAGTGTATTCCATCATGCGGGCGTACTTCTCGGTCATGAGGTTGCGGCCGGCCGCGCGCGCGGCCCTCAGATCGTCCAGGTAACTCCGCGCCACCCCTTCGTTCCAGGCCGTCAACTGGCTGGAGCGCATCAGCTCGAAGGTCCTGCGGTCCTGCTGGCAGGCGGCCGGACCGTCTATACCCTGCACGGTGTGGAACATCTCCCATTCCACATCCAGGATCTGGTCCAGTGTCTCTCGGTCGACCGTCATCTCTCCATCCCACTAGTCCAGCATCACGTGAAGACTCCGAAGAGCGCCGTTCTCTATCCTTGCCTGCACCGCATGGGCATGGTCCATCAAGAAGTCGCTCCGAGAGCCGCTCAGCCCCTCGGCGGTGAGCTCCGCCGCGATGAGGGCGCTGATCTCCTCGATGATCCGCTCTCTGTGCTTGAACGCCCCCGCGCCTGCCCGGCCGGCCGCGGAGTCATACCCCGTCTCGGCGCACAGCTCGGTGAGCAACCGATGACAGGGCGCACCCAGTATAGGCAATTCCGCCATCCCGCGGTGCATCCACTTGTAGAAGGGCCGATATCTCCTGTTGAGCAGGTACACAATGGAAACGGCGGCTTCCACGAATCCACTGAGAGCGCAGTGGGCCGCGACCGGCTCGCCGCGGGCCACGCTCCTCTTGTAGTTGTACTGCCCGGCCTGGCCCGCGGCCGCGCACCGGGCGGCCAGCTTCTTCAACCGCACGTCCTCGGGATAGAAGGCCAGGAGGCCGTCACGAAAGGCCGTGAACGCCCCCAGGGGGTCGGCGAAGACCTTCCCGTTGGTGGCCGTGGCCAGGTAGGTCTCCGGCAAAGACCTCCACTCGGCAAGGCTCGCCGGGACGTGGCCATAGCGGATGAACCGGCGGTAGAAGCCCGTGATCTCGAAGACCCCGGTCCTCCTGCCGGCGTGAGGCCCCTCGACGCTCTGCTGATAGCCGGCGAACTCCTTGGGGAGATCCTCGTACCGCGCTTGAAGCTCCTCGCCGAGCTCGGCGTAGTCGACCTCCGTCAACCACAGGCAGAAGCCGGGACCCCAATCGTGATCGCGAGACAGCTCGTCGTCGAAGCCGAAGCATTGCGAGCCCTCCCCCACCAGACCCGCCGCGATGCGATCCTGATGAGCCCCGAAACACTCGGCGAGCATCGGGCGACCGTGGGCCTCGTAATAGGCCTCGGCGAGCTCCAGGCCCTTCACGACGCCCGCGGCTTCTCTTGGGCTCGGGCCAGGTTCTTGTTCGTCTTGGCCCAGTCGGGGTGGTCCACCCCCAGGGTCCTCTCGATGATCCCCAGAGCTTCGGAGAAGCGCCGCCCGGCCCGCTCGTACTCGCCGCCCATGTATTCGGCGGCGGCCAGGTTGTTGAGTCCGGTGAGATACAGCACCGACTCTCTGCCGCCGGTCTTCTCGTAGAGCCTTAGCGTCTCCTCGAGACGCCGCGCGGCCTCTTCATACCTCCCGGTCGCCATCGCGACCGCGGCCAGGTTGTTGAGCGTGGTCGCGTACGTCGCGTCCCGCTTGCCGCTCTTCTCGAGCACGGCGAACGCCTTCCGGTGGAGATGCTCGGCCGCCTCGTACTTCTTCATGTCCTGGTACACCAAACCCAGATTGTTGAGAGCGCTCAGATACGCGAAATGCTCAGTCCCCAGCTCCCATTCGTAGATCCGGGTGGCTTCCTCGAACAAGGACTCCGCCGTCTCGAGATCGCCTTTGAGGCGATAGGTGCCTGCCAGGTTGTTGACGCAGGTAGCGTAGTCGACGCCTTCCCGGCCCCGAGCGGCCGCCTCGATGGCCGTGGCTCTACGGAACACAGCCTCGGAATCGTCGAGTTCCCTGAGGGTCCGCAGCAGCGAGCCCAGCTCGTTCAGCGCGGCCACGTGCGCTGACGAATCGTCGCCCGTCTCCAGACGGGTCAGTTCGACAGACTCCCGCAGCAGCGGAGTGATGTCCCTCAGCCTGTGCTCCGACTCCAAGGCGGCGATCATCGCCCGCAGCTCCTCGAGTCTCTCGCTCACACCCTCACCGTCCTCTCCACGCACGCAAGCCGCTGCCCCTGGGATCGGCGGCCAGTCGGCCGGTGAACCGGCTTGACCTTGTTTGCATTTGCTGCAAAACTGCACTACATGCATGCTGATGTTGACAGCGGACTCCGCGAGCGCAAGAAAGCAGCCACCCGCTTGGCCATCGAGCAGGCAGCGGTGGACATCGCCTGTACGGAGGGCTACGAGGCCGCCACAGCCGAGGCGATCTCCGCCAAGGCGGATGTGTCGTTGCGCACGTTCTTCAACTACTTTCCCAGCAAGGACCTCGCCATAACCGGCGGAGGCCTCAATCGGATCGGCGGGGACGAAGCGTCTCGCATACTCCAAGACGCCGGGGCGGACCTCCTCAAGGGCATCGCTCGGGTCGTCGAGGCCTGCGTGGCGGAAACGGATCCCATTTCGGAGCTCATGCGGCGCCGTAGGCGCCTGACCCACCAGAACCCACGTCTCTTTCACCTGCACGTCATCGGCGAGGCGCAGTTCGATGATTGGCTTGCCGAAGTGGTGGCCGGGCATCTTCGGGACCACCCGTCACGCCGCCGGCTTTCGCGCAGGACCACCGTGGAAGAGGAGGCCAAGCTGGCGGTCATGATGGTCTCGTCGGCCGCGCACTATCAGGTGCGTCGAGCCATCGAAAAGGATATCGACATGGTCCTGAGGGAGAAGGACATCGAAGACACGATCGACCTGATGGCCGAGATCCACAGGAAGGAGCCGTGACTGATAGGGGCGCCGCGCGCTCGGAAGCCCAGAGCACGGCTTCAGCGACCGAAGCACTGACCAAACGACGGCTGGCCATAGTCGTGGCGGCCCTCTTCACTTCGATGCTGCTCGCGGCGCTCGACCAGACCATCTTCGGAACCGCCCTACCCACCATCGTGGGCGATCTCGGCGGAGTGGACCAGATGCTGTGGGTGACCACGGCTTACATGCTGGCATCCACGGTCATGATGCCTGTGTACGGCAAAGTCGGAGACCTCATCGGCCACAAGGTGTTGCTCCTGAGCGCCCTTGCCCTGTTCCTGGCGGGGTCGGTGTTGGGCGGTCTGGCGGGCAGCATGCCGGTGCTGATAGCCGCCCGGGCCATACAGGGTCTCGGGGGAGGCGGGCTGATGATCCTCTCGCAGTCGATCATCGCCGACATCGTACCGCCGCGCCAACGCGGGACCTACATGGGCATCCTGGGCGGCGCCTGGGCCTTCGCTTCGGTGCTCGGACCCATCCTCGGAGGCTGGTTCGCCGACTCCATCGGTTGGCGTTGGGCCTTCTGGTTCAACGTGCCTCTCGGCGCTTTGGCGGTGATCATGGCCGCGGTGGTGCTCAAGGCGTCCGCTCAAAGGAGGGGTCGGCCCAGACTGGACATCTCGGGCATGGCGGCCATGGCTGTGGGAACCTTCGCCATCATCCTCGTCACCTCGTGGGGCGGACGTGAATACGCCTGGGGGTCCCCGATGATCCTCAGTCTCATCGCGCTCGCGGTGATCGCGGGGGTGCTCTTCGTGCTTGTGGAGCGTAGAGCGGGTGAGCCGACCATACCGCTCTTCCTGTTCCGCGACGGGAACTTCGACCTGGCTACGCTCGGAGGTCTTCTCAGCTCGATAACCTTCTTCGGCGTGATCGTCTACATGCCCAGCTACCTGCAGATGGTCACCGGCCTCAGCGCGACGACATCCGGCTTGCTGCTCGTGCCCATATCCGCCGGCATACTGATGGCGTCCGTCGGCTCGGGAGCATTGGCCAGCCGAACCGGCAGGTACAAGTGGATGCCGATCGTGAGCTGTCTTCTCATCGGGATCGGCCTGTACCTGTTGCACACTCTGACCACCACCACTTCCCTGTGGGCAACCTGCTTCTATCTCTTCGTCTTCGGGGTAGGCTCCGGTCTGGGCGTCCAGATACTCGTGCTCATGGTGCAGAACTCTTTCCCCATCACGCAGGTGGGCACCGCGACCGGGACCCATAACTTCTTCCGCCAGATCGGGGGCTCCCTGGGCTCGGCTGCCGTCGGCACCCTCTTCACCGGACGCCTCATGGACCTGCTGAATGAGAGGCTGCCATCCCAGGCACAGGGACCCGGCGCCGCTGTCGACCCCAACTCCCTCACCCCCCACCTTGTCGCCCAGATGCCTGCAGAACTGAAGAGCATCGTTGTGGACTCGTACAACGAGGCGCTGACGCCCGTCTACCTCTATCTGGTGCCTGTGATACTCCTGGCGTTGGTCCTGCTCCTCTTCGTGCGGGAGAAACCCCTCGCCACCTCCAACGAGGTGCCGGCGGAGGAGCCGGCGCCTGCCGCCGACGGCTTGCGGAACGGATGACTTCATCGGTATCCTGTCCGGGGCCGGCCCACTCCGGATCGGCCGGAGAGGGGTGCCGTGGCTGAGCAGATCGGTTTCGACAACGACAAGTACCTCGAGGAGCAAAGCCGCGCCATCATCGAGCGGTCGGACTGCATCGGCGGCAAGCTCTACCTCGAGTTCGGCGGCAAGATCGCGTACGACTATCATGCCGCGCGCGTCCTTCCCGGCTACGATCCCAACGTCAAGATCCGCCTGCTCCAGAAGCTGAAGGACCAGGCCGAGATCATCGTCTGCATCTATGCGGGGGCCATCGAACGGCGCAAGGTGCGGGCCGATTTCGGGATCCCCTACGACGTCGATGCCCTCAAGCTCATCGACGACCTGCGCGACTGGGGCCTGCTGGTGCGAGGAGTGGTCATCACCCGCTTCGAGGACCAGCCTTCCGCCCGAGTCTTCAGGGCTAGGCTGGAACGCCGCAGCGTCCCCGTCTACGCCCACCGTCTGACCCGCGGGTACCCGACCGACGTGGACCGCATCGTCAGCGACGAGGGCTACGGCGCCAACGAATACATACCGACCGAGAGGCCCGTGGTCGTGGTGGCGGGCCCGGGGCCGGGCAGCGGCAAGCTGGCCACCTGTCTGTCGCAGGTCTATCATGAGAACCTGCGTGGCAGCGCCGCCGGATACGCCAAGTTCGAGACCTTCCCGATCTGGAATCTCCCCCTGAAGCACCCGGTCAACGTGGCGTACGAAGCGGCCACGGTGGAGCTCAAGGACGTCAACCAGATCGACCCCTTCCACCTGGCCGCTTACGGAGAACAGGCGGTCAACTACAACCGCGACATCGAGGCGTTCCCGCTCGTCGCGCGTATCTTGGAGCGCATCGGCAGCACCGCCTCCTACCGGTCGCCGACCGACATGGGCGTCAATCGCGCCGGCTTCGCCATCGTCGATGATGCTGTTGTGCGCGCGGCCGCCGAACAGGAGATCATCCGCCGCCACTTCCGCTATGCGTGCGAGTACGCGGTGGGACTGATGGAGCTCGAGGACGCCAACCGCGCCCAGCTCATCATGAGCGAACTGGGTCTGGACGAAGAGCAGCGGGTGGTCGTGAATCCGGCGCGCGAGGCTGCTGCCGAGGGCGAGGCAAAGGGCAAGGGCAACGAGGGCGTCTACTGCGGCGCCGCCATCGCTCTCCCTGACGGCCGCATAGTCACCGGGAAGAACTCGGCCCTCATGCACGCCGCGTCGGCGGTCGTGTTGAACGCGGTCAAGCAGTTGTCGGGCATACCAGACGGGATGCCGCTCCTCACGCCCAACGTGATGGAATCCATCGCCGGGATGAAGAAGAACGTCCTCCGGATGAAGTCGGTCAGCCTCGACCTCGACGAGATGCTGATCGCCCTCGGCATCAGCGCCGCCACGAACCCGGCCGCCCAACTGGCCGTGGAGCACCTAAAGCAGCTCCTGGGTTGCGAGTTCCACACCACCCATCTACCCACGGCGGGCGACGAGGCCGGCCTGCGACGCCTGGGCCTGAACGCGACCAGCGACCCACAGTTCGCCACCACGTCTCTGGTGCTCGGGTAGAGTCACCGGGCACAAAAAGAGCGGGGGTCCCGAAGGACCCCCGCCTCGTGTTCAGACGTTCGAAGAGGTGTCCTAGGCTCCGCCGTACGTCATTCCCAGCGTTTCGCTGCCCAGTTCCAGCGTACCCTCGAGCTCGGGGAAGCCACCGTAGCCGACGATGACCTGATCGAAGGGCCACTTGCCCTTGCCCTTCTGCCACTGCCCCGCCAACACCGGGAGAACGAAGCAGTTGGGATGCGGGCGCTGCTTGTCGCCGACCGGCATAGTGAAATCGAACGGATAGCCGGCAGTCTCGATCGTGGCCGACCCGATCGCTTCAATGATTGAGGCGGGGTCTTCCACGTTCTCGGCCCGCTTGAAGGCATCCACGGCCCATTCGTAGAGTCTGATGGCGTTGAGGATGCCCTGCCCCTGGTTGCCGGTGGTCGCCTCGTACTCGTCCCAGATCTCCTTGCACGTCTGGCCGGTGAGCGGCGACTTGTAGGGCATGCTCGGGTCGAAGGCGATCTCCATGATGAGGTTCTCAGCCGCCGGCCCCATAGAGGCAGGCGCGCTCGGGAACAGGAGAGCGATACCGTTGGACATCAGCGGAGGCTTGTAGCCCTGCTGCACAGCCTGGCTGAAGAAGTTGGCGAACTCGGGGGTCACACCGGAGCCCATGAGCATCTCGCAGCCTTCCTTCTTGAAGGTGGAGATCTGGGCGGTGAAGTCTTCCGAGCTCGGCGGGTACAGGTCGGGCATCACGTACGTGTAGCCTAATTCATCGAGCAGCGGCGGGATGCCGTTGCTCATGTCGGCATATTCGATACCGTTGGCGTTGTTGGGATAGAGCAGGGCGACCTTCTTGTTGGTGCCGGGGGCATAGTTCTCAAAGGCGCTGACGGCGGCGCGGCCGTTCTCCTGGGTGCCGATGGTGACGGCGTAGGTCCACTTGAACGGCGTCTGGCCGTCGTTTCCGCGACCGAACGTGAAAGCCGTCCAAGGCAGGTTGGTGAATATGCCGGGGCAACCAAGCGCTTCGCACTGGTCGGCAGGGCCGAGCACCGAGTCCGGGCCGCCCTCGGCCATGATCAGGTTGACTTTCTCGTTCTGGATGAGGTCGCCGGTCACCTGGGCGGCCCGGTTGGAGTCCGACTGGCTGTCATACTCGAGCCATTGCAGTTCGCGCTCCTTGTTGTCTTTGGTGACGATCTTGCCGCCGGTGACCTCTTTCACCTTCTCGGTGAGGTACTTGGTCGGTGCGCCGAACTCGGCCAAGGGGCCCGTCATGGGCATGACGAGACCGACTTTGAGAGGAGACCCCTGCTCCGGGCCGGCGGCCGCCGTGGTCGTGGTCTCTGCCGCCGCGGTGGTGGTGGTTTCTCCCGCCGCGGTGGTGGTGGTCTCTGCCGCCGCGGTGGTGGTGGTAGCCTCTTCGTCGTCGCCACAGGCCGCCAGCAGGCCACCGAGCCCACCAGCCATGCCGACCGCGGCGCCGGCTACGCCGGCCATCTTCAGGAACTCGCGGCGGCTAACTTCCTTGCTCTCCATATCCTTCGCTCCTTGTCGCCTTGCACGGAGACCGTGAAGCGCGGTCCATCCCCCTCACAGAAGACCCGCACCACGTGCCAGTAACATACGGGAGTCGGCCATCAGCGTCAAGCTACGTGCCTGCTTGTGAGGCAGTCCGTCCCGCCTAGCGGGACAGAACCGGCGGCTTTGCGACGTCGCGACCGGTCCGTCTGGACCTCTCAGGCACCGGACCCTATAGTGTCATAATCGAGCCTGCATGGCGGTAGAACCACTCAAGGAGGCATACCTTGTATTCCAAGACACTCGATCCCGAGATCATGCGCACCATGCTGCCGGAGGGCTTCCCGGCCGACAGGCTGAGCAAGCCTCTCCACGGCGTGACGGTGGAACGGGACGTCATGATCCCCATGCGCGACGGCACCCTGATCGCCGCCAACATCTACAAGCCCGACGCACCGGGCAGGTATCCGGCCATCCACGCAGCCGACTCCTACCAGAAAGACCTCGACCACCTGCCGAACCTACCCATCTTCCACATGCGCGAGACCAACGACATCGGCTACTTCGTGAGCCGCGGCTACGTCTTCGTCCACACCGACTCCCGCGGCACCGGTCATTCCCCCACCGGCCAGTGGGACCTCTTCGGCCGGGAGATGCAGAACGATCTCTACGACATGACCGAATGGATCGCAGCGCAGGAGTGGTGCACCGGCAAGGTGGGTATGCTGGGCGAATCGCTCCTTGCCTTCAGCCAATGGTTCTGCGCCGTGCAGCAACCGCCCCATCTGGCCTGCATCCTGCCCTGGGACGCGGGCGCCGACATGTACCGCGACCTCACCTGGCACGGCGGCCTCATGGCGGTCGGCTTCCCCACCATGTGGCACATGTGGGAGATCCGAGGCCACTACCGTCTCGGCATCCCCGAACGTTTCGGGACTCCCGCGCCCAATCCCGAGATGGGCAGGTGGGACCTGGTCTGGAACGTCATGAACCACCCCACCTGCGACGATTTCTGGAAGCTTCGCAGCCCTGACTTCTCCAGGATCCAGTGCCCGGTCTTCGTGGTGGGCGCTCTGCACAAGGTGGGCCTGCACCTGCGTGGCGTGGTCCGCGGCTACGAAGAGGTCCGGACTCCCAAGAAGATGATGCTCATCCACGGACTCATCGACGGCGACGAGATGGCCATCTACAACTCACCGGAGATGCGCCTCCTCATGCTCAGATGGTATGACCACTGGTTGAAGGGTAACGATACCGGCGTCATGGACGAACCGCCCGTGTCGGTCTTCGCCCGCGGCGAGGATGAGTACAGTCTGGTCGACGACTGGCCCGTGCCGGGCACGGAGTACCGCAAGCTCTACTTCCACGCCGGACCCAGCGGGGCCGTGGACTCCTTGAACGACGGCCTCCTCTCCTGGGAGGCGCCGACTGAGGTGGACGGTTCTTTCAGCTACTCCTACCCCGATCCCGACTGGACGCATTTCTCCGGCGGAGGCTCGGCCGTCCAGGACAACGGCATCATCTACGGGCAGAAGCGCATCCCCACCTTCACCTCCGCTCCATTGGAGGAGGACCTTCGGGTCATGGGCAACATCGTGCTCGTGCTCTACGCCTCGTCCGACCAGCAGAACACCGACTTCTGCGTGCGCCTCGTCGACCAGGCTCCCGACGCCGAGCAGGTGCCGGGGATGCCGCCGCAAGGGATCATCCTCACCCGCGGCTGGCTTAAGGCTTCGCACGCCTGCACCAAGAGCGAGGAACTCTCCAAGCCTGACCGGCCCTATTACCTGCACGATGACCCCCGGCCCATCGAGCCGGGCAAGGTCTACAAGTACGAGATCGAGATCTGGCCCACCAGCAACGTCTTCAAGAAGGGTCATCGCATCCGGCTGGACGTGGCCTGCCACGACTCGCCGGCCCTCGACTTCGGCGGCCATTACTACGGCATCAAGGTGGGCTCCGACACCTACTACCACGAGAAAGACCACCCGTCGCACATCATCCTGCCGTTGGTACCAAGGAGGTAGCCGGTCCGGTCCGCGGCTTCCGAGGAGGGACCGCGGAGCCAATATGGGAAGGATCCCCTGCGGCAGAGCGTGCGGGCCGCCTGCCCGGGTGACACAATATGCACCAGCGGCGTCGGAGCCGCTCTTGCGCACAACGCGTCAGGGAGGATCTCGTCGATGGAAGGGCTGCAACACATGGCGCGCCTGCATGTGCGGGCGGAAAGCTTCTGGTGCGAGGGAGACATGGTGGTGCCGAGGCCGGGCGCCTACAAGGGCCGCGTTCATGACATCCTGAACAACAACGAACAGTTCATCGCCCTGACCGATGTGGTGCTGCACAACGACACCTACGGTGAAGAAGGCGAGCCCGTGAACTACGACGTCCTCATCGTACGCAAGGGCGCGATCGAGTTCGTGGTCCCCCTCGACTGAGGGCCCCCCTCGACTGAGGGCCCCCCTCTACTGAGGGCCCCCCTCCGGCCGAGTGTCCCTACAAGGTGATGTACCCTCCGTCGATGACCAGTTCCGTGCCGGTGCTGAACTTGGACTCGTCGGAAGCCAGGTAGAGCACGCCGTAGGCGACGTCGATCGGCTCACCATAGTGGCCAAGGGGCACGTGGCTCAGCAACCGCTTGTGGAACTCCTCCGGCCCCTCGGTGGCATTGTTGCCCACGCTTTCCAACATGGGCGTCCAGATCCAGCCCGGGTGGATAGAGTTGACCCTGATCTTGTCTTTGGCATAGCAGAGCGCGTCCGACTTGGTCATCAGGCGCACAGCGCCCTTCGCCGCATGGTAGAGGAAGGGAGGCGGCACATCCATGCCCCCTACGATCCCATAGACGGAAGAGATGTTGACGATGCTGCCCCCACCGCCTTGGATCATGTAAGGCACGACGTGCTTGGTGCAGAGGAACGGCCCCCGGGCATCGACGTTGAGGATCTGGTCCCACTCCTCTACTGTGATCTCGTGCGTGGGTTTGGGCGCTCCCGTGACGCCGGCATTGTTGACGAGCACGTCGATGCGTCCAAAGCGTTCGAAGACCCGGGCGGCGACCTGCCGTACCTCTTCCTCGGAGGTGACGTCCATGCGGTAGTACTCCGCGGAGCCGCCTTGGCTTCTGATCTCCTCGGCCGTCCCCCGCCCCAGTTCGTCCTGGATGTCGGTGACCGCTACGTGGGCGCCCTCACTTCCCAGAAGCAGGCAGGTGGCTCTGCCAAGACCGGTCGAACCACCTGTCACAATGGCCACTTTGCCGTGTACCCGGTCCATAGGTTCCTCCCTTGAAGAGTGTGGATCCGCGTCAAATGTAGCAGAACACACGGAATGAGCTCGGCGGGCTCGGGCGACGCCGCCTCTAGATCGCACGACTCACCCTCGGCGCAGGTATCGACGATGGTGGCCCTCCTGCCCCGTTTGCCAAGGAATTCCGCCGTCTGGCATCGGTGGAGCCTGCCGCCGACGGGGTTCGATCTGCCTGACCGGCTCAGGAGCCACAGCCTGCCTGAAGTTGAGCTTGACGTTGAGTTGTTTGAGCTGCGTCTCGGCGCGACACACGGCCGTGGAAGCCCCCGGGCGACTAGGCAGGCTGCGATGTGGGTACGTCACACGTCATAAGTCGGTGTTCACGCCCAGGGAAGGAGTGACAGTGGACTTGCTCGTCGAGAGAGAAGATGTGTGGGCGGCGAGTGTCGATGACAGGCCTGGGGCACTGGCAGCCAAGCTGGCGACGCTCACCGACGCCGGAGCCGACCTGGACTTCATCATCGTCCGCCGGACCCCCGACGAACCCGGGACGGGAGTGGTATTCGTGACTCCACTCCGCGGCGACCGGGAAGTGAGGGCCGCGGCGGCGGTGGGGTTCGCGGTCACCTCCAGGCTCCACTCGGTCCGCGCCGAAGGCCCCAACGAACCGGGCGTCGCGGTCAAGCTGGCGAAAGCCGCGGGCGACGCCGGCATCAACCTGAGAGGCTTCTCGGCAGCCGCGCTCGGCACCAGGTTCGTGGCGCACCTCGGAGTGGATACGGCGGAGGACGAGGCGGCGCTCGTCGAGTTGCTCGCCCAGATGTAGAAGCCCGAGTAGGTGCCGGCTCAGATATCGCGGGCGACCGCGAAGGCCATGCGCGTGGCCTGCTGCACGTTCCTCGGCATCCAGCAGTCGCCTACCTGGTGGAACTCCGGAGCGCAGAAGCGCAGGGCGTCAGCTTCAGCGTGCAGCGGCCGCAGCCCTGTGGCGTAGATCACGGTGTCGGCTTCGTAGAGCTTCTTGCTCCCCATCTCGGCATCCGCCCTTATCACTTTGCTGAAGCTGCTCGACTGCAGAACAGCCTCCTGCACCGTCGGAGAGGACGGCAGGGTGAAGGCGCTTCCCACGTGCTCGCCCACGGCGCCTCCCTCCGTGATCTCCACAGCCCTCGTGGCGGTGACAACCCCGATGCCGTACCTGTCGATCTCGTTCATCAGGGCAAGGCCGTGGACGGGATTGCCGCCGTCGCTGAGGGTCTCCATCATCTCCATGATCGTGACTCTGCGTCCGAGCCCCGACAGGTAGATGGCGAGTTCGATGCCGGCCGGCCCCCCGCCGAGGACGACCACCCGGCGCCCGGTCTTCTCCGGGTGCAGGTAGGCCTCTTCCGCGCCCAAGACGTTGTCGCCGCCGATGCCGGGGATGCCCGGTATGCACGGGCGCGCCCCCAGCGCGCAGATGATGACGTCCGCCCCCTCCGCCGCGGCATACTCCGGCGTCGCCGTGGTGCCCAACCGCACCTCCACCGGCGTCCGGGAGATCATCCTCGCTTGGTAGTCTAGGTACCCGGCAAGGAGCCTCTTGAAGGGCACCTTCTCCTCGCATCTGAGGATACCGCCCAGACGAGGCTCCCTCTCCAGCAGGATCACCTCGTGGCCTCGCTCCGAGGCGGTGAGCGCCGCCTGCATGCCGGCCACCCCGCCGCCCACCACCAACACTCTCTTCGGAGGCGTGGCCGGCAACGCGTGCCGGACGTCCTCTTCGAAGCCGATCTCGGGGTTGACCGCGCACCGGTTCTTGCGCTTGGTGGTGATACCGGCGAAGCACTCGAAGCAGCGGATGCACGGCCTGACCTCGTCGGCCCGGGCCGCGCGCGCCTTCTTGGGCAGGTCGGGATCGGCGAAGAGCGCCCGGGCGGCCTGCACTACGTCGGCCTTCCGCGAAGCGACGATCTCTTCCATCATCTCCGGGTCGTTCAGGGCGCCGACCGTGGCGACCGGGGTGGTCACGTGCTTCTTGATCTCCGCCGCATACTCCACATTCACGCCATCGGGCAGGAACATGCTGGGATGCGTCAGGGTGAACACCTGCGCGACCTCGTGGCTGCCCGCAGAGACGTGGATGAGGTCCACCTTGCCGTCGAGCTGCTTGGCGATGGCCACTCCATCGTCGATGCCGTAGCCGCCCTCGTAGCCCTCCGACCCGCTGATGCGGATCTCCACCGGGAACCGCCGGCCGCACTTCTCCCTGATCCGCTCGACGATCGCCAGAGGGAAGCGGCAGCGGTTCTCGACGCTGCCGCCCCACCGGTCCTTGCGGTCGTTGACCCTGGGTGAGAGGAACTGGGCGAGCAGCCACCCGTGCCCGGCGTGCAGGGTCACCAGGCCGAAGCCGCAGGATTTGGCGAAGGCCGCCGCGTCGCCGTAGGCTTCGATGGTCTCCTCGATGACCTCCTCGGGCATCGCCGGAACGAACTGCCCGAGGGCGTTCTCCCCGTCGACGGCTCCGTAGATCTGATTGCCCCGTGCCGCCGATATGTACGCGTTGGCCCCGGAGTGCTGCAGCTCGATGGCCGCCACCGCCCCATGCCGGTTGATGGCCGATGCCAGCTGGTAGATGGGGGGAAGCGCCGTGGGATCATCGAGGTACAGGTTGCTGAGCCCGATGGGGCCTCTCTTGCTGTCGGGCACCGCGGAACCGACGTTGACCGCCGCGGCGCCGCCCACGGCCTTGCGCTCGTAGAAGGCAACGGTCTCGTCGAGCGGGTAGTTCTTCGACGACAGGTACTCGTAGCCGACCGGGGCCGCGAAGAGCCGGTTGCGGAAGACCGTGTCTCCAAGTCTTATCGGAGAGAAGAGACGTGGGTATCTGCAGGTGTACATGTTGCTTCGCGCTCCTCCCCTATTCCGTGAGCCAACCGGACAGCGACACACCCGTCGCCGGGTCGTAGCGTCTACTGAACGCCTCCGGGTAGTCCCTGCGCCAGGCCTCCATCTCCGCGCCGGCGACCTTTGCGACCTCGACCAGAAAGCCGCTCACCACCATGCCGGTTGACCTCTTGGAGGTCAGCCTGTGGGGCGTGATGGTGTTGATCGCCCCTCCCCTGTCCAGGACGCCGGGGATGATCGGGTCCCATCTGGCCCCGTGATCCATGTAGGCGACCCGCGGCATAAGCCGCTCCGTGACGTAGGCGCCGCCCAGGACGGCGCCCCGCTCGTTATAGACCTTGACGATGTCGCCGTGCTCGATGCCACGGGCGGCGGCCTCCGCCGGGTTGAGCCAGACCGGTTCGTAGAGATACCCGTCGGGGCCCCTCACCTTCATCGTGGGGACCTCCCTGGTCCAGGTGATGTCGTCACCCTGGGCGTGCATGCGCCAGCGCGGGTGGTTGGACATGCAGAGGAGCGGATACTCCCTGGCCCGCTCACCGCTCAGGCGCTCGTCGTGACTCTCGCTGTTCTCGATCCAGGCCGGTACGGGCGGCCGCTCGGGGTCGTCGGGAAAATGCTCCTCAAGCGCCGACGACGAGTACTCCAGAAGCCCGGTGGGAGTGCTGAGAGGGTTGCTCTCGGGGTCGCGCGAGAACTCGCTCAGTCCCGGCGGCTGCTCGCCCACACGAGAATCGCAGGGGATAACGAAGTACTGCTTCGCCTGCAACTCCTCCCAGGACACCAGGTCTTCGACGCCGGAGACCTCGAACGAAAGCCGCTGCCTCTCCTCCACCGTGCCCCCCCGCGTATACTCCTCGCGGAGCCCCAGCTTCTCGGCCACCTTTGCCACGACGTCGAAGTCGGAGAGCGACTCACCCTCTGGCTCTACGCACTCTTCTTCCAGGAAGACCGACGTGAAGACACCGCTCCCCATATCGCTGCCGATGTCGAGCATCTCGAACTTGGTGCCGACCGGCAGGATGACGTCCGCCAGGAGGCAGTCGTTCTCGAGCCAGGGGTGCTGCGCCACGATGCATTCCACAGAAGGTTGCTGTAGAGCTTGGATGTATCTGTTGGAGTCGTTCCAGCACGTGATCCAGCAGGGGGAATCGGTCCAGATCATGTGGACGGCGGAGCGTCCCGGGGCCGGGTAGGTGTACTCGGTGAACTGCTCCTCGGCGTTCTCCAGGAACTTCCGGACACCCCACCAACTGACGGGCGGGTCGAGGAGCGCATCGTGCACCAGGCACTTGGGAATGGCCTGAAGAGGAGGGTTCTCCTCGAGTCTCGTGAGCTCCCGCACCCTTGGGTGATCGCCGGAATAGAGGGGCGGGGTCAGTTCGCCGGGATCCATGCCGCCGACAGGACGGACCTGCTCTGAGAAGTTGGGGAGGTCGGGTCTGACTACGCCTTGATAGGGGAGCGGCAGCCATCTCCGCCAGATCCACCACTCGAGCATCTTCGCCTGATGGCGGCCGGGCTTGCCCAGGCCCTGCATGCCCAGCAACATGGCTTCGAGACGAGCCGGCTCGCTCGCGTAAGGGCCCCTGATGGCCGGACCGGCGTTGCCGTGGATGAGGCTGGTTGCCTTGCTGGCCCATTGCCGCGCCAGCGCCTTGATGGTCCACACGGGGACCGCGCACTTCTCCGCCGCCCACGCCGGAGTCTTGGGCACTCCGTCGGCCGTGCCCAGCACGTACTCCTCGAACTTCTCGAATCCGTAGGAATGGGTGGCGATGTACTCCTTGTCGTAGGCGCCCTCGGTCAGCCAGACGTGGGCGATCGCGAGCTGCAGCGCTGCGTCGGTGTTCGGCAGGACGGGTATCCACTTGTCGGCGTGCACCGCAGCGCCGTAGTTGAGGTCCGGGGAGATGTATACGGACTGGAGACCGATCTCCGTGAGCCAGTAACAGAGGTTGCTGGCCATCATGCCCTGGATGGCGTGAGGAGTCGTCTCGGGGTCGCAACCCCAGAACAGGAGCAACTCGCCGTGCTCGGCGATGTCGGGGTATAGGTTGGCGGCAGGCATCATCTCGCCGACCGGCTCGCAACCCCACACGTGCTTGGCGCCCCAGGTCTGTCCCTCCCAGCTGTCGAAATTGCGCATCTGGATCGTGTAGCCGCCGAGCAGGGAGAGGAGCCTGTTGGCGCAGCCGTGGCTTGGACTGAGATGTTTCGTCTCGCCGTGCATGTCGGCCTGGGAGAGGACGGCCTCCGGCCCGTAGGTCGCCCCCACCCGCCTCAGCTCCGCGGCCACGATCTCCGCGGCTTCATCCCAGGAGATACGGACGTAGCTGCTCCTGCCCCGGTTCTGAGTGTTACGGCCGCGGGGCCCTGTAGAACCTGGGGCCCCGCTCGGGTCCCAGTCAACGCGCTTGAGCGGGTAGCGGACCCGGTTCTTGGAATAGACGCGCTTCTTGTAGGCGAGGCCGAGCGGACCGACCGGAGCGCGCATGGGGGGCTCCAGGGCCTTGCCCCTGGCCTCCATCCGCCAGGGGTTGAAGTCCTTCGGGTCGTAGCTCATGTCGTAGTGGAGAGGCCGGATCCTCATGATCCGGCCGTCCCGCACATCCACAAGGGCCGGTGGGCCCGAGTCGCCGTTGCCGATCAGACCCGAGCCGCGGATGACCTGCTTGTCGCCCCTGCTACCCACGCCAGTCGCGGCCCGTGTCGAGCATGGCCTTCACACACTCGGCCTTGGCGTCGTCGAGCACGGCCCCGTTCTGCAGCATGAAGCCGCCGTCCTTCGCGCACGTCTCCAGGAGGTCGAGCGTGTACTTCTCCACCTCGGCCGGCGTGCTCAGCGCCAGCAGCGCGGTCGGGAGGTTGCCGGCGATGGCGGAGTGGCCGCGCAGGGCCTGCTTGGCCGCCGCCATGTCGGTCTGATCGAACAGCCAGAGGACGCTGCCCACGGGCAGATCGGGATCGGCGATCACGCCCAGTCTCTTGTTGTAGCCGCCCTCGGCGAACATGGTCGGCACGATACCCTGGTCGATGAGACCCTTCATCACGGCCTTGAGCGTAGGCCAGTAGAACTGGCGGAAGTCGGCGTCGGACATGAAGCTGTCGGCTCCCTTGTGCAGGACGAAGATGACGAGCGGGGCGCCGGCCATCTCAGTCTGGCGCACGCACCAGTCGATGATGATGGGGACGAACCGCTCACAGGCTTCCAGGATCTTCTCGGGCCTGCGGAAACGGTCGATCATGATGCCCTTGGTGCCGCGCAGCGTGTCGGCCAGCATGTCATAGGGAGCCTTGGCGAGACCTCCGAACGACGAGGGGATGCCCAGCCGGCCGGCGACGTCGGCGCCGGCGGCTCCCATGGCCGTCAGATACGCGAGACACTCCCGAGCGGCTTCGGCCATCCTCCGCATCCCCTCCACCACCGCCGGGTCGGCGAAGGCAGGCAGGCTGAAGAGCATAGTGGTAGCTTCCACCATGTCGGTGAAGGGCGGAAGCGCCGCCAAGGGCGCGAAGGCCGACCCAAAGCGCGGCAGCAGGCAGCGGCGGAAGTAGGCTTCGGGGTCGGCTATGAGGGCCTCGTACTCATCTTCTCTCATGTACTCGCCCTCGAGATACTGCCATGGGGTCTCGTCGGACAAGCCGTTGCCCGGCCAGTCGACCAGCCGCAGGCCCAGAAGCTCGAAGACCCTGGCGGGAGCGACGGAGGAGGTCTGGAAGTCGGGGCGGAAGTCCTCGTGGTATTTGACGACGGCCGCCGCCGCCTTCTCGTAGTCGTGCATGGACTCCTTCTTGGTGAGACCGGAGTGCTTGCCGACATAGAACCCGGCCGAGGTGGTGACGGGCACCCGGGCGGGCTTGTTCAGCTTGATCACATCGATGAGCAGCCGGACGCGCTCTTGATACTCGGCGCGCGCCGAATCACTCTTGAACTCCAGTCCGGGCGCGCTGAGCCACCGCTCGAAGCGGCGCTCCCGGCGCTCTCGCCAGTCGAGTGCGTCCCAGCCGGCGAACATCACGTCACGATCCTCAGCACCCATCAAGCCTCCTCCTTCGCGGCGGTCGCCGCCTTGTAGACTCTGCACAGCAACGCCCGGAGCGGCCAGCCGCCGGTCACCGGGTCGAAGGTGTCGGGGTCGTCGGCGATGGTGAGCACGTTGCAGTTCGACTCCCACAGGCCGCCCAGCCACGGTTCGCGCGGGGGCTGCTCGGGGAACCACCAGTGGCTCTGCACGTTCACCACCCGGGGGTCGATCTCGTCGGTCAGAGCGGCCCGCTGCCGGATGACGCCCCGGCGGGTCTCCACGCACACCCAGTCGCCCTCTTCGATCCCCAACTCCCGTGCCGTCTGGGCGTTGATGTCCATGATGGGGTCGGGATACTGCTCGCGGGTCCCGAGGCCGAGCTGCCGGTTCTCGGAGTGGAACATAGGCCGGAAGTTGCCCCCGGTGATGAGGATGTAGGGGTACTCCTTCGCCACCTCCGGGGTGCTGACGGGGCTCTCCGGGGGCTCCTCGTAGTACGGCAGCGGATCGTAGCCCAGCTTTACGAGGATGTTGGAGTAGAGCTCCACCTTGCCGGACGGTGTGGCGAAACCGGTCTTCTTGCCCGTGCGCGGGTTGATGGTCTCGTAGGTCCAGGGCTCGTCGCTCCGCACAAAGTACTTCTCGGTCGCGACCTCCTTGAAGGCCAGGCCGAGCGGCGCCAACCGGTAGTCGGCCAGCTCCTCCTCGCTCGCCCAGGGGAAGCAGTCGCCGAAGCCCAGTCGCTCGGCCAGCCCCTTCCATACGTGGAAGTCGCCGTGGCGCTCGCCGAGCGGCTCCACCGCCGCTTCCGAGCAGGCGATCGTAGGCGCGAAGTCCTCGTGGGTGGCGCACATGGGCTTCTCCAGCTTGCTCGCGATGGGCAGCACATAGTCGGCCAGCATGGCGGTGGGCGTCAGGAAGTGCTCCATGACCACGTGGAGCTCCAGATTGGGGCTCTTGGCCGCTTCGTACATGGTCTTGACGTCGCCGCCGTTCAGAAGGAAGTTGCTCCCCCAGGTGATCATGGCGGTGACGGGATAGGGGTCGCGTTCCAGGATGGCCTTCCAGATGAGCGGCTGGACGGCGACAAAGTTGTGGGCCGCCGTCGGGAAGGGGATGCCGTAGGCCGCTTCGTGGTACGGCGCCATGGCCTCGTACCCCGGCCACCCCATGAGCTTGAAGCGGTCGGAACCGAGCTGCTTCTTGCGCATCTCGGGACCGATCCTCTCGGGGAGGGTGAGCATGGAATCGCGGATGCCGATCTTGCCGCCCACGACCGGCCCGGGCCCGACGATGACCTCGCCACCGCCGATCTTGAGGTTCCCCGTGATGGCCCGCAGGCAGACGCGGGCCTGCTCCACCCGCACGGAGTTGCGCCCCAGCATGTCGGTGGCGGACCCCCAATGGAAGCCGGCCGGCCGGTTGGAGGCGTACATGCGGGCCGACTCGCGGATCACATCGGGTGAGACCCAGGTGATGTCCGCCACCCTCTCGGGGGTGTATTCGGCGGCTCTGGCGCGCAGCTCATCGAAGCCGAAGGTCCACTCCTCGACGAACTCCTTGTCGTAGAGCCCCTCCTCGATGATGACGTTGATCCAGGCCATCAGGAGGGCCGTGTCGGTGCCGGGGCGCAACTGCACCCAGATGTCGGCGAGCCGGCCGGCCGCCGTCTTCCTGGGGTCGATGACGATGAGCTTGAGGCCACCCCGGGCCATGCGCTGCCTGAGTCGCTGGAAGTCCAGCGGCGCCGTCTCGCTCAGAGCGCAACCTTCGATGACCAGGCACGTGAGGTCGGGCGGCTTCGGCCGGGCGTTCGCCATGCCCACCAACGCGTAGTTCATAGCCACGGTGTTGCAGCGGCAGATGGTGCCCGCGCAGCCGATGTTCGACGGGTTGCCGAACAGGTTCAGGAAGCGTGTGCGCATGGGATACATGTCGCTGCGGTAGGTCCCTTCGTGGAGAGCAAGGGTCTCCGGACCGTAGGCGGTCTTCAGCTCGGCGAGCTTGGCGGCGATCTCGTCGAGGGCCCGATCCCAGGGGATCCGCTCCCACCGGTTCTCGCCTCGTTCGCCCACTCTCTTCAGGGGACGGAGAAGCTGCTCGGAGCTGTAGAGCCACTTGATGTGGTGCGGCATGCGATCGGCGCACCCGTGATTGGGCGTCGGGTAGTCGGGGTTGCCCCGCAGGCCCACGAGTCTGCCGTCCTCGACCGTGGCGATCAGCCCACACTGGTGGATGCAGCCCGGGGAGGCCCAGCAGACGATCTTCTTCTCCTCGACCTTCCCGCCTCGCGCTCCCCCACGCGTCATGGCCGCGCGCTCCGCGATGCGACCGGTGGACGGACGGCTTCGCGCGAAGTAGACTCCAACGTCATGATGGCGGAAGAGAAGGGTTCGGTGACCGTAGAGACCCTGCCGGCATGGCGGGGCCACCCTCCGACCGAGGTGCCCCTATGCAACGGCATGACTCTTGACGATCTCATCGAGAGGCTCCACCTCCCCGCGAACACAGAAGCGGTGATGGTCAACGGGGTCTACGTCAGGCCGGACTACCGGCTCAAAAGCGGCGACCGCGTGCTCGTCATCCCTTTCATCTCGGGCGGCTGATCATCAGGCGCCCTGCGAATACTGCTCGACCAGGTCTTCTATACCGTACTTCTGAAGAGTCTCGGGCAAAGGCCTGCCGGTCTCGACGTCCCAGCCCATCTTCTCGTAGTAGTTGTCCCGTATCGTCTCCCAGTGCTCGCGGATGCCGAAGCCTTCGGCCGGCCCATCCGTGGGCGTGGAGCTGTACCGGACCGACGGCGCTTCGATCTCCTTCTTGAGGCCGTGCCGGAAGTTGAACATCCTCATCAGGTTGACGACGCGGAGTCCCGTCTCCCTGACATTGTCGACCGTCCACTCCCAGCCGGTGACCGCATTGACGCACTCTATGGTGAGAGCGAGGCTGGGCGTGCAGAGACGGCAGATCCCCAGCGAATCCTCCACGTTCCTCCCACCGTTGAGAAGAGCGTTCATGGTCGACATGGCGATAGGATCGAAGCGGTCCTTGACTCTCTCTAGCCCAAGGTTCGGCGGCGTGAAGAGGTGGCCGCCTGTTTCGATGGTGCCCGTGTTGGAAAGGCAGGTGTCGATGAACTCCGACCAATGGCCACGGTGGTCGTGCCCACGGGGGGTGGCTCCCTTCATGGTGTACACACAGCAGTCCTGGGCCTCACCGCCGACTCTCTCGGCCGACCTCTTCGTACCTTCCGCGAAGGAGTCGCCGCAGCCCTCGCGGTAGGCGATCTTCTTCAGCATCGCGGCGACGGCCTTCGAGTCGCCCCAGTTCATCTCGATGCCGTCGAAGTCATCCTTCTTCAGATAGCCCTTCTCGTAGCACTCCATGAGCCAGGCCGTCATGTAGCCCGATTCGTTGACGTCCAGACCGAGCCGGTCGATCAGGTTGCAGAGGTAGACGGTCTCTCCGGGGTCCTTCATGCCGATGAGTGGACCCATCTCGGCCATGCCCTCGTACTCAGGCTCTTCACCGACAAAACCCTCGTAGGGGCCGTCCGTCAGCTCCATTATCCGGCAGTGGGCTATCGCACAGGCCCAGCAGGCGGCCGGCTTGCCTTTGGGATACTGGGTGCGCAGGTACTCGGGGTAGTACTTGTTGTCCTCTGGGAAGACGTTGGTGGTGTAGTTCATCATGGGGACCGCGCCCATGGCGCCGAGCGGGCGGAACCCATCGCTGGTGCCGTACTTGACGAGCCCCGGATCGACCTGTTTGGTGAACTCGGTCAGCTCCTTGGCCTTGGCCACCAGGGTCTCCGGGTCCACGACCCGCGGCTTCACGTCGCCCTTCACCGCCGAGATGCACTTGATCTTCTTCGAACCCATGACCGCGCCCACTCCGTTGTGGGCCGCCACGTGGCCCCGGTCGCCCACGATGGCCGAGAACCGGACCAGGTGCTCGCCCGCCGGGCCGATGCTGTAGACACTGCACCTACCCTCGGTCTCCTCCTTCACGGCATCCTCGGTCTCCCAGGTGTCTTTGCCCACCAGGCGCTCGGCGTCGAGCAGCCTGACCGTGCCGTCCTCGATGTGCAGCCGGGTCCACTTGTCCGCGACCCCTTGCACGATCACGCCGTCCACCCCACTGTGCCGCATGAAGGCGCCCAGGAACCCGTTGGCCTGGGATGTACCGGCCATGCCCGTGCAGGCGCCCATAGTGGTCACCGAGAAGGTGCCCGAACCGCACACCCTGGTGCCCGCCAGCGGTCCGGTGAAGAAGGTGATCCGGTTCTCCGGGTCCGACCACTTGACGCCGGCCGGTACCTCTTCCCACAGGTATTTGGTGGCGAGACCCGTGCCTCCCACGTACTTCGCCGTCGTCTCACCGTCGATGAACTCCTCGGTGACCTCCTTCGTGCTGAGATCGACGCGGATGATCTTGAGCGTGTAAGGCTCTTGTGGCATCTGTGCTGCTCCTTCTACGATCCGGCTGGGTCGGGGCGCCCGCGTCAGCTGGCGCCTCCGGACAGGTTGATGTCTTCGCCGGTTATGTACTTGGCTTTGTCGGACACGAGGAACGACACCAGGTCGGCGATATCCTGCGGCGTGCCCAGTCTGCCCAGAGGGATGGGCGGCGGTCCCGCCTGCCCGGTGGGACCGGTGGTGCCGGCCTTGAGCGACTCCTCCACGCTCATGCCGCGATCCGCGGCCTGCTTGGCGACACTGTCGTCGCGGAAGTTGGTCTCGAAGCCGCCGGGATTGATCGCGTTCACGTTGATCCTGTAAGGCGCCAGCTCCCGAGCCAGAGTCTTCATCAGGCCGAGCAGCCCGTGCTTGGAGGCTGCGTAGGCGGCCCCTCCCGGATAGGGACCGACTCCGGCCATGGACGAGATGAGGACGATCTTCTTGCCTTCTGGATCCGGGATCATGGTCTTGGCCACGGCCTTGCAGACCAGGAAGGCTCCGGTGAGATTCACGTCGATGAGCATCCGCCAGGTCTCTTCGTCCAGGTCCACCACCGGCACGGGCACCGGGCCGCGCACGCCCACGCAGTGCACCAGAATGTCGATCTTCCCACACTCTTCGAGAGTCCAGGCCACCATGGCATCTACGTCGGCGCTCTTGCTGACGTCGTAGGTCAGGGCCACACCTTTCCTGCCCTGGGCCCGGATCTCGGCGACCACGTCGTCGAGGCCCTTCCAGTCTCGATCCTCAGCCCAGATGCTCTTCGGTACGGCGTACTTGTCGACGACCACCACGTCGGCACCGTCTTGGGCCAGCTGCACCGCGATCCCACGACCCATGCTCCGCTTCGCCGCCGCCCCGGTGACCAGAGCGACCTTGCCGTCAAGCACGCTCACAGCAGTCCCTTGCCTCTCAGATAGGCCTCGATGTTGAAGGTGGCCTCCTGGGCGAGCATCGGCTGCCCCCCCGCCACGCACAAGGTCTGGCCGGTCACGTAGTCGGAGAGCTCCGAGGCGAAGAACAGAGCGGCGCCCGCGATATCCTTCGAACTCCCCACCCTGCCGAGGGGGACCTCACGCTTGGACACGGCCGCGAAGAAGGCATCCCGCTCGGGTCCCGGAGGCATGAGCGAATCCCAGAAGCTGGTCTCGATGGGGCCTGGGACGATGGTGTTGACGCAGATGTTGTACGGAGCCAGCTCGAAGGCCAGGTTGAGGGAGAGGCCGATAGTACCGGCCTTGGCGGCGTGATAGTGGAGCACCGACACCACCGGCGACACGGCGCCCATAGAGGAGATGAAGACGATCCTCCCCCAGTTTTTCTCCTTCATGGTGGGGATCACAGCCTCGCTCACCAGCCAGGGCCCCTTCATGTTGATGTCGACTATCCGGTCCCACTCCTCCTCGGTGAAGGTGCCTGCGGCCCCCGACCCGTGAGTGCCCGGCACCCCGCCGGCGCAGTTGATGAGGACGTCGATGGTCCCCAGCTCCTTGAGCGTGCCCGCGACCATCGCGTCGATCTGGGCCTTGTTGGTGATATCGGTCTCGTAGGCAAGGGCCTTCCTCCCCAGGGCCTCCACCTCGCCGGCGACGCTCCGGCAGCCGTCCAGGTCGACGTCGCAAACCACCACGTCCGCCCCCTGTTCGGCGAACTTGAGGGCGATGCCCCTGCCCATACCTTTTGCCCCGCCGGTGACGATGGCAACCTTGTCCTCGAGTAGCATCTCGCGCTCCAGACTCGTTTGGGGGAACGGTCTCAGGACCGTTCCCCCGTTTCCAGTATGTCGTCCAGTCCCAGGGCGATGATACGGTCTCTGTCGATCGCCCCGGTCTCGAAATCGAAGCCCATGGCCTCGTAGAACCCCTGCTTGAGTCTCTCTGAATCAACAGTCACGCCCTTCAGACCGCCGGCCTGGAGGGGAGGGTTGCCTCTGGTCCGCTCGGGCAGCGTGAAGTCGCTGGGCTTGAACCCCTCGCGGAGGTTGAAGGCGTGCAGGAGGGTGGTGATCCTCTTCCCCGTTTCGACTATCTCCTCGTAGTCGAGGTCCCAGCCGGTGATGGCGTTCATGCAGCCCAGGAAGTCTAGAGGCATGCTGTCGATGCCGAAGAGGCAGGCGCCCGAGGTGTTGACCCAGTGCTGCCAGCCGGCGAGAATGGCATGGTACTTGCCCTTGTCGGTGGGATCGTAGCGCGGCAGCGAGAAGGGTACGCCCATGCCGGCATAGGCCCTCTCGTTGACCCCGCCGTGCTCGGCGAAGGCGGTCCCGCCGCGGGTGTGCCGGCCTGGTGTGGAGTCGGAGATGTAGGTGGCGCCCCAGCCCGGGAAGCAGCGCGGGTCGTGCATGGCCAGGAGCTCGCCGCCGGCATGCATGGCGAACTGCTCCGCTCCTCCCCCGATCTTCTCGGCCGCCCATCTGGCCCCGTCGGCCAGGACGTCGCCGATGCCCTCACGCCGGCACATCATCTCCAGCACCGCTATTTGGGCGTCGCTGTTGCCCCAGGTGAGCTCGTGACCGCCGGTGTCGCTCTTGGTGATCAGCCCGTTCTCGTAGCACTCGACCGCGAAGGCCATGGTCGCGCCGGCCGAGATGGTGTCGAGCCCATACAGATTGCAGAGCTCGTTGGCGTAGATGAGCGACTCCATGTTGTCGTTCAGGCACATGGGCCCGAACGCCGCCAAAGTCTCGTATTCGGGCTTGTGCGCGTCGCGGACGGGGTACTTGCCCTCCTCCACGGTCAGCACCGAGCCGCAGGCGACCGGGCAGCTCACGCACGCGTATTTCTTGGTGACGTACCTGGCCATGCCGTTCCAGGCCACCGAGTCCCACTTCGACTCGGGGAAGTCCTCGATGTTGTTGCCGCCCCAGTTCTTGATGGGCACATCGTGGTCGTGCATGTGCATGACCATGGCCCCCGGGGTGCCGCCATGCGTGAGCCCGAAGAACATGCCGGAGGGGTTCTCCCTCGTCTCGCGCATCATCTCCTTCATCATAGCCTGGATGGCCGGCCTGTCGACCACCTCCGGCTTCATGGTGCCGGTGCAGGCGACGGCCTTGAGGTTCTTGGAGCCCATGACCGCCCCCAAGCCCGACCTTGCCGCGGCCCTGCCCCGGTCGTTGATCACGGCGGCTATCCTCGCGAGACGCTCTCCGGCCGGCCCGATGAGCGCCACCTTGAGGTTCTTGTCGCCGTTCTCCTCACGGATGAGCGCCTCGGCGACGGTGGTGTCCTTGCCCCAGAGATGGCGGGCATCCTTGATCTCCGGCCTGCCGTTATCGATCAGCAGATAGACCGGGTGCTCGGCCTTCCCCTGGAAGAACACGATGTCGTAGCCGGAGGCCTTGAACGTGTTCGCGAAGTCGCCGCCGCTGTTGGCGTCACCCCAGTATCCGGTGAGAGGCGACTTCCCCATGGTGGAGAAGCGGCAGGTGGAGTACACGCCGGAGAGCGTGAGCGGCCCCGTGCCGATGCCGAATATGTTGTCCGGCCCCAGTGGGTCGGCACCCGGCTTCATACGCTCCATAATGACGCGCGCCCCGATGCCGTAGCCGCCGACGAAGCGCCGGGCCACGTCCTTCGACAACTCCTCTTCGTGCGTCGTGCCGTTCGTGAGGTCGACGAACAGCAGCCTGCCCATGTAGCCGTATCGCGCTCTAGCCACGCCCGCCTCCTAGACGGTGACCGCGGTCTGCAGGCCGGCGTTGATGGCGTCGCGGATGAGCCCGGGCTTCGTGCAATCGCCCACGGCGTAGACCTCCGGCACCTTCCCCTCCAACTCCGCCACCAGATCGGGCTTGGGCGTGAGCGGCAGGGCCGAGACGAAGGTGTCGGCCTTGAGCGTGACCTTGATGCCGTCCCTGCCGACGATGGTGAGCCCCCTGTCGTCGATGCCCACGTATTCCTTCACGCCGGTCAGCATCTTGACGTCGTTCTTGTTGAACCAGATCTTCAGGTAGCCCCAGAGGGCGGGGACCATCCCTTCGCCGAGTTCTTCGGCCTTCTCCACGATGGTCACCTTGCGGCCGCGCTTGGCCAGGAACTCGGCCAGCTCGCAGCCCTGGAGCGCCCCGCCGATGACTACCACGTTCTTGCCGACCCTGGGCATGTAGACCTTGGAGAGAGACCGCAGCGTGTAGGGCGTCAGATAGCGGGAGTAGAACTTCAGCATGTTGTGCAGATCACCCCCGGCGACCACGCTCCTGTGATCGATCCCTTTGATCTCGGGGATGGTCTGCTGGGCCCCGGTGGCCACGAACACCGCATCGGGGTCCATCTGCTGGATGGCGGCCGCGTCGACTTCCTTGCCCAGCTCCAGTTTGACGCCCAGCTTGCGCAGCTGCCCGCTCAGATAGTCGATGATGAGCGTGACGTCCTCCGGGTGCGGACCCTTCACCATGGCCGCGATGGGCAGCAGCCCCCCCAGGATGCTCTGCTTCTCGACGAGCGTCACATCGTGGCCGCGCAGGGCCGAGACCCGGGCCGCCTCCATGCCCGCGGGACCCCCGCCGACAACCACGACCTTCTTCTTCCTGTCCGCCTTCTCGACGGTGTTGAAGGGGTAACCCATGAGGGCGTTGATCCTGCAGCGCTTGGTGCCAAGGCAGTTGTCGCAGCCGGTGCACGGCGCTATGTCGTCCAAGCGGCCTTCCCTCACCTTGTTGACGTACTCCGGGTCGGCGTGGAGACGCCTGGTCATGCCGATGAAGTCGGCCATGCCCTCCTCGAGGATCTTCTCGCCGAGATCGCAGTCGAGCCTGCCCACGACGATCACGGGCACGCTCACCACGCTCTTGACGCCGGCCGCGATACGCATGTTGGCGCCGGCGCCCTTCTGCTCGGTGTAGTACACTTCCGGGAATTCCTCCAGGGGGATGGGAGCGTCGGGGTAGAAGAGGGCGTCGCAGAGGTAGGCGGCCTCGTGGTACCCGATCCAGTGGCTCCGCACCATGATCCCGTCGGCTCCGGCCTTCTCGATGAAACGCGCGTGTTCCTTGGCCGTCTCGTTGGTGATGCACCTGCTGTCGTCGATGCCGCAGAGCTGGCCGGCCTCCAGGCCGTTGATGCAGACCGTGACCGGGAAGTCCTTGCCGCACAGCCTCTTGATCTCGGATACCACCTGGCAGGTGAAACGGGCCCGGTTCTCGGCGCTGCCCCCGTATTCATCCGTGCGCCGGTTCCAGAAGGGCGACAGGAAGTTGTGTAGCAGATGGCTGCTCGAAGCGTTGATGTCCACCCCGTCGAAGCCGGCCTTCTTCGCCCGCTGAGCGCATTTGGCGAACTTCTCGACGATGTCCTCGATCTCGGCCACGGTGAGGGGGTGCGGGACCTCGTTGTGGAAGTCGGTCTCACAGGGCACGACCACCTCCGAGGCCGCGTAGGGCAGCCCGGTGTACGGGGGGTTGGGCGAGAAGGACAGGTGTGCCTGCCAGGTGCCGTCGTGGTTCATCTGCATGAAGGTCGGGCATCCGTGCTTGTGGATGACCTCGGCGATCTGCGCCATGCCCGGGATGAACTTGTCGTCGTCCAGACGGTAGCGGTCGCGCCAGCGGCAGCCCGCCGGATAGTCGACGGTCGGAGACTCGACGATGATGAGCCCGGTGCCTCCGCGCGCCATGGCCTCATAGAAGGCGAGGACCTCGTCCCTCATGACCACGTCGTCCTCATGCCACATCATCACGCCCGCGCCGGTCTTGATGATGCGGTTACGGGTGGTCACCGGTCCGATCTTGCCGGGTTCGAGCAGCCTGCTGTACTTGGGGTTATCGGTCACGGGATCCCTTCCTTGCACTCGTTCACGGTCGGAGTCAGTTGCCCCACTTGGACGCGTCCACCGTGTAGGCGGTGGCCTCCACCTCGGGCGAGACGGCCTGCCAGAAGAAACGGATGAGGGCTATCTTGAGTTCGCCGTCCTCGTCCATCTTGAGCTCGTAGAGGGGCAGGTAGTCCTTCTGGACCTTCACCCTGTCGGTAGCCGTCTCGAAGATGGTCGCCCGGACGAACGCCACCGCCACCATGCGCTCGTCGTCGACGAATATGTCGTGCACGAAGAACTTCTCATAGTCCTCCGGGTGGCCGGTGAGCATACTGTAGAAGTCCTCCCGGCTCTTGATGGCCTGGTCAGGCCCGCCGAAGACGTACATGTAGGGGATGAAGGTGAGATCCGGGGCGAAGTACTCGTCCATACGGTGGACCGTCTCCGCGCTCTGGGCGCTGGCGTTGTACTCGTCGAAGTAGTCGTTCATCCACTTCACTATCTCGTCGTACGTCGGCTTCATCCCGTCTGTCCTCCCGTACTGTCCGTTCGAGGGTTCCCCGGTCTCTACGCCTGTTCGCACTGCCGTTTCCAGTCTCTCTCGAAGACATCGTCGATCTCCAAGGCACCGGCCGGCAGCACCTCCCAGAAGAAGTCGAGCCGCTCGATCTTCAGCCTCCCCTCCTCCTCGACGAGGGGATAGCGCGCCATGTATCGCTTGGTCAGCAGGAGCCGGCCGGTGTCGCGGTCCCAGAGCTCCGCCTTGATCTGGGCCACGAAGGCCTGCCGGCGCTCGTCGATGACCACGTCCTCCGGGGTCAGCTTCTCAACGCCGGAGGGATGGGAGCAGAGCACCTTGTACCAGTTCTCGCGCCCGGCCACCTTGCCCACGTGGTCGATGAAAGGGTTGAAGACGAAATCCTTGGCGAAGTACTCGTCCATGCGATGGATGGTATCGGGGTTCTGACCGTACTCGTTGAAGGCGCCGAAGTACTCGTCTATCCAGGCGAGCATCTCGTCGTAAGTCATTCTCATCGGTTCCTCTCCTCCATCCCGGGTCGACTCACTCGAGTACCCTCTTGTAGTTGGGATCCGCGGCCGCCTCGAACATGACGATGGGGGTATCGATCCTCTTGAAGGTGACGGGGCAGTGCTCCACCCCCTTGGGCACGTGGATGAGGCAGGTCTTGGTGATGGTGTGGCGTTCTCCACCGATCAGGAACTCGATCTCCCCACCCAGCTCCCGCGGGTAGTTCCGGTTCGTCCCGACGAAGCCGATGACTTCATCGAAATCATGGGTATGGGGGATCTCGATGTCGACCGGCTTCCCGCCGGGGAGTCCCCACAGGATCTCACAGCCCGCGAACAACGGGCAGCCGGGGACGATGGAGTCCATGATGCCGAGCAGCATCGTCCTGTCGAGGATCCTGCCCTCTTGCTCCTGCTCCTCCATGGCCTCGAGCCACCCCGGCGGCGGAGGCGGCATGAGATCCTCGGTCACGAAGTTCCTGGCGTACTTCGATTCCGTCTCGTCGTCGTTTCTGCTCGCTTGGCTCATCTGGCTCCCACGACGATCGCTCTCTGCCCGCGGCCTCGTGCCGTCCTACCCGCGTTCGGCGCGTTTCCGGCCGAGGTCTTCTTTGAGGTTCTCGATGGCCGTCCGTATGTCGGCTTCCGGCGGGTAGACCCGGTCGAACCCCATACGCTTGAACTTGGCCTCGTCTTCGGCGAAATCGTGCCGCGCCACCCCGAGGATCCCCCCGAGATAGAGCAGGATGCCTTCCAACCCGGCCTCGATGCACTTCTCCCGGAAGCCTTCCAGGTCCAACTCGGCCATGCCGTAGAGAGAACTGATCATCATGGCGTCGGCGGCGGTCTCCTGGGCGGCCATGATGAACTCCTCCGCTGGGGTCTGAGCGCCCAACTCGACGACCTTGAACCCGGCGTCGCGCAGGGCCCGGGAGATGACCTTCGTCCCGATGACGTGGGCATCCACACCGACCGTCCCCGTGATGACACAGCCTAGATGGTCCTCCATCGTCTTCCTCCCACGATCGATTCTGTGTGCCGCCGGTGCTACACAGCCACCTTGCAGGCGAGTTCCTTGGCTTTGACTATCTCACAGGCGGCTTTCATGAAGTCCTGCGAGGGAGTGTCGGCCGCCGCCAGCTCGTAGTCCAGCCCCAGCATGTCGTACTTCTGCTGACCGTAGCGATGATATGGCAACAGGTGCACGGTCGCCCCCGGCGACGTGGTGGCGACCAGGTCGGCGATGTCGGAGATGGCGTCGCTCGAATCGTTGAACCCGGGAACCACCGGCACGCGCACGACGAACGGCACGCCGCTCGCCGCCACCTCCTTGAAGTTGCGCAGTATGGTCTCGTTCGTCCTGCCGGCCTGGGCGCGGTGAATCTTGGGGTCGATGTGCTTGATGTCGAAGTACACGAGGTCCACCAAGGGGAGCAGGCTCTTCAGGCCCTCGGTGTCCCCCTGCCCCGCCGTGTCCAAGGTGGTGTGGAACTCCGCCTCCTTGCAGCGTTTGAGCAGCGCCAGGGCGAATTCGGGCTGCAACAGGACCTCGCCTCCCGAAAGAGTGACGCCTCCGCCGGAGTCGCGGTAGAAATCGACATCGCGCTCGATCACCTCGAACACCTCGTCGACGGTCATCTCCTTGCCGGTGATCCGCATGGCGTCGTGCGGGCACGCTTCGACGCAGTCGCCGCAGACAGTGCAAAGATCCCGGTCGACCTCGATGCCATCCGGGCCCACCGTGATCGCCCCTTCCGGGCAGGCCTCCACGCACCGGTAGCACCGCTTGCAGAGAGACTGCCGGTGCATCAGCTCGGGCTCGAGGTTCTGGGACTCAGGGTTGGAGCACCATACGCAGCTCAGCGGACAGCCCTTGAAGAAGACGGTAGTCCGGATACCCGGACCATCGTCGATGCTGTACCTCTGTATGTTGAATACGGTCCCCTTGGCGCTTGCCACTGCCGCTCACTCCTTACTCTCTCACGCAGATGTGGGGGCGCGCCGCCCGGGGGGCGGCGCTCCCGCCAGAAGCACGTCTTCGCTAACCTACCTCATGCATGGTCCGCTCGACGATCTCGTCCTGTAGTTCCGGCGGCAGGTCCACGAAGTAGGCGCTGTAGCCGCCCACCCGCACCAGCAGGTCCTTGTGGGCCGCCGGCTCCTTGCGGGCTTCCATGAGCTCCTCGGCGCTGTGGATGTTGAACTGGATGTGCCAGCCGTCGCGCTTCATGAAGGTCTTGATGAGTGATGCCACCTTGGCGAGCTTCTCCGGACTATTGAGCACGGCCTTGGAGAACTTCATGTTGTGGGCGACACCGGCACACTCGTACGGCGTCGGAAACTTGGTGGCCGACAGTATGAGGGCCGTCGGGCCGTTGACGTCCGCGCCGGCCATCGCTGAGGTCCCGCCATCGTAGATGGGGGTGCCGGCGTAGCGCCCGTTAGGCATGGCACCCACGGCCTTACCTTGAGTCACGTGTCCCGCCGCAGCGCCTTTGAACAGCATGGGCTTCTCGCCGGTGATGGGGTCGGGGCGGCTCTGCAGGATCCTCTGGGTGTCGCGTGACGCGCGGACATACCAGTCGTCGACGTAGTCGTCGTCATTGCCGTACTTGGGAGCCTTCAGGCACATCTGACGGATGTCCTCGTGGCCCTCCCAGTTGGCGTCCATGGCCTCCAGCAATTGCGCCATGGTGACCTTCTTCTCGTCGAAGACCAGGTACTGGATGGCGGCCAGGTAGTCGGCGCAGTCGCAGACCCCCTTGTCGCCCACCCAGGACATCTTGCCGAGGGGATAGCGGCAGCCGCCCTCACGCGAAGCCAACCCGGCCGGGATGCAGTCGCGATAGAGCATGCCGGCCCGGTAGCCGCTCATGGGGCTGTTCGCGATCTCGCTGGTCCACCAGATGAAGTAGTGGTCGCGCATCCTCTCCGCGAAATAGTCCTCCTGCTTGAGGAAGGCCTCATAGAGCTGCTCGATGGAAGTGAAGGTCCGCGGGTCGCCCGTATGCGGACCGACCTGCTTGCCCGTGCGCGGATCGAAACCGTCGTGCAGGGTGACCTCCATGACCTTGGCCTGCACCAGGTTGAAGGCGCCTGCCATGTGCTCCGCGCACTCCAGGTGATAGCCGAGGCAGCCGCTGGCGCTCCAGTTGCAGGCGTCCTCTACGGGCACGCCGCGATCGAGATAGCGTTGGGTCCCCATCAGGTCGTTGAGGAAGGCCGGGTTGCCGCCGCCGAATCTCGTGTTGCAGTCGAGAGCGTGGATGAGGAACTTCTCGTCTTGGTCTTCGTGGTAGCGGATGTAGACGGCCGGCTCCGACAGATGGACTTGGACCATCACCTCAAGGATCATCCAGGAGAGTTCGTTGGTGAGATCGTTCCAGTCCTTGTCGCGGCCACACAGGGTGACGTTGGGCAGCTGGCTGCCCGGGGCGGCGCGATGCTCGCGCTTGATAGTCACCAGGTTCTCGACCTCGCGGATCTTCAACCACATGGCGCCGATCAGCTCGGCGGCCTGCTGGCGGGTCAGCCTGCCGCTCTCGATGTCCGCCCGGTAGTAGGGATACCAGAACTGGTCGATCCGCCCGATCCCCACCTCGGCCCGTTCAGGGCTCTCTTTCCACGCGGCCAGATGCATGAAGCGCACCGCTTGGACGGCTTCCCAGAAGTCACGGGGAGGCTCGGCCGGCACATGCTCGCACACGTCGGCGATCTTCTCGAGCTCCGCCTTGCGGGCCGGGTCGGTGCACTTGGCGGCCATCTCCCGAGCCATATCGGCGTGCCGTTTCGCGAAGGTGATGACGGCCTCGAACATGATGACGATGGACTTAAGCAGGTACCACTTGCGAAGCGCGTTGGCGCCGGCCCGGTCCTCCAGCGCGCCCTCGGCCTTCATCTTGGCCATCTCAGCTTTGGCAAGCCCGATGACGTGGTTGAAGCCCTTGTGGAGCACGTCGCCGGTCAGCATGATCACGCCACCGCCCATGGCGCCATACCCCTGGAAGAGGCCGCGGTCGGGGTTCTCGCGCACCGCGCGGCCTTCGAGGATCATGGCGTGGTCGAAGAGCAGGTCGAAGTGCTCCTTGCCCAGCTCCTCCTCGAGCGCGACGTTCACGTAGTTGACCGGGTTCATGTGCTCGACCCAGTACTCGGCGTCGGCCTTCAGCTTCTTCAGGTCCTCGGGATCGATCACCGTGGAGGAGATGTCGCTGAGCTTGCGGTCGAAGCTGCCACTCTCGCACATCGCGAGGATCTCGCGCGGCTTGACGGCGCAGAGCGTGTTGTTGCCGCGGATGAACTTCGTGGACGAGCCGACGATGATCTCGTCGTCACGGATCAGGATGGGGCAGTTCTCCATCCTCTTCTGGAAGGCCTTGGCCCAACGGAAGTCGACCGGCATCTGCTCGGTCTCTTTCCACGATTCGGTGAAGAGGAGCGTGTCGTCTACATATACCTGAGGGGCCGCGTCCTCCCATTCCTTCTTGAGCTTCTTGAGGCGATCGGTCATGACGGCCACGGAGCGGATCTCCTCGGCGGCCTTCGGGTCGATCTTGCCTTGTATCACAGGGGTGATGTTCGAGGTCTCAGGCGCCATTCTGTCTCCCTTCACGACTGCAGGACGGAGCAGCCCGGCGGCCGTCTCCGTCTATCCTCATCTGTTCCGTATACGGAACAGTGTTCCGTACTCTGCTGCATGTATTCTCGCGTGAAAGCCGCCGTTTGTCAAGCGGGCGAGCAGCTCCCGAAGCCCCGCAACCCGGCATGCAAGCGGGTTCCGCACCTCCCGGGCCGACTTCATTTCGGTGTTTCACCGTGCTCAGTCACCTCCCCAGGTACTCGAGCGCGCTTTTCCCGGCGATGCGGCCCGAATTGAGGGCGAAGGCCGAGGCGAGGCCCGACGAGCTCTTGATGGGATAGCTGTCGCCGTACATCCCGCCGGCATCGAATCCGCCCGCGTACAAGCCCGGGATGACCGAGTCCTTCTTGTCCATCACTTCAAGGCTGGCGTTGACCTTGATGCCGCCCATGGTCCCCAGGAAGACGGTGCGGCCTCTGACGGCGTAGAACCTCGGGCCGGTCACCGGACGCAGATAGCGGCGGTCCTTGGCGAAGAGCTCGTCGTGACCCTTGACGCAGTGCCCGTTGTACTCCTCGATCGTCGCCCGGAGGACGGCCGGATCCATCTCGGTCTGGGCAGCCAGGTCTTCTATCGAATCGGCCGCGAAGACCTCCTTGCTGCCGTTGTCTATGGCTGCCTGTATCTCCCTCCGCAGGCTCGTCAGCTTGTAGCCGGGCGGGTAATCGATCCCCACGCCCCGATCGAGACCCCAGTCCTGGAGCCGGTCGATGATGGAGTCGTCGAACACGCTGAAGGTGTACCCGTCGTGCTTCAGCCTCGCCTGCGCGTTGCCGACCGGGGTGTCCCAGAAACCGATGGTCTCGTCGCAGAATCTCTCGCCCCGGGCGGTCACCCAGAGGTCGGGTTGAGCGGCGGCCTGCTCGAGCTCGCAGCCCATGGCGAACTCCGCCCCCACGGGCGCCACTCGGAACAACTCGATGGTCTCGACGCCCTCCTCGGCGGCTCCCACCTCCCAGGCCATCCTCAGGCCGTCTCCCATCTTGCCCGTATTACCCACGGGGAAGAGGTTGGTCCCGAGATCGAAACCCGTGTGCTTCTTGATCCATTCCTTGTTGTTGGCGAAGCCGCCGGTGGCCACCACTACCGCCTTGACGGCCACCTCCACCTCTTCACCGTCGGCCTCGGCCACCACGCCGGAGATGCGTCCGCCTTCCTTGAGGAGGGCCACCACGGGAGTGCCCGGGAAGAACTCGACGCCCTTGCCTTTCGCCTGGTCGACCAGCGCTTTGACCACCGCCTCGCCCTTTCCCTTGATCACGTGATAGGTGAGGGGCGCGTCCGGCATGTTGATGGTCGCCTCGGTGAAGACCACTCCCTGCCCCTGCAGCCAGCTGATGGTGGGTCCCGACTCGTCGATGATGGCCCGCACCAAGCGGGGGTTCGCGCGCCAGTGGCTGTAGTCCATGGTGTTCTTGAATGCCTGGTCACGCGTGTAGTCCACGTAGCGCGCGCGTTGCATGTCGCTCTCCACGGCGAAGGTGCCTTGGAAGAAGTTCGAGGTGCCCCCCAGGGAGCGCTGCTTGTCGAAGACCACCACCTTGGCGCCGCCTTCGGCAAGTGTTACGGCAGCGGCCAGGCCCGTCGCACCTGACCCGATCACGGCGACGTCGGCCTGCGCAGGTATCGGACTCATGCTCATCCCCTTCTGGTGACGTTACGTTTTCGGCACTAGTAGTTACCCCAGAATTTCACCGGCTTGATCTTCAGCCGGAGATCGCACTGCAGGCACCGGGCCGCTTCGCGGCCGGCCGCGTCCTCGCTCATCCCCAAGACCGTCTCGCAGAAGCCGCCCAGGCGCTCCGCGGGAAGGAGGCAGACCTCGGCCGAGCGATTCAGTGCCGCGAAGCCCTCCCCCGGGCCCAAGCAGGGCTCGGGCTCGGCCTGCGGACCCAGCTTCCTGTCGATCCTACCGCTGCCCCCCAGGTGCTTGTCCAAGGCGGCGGCGGCCTGCCTGCCCGACGCGATGGCCTTGATGACCGAGGCCGTGCCGGTGACCGCGTCACCGGCGGCGAACACCCCTTCTCGACTGGTGCAGAAGGTGAACGGGTCGAGCTCGACGAGGCCGCGGTCGGTCTTGTCCATGTCGAAGCCCTCCGGGATCTCGGGCCGCTGGCCCACGGCGAAGATGACCGTGTCGGCCTCGATCACGCGGGCCGAACCGGCCACGGTCTCGATCTGAGGGATCCCTTCCTCGTCGAAGAAGCACGACTCCACATCCAGGAACTCCACCCCGGCCACCCTGCCGCCCTCGGCGAGGATGCGCGTGGAGGTACGCGAGGGTTCGATCACGATGCCCTCTTCCTCGCCCTGCTCGATCTCGTCGCTGCCGGCCGGCATCTCCTCCCTGCACTCCAGGCAGGCCACGTGCACCTCTTCGGCCCCCAGCCGCCGGGCCGCGCGGGCGCAGTCGAAAGCCACGTTGCCGCCGCCCAGGACCACCACCCGACTGCCCACGGCAGGGGCCTCACCCATGTTCACCGCCCGGAGGAAGTCCGTGCTGACCAGGGCCCCCACGCTGTTCGCTCCCGGGATGCGGAGCTTCTGCCCCTTGTGGGTTCCGACCGCCACGACCACTCCCTCGTAGCCCTGCCGGAGCAGCTCGTCGAGCGACTCCACCCGGGCGCCGGTCTCGATCACCACCCCGGAATCCTCTATCACCCGTATCTCGCTCTCCAGCACCTTTCGCGGCAGGCGATACTCCGGGATGCCGTAGCGAAGCATGCCCCCGGCGGCGGGCAGCGACTCGAACACCTTCACCTCGTGACCCTGCAGCCGCAGGTAGTAGGCCGCCGTCAGGCCGGCCGGACCCGAGCCGATGACGGCCACGCGCTTGTCGGTGGAGGGTTTCGGAGCGACGCCTTCCTTCCACAGGCCGGCGTCGTCGTGCTCGGCCGCGTAGCGCTTGAGCTCTCTGATGGCGATGGGCTCGTTGACCTCCCCCCTTCTGCACCCCGTCTCGCACGGATGGTCGCAGACGTATCCGAGGACCCAGGGTAAGGGAACCTTCTCTCTGATCACGGCGGCCGCTCCCGGATAGTCGCCCTCCTTGACCAGCCGCACGTACCTGGGCACGTCGATCTCCGCCGGACAGGAGCTCTTGCAGGGCACCAACGCCGCCTTGCGGTTGTCGCCTTGGACGAGCCCCTCTTTGTCCTGAATCGCCCCGGTCGGGCAGACCTCGGCGCAGGCTCCGCAGAAGCGGCACCCCGAGTCGGCCAGCAGCGCACCCCCGGAGGTATAGGTGTGGAACTCAGCCCCCAGCTTCTTGTAGTAGAGGACCCCGACGCCGCGCATCTCCCAGCAGGCCCGCACGCAGCGGCCGCAGAGCACGCACTTGTTGGGGTCGTAGTCGAAAAGCGGGTTGGCGCTGTTCACGGGCAGCAACTTGGCGCGCCGTCTGATGCGGAGGTCCTCCACGCCCAAGTACTGCTTGAGCGACTGCAGCTCGCAGTTGAGGTACTTCTGGCACGTGCCGCATTCCGGAGGGTGCCCGGCCAGCAGCAACTCCATGGCCATGCGGCGGGCACGGCCGATCTGTTCGGACTGGGTGCGCACCACCATGCCTTCGGTCACCGGGGTCGCACAGGAGGCGGCTAGGCCTTCGGCGCCCTCGATCTCGACCACGCAGAGCCGGCACACGCCGTACGGCGGCAGGTCGGGGTGATGGCAGAGATGGGGCACGTAGACGCCCGCCCCCAGCGCGGCATCCAATACGCTGCTGCCCGCGGACGCCTCCACGTCGCGGCCGTCGATGGTCAGTTTGATGACCGCCCCGCTCGTCACGTGGCGCCTCCGGCGGCCCCACCCTCCCCGACCTCCGCAGCGCCTCCGGCGGCCCCGCCCGCGCAACCTCTGCCGTCCAGGTGCGCCCGGTAGTCCTCGGCGAAGAGCTCCAGGCTGCTGAGGAGCGGTGCGGACGCGGTCCTGCCGAAACCGCAGATGCTGCCGCTCTTCATGGCCTCGCCCAGCTCGACAAGGAGTTCCAGGTCTTCCGCTTTGCCTCTGCCCTCCGCCATGTCACCGAGGATCTCGGCGACCTGGTAGGTACCCTCGCGGCAGGCCGGGCACTTGCCGCAGGACTCGTCGCGGAGATAGGCCATGGCGTCTCGGGTCATCTCCACGGCGCAGGTCCCGTTCGCGAACACCCGCAGAGTACCCGAGCCCATGATGGCGCCGGCCGCCTCCAAAGCCTCGAAGGAGATGGGCGTGTCGAGAGACGCGCCCGCGAAGAAGGACCCTGTCGGGCCGCCGAACTGCACGGCCTTGGGCTCCGGGGCGGATGCCTCCACCCCCTCCACCTCAGCGAGAAGCTCCCGCAGCGTCGTGCCCAGCGGGACCTCGACGGTGCATTCTCTGCCCACGTCGCCGGTGACAGTGACCACTTTTGTCCCCGGCGCCGCCCCGGCCGCAGAGGCGCCGGCCCCTGTCACGGAGGCGCCCGCCTCGGCCACGGAGCCGGCCGCGGCGGCGCCGGCCGCCCCCTCGCCGAAGAGGGCCGCGACGTTGGCGAAGGTCTCAGCCGCGTTCACAAGCGTCGGCCTGCCGTGCAGGCCCTTCACCGCCGGGTACGGAGGCCGGAGCTCAGGTAGCGGCTGCCTGCCCTCCAAGGCTTTGATGAGCGCCGTCTCCTCCCAGACGGGCATGTAGCCCTCGATCTCCCTGATGGTAAGGTCAAAGGAGAACCCCGACCCTAGGATATCGTCCCCCAGGAGCCCGCGCTGCCGCATCTCACCGAGCGCCTCCCCCAGCACCCGGATCTCCTCCACGTAGCCTGCGTTGACACAGATGTACCCCTGCGAGGCCCCCACTGCGTAGGCCCCTATCAGAAGCCCCTCCAGCACGGAGTGCGGGTCGCCGCCCACGAGGAGCCGGGCCGTCCGCGCCATCGGGTCGGCGTCTCCCGCGTTGCAGACGGCGTACCTCTCCGCCCCCGCTACCGAGCGGCAGGCCCGCCACTTGAGCGCCGTTGGGAACCCCGCGCCCCCACGCCCCCGCAGGCCGGCTCGTTCGAGCTCCGCGATCACGCCGTCCGGGCCCAGCTCGAAGACGCGCTCGAGCCCGGAGTAGCCGCCCACGGCCGTGTATTCACCCAAGCTCCGGGGGTCGACATGGCCGACGTTCCGCAAGGCCACCCGGATCATGGCGGGCTTGCTCATCTCACACCTCTCCGGTAGATCGCCGGTCGACGGCTACAGCACCTCCACCCACTTGCCGATGTCGCCCGGCACGGCCATCAGGGGGTCGATCTTCCCTGCGAGGACCTTGAAATGGTCGGTCGACAGGTGGTAGTCGAACGCCTCTTCGCTCTCGTACTGCTCGTAGAAGATGAACGTGTCGGGGTCTTCCGCGGAACGGTGAAGGCTGTACTGGATCGCTCCGGGATCCTGCATCACCTGGGGCTTCATCGCCCGGACCGCTTCCAGGAACTCCTCGCTCTTCCCACTCTGCAGTTTCACCTTGGCAGTGACTATCACCATGGCCGTATCCGCTCCTTCTGGTCGTGGACCGCCGCAACGGGCGCGCCCTGGCTAATTGAAATCGATGCCGTACCCTCGGGCATAGAACATCACGGGGGCCGGCCGCAGCTCCCGCCATACGCCGTCACAAGCCTCGACGTCCTCCGGGCTCTGCAGCATCCAGGCCGGCGCGAACTGAGTGAGGCTCCTCTCCCCCGCGATCTCCTTGAGACGCCTCACGGCCTCGAAGTACCTGGGCCGCCACGTCGACGGATACGGCTTCACCCCGTCCGGAGGCGGCCTGCTCGGGTCATGCTCCAGGAACCTGCCGGAGAGCATCCCCCCGGCCAGCGCTCCCCAGACGTTGATGCCTATCCCCCCGGCCTCACAGAGCCTGGTCATCTCGAGTTCGGCGTCGCGGGCCAGCAGGTTGTAGACCATCTGGATGCAATCGATCCCGGCAAGGTTCTTCTTGTCCGCGATACAGAGCGCCTTGCCGACCTGCCAGGCGTAGTAGTGTTTCTGTACTGCATCTCTCCCGTCACCCTTGCAGGCTGTCGGTCCGTCGGCCGGGATCCTCTGTCCTGCTACCCCCCAAGGTAGGCTCTCTTGACGATGTCGCTGCACCTGATGGCCTCTTCATCGCCCTCCATGACCACCTTGCCGACCTCTAGTACGTAGCCGGTCTGGCAGACACCCAACGCCAGGTGCGCGTTCTGCTCGACGAGAAGGACGCTGATACCCCGGCTGTTGATGTCCTTGATCACCTCCCCGACCTGTTCCACGACTATTGGAGCGAGGCCCACCGATGGCTCGTCCATGCACAAGAGGCGCGGATTGGCCATCAGGCCTCTCCCGATCGCCAGCATCTGCTGCTCCCCGCCGCTCAAGGTTCCGGCGTCCTGCTTCAGCCGCTCCTTGAGTCGCGGGAAGAGCTGGAGGACGTATTCCATGGATTCGGCGATGCCGGACCTGTCCCGGCGCACGGTGGCGCCCAGCTTGAGATTGGTGACGACGGGCATGTAGGGGAAGAGCTGTCGCCCTTCAGGCACGAGGGCGATCCCTCTCTTGACCCTATCCGCGGTTTCCAACCCGTCTATCCTCTCGCCGTCGAAGAATATCTCGCCTTCCCGGATGTGCACGATGCCCAGAAGCGACTTCAGGATGGTGCTCTTGCCGGCCCCGTTGGCCCCGATGATGCTCACGACTCCAGCTTCGGGGACGTTGATAGTGACGTCCTTGATGGCCATGGACTTGTTGTAGTAGACGGATATATTGCGCAGCTCAGCAAACATAGTCGGCTCCAAAATACGCGGAGATGACTTCCGCGTTGGCCCTGACCTCCTCGGGTAGACCCTCGGTGATCTTCTTGCCGAAACTGATCACCACCACCCGGTCGCAGAGGCTCAGGATCTGCATGTTGTGCTCCACGATGAGCACGGTTATCCCGTTGTCGCGCATGTCGCGGATCGCGTCCAGGCTGTACTGTATCTCCCCCGGGTTCATGCCGGCCAGGGGCTCGTCCAGCAGGAGCAGGCGCGGCTTGGTGGCGAGCGCCCGGGCCACGCCGAGCATCTTCTGGTGACCGTGGGCGAGGTTCTTCGCCAGCTCTCCGGCCTCCTCCGACAGGCCCACCAACTCCAGTATCTCCTGCGCCTTCTCTTGTATGAAGGCCTCGTTGCGGCGGTACTTCCGGGTGCCGAAGAAAGTGTCGAACAGGCTGGAGTGCGGATGGAGCTCGAACGACGACGTGACGTTCTCCAGGACCGTGAACTCGTGGAACAACGGGTTGAGCTGGAACGTCCTCCCGATGCCCAGCCGCGCGACCTGTTCGGGTTGCTTGCGCGTGATGTCGCGTCCGTCGAACACGATCCTCCCTGCGGTGGGTTTGAACACGCCCGTGATCAGGTTGAAGACCGTGCTCTTGCCGGCCCCGTTGGGGCCGATGAGACCGACGATCTCGCCCTCAGCCACCTGGATGTCGAAGTCGTTGACGGCGGCGAGGCCTCCAAAGTTCTTGGTGAGGTTCTCAACTTCCAGCAGCATCGGTGCCCACCTCCTTCCTGCGGAGACGAGCGACGACCCGGTCCCTTATGAGCTTCAGCAACCCGACGATGCCTTCAGGCATGGTGAACGCGATGATCAACAGTATGGCGGCCGTGACGTACGGGAGGTCACCCTTCAGATCGCGGAAGAAGAACTCCGGGACGATCAAGAGGATCCCGACGCCGACCGTGGGCCCCCAGAAGCTGTTGATGCCCCCAACGAGGATGTACATGATGATCCAGAGCGTCGCGGCCAGCCCGTAGCTGCTCGGTGAGGCGACCCCTTGGTAGTGGCAGTATACGGCGCCCATGAGACCCGCGAAGAAGCTGCCGAACGCGACGGCCAGGATCCGAGTGCGCCTCTCCCCGATGCCGACGCTCGCCGCCACCTGGTGGGATTGCGCCACAGCCTTCATCCGGACACCGATCCGGCTGAACTCGAACCTGTACATGCAGATCATGCTCACGATCATCAGACCGAGAGTCAGGTAGTAGTAATACTTGCGGTCGCTGAACAGCGGCTGTACCCCGCCGAGTCCGGTGCTCATGCCGGTCGTCTTGCCGCCCGCCGTGATGAGGTTGATGACGACGTAACCGAGGAAGAGCGTCCCCATCGCGTAGTAGATCGTCCGCAGACGTGCGAACGGGAAGGCGAGCGCAGCGCCCAGGATGGCCGCCGCCACGGCGCCGAGCGGGATGGTGATCCACGGCGACCAATCCAGCCACACGTTGGGTATCGCTGCCGCGTAGGCGCCGATGCCCATGAAGGCGCCGATGGCTATGTTGAACTGCCCCGATATCGAGACCACGCGCCACGAGCTCGAGATGACGACATAGATGAAGGCCAGGATCAGGACGTGCATGTAGTACGAGCCGGAGATCCCCAGCGGGAGCAGTGCGAGCACGATCAAGAGCGCAGCCACCACGCTCCTACTCGGCCAACGGCGTGATTTCACTTGAGAGGCCTCTCCCGTCTTCGTTGGTTCTTCGGGTTCCGGGCTGATCTTCGTCACATCACTCATGGCCGAAGAACCCCCGAGGTCTGACGACCAGCAACGCGAGCACCATGACCGACGCCAAGGCGTCGACCACCGCCCCGTTGAGGAACACCGGGAGGGCCCCGTAGAGCACACCCAGCAGACCCCCGACATAGAAGATGCCGTTGAAGCTGCCCAACCCTGCCAGGATCACGAGCATCAGCACCTTGATGAGCGTCACATCGCCGATGAACGGCGTCAGGTTGTAGAGCGAGCCCATGAACACGCCGCCTATGGCGGCAAGCCCAAAGCCGACCGCGCAGGCGATGGCGGCCACCTGGCCGAACCGTACTCCCTGCAGGGCGGCGCCTTCTCTGTTCTGGGTCACGGCCTGCATCTGGGCTCCCCAACGGGAGCGATCGACGAACAGGATGATCACCACCAGGAGCACGACGCCGATACAGAAGGCCAATATCCTGTCTGTCTGGACCTTGTAAGGGCCGATGCCGGTCGTCCCCGCGAGGAAGGAGGGGATGGAGAGCGCCCTGGTCCCCATGAACCGGTTGAAAGTGGTCACGAGGATGGTGGAGAGCGCGATACAGACCATCATCGTGCGGTTGAAGTCGGCGTTCATGGGCCTGAAGAGGAACCTCTCCACGACCACTCCGAAGGCGGCGGCTGCCAGGACGGTGAGCGGGAAGGCTACGAATCCGGGCAGGTTCAGCTTGACCACCAGCAGATAGCAGCCGTACGCAGCAGACACGAAGATGGCGCCGTGAGCCAGGTTGAAGATCCCCAGCAGGTTGAGGATGAACGCGAAACCCACGCCCATGAGGATGTAGACCACCCCGAGCAGGATCACGTTGATCACTGTCTGAATTGCAGTCTCCACGCTTTCAACCAATCAACTCGTTTGTCGTCTTCCGGAATCAGTGAGCCGGCCGGGGCGAAGCTGGTGGATCGCGCCCGCAGCCCCGGGGTGCACCCCGTGGTCACGGGGTGCACCCCGCACGAGCCGGCTCGCCTTGTGCGGTCAGCCGGTCGTCGGCCGGCTGTCTGCGATCACGGGGTCACGTCTGGAATGATCCAGGGCTTGTACTCGACTTGTCCGTCGTTGACGAGGGCCACCGGGATCGGATGGGCCCACGCGTGGTTGGTCAGGCCATACACGCCGTTCCCGCTCGGGAACCCGTCACCGTAGAGGGTCGGGAGGCTGGTGAGCGTCTCCCAGTGGTCTCTCACTTCGGTCGGATCTAGGCTGTCGGCAGACTCGATGGCGTGGGCCAGGAGGTAGAGGGCGTTCGGTCCCAGACCGAATACGTGCCGGTCGGGGTCGCCCATCTCCAGCAGCCTCTTCATCGGGGCCGCCATGTGCGGGTCGATGACCTGCTTGCTGAGGACGCCTACGATGCCGGTCGCCGCGTCACCGAGAGCGCCGGTCACCGACGGGGCATCGATCGGGAAGGTGATGGGACCTTCGTAGCCGAGCGTGCGCAGTCCCGTGACGATGCCGAAGTAGGACGGGTCGATGCCGACAGGCATCCACACGGAGTCCGGGTTCTGAGCCTTGATCTTGGAGGCTACGGGGTTGTAGTCCTCAGCGTTCGTGGCGAACAGCACCGGATCGCCGGAGAGGGTCAGGCCGAGCCTCTCCACGAGAGCCTTGAAGTGCGGCTCGAAGGCCGGGTAGGTCGCATCCTCCGTCGCCAAGCACACGGTCTTGACGTCGGGGTAGTACTCCTTTAGGGCCTTGAGTTCGGCATTGGCCTGGGTGATCGGGTCCAAGCCGAGGAACGCGTACGTGGTGCTCGAGTTCATCTCATCCGGGTTCAGACCGTTGTAGTTGGCCACGTGCAGGACCTTGTTCTGCTCGAAGATCTGAGAGGTGGCCAGGTTGAAGAACGCGCCCGGGCCCACCACGAACTGGAGCTTCTCGTCCAGGACGAGCTTGGTGGCCGCGGAGGTGTTGCCGTCGAGGGAGCTCTTGCCGTCCTCGATGACCAGTTCGATCTTGTAGCCCTTGCCCTGGACCTGGATGCCGCCGTCGTCGTTGATCATCTGCGCGACGTACTCGAGGTCCACCTTGTCGGCCGCGTCAACGACCGAGTACCAGTCTGACAGCTGCAGGATGGCGCCGATCCGGAGCGTCTCCATCGCCGCCGGTGCGGTGGAATCAGTCGCGGCCGGTGCGGTCGTCTCGGTGGCGCCCGGCGCGGTCGTCTCGGTGGATGCCGGCGCGGTCGTCTCGGTGGATGCCGGCGCCGCGGTGGTCGTGGTCTCCTCCTCGTCACCGCAGGCGGCCAGGGCTGTCACCAGTCCGATCACCAACACCAGCAGTACGAGGCAGAGTCCCCATTTCGTCTTCTTCATGTCACTCCCCTTCTTGTATGCCCTTCACAGCCTGTCTTGCGTTGCGGGTCGCACGTCGTGCCGCACTTGCCTCCCCTCTCCTTGCTACCCCCTTTCGCATGCCTCAAAGTACTTGACCCGTAGAAGTGCTGTCAACGCTCGCGACTCGGGCGACTCTAGCCGCCCGCCATGAATCGCATCAACACCAGCTCGTCGCCGTCGTCGACGGCCACGTCCCTGTCTCGCGGCCACGTCACCGGCCGGCCGTTCCTGACGACGAGCCCCGAATACCGCACTCCGCCCTTCTCGTCGAAGAAGCTCTCGCCAAGGCGGGGGAAACGCCGGATGACCTCGTCCACAGCCGTCCCGATGTTCCACCCGGAGCCTTCCAGCTCCACGGATTCCGCTCCCGCTAGCCTGCGCAGATCGCCGATCAGCCTGACGTCGACCGACATGCCTATGCCTCCCCACGCGCCTTCGCGTAGACCGCCGCGTTCTCGCCGGCAATGCGGCCCCCCACCAGAGCGAAGGCCGAGGCGATACCCGAGGTGTCCCTCATGCTGTAGCTCTCGGCATGGAGGCCCCCGACATCATTGCCGGCCGCGTATAGGCCGGAGATGGTGCGGTCCAGGTCGTCGACGACCTCACACTGCGCGCTGACTCGTATCCCTCCAAGGGTGCCGAGGAAGATGGTGCGGGCCTGGGCGGCGTAGTAGACGGGGCCGCGCAGCGGCCGCAGATACTTGGGGTCCTTGCCGAACAACGGGTCGTGGCCTTTCTCGCAGGCCTGGTTGTACTCCGCCACCGTGGCCGTCAGCACGGCCGGGTCGGCCTGCATCTTCACGGCCAACTCCTCTACGGAGCCCGCCGACACCAACCCCGGAGAGCCCAGCGCGACGAGGCGCTCGAGGACCTCCTCCAGGTCCTGCAGCTTATGGCCGGGGAGAATCCGCTGCGTCATGCCCCGGTCGAGGCCCTCTTCCATGAAGTAGCGTTTCAGAGCATCGTCGAAGACGGTCCAGGTGCACGCGTGCTTGTAGCGCCTGGTGGAGTTGCCCGTCGACGTGTCGTAGAAGGCGATGCCCTCGTCGCAGAAACGCCGCCCCCGCGGGTCGACCCACAGCACCGGCTGGATGCAGGCGGCTTCCACCGCGCTCATGAAGGGGAACTCGCGCCCCCAGGGCGCCACGCGGATAAGGTGGAGCACTCCCATGCCCTCAGTTCCGGCCCCCATATCCCAGGCCAGGCGGATGCCGTCTCCCATCTTGCCGGCGTTGCCCACGGGGAACAGGTTCTCGCCGAGGTCGAAGCCGGCGTACGTTTTGATCCACTCCTTGTTGTTGGCGTATCCGCCACTGGCGATGACGAGCGCGCCACAGGGCAGGTCGGTGGCGCGGCCGGCCGTCTTGACGCGCACGCCGCGCAGGAGGCCGTCGTCACCGGTGAGGACGCCGACCACCGGGGAGCTCACCCTGATGTCCACCCCGCGCGCCTGGGCCGCGCGGGCCAGGGCCCTCACCATGCCGCGTCCCGCCCCCTTGAGCACGTGGTAGGTACGAGGGGCGTCGGGCATGTTGATGGTGACTTCGGTGAATTCGACGCCCTGATCCTGGAGCCAGCCGATAGTGTCGGCCGAGCGGTCGATCAGAGCCCGCGCCAGAGCGGCGTTGCCGAGCCAATGGTTGTATTCCATGAAGTTGCGGAAGGCATCCTCACAGGAGTAGGCGATGTAGTCCCGCTTCTGCATCTCACTCTCAGCCGCGAACACCCCCTGGATGAAGTTGGCGGTGCCGCCGAGGGAGCGCCGCTTCTCCAGCAAGGTCACACTGGCGCCCGTCTCGCGGGCGGCAAGAGCGGCGGCGAGGCCGGCGCAGCCTCCGCCCATGACGACCACGTCGGCCCGGGCGGCCGGCGCCGGTGCGGCGTTCCCGCGCATCCGCCGTCCCGCGCTCGAGGTCATGCCGGTCCCCCTTCCGCGCGACCGCGCTGCGCCGCCAACTGGTTGATGGCCGCCCCCGATACGTCCACCACCACGGCGCCGCCGTCATGCGGGATCACCGCCGCGGTGAGGAAGCTGGAGTCGTCGCCCGCGAGGAAGCTGCACAGCCCGCCTATCTCGCGGGTCTCCGACACCCGCCGCAGCGGGGTGTCCTGGGCGAAGGTGCGGAACACCTCTTCCACCGGCATGCCGCAGTCTTCGGCGAACGGCGTCATGGCTCCCACGAACATCTCGGTCTTTGTGGCCCCGGGGCAGACCACGTTGCAGCGCACGTTGTGCACCCCGTAGTCGACCGCCACCTGCTTCGTGAGGCTGATGAGACCGCCCTTGGAGGCGCAGTAGGCCGGCAGCCCCGGGGGATTGACGAGCCCGGCCAGCGACGAGATGTTGATGATGGAGCCGCCCCCCGCTTCGATCATGTGGGGGATCACAGCCTTCATCATCAGGAAGGGTCCGGTGAGGTTCACCTCTATGACCCGGGTCCACAACTCGGGGTCGAGATCCACCACGCCCGCCATGGGCTGGTCCATGCCGGCGTTGTTCACCAGGATGTGCAGGCCCTTGCCGAACGACAGCGCCGTCTCGACCACCGTGGCCACGCCGGCCCGGTCGGTGACGTCGGCCGCGCAGGCTTTCGCCGACCCGGCGGGCAGAGCCGCCACGGTCTGCTCCAGCAGCTCAGGCCTACGGCCCGTCACGCACACCAACGCCCCGTCGGCGACGAAACGTCGGGCGACGGCGCGGCCGATACCGGTGCCGCCTCCGGTCACGATCGCCACCTTGCCATCCAGTCTCATCTCACGACCCCCGGTAGGCCATCGGGGCTCCAGAGATGCGAGGTCACGTCCTGCCGGCGGCGCTTCATCTCCCGGCAACCCCCTTCAGCCCACCTTTGCTGATGGCCCAGAAGTCCTCGATGGCCGCGTAGTAGTCCAGCTTGCGGCCCTCGGCCATCTCCCGCTCGGCCACCCTCTGCCGATGGAAGTCCTTGATGTCCTCCGGGATGGGCAGGTTGCCGAAGTCCAGGTAGCGCGTTATGCCCTCGCTGTCCTTGATCCCGAGGACCTGGTCCGCGGTATGGATGTTGATGGAGAACGGCGAGTCCAGCACGCCCGCTTCCACCGCCCTCACTGTGCCGACCGCAACGTCGCCGTCGCCCAGTTCCAGCACCTTCTCGAGGATGGCCGTCACCTCGGCGGCCGCCACCTCCTCCTCGCGGTGGATGGCTTCGTTGTCCACCTCGAAGGACTGGTCCTTCATCACCCCGAAGATCCACTGGGCGGCCCGGTAGCTCTCGCGGTGCGAGTCTTCGCTGGGCACGCCGGCCGCCTCGTCGACGGTCTTCACCGAGCACACGTCCACGCCGCCCAGAGCCGCGGTCATCGCCGTGTATCCGATATAGCCGAAGGCGCTCCCCAGTTCCTGCGGGAAGGGGTAGAGCGGCGACTGGCTGCCGAACACGCCGGGGATGATCACGTCGCCGTGGCCGAAACGATCAAGATACTGCCGCATCAGCCTGGGCAGCACCCGCATGTCGGCCAGGTCTTGAGTCAAACACCCCTGGATGTTCACCTGCGGGAAGACGCTCTTCACGCCCTGCTTCGCCGAGATGAGGCTTTCGATGATCTGCGTAGCCATGTTGACGCTCATGGGGATGACGAAATTGGGGAGCCAACCGTGGCAGTCTGTGGTGATGATCACGCCGTGGTCGGCGTAGTAGCCGATGAGGCGCCCGGTGTACTGGGCGGTCTCGATGCACTCCTCCACTGTCGCCTTCTTGTCGTAGCCCGCGATCCAGCCGAAGAAGCTGTTGGGGAAGGCGTTCATGCCCGACGCGAAGGCGATCTCGGCGACCATGCTCTGGCCGATGCGCGACGAGCGCGGATCGAGGGCCCCGTCACAGGCCTCCACGACCCTGCGGTTGGTCTTGACGCCGTGGTTGATGATGGGCCAACCGTTGAGCGCCGGCCTGCCCGTCCTGACGCTCTCCTGCAATCCCCGCTCGACCTTGTCCAGTTGCAGGTTGCGGGTGTAACTGTCGGTGGTGAAGGGGAGCAGATGGATGTCCAGCTCGTTCAGGGAGCGGATCAGCGCTATCTCGTCCTCCAGGAGCGGGGTGCCCTGCCGCGGGAAGAGCGAGATGCGGCCTTCGTCGTGGATGCGCTGCAGCACCTTGTGAAAACGCTTGCTGTCGGGCAGCCCCAGTTGATACTGGACGGCTTCCTCGAGGTCCACCTCTTTGCCGGTGGGCCAGATAGCGAGCACCTCCTTGCGCATCTCCATGAACGCGTCTTCGGGGATGCGCTCTTGCCTCACTCTTATCAAAGCCGTCCCTCCACTCTCAGTCGTAGATGTAGAGCTCGTCGACTCTCTCCGGGGTGGGCACGCCGTTCTCGTCCCAGCCCATGAGGGTGTAGTAGTACCTCTTGGCCTTCTCCATCTTTTCGCGATCGAGCCCGGCGACGAACGGCCCTTCGGTCTTGTTCTCGAAGAAGCGAGGCGGCAGCCGGTCGTCGTCGTCGGTCAGCCCCTGCTTGACGTTGAAGAGCCGGGCGGCGGTCAGGATGCGCTCGGCGGTACGGATCAGTTCTGCCGGGCTGACGTCCCATCCGGCGACGGCGCTCAGGATCTCCCCCGGCTGCTTGTAGGTCACGCCCACGTAGGCCAGGTGGCAGGTCAGCAGGACGTCGTTCAGAAATTCGCGGATGTGCCCCACCTTGAAGAGCGCCACCTTGCGCGGGCCTATGTCCAGCGGCGGCACTGTGTCGTAGAAGCCCAACTGGTTGAAGTCCTTGATGCCGTTCTCGGCGGCCAGGATGTCGTCGTGCACGTTGGCGCAGTGGTCGGCTCCGTTGGGATTCACCATGAAGCCGAGGGCGAACGCCGGGTTCAGGCGCGGTTCGTGCATGCCCGGATGGACTTGCTTGACCTCCACCGACAGAGTCTCCGCCCCGCGGCCGATCTTCTTGGCCGCCTCGGCCGAGCCCAGAGCCAGGAGAGCGCCGATGCCCTCCCGTCTGGCGATGAGCTCTACGCACTCAACCACAGCCGCCCCGTTCGCGAAGCGCAGATCGAGGCCTCCGGTATCCTCCAGGGTGAGCAGCCCCTTCTCGAAGCACTCCATGGCGAAGGAGATGGTGTTGCCGGTGGAGATGGCGTCCAGCGAATAGGCATTGCAGAGCTCGTTGGCCTTGGCCATGGCCTCGGGGTCGTCCACTTCGAGGTTGGTGCCGAGCGCGCACATGGCCTCGTACTCCGGCCCACCGTACTCCGGGTCCACGAAATACGGAGCTCCGGATTGCAGCCGCTTCTTGCAGCGCAGCGGGCAGCCGTAGCAGCCTTCCATGGGGAGGCCCATGCGCTCCTTGAGCGCCCCTCCGTGGACGTTCTTGATGCCTTCGGCGAACGGAGCCCCCCTCCAGTTGTGGACCGGCAGGTGGCCGATCATCTCCATCCCCTCCATCTCCGGCCCCCCGGTGCCGAACTCGGGCAGCACCTGATGGATCCAGAAATGGTCCCAGTGCGATTTGGTGATCCAGTTGTTGAAGGCCTTCACACCCTCCCGGTCGTACACGCGGGCCCGGCCCGTCCCCCGCGCGGCGACGGCCTTGAGGTTCTTCGACCCCATCACCGCCCCCAGGCCTCCGCGGCCGGCGGCGTCGAACGGCCCGTTCATGATGCAGGCGAAGGGCACGAGGTTCTCACCCCCGGGCCCGATCATCGCCACACGCACCCGCTCGTCACCCAGCTCCTCGCGGATGGCCTTCTGCGTGTCCTTTGTCAGGAGCCCCCACAGGGCCCCGGCGTCGCGGATGGTCACCTCGCCGTCCTTGACGAGCAGGTAGACCGGCTTGTCCGCCTTGCCCTCCACGACGAGCACGTCGTAGCCGGCCTTCTTGAGCTCGACCCCCCAGTGCTCGCCCGACTGGCACAGCGCGATGCCCCCGCTCAGCGGCGACTTGGCGCCCACCCCGTTGCGCCCCGCCGCGTAGATGGCGGTGCCGGTCACGGGGCTGAGCGCGAACACCAGCTTGTTCCCAGGGCCCAGAGGGTCGACGCCGGCCGGCACCTCCGTGAGGAGGATCTGAGCTATCAGACCCGAGCCTCCGATCCATTTGCGGTAGTAGCGCTCGTCCCTCTCCTCCGTCGAGACCGTACCGCTGGAGAGATCCACCCGAAGGATTCTGCAGGTCATACCGCCCCAGGGCTGCTCGGCCGTCTTCTCTTCGTTCATATGTTCATCCGATCTCTCTTCATGACCCCCAGCAAATGCCGCTTCATCCATCGATCACGGGTTCTGGCGGGGAAGCGGCAGACCGCCGGAAACGGGCAGCACCGCGCCCGTCACGTACGACGACATGTCCGAGGCGAAGAAGAGCACGGCCTTGGCTATATCCTCCGGCTCGCCCATGCGGCCCAGGGGCGCCTGTCCCCCTATCATGGCGAAGAAGGCCGCGGTCTCCTCGGGTGTCTTGGACTCAACGATGGTGTCGAAGAAGGGCGTCCGAACGGGCCCCGGCATGATGGCGTTGACGTAGATGTTGTGCGGTCCCAGCTCGGCGGCCATGTCGTAAGTGAGGCTCACGACACCGCCCTTCGCCGCGTGATAGTGGGGGTGCGGCGACGGGGGGCTGATGGCGCCCAGCGAGGCGACGTTCACGATCTTGCCGTACCCGCCCGCCTTCATGTGGGGCACGGCCTCCTTGCTACACAAGAACACGCCCTTGAGATTCAGGTCGACCACCCGGTCCCAGACTTCTTCGGAGAGGGCTTCGATGTTGGTCGGCCGGCCGTGCGCGCCCACCACCGCCCCGGCGTTGTTGACCAGGATGTCCAACCTACCGAAGGCCTTCACGGTGGCGGCCACCATCGCCTTGACCTGCTCACTGCTCGTCACATCGCAGTCGACGGCCAGACCCTGGCCGCCGGCCTCCTCGACCAGGCGCAGGGTCTCCGCAGCCCCGGGCACATCGACATCGGCGACGGTCACCCTGGCGCCCTCCTTCGCGAACAGCCCGCAGATGGCCCGTCCCATGCCTTTGGCACCCCCGGTGACGACGGCCACTCGACCCTCCAGCAACATCGTGATGTTCCTTTCTCTCGTCACAGCCGCAACTCGATATCCCAGAGAAACTCGTCCCCCACACGGGCCACTTCGGCGGCGAGACGCGCTCCGCACCGAGGACAGAAGAACTCTCTGAAACACATCTTCTCCATCATCTCCACGTCGAACGACGTGAACCCCCGGCCGATGGCATCCACCGGGCTCTCCCTGACTATGCAGCCCCTCTTGTAGTCGGTCTCCCCGGAAGCGAGGTCGTGCCCGCAGGCGCAGACGTAGCGCGTGTAGGGACCGAGTCCCGAGCCGGCCTCAAGGCCGGCCTTCTCCACGGTCCGGACGAGGCTGAGGTTCTCGTTGATGGTTATCCTCGCGCGGCCGCCGCTCTCGGGAGCCCGGAAGGACCCCGCGGCCTCTGCGGCCCCAGCGGCCTCCGCGGCCGGCACGGCCGGCACGGCCGGCGCGCCCACTGCAACGGAGGCGTCCGGCGCCCCGACCGATGGGCCCGCCACCCCCTCTTCCAGCCGCCGCTTCCTGATGGCGGCCCGTTCGGCCGCCGTCGTGTCTTCGTCCACCAGGCCTTCCTGGTCAACGGCCACGCCGTAGACCTCCAGGGCCTCACCGACGGTCGTCATGCCCTCCGCCACGTCCCGCCCGACCAGCGCGGGGTCGCGGTCGAGCGGATCACCGCAGCCTGCGAAGTTGGGCAGGTTCAGGGTCCATACCGAGTCGCTCTCGAGCCGGATCGGCCTCCCCTTCCAGCGCAGAGGGACCTCTTCGCCCCCCACCTCATCGAAGTGCTGGGGGATGTCGCCGGCGGCGATACGCGCGGCGATGTCGGTGTTGCGCTTCCAGCGGAAGAAGGCCCGGCCACCCGGGTTGCCGCCCAGCAGACCCTGGCACTTGGTGAAGCTCTCGTTGTTGTACACCTGGGTGTCGAGCTCGCCGGTGCAGTGAAGCATCCAAGCCTCCTCGGCTGCCACTCCGCTCCTGTAGCGGCCGGCGCCGGCGGCATCGGCGTGGTTCTGCCGGCGATACAGGGTGAGCACCGGCCAGGAAGTCTCGTTGTCCTCCACGTTGGACGCCTCCATGCCCGGCACCCAATAGATGCCGCCCGTGTCTATGCCGTCCCGGGACGTCGAGGCGGGCACGGCGCCGGGCGCCATGCCCGAATGCATGGCCATGAAGAAGCGGCCGTGCTGGTCGATGCCGTTGAAGATCCAGCCGCCGTAGGCATGCACGTCGGCGATGCCGATGGCCTTGTCGCGTAGGGGCGGATCGGCGCAGGCGACCATCTTGGCCGTGGCGCCGGTCGCGGTGGCGACCACCATCGGCATGTTGCAGACGCCCGCGCTGCTCACCGGGGCGGGGTAGTCGGCGCAGGTTATGGTGCCGGGGACCGGCCGGAACTCGACCCGGCGGCTCACGCCTCCGCAGACGCCCCCCAGGTCGTACGCCAGCATCAGAGTGAGGGGGGCAAGCGCCGCGCCCACGAATGCGGCATAGGTGTTGTTGATGGCCCCGGTCTGCGGGGAAGTGCCCTCATTGTCTATATAGAGACGATCGCCTTCCTTGACGATGTTCACCTGGCTCACATAGATGCCTCGGTCGCCGGGGACCGCGGCCTCAGTGTAGATACGCTCCGACCAGCGCCCGTCGGGGATCATCTGGAGCTTGGCGACGAAGGCCCGCTCGCTCGCGTCGAGGGTCTTCTTCATCACCGCCTTCACCGTCTGCGCCCCGTAGCGTTCGAGGAGCTTGAGGATGCGCTGCCGGGACACCGTCAGGCCGGCGAGGGCGGCGTGCAGGTCCATGCCCACCGTCGACGGCACCCGGGACTGGCGGAGGTACAGCTGCTCCATGTCGGCGCGCACCCGGCCCCTCTCGACGAGCTTCATGGGCGGGAACAGGGGTGGGTCTTCCCAGATGCTGGTGGAGCTGAGGCAGAAGCTCCCGGGCGCCGGCCCGCCTACGTCGCTATAGTGCACGGAGTTGGCCACCCAGCAGAAAAGCTCTCCTTCCCAGAACACCGGGGAGGTCAGTCCCGTGTCCTGTTGGTGGGAACTCCCGACGTACGGATCGGTGTTGAGGAACACGTCGCCGTCGTCGATGCCGGGGCTCTCGCTACGGTTCTCGAGGACCCACTTGGTCATGATGCCGAGCGTGTTCGCCAGGTACATGAGGTACGGTCCCATGAACATGACGTCACCCGTCTCGGTGAGGATGGCGCACTGGAAGTCCCGGTTGATCATGGTGATGGGCGAGATGCTGAGCTTCTGGATGGTGTGGCCGTTCTCCAGGTTGATGTTCTGGAGGCTGTTGCGGATGACCTCGTAGGTGATGGGGTCGACCTCGGGCTCCTCAGCGGTCTGCAGCCTCAGACGAGGGCTGATGGAGAGCACGTCCGGCGGGGCGTAGCCGCGGGTGATGCCGTCCCACGAGATTCCCAAGGTCTCCCGCGCGGCGCCGCTCCTGGCGGCGGCGGTCCCGGCGGCGCCGCTCTTGGCCCCGGCGCGCATCAGCAGGACCCTCCCCCGGAGAGCCGCGCGGCCGCGCCGGCGGCCCCGGCGGGGACCGCGGCAGCCGCGCAGGCCGCGGCCGCGCCTTGCGGCCGGTCGAGACGCAGTACGAAGTTGCCAATGGCGTCGCAGTCGAGAGTCTGCCCCACCCCCACGGCGATGGAGGTGTACGGCAGCTCGATCACGGCGGGCCCGGAGACGCGGTTGCCGTGGCGCAGTTCGCGACCGTCGAACACCTCGCTCTCAAGGCGCTCCATGCGGTCGGGCCAGAAGATCTCCCGAGTCCCGAGGCGCCCGGCGCGGGGCGGCGGCTTCTTGAAGGTCTTCTCCACCGCCTGAGCCGGGCGGGGCAGACGGACGACGGCATGTATGCGCGTGGTGATGAGCTCCACACCCTGCGAGACGAGACCGGCACCTGAGCCGTATAGAGTGTCGTACGAGGAGCGGAAGTCGTCGACGGCCCGGTGGAGAGCCTCGGCGGTGAGCTCCCCTTGCGGGAGGCGCACCAGCAGGGTGTGCAGCCATTGACCGCTGTAGCGCATGAGCCCGTACCGCTCGATCTCCACCTCTTCTGTGTCCCTCCCCATCTGACCCATCGACGCGAGGGCCTCGCTCTCGAGCTCCGCCACCAGGCTGTTCAGCTCGTCCGCGGGGAAGGGGGCGAAGAAGAGCTGCTCCCTCTCGATGTTCAGCACCAGATCGGAGGTGGAACACCCGTAAGCCGAGAGAGTGGAGGCGCCGTTGCCCAGCGGCACCACCACGTCCTTCACCCCGAGTTCCTGAGCGAAGGCGAAGGCGTGGAGCGGGCCGGCTCCTCCGTAGGCGTAAACCAGGAAGTCCCGCGGATCGTATCCACGCACGACGGTCTGCTGCCTTATGAGCTCGGCCGCTCTTGCGTTGTTGATGCGCACGATGCCGGCCGCCGTCTCGTCCGGGTCCAAACCCACCTGCTCTCCCAGAGCCGCCACGGCATGCACGGCGGCCTCGCGGTCGAGCGGCATGCGACCTCCAAGAAATCCCTCGGCCGACAAGAGTCCCAACACCAGGTCGGCGTCTGTCACCGTTGGCTCAGTGCCGCCCCGCCGGTAGCACACCGGCCCAGGTTCGGCCCCCGCGCTCTCGGGCCCCACACGGATGGAGCGGCTGTGGGGATCGACCCGGGCCAGACTGCCGCCGCCGCAGGCGATAGAGGTGGTCTCCAAGCGGGGGAGCCTGTAGCGATACTGGTCGATGACGTTCTCATCGCCCACCAGGGGCTCGCCGCCGATGATCAGGCCCACCTCGAAAGAGGTCCCGCCCATATCGGTGGCGATGATGCTCTTGTGGCCAAGCCGCCGGGCCAGAGACAGGGAGCCGATCAACCCGCCCACCGGGCCGGAGCCCAGCGAGGTGAGAGGGATCTCCACCGCCTTGCCGGCCGGCAACACCCCTCCCGACACCTGCATGACGAGAAGCGGATGCCTCAGGCCCGTCTCGTGCAGACGGTCGGCGGCCCCGCGGAAGTAGGCTGCAGAAGCCGGGGCGACGTAGCTGTTGATGACAGTCGCCACCGTCCGCTCGTACTCCCCCAGGCGAGGCGCCACCTGGTGCGAACAGCAGACATAGACATCGGGGGCGACCGCCCGGACGATCTCCATGGCCCGGAGCTCGTGAGCGGGATTCTTGAACGAGAACAGGAAGGCGATGGCAATGGCGGCCACTCCGGCTTCGCGCACCAACCGGCGGACGGCGGCTTCGACCGCCTCCTCGTCCAGGGGCACGATCTCGTCGCCCTTGTAGTCCACGCGCTCGTCGATCTCCTCGATGAGGGCCCGTGGCACCAGAGGAGTCGGTTTCGCCGTCGCCTGGGGGTGGAACAGGAGGTCGAGCTCCAGTCCGGCCGTCCGGCCGGTGCCGCGCATCATGAGGATGGAATCCCCGTGCCCCGCCGTCGCGAGCAGTCCCGTGCGCGCCCCTCGCCTTTCCACGAGCAGGTTGGTGCCCACGGTGGTCCCCAGGCTGAAGCGTTCGGCCGCGGCGATCAGCTCAGGCGTGGTCGTCCCGCATTCCTCGGCGAGGGCGGCGAGAGCATCGAACATCCCAGCGGCGAAGTCGTCTTGAGTGGTGGCGGCCTTGGCGTAGTACAGGCGACCCGCTTCGTCCATGGCGGCGCAGTCGGTGAAGGTGCCTCCTCCGTCTACTCCGATATAGCAGCCCACTCGCCGCCCCTTCCGTCCCTATGTCCCGGATCCCATGGCCACGGCCTATCCCGTCGCCAGGGCGATCATGTCGCGGACGTCTTCCGACTTCTCCAGATTGGCTACCGCCGCCACCAAGCGGTGCACGTTCGCGGCAGGGAGCGGATGGCCGGCGTGAACCAGGCAGTCCTCGAACTTGCGTTCGATGTCGGCGAACGAGAGCGGCCGCGAAGGGGTGCCGGTGGGAAGGTCCACCTGCTCGGTCAGCACCCGGCCGTCGGTGGTGGTGACGCTCACTCTGGCGGGCTCGATGCCCACATCCCCGCGGTTCAGCTCGGGGGCCACCTCCACGCTGATCTTCGCCGAGACATCGAGGATGTCGGGGCTCTTGATGGCGGTCTCGGTGAAGTCGTCCAGAGTCGCCCGGCGCCGGGCGAGAGCGGTCGCCACCCCCCAGATGATGCTGAACTGGGAGTCGACGAAGGTCCTCGGCCGCGCTTTCGACTCGAACGGAGTGGCCAGGAGGAAGTTGGTGCCCTCTCCGCAGTTGATGAGGATGCTCCTCGCGTCCTCGGGCCGGACGTCGTACCTGGCGACCAGAGCCAGCGCCGCGTCGATGAAGGGGTGCACGCCCCTGCAGCAGGGATACGGTTTGATGGAGACGTTCACGCCCTCGAAGCGCGTGCCCAGGTCGTTCACCAGGATCTCCCGGGAGTACGACCCTCCGTGGTAGACCTGATAGATCCCCGCTTTGCCCTCCAGACAGTTGCGCGCCCCGGTGATGCCGCGCTTCGCCATGAGAGCGGAGGCTATGCCGCCCCTCACCGCCATGCCCGGGCCCATCCTCTTGGTCAGCGCCCCGTCCTTGACGCACTGGCCGTTGCCGGATGACTGGTGATAGCCGATGCCTATGGCGTTGGTGATGCCGTCGGCGTCCAGACCCAGCAGGCGGGCGGCCACGGCGGCGGCGGTCATATAGCCATAGAGAGTGGTGAGATGCCATCCGAAGGCGTGGATGTTCTCGCCCGGCCTGGTCGCGAGACCCAGTCGGCAGATGAAGTCGGTACCGAGGGCCACCGCGGTGATGAACTCCCGCCCGTCGACCAAGCGTCCGTCCTTGCCGCCAAGATACTCGCTCATGGCCAGCGCCGTGGGAATCGTGACGACGCCCGGATGCATGATGGCGTCCTCATGCACGTCGTCGAAATCCAGCGAGTGTGCCATGGTGGCGTTGACCTGGGCGGCGTTCGGCGCCGGGAGCTTGTCTCCCCAGCGGAGTGTGCTGCTCTGGGGCGCCCCTCCCCACTCCAGCACCAGGTCCCTCATCTCGGCCACTCCGGCCTCGGAAGACCCGCCCAGCGCCACGCCGAAGAAATCGAGGACCTGGTCTTTCGTGACCTTGACCACCTCAGGTGGCAGGTCCTCATAGTCAATGTCGCGGAAGTTGGCAACAAAAAGCTGGGTGGCGTCGAGCTTCATTTCGTTCGGACCGGTGTCTGTCATGGCGTTCTTCCTTGTGGATCTGTATCGAGACGTCCGGCCCTTGGAGGCCGGGTCCGCCCCGCGGTCGGTTTACGTGAGCAGAGGTCTCGAAAGTGGAAAATGCAGATTGACGGCCCGGAGCAGAGGGCCGAGCTCGGCACTGATCTTTTCCGCCGTTTGCAGGGTCTTCAGACCTATCTCGCGAGCCCGCTCGGGCGAGAAGGAGCCGACCGCGACCACGAATCCCGCCGCGCGCTTCAACCCCGGCTCCTCGGGGAACTCGACCATCATCACGGCGCTCACCGCGTTCAGCCCGGACCAAGTGGTCCCCAGCGCCGCCCCGTATCCCAGCCGCCGGCTCTCCTCCACCTCGGCACGCAGGGTCTCCCGGTCGATGGCGTCCCGCGCGGTCTCGCCGGCCTGGAGGATGGAGTTCTGCGACAGCCGCCGCTCCAGATCCTCGGGGGACAGCGTGGCGAGGTACGCCCGTCCGTGAGCGCCCCAAGTCAAGGGGTAGCGCTGCCCCACGTCGATGGCGATATAGGTGCCGCCCGGCGCGTGCCGGCGGGCGGCGACGAACATGGTCTCCCCCGACACCACTCCCAGGTGGATGCTGCATCCCGTCTGCGCCGCCAGCTCCTCCAGGTAGGGCGCGGCCTCCTGCCCGATGTCGGTGTTGTTGATGAGCGCCCGGCTGAGCAGGAGCACGTTCGGTCCCAGCCGGTAGTTCTTGGTGCGGTCGTTGCGCGTCACCAGTCCCGCGTGGCGCAGGGTGTTGAGGATGGCGAGCCCCTTGCTCTTGCTGATGCCCACCTGTCTGGCCAGCTCGGTGAGTGAGGCCTCACCGCCCACCATGTTGGCGAGGGTGAACATCAGGCGGATCGACTGGTCCACGGCGGGCACCAACTGCAAGTAGGAATCCTTGTTGCCTTCCCCGGCCTGCTCCCCTGAGGGCTGTTCACTATACGGTATTGGGTTCAGTATAGCGTCCATTCACGCAATCTTATGGGGTCTCCCGCAGCCTGTCAAGGCCGCAGCGGGACGGCCTGGGCAAGGTCGCTCTCAACCCAGGAACGCCCTTCTCACCGAATCGTTCGACATCATCTCGTTGATGTTGCCCTCCAGCACTATCCTGCCCACTTCGATGACATAGCAGCGTTGCGCCACCCTGCTCACCAGACCCGCGTTCTGCTCCACGAGGAGCACGCTCACACCCCGGCGGTTGATCTCGTTGATGTTCTCGGCCAGGCTGTCGATCACGATGGGAGCGAGTCCCAAGGACGGCTCGTCCATCATGAGCAACCTCGGCTTCGACATGAGCGCCCGGCCGATGGCCAGCATCTGCTGCTCCCCGCCGCTCAGGCTCCCCGCCTTTTGGCGCAGTCTCTCCTTGAGCCGGGGGAACAGAGCGAAGACCCCCTCCAGGTCCTCCTCGATCCCCTGTTTGTCCTTGCGCAGATAGGCGCCCAGCTTCAGATTGGAAAGCACGCTCATGTACGGAAACAGCTTCCTGCTCTCGGGCACGCAGGCGACACCGGCCTTCACGATGGCGTCGGTGGAGGCCCCGTCGATCCGCTTGCCGTCGAACTCGATCGATCCTGACTGTATGGGAACCAGCCCGGTTATCGCCTTGAGGGTGGTGCTTTTGCCGGCCCCGTTGGCCCCGATGACGCTGACCACGGTGCCCTCTTCCTGAGAGAGGGTGACGCCGGTGACCGCCATCGCGCTCCCGTAGTAGACAGAGACGTCTTTCAGGCTAAGCAACACTCGAACCTGTACCCAGATAGGCTTTCACGACTTCCGGATCGTTCTTGATCTCGTCCGGGGTCCCCTCCGCGATCTTCCTGCCGAAGTTGAGCACGCAGAATCTCTGGCAGATGCTCATGGCGGCTCTCATGTTGTGCTCGATGAGGAGGATGGTGATGCCGCTCTTCCAGAGCCTGCGCACCAGCGCTATCGTCTCGTCGACCTCCGCGATGTTCATGCCGGCGAGGGGCTCGTCGAGCAGGAGCAGCTTCGGCCGGCAGGCGAGCGCTATGGCGATGCCCAGCATCCGTTTGTGGCCGTGCGGCAGGGACCCCGCGGTGACCCCCGCCAGCTGTGAGATCCCCACCAGTTCGAGGATCTCCTCGGAGTCCTGCCTCAGCTCCCGCTCTCTGCGTCTGGCGCCGCCGGTGGAGAACACCGTCTGCCAGAAATTGACGCCCGAGTTGAGGTGATGGGCCAAGCGCACGTTGTCCAGCACCGTGAAGTCCGCAAAGACGTTGTCCTGCTGGAAGCTCCGGACGATGCCCGCGGACGCGACACGGTGGGGTTTCTTGCCGGTGATGTCCTTGCCTTCGAACCTCACTTTGCCCGCGCTGGGTTTGATGTAACCCGTGAGCAGGTTGAAGAAGGTCGTCTTACCCGCTCCGTTCGGGCCGATGAGGCCGACCAGCTCACCCTGCCGGACGCCCATGTCCACAGTGCTGACGGCCGCCAGCCCGCCGAAGTTCTTCGTGAGACCCTCAACCTGCAACATCGGTCTGCTCCTTCGCGGTCTTCCGGAACAGCCTGCTCAGCCTGTGCGGCAATCCCACCAACCCTTCGGGCATGAGGAAGATGATCAGCATGAGGATGGCGGCGTACACGAAGGGCATGTAAGACTCCAGCGGCCGCGCCACCTCGGGCAGGACGGTGAGCAGCGCCGCCCCTATGATGGGCCCCGCGAAGGAGCCCGCGCCGCCCACGATCATGTAGATCAGTATGTAGATGGTGAACAGGAAGCCGAAGGCCGTCGGGTCGAGAGCGGACACGTAGTGAGCGTAGAACCCTCCCACCAGGCCGGCGAAGAAGCCCCCGATCGAGAAGGCCAGCACCTTGAAGCCGGTGGTGTTGATGCCCACGCTCTCCGCCAACGAATCCGCCTGCTGGATGCCCCGGAAGGTCATGCCTACTCGCGAACGCTCGATTGCCCACATTATGAGGAGCGACACGAGCATCAGGCCGAGCATGAGGAAGAAGAACGAGGTCTTCGACTTGAACTCGACGCCCCAGAAGCCGTCGGGGCGCGGGATGTTGTAGAGGCCGCTGGCGCCGCCGGTCAGACTGCGCCACTGCTGGACGGTGAGCACGATGATCTGGACGAAGAAGATGCTCACCATGGTGAAGTAGATGCCCTTGAGCCGGCTGAAGGGGAACCCGATGAGAAAGGACACGAGGCCTGCGAAGACGGCCGCCGCGAGCATGGCCGGCCAGGTGGAGAGGCCCAGTTTCATGGCTAAGAGCGCCGAGCTGTATGCCCCCAGAGTCACGAGGCCGCCGTGGGCCAAGGAGAGCTGCCCGGAGAGGTTGATGAGGCGCAGGCTCGAGGCCAGCATCACCCGCATCATGATCAGGATGAAGACGTGCAGGATGTACGGGCCCTTGACGAACAGCCCCACCAGCACCAGGGCGACGACCAGGAGGATGGTGGTGCCGAGCCCGGCCAGCTTCCTGCTACTCATGGCCCCACAGGCCCCGCGGTCTGAACAAGAGGATCAGGATGACGATGGCGAACCCTATGAGGCTGGCCATGTACGAACTCGTCACCACGGGCACGAGGCCGTCAATGAGACCGATGATGAGCCCACCCAGCACGGCTCCGGAGATGCTGCCGAGACCGCCCAGGATGATCACCGCGATCCCCTTCATCAGTACCGTGGCGCCCATGGTCGGGGTCAGCGTGAACAGCGCCCCGACCAGGCCCCCGGCCACCCCCGCGAGAGCGCAACCGACGAACATGGCGATGGCCGAGAGACGATTGATGTTGATGCCCTGCAGCGCGGCGCCCTCTCTGTCCTGAGATATGGCCAGCATGGCCTGGCCGTTCTTGGTGAAACGGATGAAGAGGAAGAGCGCGCCTATCAGCACGAACCCCGCGATGATGATGACCAGCCGTTCGGTGGAGAGCGCGAGACTGCCTATCTTCACCACGCTCTCGAAGGGACTGCTGTACGACTTGGGCGTGCCACCCGCGATGGCCAACACGATGTTCTGGAAGACCAGTATCAACCCGATGGACAGCACCAAGGCCTGGTCGGGCTTACCCCGGAAGGGCCGGAAGAAGATGCGCTCGAGAACGATGCCCAGGATCCCCGAGGCAAGAACGGCGATGACGAACGCCAGATAGAAGCTGATCCCCGCGTTCACACAGAAGTAGTAGACCACGTAGGCGCCGATCATGTAGATCTCGCCGTGCGAGAGCTGGACGATGTTCATGATGCTGAGGACGAGGCTCAGCCCGACCGCCACCAGTATGTACCAGCCGGCGCACGTCAGGCCGTTCAAGACCCCTTGTAGAACATTGCCCTCGTCCAAGAACCCCTCCCTCGTCAGGCCCCGTCCCGGCCCGGCGATCCTCGCGCGACGCCAAGGCCGGGCCGGGCAACGGCGGGAGCCGGCACATCCGTGGCCGGCCCCCGGCCGCGCTCACTCTCTCACGTAGACTGAGATCTCAGGCCGCCGTTGCCGCAGGTGGCGCTACTGGACGAACTCAAAGTCCAGGTTCCCGTCTTTGAAGATGGACATGAGGAGCGGCTTCTTGCCACAGTGGTTGTTGCCGTAGATCTCGGGGTGCGATCCCCATTCTCCCGGCCCGTAGATGGTATCGAAGCTCGCCATCTGGCCACTGTCGATGTAGGCCACGATCTGCTCGGTGTCGACGCTCTGCGCTCCCTCCATGGCCTGGACTAGGATGGTGAAGACGTCGAGCAGATGCAGGCTGTCCATCTCCCAGCTCGTGCCCTGCTCTTCCACGAGGGCGCGCAGCTCCTTGACGATGGGGAGCATCTTGTCGCTGTAGACGTCCGGCGCCGTGGAAAGGATGTCGGTGAGATACTCCGGCTTCACCATGCCCTTGAGGATGTTGCTGTCGCCGGCGGTGCAGGGGGCGAAGATCGGGCCGGTGAAACCAAGCTCGCGCGACTGGTTGATGACGGCGCTGGTCCACGGTGGGATGCCGTAGATCACGTCGATGGCGTCCGGCTTCGCCGCGAGAGCCTTGTTCAGGATGGGATAGTAGTCCTCGGTCCCCATCGGGTACAGCTCGTAGTAGACCTCTTCCAGCCCGCTCGCAGCCACAGTGGATTTGACCAGCTCGACGTACGTGGAGCCGCCCGGGTCGTCGGGGGCGATGATGGCCACCTTCTTCACATCCGGGTACTTGGCCGTCGCGTAATCGTAGAAAGGTTCGATGTTCTCGACGCCCGCGTTGGTGAAGAACATGTACGGGTTGCTCGGGTTCACCTCATCAGCCCCAGCCCCGAAGGACTTCATGCGGATGATCTTGCTCTCCTCACATAGCTGCGCGATGGCCAGGTTGTTGGGCATGAACATCGGAGCGTAGAGGTACATGACGCCATCCTGCATGATCTTGTTGATGGCCGTCATCGCACCGTCGGTGGTCGACTGGTCGTCGTAGGCCACGATGTCGATCGTGTAGTGCGTGTCGCCGACCGTCACCCCGCCCTTGGAGTTCAGAAGCTCCTTGACCGGACCCACAGAGTCGTAGATGGCCTTGAAGCCGGGTGCCATGGGGCCTGTCACCGAGGTGATGACGCCGAAGATCAGGGTCTCTTCCTTGGCGGCGGCCGCCGTGGTGTCGGAGCTGGCAGGCGCTGCCGTCGTGTCGGAGCTCTCGGGAGCCGCCGTGGTGTCGCTGCTCGCGCGCGCCGCCGTGGTGGTCGTCTCTTCTTCATCTCCGCAGGCCACCACCACCATGGCGACCAGCAGCAGCGCGACTAGGAGCCCCCCCAAAAGAAACCGTCTCTTCATCGAACTTCCTCCCTCCTGATACGACTACGTACTCGTTGCCTCACAGCTTCGAAACGCGTACCAACCAAGTCGCGATCAGCCCCCACACCTCCTATGCGTCGATGATGTCCCGGTCATCGTCCGTGCTCCGGCATTGGCCGCCGGATCGTGTGCTTCGGCGCTGACCGCCGAGTTGTGTCCACGGAACATAGTTCAGGAGTTCTTGCGCGCCAGAATACGACCGCTTCGTGGTCTTGTCAAACGTCCACGGTCCGTAGTCACTCGTAGCACTGGGGGACCATGCGGAGCGTGTCAAACTGCGACAACTCGTGCCCCATGATGACAAGAGCCCCTTCTTGCTGCATGTGCTTCAGCGTCACTATTGCCTGGACGGCCAGTTGGCTGCTCCAGCACATGCCGGGGGGCCAGACGGCGGTCAGGTTCTCCGCCACCTGCACTGCGTCTCCGGCCAGGACGACCCGCCCGGACCGGGGCAGGCCGACGAGGACCGATTGATGGCCCTCGGTGTGCCCCCTCGTGTCGAAACAGACCACCGACCCGTCCTCGAACACATCGAGCCGCTCGGCGTCGGGGAGTTGGAGGTAGTCGAGATCCCGGGTCTTGAGTAGGGCCGCGAAGCACATCTGCATGCCCATGGGCGTCTCGCCCTCAGCAAGCAGGTCGAGCACCTTGTTGGGCCGCAGGAACGGTCTGAAGCCCATGGCGCCCCTCCTTCTAACGGTCCCGGTTGTCGATGACCGCCTTGATCTCCTTGCCGGACGCCATGTTGGCGAGCGCCTCGTTCACGTCCTCCAGCCGGTACTTGCCGCTCACGATGTCGGCGAACGCGTACTTGGCCCGGTTGGTCTTGATGAACTGCAGGGCCCTGTAGAAGTGGACGATGTGGGCAGACACGCTGCCGACTATGGTGAGGCCCTTCTCGTTGATACGGCTCACGATGACGGGCGTCGCGGCGGCCGAAGTCTGACCCAGAATGAGGTATTTCCCGCCCTTCATGACCATCTCGAGACCTTCCGCCACGGCCGGAGGATAGCCGGAGGCCTCCACCACGTTCTCCGGGCCTCTGCCGCTTGTGAGCTCCAGGATCATCTGCCTACGCTCTTCGGGTTCTTTCTGCTCGTCGATGTCGATCACGTAGTCGGCGCCCCACTTCTTGGCGAGCTCGAGACGCTTGGCGGGGGCTCCCACGACGATGATGGTGCGGGCGCCGCTCTCCCGGGCCACGATCGTGGAATAGAGGCCGATGGGCCCGCACCCTTGGATGACGAAGTCCTCCATGAGACCCACCTTGCCGAACCGGTCGTACCCGGCGACCACAGACCGGAAGGCACAGCCTACACCCACGGCCTCCTCTTCCGTCAGTTCATCCGGGACTCTGACCACGTTGGTCTTGGGACTGACCATCTCGTACTCGGCGAACCCGCCTCGGAGCGCGCTGGGCGGAGCCCAGCCATAACCCTGCCTTCTTGCGCAGAGCACGGGATCACGCTCGATCACGCACCAGTAACACTCTCCGCAATCGGCGTGCGCCCACATGATGCGGTCGCCCACCGCGAGCGGCTCACCGGCCGCGTCGAAGGTCCGCCCCTCGCCCATCTTGACGATGCGCCCGATGGTCTCGTGGCCCTGGATGTTGGGCAGCGGGCTCTTGATGGTCAGCTCGCCCCTTTGCTGATGCACGTCGGTGCCGCAGATGCCGGCCAACTCCACCTTGACCAGGATGCCGCGGGGTTCGACCTCCGGGATGGCCACCTCTTGGATCTCGAGCGGCTTGCCGTACTCCACCAGTACCGCCGCTTTGCAGGTCTTGGGGATATCCGTCATCTGGCTGCTCCTTCCTGACCGGTCCCAGGACGACGATGGCGAGGAGTTTGCCCTCGCGCACGGGATAGGCTATCCTGAACGAACGTTCAACAACGTAGCATCAGCCTGGAGCCTTGTCAATGAACAAGCGCGGCGAGAGGTTCATCCGGAAGACCAAGGTCGAGCGGCAGCGGGAGATCATCGAGGCGACCGTCCAACTGCTCACCAAGTACGGCGTCCAGGGTACAACGGTGTCCCGCATCTCCGCGGCGGTGGGAGTCTCGCGCGGCGCACTCTATCAGCACTTCCCCAACAGAGAGGCGGTCCTGGAGGCGGCCCTGGCGGCCATGGGAGAGCGCTCCTCACAGTGGATATGCCGGTCTTCCGTAAAGGACGTGCCGGCCCGCCTGCTCGACATGGGCGAGGCCCACTCCACGTGGTCCTCGACGGAATACGACACCTTCGTCCGACCCTTCTTCCAGTTGATCGCCTCCAATCGAGAGACGGGCCTTACCAGGTCCATCATCCAGAGACAGCAGCAGGACTTCCGTTACCTGGTGAACCTGGTGGACGAAGGCAAGCACCAGGGGAGCATCTCGAGCGAGGTCGACTCCGGAGACATCGCGTGGAGCATACTCCTGCACGCGTGGGGCGAGGACATGGCGCGTCTCATGGGTGTCGACCAGTTCATCACCGAGGGCGCATCCAACCGCATCCTCACGCGTCTCCTCTCGACCTATGCCGTCTCCCCGGCGGCCTCCTCTATCGCCCCCGCGGCCGGGCGACAGGCGCGACCCGCGCGACCCGCGCGACCCACGCGACCGGACAAGGGAGCGGGAAGCAGTGCGGGCGAGAGACGCCCGGAGTCGCGAGGGCCCGCGGCCGGCAGGAGGTCGCTGGTCGTCTACTCCTCGTACACGGGCAACACCGGCAAGGTGGCCGAGCGGATCAGAGCCACCCTCGAGAAGAACGGCTGGGCTTGCGACTGCGTCAAGATCCGCAAGCGGGCCGAGGACATCCTCCACCCGCCCTTCGAGATCGAGGACTACGGCTTCATCTGCGTGGGCTCGGGCATCAGATCCCACCTCCCCTACAACGAGATCCTCAACCTCCTGCGGAGGCTCAGGCTGGGCGAGGACCCCCGGTTCGCGCTGAGGATGAGAGACGAGACCATCCCCTATATCACCGACCCCCTCCCTGAGAAGCCCCCGCCCTGGAAGGACCCGGAGCTGGTCCACCAGCACAGGAAGATCGAGATAGGCCCGGACTCGCCCAAGGCGGCCGTCTTCGCAACCTACGGCGGGTACGAGTTCGGCCCCAAGGAGGCGGAACCGAGCCTGCGGTTGCTGGAGCTGGAAGTCGAGCATCTCGGCTTCGAGTGTGTCGGCCGCTTCTGCTGCCCGGGCAAGTACCTCGACGACCCAACGCCCGACACCTTCCACGGCGACATCCGGGGCAGGCCCGACGAACGCGACCTGCGCGACGCTGAAGCCTTCATCGAGGAGAAGCTGGCCGCGATCGCCGACGATCCCGCGTAGACAGCGCGCCGGTTGAGCGCGGCGGGCGGCGCGCCGAGGCCCCGGCTCAGTTGATGCAGAGGAATCCCCCGTCGTGCGGCATCACCACTCCGTTCAGGTGCGCCCCTTCCGCTGAGGCCATGAACACGCAGAGGGCTCCGATCTCTATCGGCTCGCCATATCTCCGGTCCAGGAGGGCCCTGGCGTTCCTCTCCTTCATCTCGGGGGTGAGCTGCTCGTCGAGTCTGGAATGCGTGGGGCCAGGCATTATGCAGTTGACGCGGATGTCGTGCTCGGCGAACTCGATGGCCCACGACTTGGTGAGATGGTTGATGGCCGCCTTGGCTGCCACATACGCGGCGTTCGGCAGCTCTCTCGACCCGGAGCAACTTGCGCCGCCCACCGACGAGATGTTGACGACGAGCCCGCCCCGGCCGGCCGTCCGCATCTCGTTACCAACCGCGTGAGTCATGTACGCGGTCCCGTTCAGGTCCACGTCGATGACCCGGCGCCACTCCGGGAGGTCCTCGTCCATGTCCAAGAAGGGTTTGACGGCGGCTATGCCGGCGTTGTTCACGAGGACGTCGATGTGGCCGAAGGAGTCGATCACGGATCCGACCGCCATGCGGACGGACGAGAGGCTCGTGACGTCGCACTCAACGAACAGATGAGCACCGCCGGGCCCTCGCAGCGTCTCGACAACCGCCCTGCCCCCCTCGACGTCCATGTCGAGCACCGCCGCCTCGGCGCCCCGCTGAGCGAAGGCCTGCGCGATGCCCGCCCCGATGCCGCCGGCGCCGCCCGTCACGACCACCTTCAGTCCCGACACGTCCATCACGTTGGCGAGATCGCCCACGGGTTTGCTCATGGGCGCGCGGGCGGAGCGCCGGCCGGGCGCGCGGCCCCCATCAGAGTCCGGCGCGGCGCGTCCGGGCGCGCCCCCATGGCAGGCCCCTACTTTTCCGCCCGCTCCTCCGCTCGCCGCTGCGCTCGCCCCTGCGCTCACTTCCCCGCCTGCTGTCGCGCGATCTCCTGCACGTACGCCTCACCGGGGCCGGTCGAGAAATGGAAGATGGGCCTATCCACCCGGTGGATGACGAGCGGGCAGTGATAGGCGCCCTTGGGGAGGAAGATCAGGCAGCTCTTCGTGAGGGTGAACTTCTCGTCCTCGATCCAGAACTCTATCTCGCCGTGGAGTGCGTAGGGGTCGGCGAAGTCGGTGCCGAAGAAGCCGATGGTCTCGTCGTAGTCATGGGCGTGCGAGTGGGGCTCGGCGGTCTCCGGATACACGTCGCCGCCCGCCGGCCACATCCACACGCACTCGGTGTAGGGAGAGCCCTTGAGCACGACATCGTCCAAGCCCAGGATCTTGCGATGCGACGGGGTGTTGGTCACCGACTCGGGGTCCACGCCCGGCGGCAGAGCCGCGTCGCGGGAGTCGCGGCGGCGCTCGGTGACTATGTACTTGGCGAACTTCGATTCACTCATGGATAGTCGTCCTTTCTAGGACTCGTCGAAGAAGCTGCCCTCCCAGCCCTCGGCCCAGACGCCGGCGCCGAGCATCAACGCCAACTCGACCATGGGCCTGCGGACTTCCTTCCAGCTCAGCGGACCATGGTTCATGCCCCTGGGGACGTACACGCAGTAGGTGGTGTCGAACTCCAGCACGTCGTCGCCCACGCCGAACTGCATGGTCGCGCCCAGATCCTCAGGATGGTCGGGGTCGCCGCCGAAGTGGAAGACCATCTCGCCGTGGTTGTCGTGCCGCATCCTGCCGATGGGCCGGCTGGGCACGTCCCAGATCCACCCGAACTCCAGGTAGTTGTTCGCCGCGTTCACCTGGGTGCGGCTGAGGTACGTCATGCTGGGCAGCTGCCGGCCGCTGACCATGAACTCGGGGCCCGCCTCCCGCATGGGGCTACGGATGGCGTACTGCTCGAAGTCAAAGTCTTCCGTCTTCCTGGGGACGGCGCCAGCGCCGCCCTTCCCGGCTCTCTGCGCGCCGGCGGCGGTCCGGTCGACGCCCGCGTACGGATCGCCGCTCCCGAACACGATGCCCACCTGGAGATGGGGATGATGGAACTCCCTCCACGTGAACGGCCCGTACGGCGTCCCCTTGGGGATGTACAGTCCTGTGGTGGTGTTGAAGACGATCGGCTGGCCGCCGACGTACGCCTCCACCGTGGCGCCGAGCACCTGCGGCGTCCGGTAGTCGCCGCCGATATGGAGGAGCAGTTGGTCGTGGTCCAAGACCTGCTCCGTCGCCTGGGGACCGCCCTCGGGGATCCCGCGGATCCAGCCCATCTCGAGGTAGATGTCCGCCTCGGCGACCTGGCGGCTGCTCATGTAGATGGCAGGCGGCCAATCACGGCCCTTGACGCCGGGATCGGCCGCTTCGCGGATGGGTTCCCGGACGGCGTACTTCTCGAACTTCGATCCGGTCATGATGCGCCTCCTTCGAGTCCCGGGGTGGAGAGTCCCTCCTGCAGAAGCCGCTCGGCGATCCCGAGCTGGCTGAAGAAGGTGAACGTGTCGGCGACATCCCAGTGCTCGGCTATCTTGCCGTCCCTGACCCTGAAGATGTCGACCACGTCGTATTCGAGCTTGGCCCCGTCGGCCTCCCGACCAAGCCAGGGTCCACCGGAGTGCGTCCCGACGGTGGTGCTGTGGGCCATGACGATGTCGCCGTCGGCGACCATCTTCTTGAGCACGTACCTGAAGTCGGGCACGGCCTTGAAGATCACGTCGAAGAACTCCACGAAGCCGGCCTTGCCCTGCGGGCAGTCGGGGTTGTGCTGGATGTAGTCGGCGCACATGTACTCGTCGAGCCGGCTCAGGTCGTGCCGGATGAACACATCCTCGTAGAAACGGGAAACGACTCCCTTGTTGACGCTGCTTTCCTCGCTCATCTCCTGGTCCCGTCCTTCCCTTCGTCCCGCTCCAAAGAGGTCAGTGAGCCGTCATGCCCCCGTCGACAGGCAGCGACTGGCCGGTGATGAACGACGCGACGTCTGAGCAGAGCCAGATGACCGTCTCCGCCATGTCTTCCGGGTAGCCGATGCGGTGGAGCGGAATCTCACCTTCCATATGCCCCCGGACGTCCGGGTCGGTGGACGTGAGGTACTTGAAGAGCAGGGTGTTCTGCGTCGGACCGGGCAGGATGGTGTTCACCCGGATGCCGTACTCCCCACCTTCCAGCGCCGCGGTCTTGGTGAGAGCCGTGAGCCCGGACTTGCTGGAGCTGTATGCGCAGAACCCCGGCACCGGCTTGAGCGCGCCGATGGAAGACGTGTTGACGATGGCCCCGCCCTCTCCCTGGTCGATCATCTGCTTCATCTCGTGCTTGAGGCAGAGGAAGACACCCTTGAGGTTGACATCGAGGGTGCGGTCCCAGATCTCCTCCGGGCACTCCACGATGTTCGCCACCGGGACTCGCACGCCGTCCGGACCTATGCCTGCGTTGTTGAAAGCGTAGTCGAGGCGCCCGAAGCGCCCGACGCACTTCTTCACCAACGCTTTCACGTCGGCTTCCTTCGAGACGTCGCACTGCACGAAGGCCGCCTCGCCGCCGGCCTCCTCGATCAGTCTGACGGTCTCCTCTCCGCCCGTGACGTTAGAGCCGGTCGCCACGATGACCTTGGCCCCCTCCCGGGCGAACAGTTGCGCGCCCATCCTACCGATGCCGGAGGCAGCTCCGGTCACCACCGCCACTCTGCCGTCGAAACGCTTACTCAACTGACGCCCCTCTCACCCGGATGCTCTGCAGGTACGGTCTACATCATAGCGCGGCGGGCTTGGACGTCCGGCGGTGCGGGGGGCCGGGCGACCCGACGGATCGGGCGGGCCGGCGGGACGGCGGGACGCTACGGGGGGCCTGGCGGGAGCGGACCGACCCCGGCCGCTACCAGTACCTGATCTTGCGGACCGTCATGTCCTCCTCCACCGTGATGAAGCAGGACTGGACGATCCTCCCATCCTCCAACTCCACTGCGCAGCTCCCGCAGGAACCGTAGCCCCCGCACTGGCCGGCCACAAAGTTGATGGTCTCGAGAGCGCGGAACAGCACGGTGCCGGCCGGCACCTCCAGCTTGGCCATCTCCATGCCCGTCCGGCCCAGACAGGTTATCGTCAGCCTCCGGCCCTCGTCTCGAGGGCCGGAGGCGACTGTTTCGTTCTCGCCGGTCACGCGACTTTGCCGACTAGCGTATATACAGGTCGGGTCGGCCGTGCGCGAACATCTCGTCGACCGGCATCGGCGTCGGCAGCTTGTAGAGCTTGGCCGCGTTACCCCCGACGATGAGGTTGATCTGATCCTGGGTGGCCAGGTTGAGGTCCCTGAGGCGGTGGATCTGGTGCATCGCCCAGCCGTACCAGTCGGGGGCGTAGGGGAGCTCCCGGGGCTGGTTGTCGACCGGCCAACAGGTGCGGTTGTAGAAGACCTGGTGCTCGTTCAGATACTTCGCCGCCGGACGCAGAGCGTGGTGCATCCAGATACGGCTGCCGGTGTCGCCGCCTCCCCAGATGAGGCGTTTGCAGGTGACGTTCTGGTCCCAGATGGCCATCTCGTAGAACTCGGCTTTCCAGTAGCCCGTCTCCAGATACACGTTGGGGAAGGAACTGGCGAACTGGATGGCTTCACGCACCTCGTTCTCTGCCTGTCCCCCGCCGTGGTTGATGAGCACCTTGAGCTCCGGATAGCTGCACAACGTCATGCCGAGCACGTCGTAGGCCTCGCTCGGCCGGATGCCGACGGTCATGGAGCCGTAGCCGCGGTATTCGTGGAAGTGCACCACCACGTCGTGCTTGATGGCGAGTTCGGCAATGGCGGCCCATTCATAGCAGCGTTGCTCGTAGCTGGGCGGCTTGCGGATGGTGCCCATGGAGCCGGGGGCGAACTCCCCGATGCCGACGAAGACATCCGGCTCCGCCGTGATCGCCTCGTCGATCTCCTTGATGGCGTCCTCGATGGTCCACTCCTTCTCACCCCGGGCCGCCTTGATCCGCGCCGTGGTGTCCATGCAGCAGGTGCGGAAACGGTCGGGGTGCTTCTTGACCATGTCCCCATACAGCTCTTTGGTGGTACCCGTGAAGCTGGGCAGGAGGATGCCCATGTCGACTCCGTAGGCGTCCATGTCGAAGAGGGCCCAGCTGGAGCTGTCGTCCGGCACCACCTCGGCGAAAATGCCGTGCGCCGGGTTCGCATGGGGGGCGTGCGCGTCCTTCTTGCCCGAATGGATGTGGCCGTCGACGACCCATCTACCTATCTTCATCGTAGTCTCCTTGCGTAGCTTGACCGCCGGCGGCGCTCGTCTGTGCGGGCGTCCCTAGCGTATGTACAGGTCGGGCCGGCCGTGGGCGAACATCTCGTCCTTGGGCATCGGCGTTGGCAGTTTGTAGAGCCGGGCTGCATTGCCTCCCACGATCAGGTTGATCTGGTCCTGGGTGGCCAGGTTGAGGTCTTTGAGTCGGTGGATCTGGTGTGTCGCCCACCCGTACCAATCGGGGGCATAGGACAGCTCCTCGGGCTGGTTGTCGGCCGGCCAGCAGGTGCGGTTGAAGAGTACCTGGTGCTCGTTCAGGTACCTCGCCGCCGGACGCAGGGCGTGGTGCATCCAGATGCGGCTGCCGGTGTCGCCGCCTCCCCAGATGAGGCGTTTGCAGGTCACGTTCTGGTCCCAGATGGCCATCTCGTAATGCTCGGCCTTCCAGTAGCCGGTCTCCAGGTGCACGTTGGGGAAGGAGCTCGCGAACTGGACGGCCTCGCGTATCTCGTGCTCGAGCTGGCCGCCGCCGTGGTTGATGAGCACCTTGAGCTCCGGGTAACAGGAGCAGGTCATGCCCAAGACGTCCCAGGCGGCGCTGGGGCGAAGACCGGTGGTCATGCCGCCGTAGCCCCCGTATTCGTGGAAGTGCACCACCACGTCGTGCTTGATGGCGAGCTCTGCGATGCCCGCCCACTCGTCCACCCGCTGCTCGTAGCTCGGCGGCTTTCGGATGGTGCCCATACAACCGGGGGCGAACTCCCCGATGCCCACGAAGACGTCCGGTTCGGCGGTCAGCGCCTGATCGAGCTCTGCGAGGGCCGCCTCTATGGTCCACTCCTCCTCGCCGCGGGCCGCCTTTATCCGGGTGGTCGTGTCCATGACACAGGTACGGAGGCGGTCCGGATGCTTCTTGACCATGTCTCCGTACAGCTCCTTCGTGGTGCCCGTGAAGCTGGGCAGGAGGATGCCCATGTCGATGTCATAGGCGTCCATATCGAAGATCGCCAGGTCGGAGTTGTCGACCCCTTCCACCTCGCCGCCCATGAAGGTGGGGAGCCTGCGTTTACCGGCCGGTGTCTGGTCGGCGCCGACTTCCGGAGCTTTGTGGTCCTTCTTGCCGCAGTGGATGTGGCCGTCCACGACCCATCTTCCGATCTTCATCGATCTTCCTCTCTCTGGACCCGAGGCAGGCCCGCACCTAGACCCCGAGGTAAGCCTTTTTGACTATGTCGTTCTGGGCCACTTCGGCGGCTGGCCCTTCCAGCACGATCGACCCCACCTCCAGCACGTAGGCCCTGTCGCTCAGAGCCAGAGCCATGGTCGCGTTCTGTTCCACGAGGAGTACGCTCAGTCCCTGCTTGCGGATGTCCACGATGATCTTGCCTACCATCTCCACCATGATCGGCGACAGACCCATACTCGGTTCATCCATGAGGAGCAGCTTCGGCTTGGCCATGAGGGCCCGTGCGACGGCGAGCATCTGTTGCTCTCCGCCGCTCAGACTCTCGGCAAGCTGCCGGCCCCTTTGTTTGAGGACGGGAAAGTGCTCGTACATCGACTCTATGTCCCGCTTCACTTCGGACTTGTCTTTGCGCAGGTACGCTCCCATGCGCAGATTGTCGGTGACCGTCATGGGGCCGAAGACGATCCTGCCTTCCGGAACGTGGGCAATGCCTTTCTTGACCAGGTCGTGGCCCGGGAGCTGATCGACCCGCTCGCCGTCGAAGACGATCTCGCCCGACTCGATACGCTTGAGGGCGGAGATGCTCCGTAGGAGAGTGGTCTTGCCGGCGCCGTTGGCTCCAATGAGGGCGACGACCTCCGCCTCTCCCACCTCCAGGCTTATCCCCTTGAGCGCCTGGGCCTTGCCGTAGTTGACGACGAGGTCTTTGATCTCAAGCAGCATCGAAGGTCCCCTTGCCCAAGTAGGCCGCGCACACCTCGGGATCGTTGCACACCGTCTCGGCGTCCCCCTCGGCTATCTTCTCGCCGTAGTTGAGGACGACGATCCTGTCGCAGACGTCGGTCACGACCCTCATGTGATGTTCCACCAGCATGACGGTTATGCCCTGCTCGCGGATCTTGCGGATGATCTCTACCATCGCGTTCGACTCGGTCGGGTTCATCCCGGTCACCGGCTCGTCGAGCAACAGAAGGCCGGGGCTGGTGGCGAGGGTGATGCCCACGCTCAGCATCCGCTGATGGCCGTGGGACAGATTGGCCGCGAGCTCGTCCTTGAGGTGCGTCAGCCCTACGAACTCCAGTATCTCGAGGGCCCGCGCCTTGAACCGGGCTTCCTCCTCCCGAGCCTTCTTGCCATAGACGAAGCTGCTGGCCAGCCCGACGGTGCGGGTGCGATGGAAACCCACGATGACGTTCTCGAGGGCGGATATGTTGTCGAAGAGCACCGAATGCTGGAACAGCCGGGCGATGCCGCGCCTTGCGACGGCGTGAGCCGGGAGACCCACCAGGTTCCTTCCCTGGAATAGGATCTCTCCGCTGGTGGGCTTCTGGAAACCGCTGATCATGCTGAACACGGTGGACTTGCCCGCCCCGTTGGGCCCGATGAGCCCGAAGATCTCCTGCTCGTGCACCTCCATGTCAAGGTCCTTGACCGCCGTCAGCCCCCCGAAGCGTTTGGTGAGACCTTTGATCTCCAGGATCGTGCTCATGGCTCTCCTTCCGATCCGGCTCCGTCCGGCCGCTCGGCCGCGGGCTCCCCCTCTGTCGGAAGGGAAGCGGGTGCGGGTCGCTGCCGCCGGAGACGATACCCGAAGGCTCTCGCGAAGAGCCCCTGGACCTCCGACGCCGACCGGCCCCGGAAGAGCCCCATGATCCCCTGGGGGACAAAGATCAGGATGAGGATGATGATCGCGCCGGTGATCATGGGCTCGAAGCCTTTCGTGACCCTCAGGGCCTCGGGGATCACCACCAGGACCCCGGCGCCGATGATGGGACCGAGTATGGGGGCGACCACTCCGCCGAGGATCGCGTACATCTGCACGTAGATGACTTTGAACACGCCATACGAGTCCGGCATGATGTTGGTGGAGTAGTGGGCGAAGAACACTCCCATCAAGGCGGCCATGGCCGAGCAGATGACAAACCCCAGCAGGCGGTACCGGAAGAGGCTGATGCCGACAGACTGGGCCAGGTCGGTACTGAGTCCCATCGCCCGCCAGACCCGGCCGGTCCATGCCCGGTATAGAGCAAGGGTCACCACCACGACTATCACAGCGAGGACAAGCAGCAGGTAGTAGTACGAGCGCGTCGAGCCGAACACGATGTCGGCGTCGCCCGGCAGGGGGATCGTGTTCACGGGGGGGATACGGATGAGGCCCACCCGCCCCCCGAAGACCTTGAAGGTCGCGAACACGAGGGGCACGATGAAACCGAAGATCAGGCTGGGCATGATGAAGCCCAGCCCTGAGTAACGGACTATGATCGCCCCGAACAGAGCGGCGACGCACGCGGCAATGATGATCGACAGGGGCAGTGACGCCCAGAACGAGAGACCGCCCTTGAGGGTCAGCATCGCCGAGGAGTAGGCTCCGATCCCCCAGAAGGCCGCGATCGACATGTTCAGCATGCCCGCGCGCAGCAGGATGACGAAGGTCATCGCCAGCACCGCGTTCATCATGATAATGATGAGGAGGTGCATGTAGTAGTCGCTGCTGATGAACTGCGGTAGGGCGATCACCACCAGGAGGAAGACGATCGCCAGCGACCATCTGAGGCGCTTAGACACGGCCGATCTCCTCTATGTTCTTGCCCAGTAGACCGCCCGGCTTGAAGAGCAGGATGACGAGGATGACGGCGAAGAAGAGTATCTGGGCCTCGCCACTCCCCACGAAGTACTGGCCGTAGCTGAGACTCATCCCAAAGACCAGCCCGCCGAGGATGGCGCCCATCATGCTCCCCACGCCGCCGAGCATAACGACCAGCATCACGAGGAAACCATTGGAGGCCATGCTGACTTCGACTCCGAGGATAGGAGCCATGATCCCCCCGGCGAACCCGGCCAGGGCGCAGCCGATGGTGACGGCGATCATGAACATACGGTCGGCGTTGACCCCTTGGAGTGTTGCGACGTCGGCCCGGAATGACACGGCGCGCATCGCGCGGCCTCTGCGGGTCTTTCGCAGAAGGATGTGCAGAGCCAGCAGCACCACTGCGCTGATGCCGATGACGATGACTTTGTCGGTCGGGATCCTGACTCCGAGCACTTCGATGACGGAGGTGAACACGGGCGGGACGCTCCTTGACCCGGTCCCGAAGATCATGAGGGCGGCCTGGCCGATGATCAGCATCAGCCCGACTCCTGCGATGATGTTCGTCAGGAACTGGTTCCTCCGGAACTGTAGGGGCCGGAAGACGAGCACATAGCTGAGCGCGCCAAGGATCGCCGTCGCGATGACTGCGATGATCACCGCCAGGAGATAGTAGACTCCCGCTCTCACCTGCAGGTACCAGACCGCGAAGGCGCCCAACATGTAGAAGTCGCCGAAAGCGATGAAGATGATGTTGGGCACCGCCATGACCAGGTTGAAACCCGAGGACATGAGCATATAGACGACGCCGATGGATAGTCCGTCGACGAACAACTGGATCATCGTCCTACCCATAAGCATTCACCTCCTGGACACCGTCTGCCGTTTGGGCTCGCGAACAGAGATCCCGGGGCCCGAAGGACGCCGTCCTCCGGGCCCCGTACCTGTGGGGGGCTAGGCCCAACCGTACGTCTTCTTGTTGTATTCGAAAGCCCTGTCGAGGCTGAGCTCTTCGATGACCTTCCATTCGCCCTTCTCGACGACACCCATGGTGACGGCGTAGATGCAGTCGACACACTGCGGGTTGTCAAGGTCGGGGCGAGGGATGATCTTCCCATGGCCGTCGGGGCTGTCGAATTCGAAGCCTGCGTGCATCACCTCGGCCAGTTTGGTGGCGTCGAGCGTGGCGGCCTTCTCCAGAGCCGCCTTGAGCAGCCACAGTGTCTGGCTGTGGAAGATAGCCGGGTAGTCCCACTCTCCAAACTTGGCCACGTACACGTCGTACAGCTCTTTGGCCGCCGCCGGCGGCTTGGGCAGTTCAAACAGAGCCCAACTGGAAGCGACGTTCTCATGGTTCTCGATCGGTACGACCTTCGTTGCCGAACCCGGCACGAAGCCCACGGTGATCCACTTGGGACCCTCGAAGCCGGCCTGTTTCATAGCCTTGAAGAACTGGCCGTCGGAGACATCGCCGCCACCGCAGGTGCTGAAGACCTCGCCGCCGGAGGCGACGAGCGTCGTCGCGATGGCGCTGAAGTCAGTCGTGCCCATCGGGTACAAGATCTCTTTAACGACCTCCTGGCCCCAGGCCTTGCAGAGCATCTCGAGCTTCCTGGACTCTTCATTGCCCTGAAGGTTGTCCGGATGTCCCCCCATGACCTTCTTGACGTCGGGCCATCGCTCGCTGCACCACCCCCATATTTGGGCAGGCTTCGTATTCAGATAGGTAGCCTGGAACGTCAGCTTGTTGATCGGCTTCAGGATCTCAGGCGACGGGCTGCCCGCGATGACCAGCTTGCCGGCCTGCTCGGTGAGCGGCTGCCAGTAGTCGGTGCTCTCATCGCCAAGGATGAACTCGACCTTGTCCTCGTTCAGGAGGCGTTGCACGGCCGAGCGGCTCGTCTCCGAGTCCCTCTTGCCGTCGTACATGATGAGGTCGACCTCGTAGGCCTGGTCGCCCACCTTGATGCCACCGGTCGAGTTCATGTGCGGGACGTACGCTTCCATGATGTGCTGCCACATGACGTGGAGCGGGAAGGAGTAGTCCAGGATCATGCCGACCTTGAGCTTCTGCAGGCCGGCAGCCACTGTGGTGGTGGCTCCCGCGGCCGCAGTGGTCGTGGTGGCTGTGGGCTCATCGTCCCCGCAGGCCGCGACCAGGCCGCCAAGACCGGCGCCAAGACCGATCGCGGCTCCCGCCATACCTGCCAGCTTCAGGAACTCGCGCCGGCTTACTGACCTGCCTTGTGCCTCATCGTTGAGGCTGGTATCCGGTTTCTCGCTCATCGTGAACCTCCCCTCGAATGCCTATATGGCCTGGTGATACGCCGTGTCATAGATCTGCAGGACATCCGCTCACGCCATCCGCTACCCCGGCCGGCTCACTACCCCTTCCTGTACCTGGGCGGGATCCAGGTGTCGGTCTTGTCGGACTCGGGGACCGAATCCATCCAATTGATACCCCATACGTCGGGCCTTCCGCTCATGAACATCCGGTCGTGAGGGACGGGCAGATCCCAGAGCCGGACCGCGTTCCCTCCCAGGATCAGGTTGATCTCGTCCTGGGTCAGGTAGTCACGCAGCTTGTCGATCTGATGCAGCTCCCAGCCCCACCAGTCCGCCTGGTACGTCGGCACCTTCGGCCAGTGATGCATGGCGGTGGTGAAGGTGGGCGGGTCGGCGCCCGGGTTCATGACTATGTATTGCGGGACATGCCCGTAGTCGGCGCCCCAGATGAGCTGGCTGATCAGGATGTTCGGGTCCTTGAGCGCGTAGAGGTAGTACTGCCAAGGCCAGTTGCCCGTCTCCAGATAGATGTTCTTGCCGGAACAGGCGGCCAGTGCTCTGCGTATGACGGCAGCACCCTGAGTATACGAGCCGATCGAGTAGCCGCCGTGACAAAGAACGATCGGCACCTCGGGGTACTCTCTGGCTATGCGGGCGAGAAGAGCATAGGGATCCCACTCGTACGCCATGGTGAAGTCGTGGAAGTCAACCGTGACGCCGTACTTCTCTGCCAACTCCATGAAGGTCCGGTATTCGTTCAACCTCTCCTCGAACGTGTAGATCTTCTTGGGGTCCCAGTCCTGAGGGACGAACTCGCCGATGCCGATGAACATGCCGGTCTTGAGCGCGTTCTCCACTTCCTGCGCCGCATCGTCGAGCGACCACTTGGCTTCGCCACGGGCGATCTTGAGCTTGCACGTCTGGTCGGCGCAGAAGGCCCGGAACTTGTCAGGGTACTTCCGCACCAGATCAGCCTGGTACTCATTGGTCGTGCCCTGCATGCTCGGTTTGAGCAGGCACATATCGACGCCGTAGCGTTCCATGTCGTAGAGGCACAGGGGCGAGTTGTCGTAATGGATCACCTCCCCCGCGTCCGGTGTCATCGGCAGGCCGTTCCAATCGTCTCCGGCATCGCCTTTGGGTTTGTAAAGGGTGGTGATATGGGCGTGGGTCTCGACCACGAACCGGCCGGCGGCTCTCATCATTCCTGTCCTCCTTCCCAGACCTCGCGACGTGCCCGGATCTCTCCTTCGCGCCGCTCGCTCCGGCGATAGTGAGACTCGCCACCGTTGCGAAATGCGCAACAGCATGCTTGACTGGTGATACCATAACTTCGAGCCTCACCCGGAGTCAAGAGGCGCGTGATACCGTCGAGCGCGAAGCACTCCCATCAAGAAAGGGCGACCAAGGACAAGATGGCCGAGACCATGGACGACGCACAGCAGGGCGGCGGCAGAGGCCCCCAGTTGGTACAGTCGCTGTCGCGGGGATTGGGCATTCTCAGCCAGTTCACCGCGGAATCGCGCAGTCTCAGCCTTGCCGACCTCAGCCGCCGGACCGGTCTTCACAGGGCCACGGTCTACCGCTTCGCCCGGACCCTCGAGACGGAGGGCTTCTTGACGTACGATCCCGATTCCGGACTCTACAGCGTCGGTCCCGCCTGGGCCGCGGCGCTGTACTCGCTGGGCACCGATACGGTCTTGGCCGAGATCCTCAACGACGACATGCACGCGCTTTCGGAGGCCGTCGGCGAGACCGTGACGCTCGCCGTGCGCCGGGGGGATCACGTACAGATCATCGCCATCACCCATTCCTCGCGCGTCTTCCGGCCGCGACTGCCCAGCAGCTCGCTCGTGGCCTTGAACGAGTTCTGGAACGTACACGCGAAGATCCACCTCGCCTACGCGAGCGACGACACGAGGCGCCGCATGCTTGCCATTCCGGCCACGCGGTACACCGAGAACACGATGACCGACCGGAAGGCTATCGCGGCCTGCCTGGCCAAGGTGGTGGAAGAAGGTGCGGCATACGACCTCGAGGAGCAGCAGAAGGGCGTGTGTGCCATCGCCGTGCCGGTCTTCGAGCGCGGGGATGTGGCGCTCGCTCTCGGGGTGGTCGTCCCGGTGGAACGCTTCGCCGAGGCCGACGTGGAACGGCTGCGGCGGGAACTGACCACTGTGGCCGGCTTGATGGGGGCCCGACTCGAGAAGGCGGCCTACGCCTGGAGAGAAGCCCTCGTCACGTAGGAGGAGCGCATTTGCCACCGCCCGGAATAACCGAGACTGATCCGCGGCCCTGGCCCTACCCTATCGAGTACGGGCAGGAGACCAGAGCCGAGTACGACGTGCTGGTGATCGGAGGTGGTGTCGCAGGCTGCCATGCGGCGATCAACGCGGCCCGGAGGGGAGCGCGCGTCGCGATCCTGGACAAGGGCGCCATCATCCGCAGCGGGTCAGGAGGGGCGGGTGTGGATCACTGGCACGCGGCCTGCCTCAACCCCTGCAGCCGGGTAACGCCCGACGACTTGGTGGAGTACGTGCACAAGTCGCCCTTCCGGCAGACCACCGAATACGGCAACGCCATCACCAGCTACATCCTGGGGCGTGAGAGCTACGACACCCTGCTCGACCTGGAACAGATGGGCGTAACGGTGAGAGACGTCGAGGACGACTTCGTGGGCTCCGACTTCCGGGACGAGGAGACCAAGCTGCTTTTCGCCTACGACTACGAAGGGCGGCACTGCATCCGCGTGCAGGGTTGGGGCGTCAAGCCGGCCCTGCATCGGGAGCTCAAGCGGCTGAAGGTGGATGTCTACGACCGGCTCATGGGGACGAGCCTGCTGACCGAGGACGGGGCGCAAGGCGCGCGCGTGACCGGCGCGACGGCGCTAAACATCCGCACGGGGCGGTTCTACACCTTCCTCGCGAGGTCCACCGTGCTGGCCACGGCCCGTCCGTTCCGCCTGTGGGTCTTCTCCACGGAGCTGCAGGGTCTGGCCTCCAGCTTCTTCGACCCCAACTGCGCCGGCGACGGCTGCGCGATGGCCTGGAGGGCCGGCGCCGAGCTGACGCTCCTGGAGCAGAGCTTCCCCTTCAGCGGCACCTTCCGCCACGTCCCGTACGGCACCGGCAACGCGCACAACTCCTGGTACGCCTGCAACATCGTCGATAACAGAGGGCGAGAAGTCCCCTGGGTCGACCGCGACGGCAGACCCCTCCACACGCTGGCGGAGCGCTACCGGCCCGCCCCCGGCCAGAGGTTCTTCCTGTCCTGCCCGGACGTCCCCCGCGACTACCAGGGGCCGGGGCTCATCCCCGACCTCCCCCAGCGCATCCGCGACGGGGAGTTCGAGCTGCCCCTCTACGCCGACCTCCCCAGCATGCCCCCCGACGAACGAAGGGCTCTCTTCGGGCTCATGATCGGCCACGAAGGCAATACCAGGATCCCCATCTACGCCGCGTACACCCAGGCGGGGTTCGACCCCGACAAGGACATGCTGCAGGCCAACGTGCTGCCGCCCGACGCGTACAGGTTCGGCGCTTGGTGGGCGGCCGTGCCTCCGCCTCAGTGGCGAGAGGTGGGCAAGCTGGTGCAGGGAGGCGGTCTGGTGTTCGACTGGGATCTGAGGACCACGCTCCCCGGGCTCTACGCCGCCGGCGAGCAACTCGCCTGCGGCGGCAACCACGCGGCCTCGGCCACAACCGGCCGCTATGCAGGCCGGAAGGCGGCGGAGCACGCGTGGCAGGCGCCCCCGCCTCGTGTGAGTGAAGCTCAGGTGGAGGCCGAGAAACGTCGGGTCTACGCACCGGCTGCCCGGCACAGCGGGTTCGGCTGGAAAGAAGTGCAGGCCGGCCTCTCCCGGGTCATGCAGGACTACTGCGGTGAGTACAGGAGCCGGCAGACCTTGGAACGTGGTCTGCAATGGCTCGAGAGCATCGAAGAGAGCGAACTGGCCTCGATCCATGCCCGGAACCCCCACGAGCTGATGCGTTCGCTGGAGGTGGGCGTGCGGCTGGAGGTGGGACGCGCGATGATGCACGCCTCTCTGGCGCGCAGAGCGAGCAGCGAGGCCCTGGGCTTCAAACGCATCGACTACCCCGAGTGCGATCCTCCCGAGTGGGACAAGCTGGTGACCATCAGGCTGGAGGCAGCCGAGGTGGTCGCCGGAGAGCTCCCCTGCGACTACCCGGAGCTCCCCCCGTATGCTCCGGACTGCGAGACCAACTACCGGCTCCACTCCGGGCTGTGAAAGGGAGAGCGCTTGTGGAAGCCTGGATGGCAAGCAACCCCGAGACGCCGTGCCGAGCGGTCCTCATAGACCCGGCAGTGTGCATCGGCTGTAACACATGCGTCGAAGTGTGCAGGTCGGACGTCATGGTGCCTAGCGCGCTGGAAGGCGGACCGCCGGTAGTCCTCTACCCCGACGAGTGCTGGTTCTGCGGTTGCTGCGTCGGTCACTGCCCGACCCCGGGGGCGATCTCCATGAACCACCCGCTGAACCAGCGCGCCGCGTGGAAGCGCAAAGAGACCGGCGAGTTCTTCCGCATCGGCATGAAGAACCCGCCTCCGCCCAATCTCCGGCCGCCCGTTGGCGGATGGTGAACGGCCCGGAAGGAGCAGCGCCCTCGACGGGCGCACGCCTCGATGAACCACAGCCAAGGAGGCTCCCATATGGCAGGCAAGCTCTGTAGGGTGACAAGAGACAGCGCCTGGTTGACGGAAATCCCCAATCATGAGGGGTACCGGCTCACTCCCATGGTCAATCCCAAGTTGTGCCCTGGAGCCCAGATAGAGTTCTATGTGGGGGAGTTCCAACCCGAGGTGGGACGCGCCATAGGCCACGTGCATGCTGAAGAGGACCACGTGTTCTACGTGCTCTCGGGGCGGGCGACGGCCAAAGTGGGTGACGAGGTGCACGAACTGGAGCCCGGCGACGCCCTGTGGGTCCCGAAAGGCGAGATCCACGACTTCGATGTGGTGGGAGGAGAGACCTTCCGGGTCATCGCCATCTTCGCACCGCCGAGGACTACGTGAACCCGGCGTCGCCCGAGCGCCCACGCGCCGGCCGGTCTTCTTGAAGGAGATGATGTGGAGCGACCTCTCGAGAAGCCTGTAGAAAGGTCGGGTGAACGCACGATCGTCCGTGACATGGCGTTCCTTGGCGCTCCCTGGGGCGCCAATGCCTGCATGATCGACGTGAAGGATGGCAGGATCCTCCGCATCCGCCCGGCCCGCTACTACGACGAGTACACCAAGGAGCAGGTGGGGCCCTGGGTGATGCATGCCCGGGGCAAGACTTTCGAACCCAGCGAGAAGACTCTGCCGCCCCCGCTCAGCCTGGCCTACAAGAAGCGGGTCTACTCACCGGCCCGTATCCGCTACCCCATGAAGCGGGTGGACTTCGACGCGAGCGGGGCCCCAGGCTCTACGGGCCCCGGTGGCCGCAACATCCACAACCGGGGCGTGAGCAAGTACGAACGCATCAGCTGGGACGAGGCCCTCGACATCGTCACGGGCGAGATGCTCCGGGTCAAGCAGACCTACGGCCCCACGGCCATCCTCTACCAGAACGACCAGCACGGCGAGAGCAAGGTGGTGCACGGCCCGCACGGATGCGGCCGCAAGCTGCTCCGTCTCTTCGGCGGGTACACGCACCAGGTGCGCAACGCCGACAGTTGGGAGGGGTGGTGGTGGGGCGCCAAACACGCGTGGGGCTGCGAGTACCTGGGCCAGCAGAAGCCCCAGAGCAACCTGCTGTGGGACATCGCCAAGAATGCGGAGCTTCTGCTCTTCTGGGGATGCGACCAGGAGACCACCACCTGGGGTTGGGGTGGGCAACTCCCCAGCCGCCTCAGCTACTGGTGGACGGAGCTCGGCATCAAGCAGGTCTACATCGCGCCCGACCTGAACTACGCCGCTGCGGTCCACGCCGACCGGTGGATCCCTATACTGCCCAACACCGACGCCGCTCTCTATCTGGCCATCGCCTATCACTGGTTCAAGAACGGCACCTACGACAAGGAGTACCTCGAGACTCACGCCTACGGCGTCGACGAGTTCGAAGCGTACGTGATGGGCGGCGAGAACGGAGTCGCCAAGAGCCCCGAGTGGGCCGCGCCTATCACCGGGGTACCGGCCCGCGTCATCAAGGCCTTGGCCGAGGAGTGGGCTACGAAGCGCACGACCGTGGTCATCGGCAACGGAGGCCCGGGCATCCGCGGCCCCTACGCCACCGAACCCGCCCGGCTGCAGGTGCTGTGCTTGGCCATGCAGGGCTTGGGCAGACCGGGCTGCAACCAGGCCAAGATGATCGAGTGGGCTCTTTTCGGCAAGCCTGACAACCAGGCGGCGCCCAAGCCCGCGGTGTCTCTCAACCTGTCGGCGGCCTACCGGGGCGACCTGCCTCCGGAATACAAGCGCGAGTCGTGCATCCCCAAGACCCTGGTGCCGCAGCTCATCCTGGACGGCGAAGGCACCTGGTACGGGAACCGCCTGGGCGCGCACAGCAACCGCGAAGACCAGTTCGTCAAGTATGAGTACCCGGCGGAGGGCGCGTCGAGGATCCACATGATCTGGACCGACTCCCCCTCATGGATCACCTGCTGGAACGACGGCAACAACTTCATCCGGGCCATGCGCCACCCCGACATCGAGTTCATCTTCTGCCAGCACCCCTGGATCGAGAACGAGGCCCTCTTCGCCGACGTCGTCCTGCCTGTCAACACCAAACTCGAAGAGGACGACATCGGTAGCGACGTGTTCAGCGGTCAGCTCGACCTGCTCTACCCGCAACCGCGCTGCATCGAGCCGTTGGGGGAGTCGTTCAGCGACTATGAGGTCGTCTGCATGATCGCCGAGCGCCTCGGCCTGCTGGAGGAATACACGGACGGAATGACGGTGGAGGAGATCATCCGGTCGGGCTATGAGAGCTCGGGGGCGGCCGACAAGATCTCCTGGGAGGAACTGAACAACAAGGGCTACTACGTCATCCCGCCTGACCCCGATTGGGAGAAGATCCCGGCCGGGCTCATCGGGTTCTATGAGGATCCCGAGAGCCATCCCCTCTCCACTCCCAGCGGCAGAGTGGAGTTCCGCTCCATCGGGCTTGCGGAGCACTTCCCCGACGACCCGGAACGGCCGCCGGTACCCAAGTGGATCCAGCAGGGAGAGTCGCACGAGGAGACGCTCGGCACGGAGAGGAGCAAGAAGTATCCGCTCCTTGTCATGAGCAACCACCCCCGTTGGGGAGTGCATTCTCAGCACGACGACGTGACCTGGCTGCGCGAGATAGAGACCTGCAAGGTCCGGGCCTCTGACGGCTATCAGTATCAACCACTGTGGATGAACCCGGCGGATGCCGCCACCAGGGGCATCGAGCACGGGGATGTGGTCCGCATCTACAACGAGCGGGGCACGGTCCTGGCCGGCGCCTACGTCACCGAACGGATCATCCCCGGGGCTGTGGGCATCGACCACGGCGCCAAGTACGACCCCATCGTGCCCGGCGAGATAGACCGGGGCGGGGTGATCAACACCATCGTGCCTCGCAACTGCACATCGAAGAACACCGTGGGAATGGCGGTCTCGGGTTTCCTTGTGGAAGTGGAGAAGGCCGACCTCGACGAGCTGCGGCGCAAGTACCCGGAACCGTTCGCAAGACAGTGTCACGTAGCGGCCGGCCCCTGCGTGGCCGGAGTAACGGAAAACAAACACGGAGGCTTAGTCACATGAGAAGGAACATCGCCAGATTCGTCGTCGACACGCATTGTCACATCACGACGCTCTACCAACCCGCCACGGACGAAGGCTGGGAACAGGTCGAAAGACAGGAATGGAACGGTCTGATGGACGAGGTCGCCCCGTTCGACAACTGCTTTCTCACCCTGTACGACATGGACCGCTACGGCGTGGACATGGCCGTCCTCCTGCCCAGCATCTTCGGGACTCTCAACGAGACTCAGGCCAAGCTGGTCAAGCGTTTCCCCGACCGGTTCAGGGCGTGCTGCTCCGACCAGAAGACCGTCCTCGCCGCCATCCGGGGCGAGAAGCCGTGGAGCTTCAAGGCGGCGCTGGAAGAGGTGGAGGAGGCCCTCAAGACAGGCTGGTTCGTGGGTATCGGCGAGTTCGCGCCGGGAGCCTACGCTCGGAGCCGCCAGCTTCCCGGGGCCGAAGGCAAGGTCAGCCTCGAACAGCGGGTGGACGAATGGGCCGCGCTGTGCGAGCTCGGTGTCAAGTACGACGTGCCCGTCCTCTGCCACGACCAGTTCTGCCTCCCCCGCGAAGGCGATTGGACCCTCACCCAGTTGCTCGCCAAGGTGTCGGAGATGAACCCCAAGGCCAAGATCATGCAGACGCACGGTTGCGTGGAGGACGAGTGGAAACGCGGCGAGGACGCCATACGCGAGATGTATGAGGTGGTGGCCACTCTCGACAACGTGTACATGGAGACCGGGGGCTGGAGCGAGCGGCAGTTCGAGATCGCCTTCGAGGTCGGTGTGAGCGCCAGCCGTCTAACCTGGGGGCATGACTACGGAAACGTGCCGCAACACATAGTGCGGCGGGGTGTGGAGAGATGGGGCAAGAAGCCGAAGGAGCTCGAGTACCGCAACACAATGTCGCTCATGATGTTCGGATATAGGGACTGGCCCTCCGTGCCCACCTATCAGCCCGATTTCTACGGATGGGGGCTACGGACCATAGACAGAGTCGGCGACTGGCTGACGCAGGACGAGATCAACCTCATCCTCGGCGGAACGGCCGCCAAGCTCTACAAGCTCCCGGTGCCCTACCCCAGGATGTTCCCCGAGGGCCGGCCCGACATCTTCGGCGAGAAGTGGAGAGAGAGCATCCCGTTCATCCCGCGGGAGCAGATCAAGTACCCCGACCCCGAGGGCCTGCGCATGTCGAACGAGCCCTGCATGAAGCTCATACGGAAGACCGGCCCGGAGAAGTAGACCCCCATTACCGTGAGGTCCCCACTCCGTGAGGTCCCGCACTGCGGTGCGACTCCCACGGAAGTGGGTCCCGCATGGAGGTGCGACCCGTGAGCTTGGAAGCCGGGGCGGCCGGACGGCCGCCCCGGCTTCGTACTCTGGTCAGCAGCCGCCCAGGGCGGCGTAGGCGTTACGGAACATCCTCATCCACGGGCTGCTCCGGAAGCCCCATCCGGGTGGAACCCAGGGCCATTGGCGCAGCTGGAAGCACCGCTCGGGGTGAGGCATGATCGCCAGATGGCGGCCGTCGGGGGAACAGAGCGCCGCGATGCCCTGAGGGCTGCCGTTGGGGTTGTAGGGGTACGCGGTGGTGATGCACCCCGCCGGGTCGACATAGCGCACCGGGGCCAGGCGGCTGTCGACGATCCAGTCGAGAGTGGCCGGATCGGGAACGTGGAGCCTACCCTCGCCGTGCGCCACGTACACGCCGAACACCGAACCCGCCATCCCTCGGAGCATCAACGCCGGGCTCTCTTCTACGGAGACGGTGCTGAACCGGGATTCGAAACGTCCGGAGGTGTTCCGGATGAACCGCGGCTTCAGCTCGTCGGGGAGCCCGAAGCCGGGGATACCCAGTAGTCCCATCAGCTGGCACCCGTTGCACACACCCAGCGAGAGAGTGTCGGGCCGCGCGAAGAAACGCGCGAACTCCTCGGACAGGCGCTCGTTGTTGCGTATCACCGAGGCCCAGCCCTTGGCCGCATCCAGGACGTCGGCGAAGGCGAACCCACCGGGGAAGGCCACCAGTTGGAAGCCCTCCAGGTCGGCGCCGCCGCCGATGAGGTCCGTCATGGTGACGTCCCAGACCTCGAACCCGGCCGCCGCGAAGGCTGCCGCGAGTTCCCGGTCGCCGTTGCTGCCCTCTTCGCGGAGGATGGCGGCCTTCGGCGCGGCGCGGCGCGCACCTGGCGCGGCGGCGGTCGAGCCGGCGCCGGTGTCTGAGCGGGTGCCACTCGCCGGCGGCCCCGCGTCGGCGTAGGTGCCGCCCGGCGGCGCATCAGCGTCGGGGTCGAACGTCAGTCTATAGGGGGCCGTCCCGGGGGGCGCCGAATGAGACGCCCACTCCTCTTCAGCGCACGCGGGGTTCTGCTGCAGGCGTTCCAACTGGTAGGCCGTCTCCTCCCACAGCAAGTGCAGTGCCCGGGCGCTCTCCCGCATCACAGGCTGGTCATTGAAGCTCAACTCGACGTTCAGGTCTTGCACACGGCCCAGCCTGACCGCCTTGACCCCGTGGCTCTCCAGGACCCGGCCGGCCCCGAGCCGGTAGGCCACCCCGAGCCGCCCCTGCTCGGGGACCACCCCGAGCCGTCCCTGCTCGGGGACCATCCCGAGCCCCTCCCGCTCGGGGACCACCCCGAGCCCCTGCGCCTCGGAGACGACCTCCACCACCACTCCCGCCTCTTCGGCGAAAAGCGATGCGTACAGCTCGTCGCCTTCCAGGGCGACGGCCCAGCCCTTGTCGCCGGCGAAGGCCATCTCCAGCAGGGTCACTATGAGCCCGCCGTCGCTGACGTCGTGACAGGAGACGATCGTGCCCGAGCGGACCAGGTCCTGCACCGCCTCAAACACCGCCCGCAACGCACCCGGGTCTTCGATGTCGGGTGCCTCGTCGCCGAGCTGGCCGAGAACCTGGGCGAGCGCGCTCCCCCCCAGCCTCCGCTTGTCTCCCACCGGCAGCAGCCAAAGCTCGTTGCCGCTCTCCTTAAGGCCGGGAGTCACCCGGAGCTCCACGTCGGGCATGAGGGCGTACGGGGCCATCACCAGCTCCGGCGGGGCCTTGACCAGCTCTTTGCCGCCCTCGGGAGTCACGCCCTGACTGGCCATGGAGAGGCTGTCCTTGCCGCCGTCGATGGCGATGCCCAACTCCATCAGGATGTCGCGGAGCGCGCAGGCCGCGTCGTACAGCCAGGCGCCTTCGCCGGGTTGCTTCACCGCCAGCATCCAGTTGGCGGAGCACTTGATGTCGCTGATGCCGGTGATGACCGCCCCGGCCATGTTGAGCAGCGCCTCCGCGACGGCCATGCGTACCCCCGCCCCGGGGCTGATGAGACCCTTGATGGGCTGCTCGCCCAGGCTGACAGCCGTGCCCGACGGGTCGTCGTAGGTCTGAGCGATGACCGCGTAGTCGGAAAGAGGCAGGTGGCGCGGCCCCACCAGCTGCCGCTGGACGACGAGCCCCGTGACATCAAGGTCGACCTTGTTGGTGAGAAAGCGCTTGGAGCAGACGGAGGGCAGCCGCAACACCATCTCCAGCACTCGCTCCAGGTCCGAAACGGGGGGAAGGACCAGGGGCTGGAGGTCTTGGCGCGGCGCGCGCCGCTCGAACTCGAACCGCTTGGGCGGCAGCTGCCCAAGGATGTCGTCAAGGGGCAGGTCCACCGGCCTGCTGTCGTCGATGGAATCGTAGACCACCAGGATCCCGTCGCCGGTTATCCGGCCCACCACGGCTAGAGGCACGTTCTCCCGGGCGGCCAGGTCCTCCAATACCGGGAGACCTTCGGGCAGCACCAGGAGGGCGTTCCGCTCCTGCGACTCGTTGCCCCAGATCTCGAGAACGGAAAGGGTCTTGTCGCCCACCGGGATGGCCCGCAGGTCGACCACCGCCCCGGCGGGCTCCACAATCTCGGGCAGCGCATTGCAGTCGCCGCCGGCTCCCAGATCGTGGGCCGAGACGATCGGGTTCGCCTCTCCCAGTTCGACGCAGGCCCGCATGAGGCGGTTGACCCGCTGTTCCATCTCCGGGTCGCCGCGCTGGACGGCGTTGAAGTCGAGTTCCTGAACGTTGGTGCCCTGCTCCATGCTGCTTGCCGCTCCGCCGCCCATGCCGATGCGGTAGGCCGGCCCGCCCACCTGCACCACGAGCATGCCCTTCTCTGGACCGCCCTTGACCGTGTGCTCGTCGCGTATCTGGCCGGCTCCCACGCTGTACATGATGGGCTTGAACCAGGAACGGTAGCCATCTGGCAGGCGCAGCCCGTAGGTGCGCGTGAAACCGTAGATCAGCGGTTCGCCGAAGCAGTTGCCGTAGTCGGAGGCGCCGTTGCTTGCCTCGATGAGGATCTCCGTCGGCGAGGCGAGGTCGGGGGGATGGAAGTAGCCGTCTTCCTCCCAGGGGAGCATGTAGCCGGGCAGGTGGAGATTGCCCACGCAGTAAGCGGCGCCCGACGCGCACACCAGCCCGCCCCGCCCCACCGCCTGGTTGTCGCGGATGCGCCCTCCGCCGCCGGTGGCCGCGCCGGGATAGGGAGCCACACCCGAGGGGAAGTTGTGCGTCTCCGCCGTCAGCGTAGGATGCAGGAGCGTGGGCATCCGCACCAGCGGTGACGGCCCCAGCGGCGCCGAAGCGGCGAACAGGCGCACCTGGGTCCCGTGGATGGCCGAGCTGTCGTCACGAAAAGCGATGACCGAGTTCGGCCCCGAAGTCGCCAGCGGCTGCTTCACGATCTCCATGAGGTTCTTCTCCGGCACCCGCTCGCCGTCCACCCACAGCTCGCCTTTGAAGACCCAATGACGGGAGTGCTCCGAGTTGGCCTGGGCTATCTGGAACAGCTCCACGTCGGTGGGATCCCGCTCCAGCCGCCGGAAGATGCCTGCGATGAGCTCCAGGTCGCTCGAGTCCCAGCTGCAGCCGTAGGCGCGATCGAACTCTGCAAGGGCGGCACTCCCCCGCGCCAGCAGCGGGATCCGGCGCACGGGCTCCGGTGATATGCCGGTTTCGAAAGAGGTCAGAGGCTCGGCATAACGCATCTCGGTCATGCGGTCGTGGAGAGGCGCCAGTATCTCATCGATCTCCTCACCAGAGAGCGGTTCCGCGAACCCCAGACGGACCGAGCGCTCCAAGCGGCGCACTGAGCGCGCTCCCGACCGGCGGCAGATCTCGACGGCGTTGGACGACCAGGCGGTCTCGAAGCTCAAGCGCGGTCCGAACTCGATGATGGTGGAGAACCGCCCTTCAAGGAAGCTCTCGGGCCCGAACTGCCGTGGTTCGAAGGTCTCCGAGAGGGCATAGTCGAGAACCGCCAGCTCATGGGCGCCCAGGGACCCCTCGGCCTCCACATAGAAGCACCATTCCGTGCCCGGCTCCTCCACGGGATGCCCGACGACCCGCTCGGCGATCGAAACGACCGCCTCGACCCGCGCCGGGGTCATGCTGGGTGTCCGGAAGAAACGTAGCATCCTATTCCATGCAACCTTATCACCCGGGACCCGGCGGGAGGCGCCGGCGGCGGCCGACGGTGGCCGCCGGCATCTCGATATGCGCAATATGCGGCTTGTCTGTTATCTTGTGACATCCGCTATTCCGGGGGTATCTGCCTTCTTGAGGACTCCGAAGACCACCAAGAGAAGCAGGCGCCAGATCTGGCGCCGTCGCGCCCTGTTCGTGGTCGGATGCCTGGTCGTGGCGTTCCTGCTCCTCGTGCTCATTGATTCCGCCGTCTACAACAACAAGGTGCACGCCGGGATCACCGTCGCCGGGCGCAGCGTCAGCGGTCTCACCCGCGACGAGGCCGCCATCCGTGTCGAACAGTCGATCAAGGAAGTGTGGGGCACGGAGGTGACCCTCAAGAGCGGTAGCAGGACCTGGCTGGTCACGCCTGCCGACGTGGAGCTCGAGGCCGATGTGGAGACCGCGGTCGCGACCGCGATGGACATCACCCGCGAGGGCAACTTCCTCACGGACGTCGGCCGGCGCCTCAAGTTGCTCTTCACCGATGAGGACGTGGCGCTCCAGGGCACCTATGACGGCAACCTGATGGCCAGAGTCCTTTACGCAGTGGCGCAGCAGCTCGACCTGACCCCGGTGGACGCCGGCATCGCCGTCGACGGAGGCGAGGTCAGGTTCGTGGAGGGCCGGAAGGGACTGATGGTGGACCGGGCTCTGCTCCGCGAACAGCTGAAGGCCGCGCTGCTCGCCTTCCAGCCGGTCGAGATCTCGGTCCCGATGAAGGTCAAGGAGCCGGCGCTCGCGGTCGAAGACCACCGCCGGGCGTTGGAGGACGCGAGGGCCATGGTCAGCGCCCCGGTGGTGCTGCGGAGCGGCGACAGCAGATGGGAACTGAACCCTGAGCAGATCGCCGTGTATATGGGCTTCGCGTCTGAGGATCAAGGCGGTGTCTCGACGCTGGCCGTGTTCCTCTCGGCAGACAAGATGAGCCCTTTCCTCAGGGAGGTGGCGGCGAAGGTGGACGTGGAACCCGTCGACGCCAGGTTCAAGACCAGCGGCGCGAAGGTCTGGGTGGAGCTCGGCAAGATGGGGAAGGCGCTCGACTTCGAGGATACCGCCCAGGCTCTCACGGCGGCGGCCCTCTCGACCGGAGACCGTACGGCCAAGGCGGCGATGGTCGAGGTGGAGCCCGATCTGATGGCCAGGGAGGCCGAGGCCATGGGCGTCAAAACCAGGCTCAGCACCTTCACCACCAAGTACGAGGGGACGCCGGAGCGACAGACCAACGTGCGCATCACCACCGAATACACGAGCTACGTCATCCTTGCGCCAGGCGAGGAATACGACTTCATCAAGCAGATCGGCCCCCGCACCGCGGAGCGCGGCTACCAACTGGCGCCCGGCATCGCCTACAGGGAGATGGAGGACGTTCTAGGGGGAGGCATCTGCCAGGTGTCGACGACCCTGTTCAATGCCGCGTTCTTCGCCGGTCTCAAGATAGTCGAACGGAAGAACCACTCCATCTACATCGACCATTACCCCAAGGGCAGAGATGCGACGGCCACTTCCAACGGGCCGAACATGCGCTTTCTCAACGACACCAAACACCACATCCTAATCCGCGGCGCCTCCGACGGCATCACCACCACGTTCGACATCTACGGAACCAACGATGGGCGCGAAGTGAGCTACTCGACCAGCGACTTCTATGACAAGGTGCCCCGGGCGGTGTGGGAGATAAAGGCGTCCTGGCTGAAGCCGGGCGTCACGCGCACAAGAGTGGCGGGCCAGGAGGGCAGGTCCATCGATGTGGTCCGCACGGTCACGGCAAAAGACGGGACGGTGATCCACAAAGACAAGTTCACCAGCACCTGGAAGATGATCACACGGGAGATCGAGGTGGGCGTAGGCTCGACCACGACCACCACCCTCCCGGCTGCGACGACCGGGTCAGAACCAGGCGCCACACCGGGTCCCACCACCGGGACCACCAGTCCATAAGCACCCAGAGAAAGTCGGCATGATGTCCACAGCATCCGAGACAGTACCCGAAGACCTCTCCGCTGCCCGTAAGCGGATAACCGCCGCCTACGAACCCTCTCTGCTGGAGGAGGCAGGACACCGGTTGGCCGGCCTTCTGGCCGCGCATCTGGCGCGCGCCGAGCGCTCCGAGGGCGCTGTGCTGCCCTGGACCGAGCCGCCCGAGGCGGTCCGGGAAGCCGCGGCGCTGCTGAAGGGCCCTGCTACGGCGGGTGGGAGCGTCCCAGACGGTTTCGCCCGGCTCGTGACGGCCATGCTCGACCGCGGGCTCAACCTCCACGACCCCCGCTACATAGGCCACCAGGTCCCAGCATCGGTACCGCTGGCCGGGCTTTTCGACGCGGTCGGCTCCGTGACCAACCAGGTGATGGCGATTTACGAGATGGGGCCCTGGGCGACAGCCGTCGAGCTGGCCATGATCCAGGAGCTGGGGATGATCATCGGGTGGGAGCCGGGCACCTTCGCCGGTTCCGTGACGCACGGCGGGTCGCTCGCCAACCTGACGGGGCTGCTGACCGCCCGGAACGTCGCCCTCGGCGACGCGTGGGACTGCGGCCTGCCGGGCGACAGGCCGGCGCCGGTGCTGCTGGCCCATGCCGAAGCCCACTACAGCGTGGCCCGCGCCGCGGGCATCCTCGGGCTGGGCAGCCGGCAGACCCTGCGCGTGGGGCTCGACGCCCTGGGACGCATGGACCCACAACGGCTGGACGAAGAACTGACCCACGTACAGGCGCAGGGCCGCCCGGTGGTGGCGGTCGTCGCCTGCGCCTGCGCCACCCCCACCGGAGCCTTCGACCCGCTGGACGACATCGCGGAAGTGTGCCGCCGCCACGGGGTCTGGCTGCATGTCGACGCGGCCCACGGCGGCGCGGCCCTGCTCAGCGACCGGCACCGGCACCTGCTTACCGGCCTGCAGAAGGCCGACAGCGTGGTGTGGGACGCCCACAAGATGCTCTTCGTGCCGGGCCTGTGCGCCTTCGTGCTCTACCGGGACAAGAGCCACGGCTTCGACGCCTTCCGGCAGGACGCGCCCTACCTGTTCGACCCGGCCGCGCCCGGCCTGGCTGAATACGACAGCGGAGTGAGGACCTTGGAGTGCACCAAGCGGGCGGCGGCATTCGGGCTGTGGGGCGTGTGGTCGCTCTTCGGCCGGCAGCTCTTCGCCGACATGGTGGACGTGACCTTCGCCCTCGGCCGCGCCTTCTACGACAAGCTGTCTGAGGCCGACGACTTCGTCGCGTTGCACGAACCCCAGTGCAACATCCTGGTCTTCCGGCACGTGCCGGCCGGACTGCGCGACGCCCCGGCCGAACGGCTCGGCGACTTCCAGCTGGAGCTCCGTCGACGCCTGATCGAGTCGGGTGAGTTCTACATCGTGCCTTCCAAGTACGGGGGCGTCGGCGCGCTGCGGGTAACGATCATCAACCCGCTCACCACCCCCACCCATCTCGACCAACTGATGGACGCCTTGCGGCGCCACGGGCGGGAGCTGCTGGGCGGCCGGGCAGGCGCTTAGCGCGGGCCGGGCGCCTCCCAACCTGCGAGCCGGGCACGCCCCGCGCCCGCCCGGCCTCAGAGCAGTGTGTCGATGCACTCATCCAGAAGCCGGCCGTGCAGGTCCACGTCTTCGCTACTGGTGAAGGGACACATCAGCGCCATGTTGTGGAAGGGGGTCAGAAGCACCCCGCGGTTGAGCAGGAACAGGTGGATGAAGGCCTCCAGCAACGCGTCGCGGCCTCTGTGAGCCTCACCGCCGTCGCGCGGGGCCCGAGGCAGGAACAGATACTCCACTCTGGCTCCGATGCGGGTCACGTGCCACGGCAGATGGTGCTCTTCGAGCGCACGCCTCACGCCGTCTTCGAACCGCTCCGCCATGGCCGTCATGTGGCGGTAGTTCTCGTCGGTCATGACCTTCTCCAGCGTCGCCCGGATGGCACGCAGCTGCAGGGCGCTGCCCGCCATCGTGCCGCCGAAGCCGAAGTGATTGATCTCCTGACCCGGCTCGAAGTGCGGCAGCACCTCCCAGATCCGCTGCGCCATACCCTCCGAAGTCCCCCAGACGGCCACAGGTATGCCTCCGGCTATGCTCTTGCCGAGGACGAAGAAATCGGGATCCAGGTGATACGAGCCCGTATACCCGCGCGGGTCGGTTGAGATGGTGTGTGTCTCGTCGATGACGAGCGGGGCGTCGTACTCCCGGGTCAACCGGCGCAAAGCCTCGTGATAGCCAGGGAAGGGGGGCACCATGCCCGTGTTGGTGAGCACCGGCTCGGTCAGGACGCAGGCCACGTCGCCATGAGCCAGAGCTTCCTCCAAAGCACGCGCGTCGTTGAACTCCACAAGTCGCGTCGTCTGGTCATGGTCCATCGCGTTGGGATGCACCCCCGCTCTCGGGACCATGCGTCCCTGATCATCAAACTCCACTTGGGTCTCGTCCACGCTGCCGTGGTAGTTGCAGTTGAAGGCGACCACCTTGTTTCTGCCCGTAGCCATGCGGCACAGCCTGATGATGAACCTGTTGGCGTCGGTAGCCGAGGTGGCGACCTGCCAGTAGGGCAGGCCGAAGCGGCGCGCCAGCTCCTCGCCGACCCATATGCCGTCCTCGGTGGGCAGCATCATGGTCGCGCCCCGGCTCAGCTGGCCGGCGATAGCCTCCACCACCGCAGGGTTGGCGTGACCGAACATGGCCCCCGTATCACCCAGGGCGAAGTCCACGTATTCATGGCCGTCGACGTCGGTGAGATGAGCTCCTCGGGCCTCAGCCACATAGATGGGATAGCTGCCGGGCCACTGCTGCATCCAGTGCATGGGAGCACCGTACAGGAAGTGCCGCAGCGCCCGGCCGTAGAGATCCTTCGATTTGGGGTGCGTCACCTCGAACGCGGCGATCTCCCGCTCCAGAATCGATCTGGTCCTGTTCATGTTGATGCCCGCCGCCACGTCACACCGCCGGTCCGATCGAGTGGACGCCGAACTCGTGATGCCCCAGGCATTCGCTCCTCGTCGGCCTGTCCGCTGCGACCAGGAGGAGCTCGCCCAGTATCCGGTCCCCCATCTCGCCGACCGAGATGCCGGGGTCCACGATCTCGCCCGCATCGAGGTCCATGTTGTCCTTCATGTGCCCGAAGACGGCGCTGTTCGACGCCACCTTGAGCACCGGGGCTATGGCCGCCCCCAGGGGGGAGCCCCGGCCGGTGGTGAAGACGACCATCTGGGCGCCGGCCGCCAGCATCCCGGTCACAGAGACCGCGTCCAGAGCCGGGCCGTCCATGATCACGAGCCCTCGCCTCGAGGGTCTTTCGGCATACCGCACTACCTGCGCGACGGTCGACGTGCCTCCTTTGACGATGGCGCCCAGGGACTTCTCCTCGAGAGTGGTCAGCCCGCCTTCCATGTTGCCGGGAGACGGCTCGGTTCCCCGGACATCCACCCCGGTGGCGAGGATGGACGCCTCCATGCCGGCCACCACCTCGCGGATGCGTGTTCTCACCGTCTCGTCCGCGGCCCTCTTTTCGAGCAGGTGCTCGGCTCCGATCATCTCCGGCACCTCGGTCATGATGACGGTGGCGCCTTCGGAGACCAGCAAGTCGCTCGCCGCCCCGACGGCAGGGTTCGCCGTCAACCCCGACAGCGCATCGGAGCCGCCGCACTTCACTCCCACCACCAGTTCCGACACGTCAAACGGCGTCCGGCGGTCCTCCCCGGCGGCCCCTGCCAACCGGCGGGCCAGGTCGCAGCCTTTCGCGATCGCCGGGGTCGTCCCTCCCTCCCGCTGGATGGTGAGAGCCACCACCCTCCTCCGGCCGCGCGACTCCAGCTCGGCGGCCAGCATCTCCGGAGTGATCTCCTCACAGCCGAGACCAACCAGCAGGACCCCGGCCACGTTGGGGTTGGCGCAGTAACCGGCCATGGTCCGCTCCATGTGCTCCCTGTCGGCCCCCAGATGCCCACAGCCATGTGGATGCGACACGCAGACGGTGCCGGGAACGCCGTCGCTGATCCGCCGAGCCACCGACTCCGCGCAGACGACGGTGGGGAACACGAGCACGTGGTTGCGCACTCCGACCGTCCCGTTCTCCCGCCTGTAGCCCTCCAACTTCACGACCTGTCGCCCCGTCCTCGCAGACCCTCGACGTTGTGGATGTGCACGTGGTCACCCGGCGCGATGGAGGCCGACGCCACCCCGATGGTCTCGCCGTACTTGATGACCCTGCCGCCCCGCTCGATGGGTCGGAGCGCGAACTTGTGCCCCAGAGGTATGTCGTCGTTGACCGTCACCACTTCCCGGCCGGCCCCGGTCGCCGCCACCGCCTCCCCCTTCGCGATGGGCGTCACGGCAGTCGCCACGTTGTCTCTCTCGTCGGCTATGAGGAACCTGGCCAAGGCCATCAGAAGAGCCCGTTGTCATTCAGCGGCGGGAAGACCTGCACGGGTATGTCCTGGATGACATCCCAGTGTTCGACGACCTTGTCGCCGTCCACTCTGAATATGTCCACTATGTGGCGTCCGGGGGTCCCTGGGATCAGTACCGAATGCACATGAAGAACCACGACGTCGCCCTCGCTGATGACCATCTTGATCTCGCTCCGCGACTCAGGGTACTTGTCCCGGCGGAAGGCTACGAAGCGCAGCAACCCTTCCGGCCCATCGGCGACCCAGGGGTTGTGCTGGATGTAAGTATCTCCCAGGAACTGCTTGGTCTTTTCGACGTCCTTGTCGTTCAGAGCGGCCTCGTAAAAGGCCAGCACGATATCACGAGCTGATTGTTCGAATCCGGCCATGGAGCCTCTCCTTTCCCCGGGGGGCCGGCCGGACATCCGAAGGCGCCTGTCGTACCGACAACCCGCTCAGACTCCGAGATAGGCCCTTTTCACGTGCTCGCTGTTCAGAAGGTCCTTCGCGTCACCGCTCAGCACCATATTCCCGGTTTCGAGGACATATGCACGCTGCGCCAGTCCCAGTGCGAGCCCGGCGTTCTGCTCCACGAGCAGAGTGCTGGTTCCCTCGCTGTTGATGCCCTCCACCACCCGTCCGATCTCCTCCACCATGATCGGGGAGAGTCCCGAGGAGGGTTCGTCCAGCAGCAGCAGCCTCGGTCTGCCCATCAAGGCGCAGGCGATGGCCAGCATCTGCTGCTCGCCGCCGCTCATGGTGCCTGCCCGCTGGCGGCTCCTCTCCTTGAGACGGGGAAAATGCTCGAGTACGTTGGCCAGGTCGCTCCGCACCTGGTCCTTGTCCTTGCGGAGATAGGCTCCCAGCCGGAGGTTCTCGGACACGCTCATGAAGGGGAACAGACCTCGTCCTTGAGGGACCTGGATGACTCCCCTCTTGACGATCTCCTGCGGTGAGAGACCGTCGATGCGCACACCGTCGAACCATATCTCCCCGGCCGTGAGGCCCTTCAGCCCGGAGACGGCGCGCAGTGTGGTGGTCTTCCCGGCGCCGTTGCTGCCAATTAACGTCACCACCTGGCCTTCCTCCAGATCCAGGGAGACCCCCTTCAGGACCTCGGCGCCCCCGTAGTGGACGTGTATATCCTTGATCTCAAGTAGCACGATTCCCCGTCCCCAAGAAGGCCTCTATCACCCTGGGATCGTCCACGCACTCCCGCGGAGTCCCCTCCATCATCTTCTTGCCGTAGTTCAGCACGACGGCGTGTTCACACAGGCCCAGCACCGCTCTCACGTTGTGCTCCACGACGATGGTGGTGATCCCCCGGGTGTCCCGCAGAGATCTCACCAGTCCCACCATCGCCTCGGTCTCTTCCCGGTTCATGCCGGTCAAGGGTTCGTCCAGCAGCAGAAGGCTCGGCTCGCAGCCCAGAGCCACCGCCACACAGAGAGCCCGCTGGCTCCCGTGGGGCAGGTTGACGGCCATCTCGTCCGCCAGATCCACCAGCCCGACGAAGTCCAGGATCCCCAAAGCGCGCTCCCTGAGTTTGGCCTCCCTCGACCGGACCGACCTACCTCTGTAGAAGATCTCTGAGAAACCGTGCTCGTCTCTGAGATACGACCCCGCGATGACGTTCTCGAGCACGGTCATGCTGAAGAAGAGGGCGTTGCGCTGGAACACCCGCGCGATGCCGAGCTTGGCCCGCCTGTACGCCGGGCTCCGGGTGATCTCGGTTCCCGCGAACACGATCTTGCCGCGCGTGGGCAGATAGGTGCCGCCGATCATGTTGAGGACCGTGCTCTTGCCGGCTCCGTTGGGGCCGATGAGGCCGCAGATCTCACCCTGCTCCACCCGTAGATCGACGCTCGACACGGCCGCCAGCCCGCCGAAGTTCTTGCTCAGGTGCTCTATCTCGAGTAGCGCCATGGGATGCCTCCGCCCTACCCCGTCTCGCCCGGGTCCACCGGGGCGGTCAGAGCGCCGCGTTTGCGATCCTTCCTCCAACGGACGAGGCGGCCCGGCAGTTCCACCAAGCCCTCCGGCATCAGCAGCATGACGAGGATGGCGATCACCCCGATCATCATGGGCTGATACTCGGCGACGGGCCGCGTGAACTCGGTGATGAGCGTCATGACCACGGTGCCGACGATAGGCCCGGCGAAGCTCTTGCGGCCGCCGACCACCAAGTAGAGCAGCATGTAGATGGACATCACGACCCCGAACCTCGACGTGGCGTCGACGGCCAGGCTGTGCTGATAGTGAGCGAAGAGCGCGCCGGCTATGCCCGCGAAGAAGCAGGCGATCACGAAATTGATGACCATATACCGCATGACGTTGATCCCCACGGACTTGGAGAGCTCGTCTCCGTCCCGGATGGCCTGCCACTTGAAGCTGAGGTGCGAGTGCTCGATCAGGTAGATCAGCGCCAGGCATATGATCACCAGCGGTATCGCTACGTAGTAGTAGTTGTCGACGGTCCCGAAGTCCACGGCCCCGATCCCCGGGAGGGTGATGGAGGCGGGCGGCGGTATCTCGAGGAGCCCCCAGGAGCCGCCAGTCAGGCTGGGCCAGTAGTAGGCCGTCAGACGCAGGGTCTCGGCGGTGAGCAGCGTGAGGATGGAGAAGTAGAGCCCCCGGACCTTCAGGAAGGGGTAGCTCAGCACCAGGGCGAGAAGCGCGGCCATGAGCCCCCCGAGAGGGACGGTGACCCAGAAGGGCAGGCCGACCCTCATCATGAGGAGCGCCGAGCCGTAGGCGCCCAGAGCCGAGAAGCCCACGTGTCCCAGCGAGATCTGGTTGAGCAGCAGCACCGTCCTTAGACTGCTTACCATGAGCATCATGATCGCCGCGACCACGGCCACCGAGATCCAGTAGTCGTTGCCCCTCAGCATCTGGGGCAACGCCAGGGCGAGGATGATGACTACGGCGAGCCCCCCGGCCTTCCACGGTCTACTCATGGCCGAAGAGCCCCCTGGGCCGGAACAGCAGGAACAGGATGACGAGGATGAGCGGAGCGAGCGCGGCCGCGGTCGCCCCGAACACCACGGGCACCACGCCGTCGATCAGGCCCAGGATCATGCCGCCCACCGCCGCCCCCGGAACGCTGCCGAGGCCGCCGAGCACGATGACCACCAGTCCCTTGATCATGGGTAGACCGCCCATGGACGGGTTGAGCACCAGGATCGAGCCCGCGAGCGCGCCCGCGAGCGCGGCGAGAGCGCACCCTATCATCATGGCGAGTCTCGACATGTGGTTGGGGTTGATGCCCCGCAGATACGACGCCTCCCGGTTCTGGGCGCTTGCCACCATCGCCTGCCCCCGCCTCGTCTTCTTCAGGAACAGGTGGACGACAAGCAACATGGCCACCGAGATCCCCACCGCCAGGATCCTGTCACGAGGTATGGCGACATCCAGGACTCTGAAGGAGCCCTTCACCAGCTTGGGGAGGCCCTTCTCGTAGAGACCGAAGCTGACCACGGCGAAGCTGCTCAGGATGAGGGTCAGACTCGTGGATATGACTATCGCGGGCAAGACCGGGTCCTGGCCGGGACGCGGCCGGAAGAGGCCCCTTTCGATCACCGCTCCGAACACCGCCATCACCAGCATGCTTATGACGATGGCCGCGTAGAGGTTCACGCCGTGCTGCCTCGCGAGCACGAAGACGATGTGCGCGCCTATCATGTAGATCTCGCCGTGAGCAAGCTGCAGGATGCCCATGATGCTCAGTATCAGGGTGAGACCGAGCGCCATCAGCACATACAGCCACCCCATGGCAAGGCCGTTGATGATGGCCTGGATCCAGGTCTGCAGTGGTAGGTCCAATGATCCTTCCCCCGGCTAGAGGTGGGGTGGGAAGGGGCGGCGCGCCGCCCCTTCCCACCTCGTTCACGGGCCTACCTGTTGGCGCTCTCGAAGTAGCCCTGGAGCATGATCTCCCCGTCCATGATCAGACTGATGGGAACGGGACGCACCAGCGCTCTGTTCACCCCGAACCTCTCCATGCCGCCCATACGCGCGTCCCCGAACGACGTCTTCACGTCTCCCACGTTGGTCATAGAATCCAGGGTGGCGAGGACGGCGGCCGGGTCGGTGCTGCCGGCCTTCTGCATGGCCTGCACGAGTATCCATAGCTCGTCCCAGGCAAGCAGGCAGTCCGAGATCCACTCGTCCTTGAACGCCTCCTCGTAGCGCTGCATGATGTCGGCCATCAGCTCGGTGGGTTCGCTGGGGTTGATGCCGTTGCAGAAGAAGTCGGTGCATGCCTCCGGACCGGCGACACGCACATGGACCTCCGGCCCCATCGGGGAGTTGGCAAGGATGGGCCCTGTGAAGCCCAACTGCCGCGCGGCCTGGAGCTGATAGGGGCTCTGCGCGCTCACCATGATGAATATGGCGTCGGGCTGGAAGGACAGGAGCTTCGTGTAGGTAGGCACGAAGTCGCTGATGCCGAACGCCCACTTCTCCGCGCCTATCACCTCGAAACCACGCTCCTTGGCGGCCGCGGTGAAGTCCTCGATCTGGCCCTCGAAGCCCACGTCGGGCTGCGACACGGCTATGGTCTTCACGTCGGGGTACTTCTCCTTGAGGAAGTCCAAATCGGCTGTGTGGGCATCGTCGAAGCTGTTGCTCAACCGGACCAGAAGGTCCTTGTCGGCGCCGATGTCGGCCGGGTTGCCCGGTGTGTTGGCCGAGGCGATCACGTGAAGAACGCCGTTCTGCTTCGCCACGTCGTAGACGGCCGCGGTGGCGCCGTCCATGACCTCGCCGAACAGGACCGTCGCCCCGTCTTGGATGAGCTTCCTCGCCGCGGCGCCGGCCGAGTCTGCCTGGCCCTTGCCGTCCTCCTTCAGGACCTTGATGGTGTAGGTGTCGTCACCGATCTTGACCCCGCCCTCTTCGTTCACCTTCTCGGCGTAGAGGTCGTAGCCCCGGTTCCAGGAGAGGCCGACGACGCTGAGCGCGCCGCTCATCGGCATGACGGTGCCCACCACCAGCTCCTTCACTTCCCCGGTGGCCTGCGTGGTCTCCGTCGAGCCGGCCCCGGTGGTGTCGGTGGATCCGCCGCCGGTGGTAGCGCTCGTGGGTGGCACCGCAGTGGTTTCGGAGCTCGAGGGGACGCCGTCCTCACCACAGCCGGCCACCCCCAGCGCGAACACGATCAGCAAAGCGCAAGCTAGATAGATTCCGATCCTCGACCAGGTTCTCATACCATCTCCATTCCTTGATCGTCCCCTAGATCGTCCCTCGAATCTCCTGTCGATCGTCACGTCGTCGGCCCAAGCCCTCGTCCCGCATTCACCTCCGTGTCTATCCGAGTCCGTCGTCGTATACCAGCCGGCCACCCACCACGGTGGCCACGTTCTTGATCGTGTGGATCTCCTCCGGGGGTATGGAGAGGATGTCGCGGTCGAGCACACAGAGATCTGCGAGCTTGCCCGGTTCGATCGAACCCTTGAGATGGTCCATGTGGTCCTGCCAGGCGCTTCCCATTGTGAACAGCCGTATGGCCTCGCTCACCCCGATGCATTCCCGAGGCCCCCGGACCGTGCCGGTGGCCCTGGACTTGCGGAGCACAGCCGCCTCCACGCCCCGCAACCAGTCGGGCTCCGCGACCGGCGCGTCGGAGGAGCCGCTGACGTGGACTCCGGCATCCAAGAGGGAGCGCAACGGGAACTGGCGTTCGGAGGCGGCGATGCCCACCATGCGGTCCATGGCGTCAGAGAACGTCCACTTCAGAATCGGCTGAGGACAGACTCCGATGCCGTGACGCGCTGCCCGGGCGATGTCGGCCTCGTTGATGAAGTCGCTGTGTATCAGGTAGTGGCGGAGCTCGCGAGGATCCTCCTCCTGCGCCATGACTATGGCGTCGATGCACGCCTCGATGCCCTTGTCCCCCACAACGTGTATCCCGCACTGGAACCCCTGCCTGTGAGCGAACCCCACCATGGCGACGAGTTGCCGGTACCGTTCTTCCTCCGTCGCGCCCGGGGTCATTAGGCAGCCGTTGCCGCCGTCGGGGTAGTCTTCGTGCATGAGGGCGGTCTTGGTCTGCGGCACCCCGTCACCGAAGAGCTTGACGCCGCCGATCTTGAGCCACTCGTTCCCGAAATCGGAGTGAAAGCCCATCCGGGGTATGTTCTTCTGGAGTTCCGACAGTGACAGCGACGCCCCATACTCGCCGAACAGATAGAGGATGTTCACGCGGCAGGTGAGCGCGCCTTCGTTGTGAAGGTCGTTGTAGACGCTGATGCACTCGGAGCCGAGCAGACCACCCTGGAAGTCCATGCCGCCAGGGCCCAAGGACGGGTCGGTGACGCTGGTGATGCCCCGGGAGTTGAGATCGCGCATCACCGCGACGATGCCGTCTCGCTTCTCCTGGCGGGTCCAGGGCGGCACCGCCTTCATCAGCAGGCCTTGAGCCGGCAGCTCCCGCAGCATGCCGTTAGGCAGGCCGGTCGCCGGGTCCTTGACGATCTCCGACCCCGACTCGGTCGGCGTCTCGCCTGTGATCCCCGCCAGCTCCAGCGCCCGGCTGTTGGCCACCAACACGTGTTGGGTGAAGTCGACGAGGTACACCGGGTTGTCGGGGGCGACCTCATCGATGTCAAAGCGGGTCATGCGGCGGGACGGGTCGGCTAGACACTCCTCGAGATAGCCCTCGTCCCAGCCGTTCCCACGGATCCACTCTCCCGGCTTCGACCTCGCGACCTGTGCCCTCACCAGCTCCTTTATGTCGCCGATGGACTTCACCGCCGGGTAGCTGAGGTCCAGCGTCAGCGGCGGCCGGTTGCCTCCGTATGTGGCGGTATGCAGATGGCAGTCGTTGATGCCCGGCAGCACCGTCCTGCCGCCCAGGTCCACGATCCTGGTGGATCTCCCCGCCAGGCCCCTCACGTCGGCGTCCGAGCCGACCGCCACGATCCTGTCACCCTTGATGGCCAACCCATCAGCGATCGAATCGTGCCGATCGATCGTCACGATCTTCCCCCCGACGTAACAGACGTCAGGCACACACCAACCCATGGGACCTCTCTTCCCGATGTTTAAGACTGGTCCGAGGCATCCTCGCCGCTGTTCTCTTGCGGCAGTGGAGCGCCCGGCGACGAGCCAAGCAGAGGGCCGGCCGGGGCGGACTCGGCGATCTCTTGGATCGACTCCTCGTAACGCTCGATCAAGCTGTCGATGTTCACGGCGCCGCTCAGCGCGGCGTGAACGGCCATGTAGAGCCAGAGATGGGCGCGGAGCACGTCGGCCGGCGTGTAGGTGTCGTCCCAGGTGGACCGCACGTAGGTGTTGTCGAAGGCCCCCACGAGCGCGTATGCGATGAGCTCGTCGGGAACGGGCGAAGGCGGGGCTCCCGAGGGACGCATGTCCGCGAGATCCGCCATGATATGTCCCAGCACCTTTCCCCAGGCGTTTTCGATGGGACCGCGGAAGTCGGCGTCTCTCTGTATCTCCCCCGAACGGATGAGGGTCATGACGTCCACGCCCATGGCGCGCGACCGCAGGTTGCCGGTCACCTTGTAGAGGAGCCTCTGCCCCACGTCGGCGGTGCCGGCGAGTTGGGGAGCCAGAAGGGCCATGTTGGAGTCCACAAACGCGGAGAAGCACTCCGCCAGGAGTTGGCTCTTGCCCGTGAAATGGCCGTAGAACACGTGGGGGGTTATCCCGGCCTTCTCGATGATGGTCGATACGTGCGTGCCTTCGTACCCGTAGGCGACGAAATGCTCGGCGGCTACCTGGACGATCCTCTGGTGGATGCGTTCGCGCTCGCGCCACGCGAGATGCGTGCTGTTCTCGTTCGCCGAATCCACGGCCGGCCTCAGTTCCTTCTTGATCTCCGCCAGGGAGAGACCGTCCCGCTTGAGCTGCTCGATGCGCTTGAGAATCCGAACGTGGTCGCTGGAATAGAGCGAACGGCTTGCGGCGGTCTTCGCGGCCTGCGGGAGCAGACCCCGCCGGATGTAGTAGTGGATGGTGGTACGCGTGACGCCGGTCAACCGCTCCAAGGCTGAGATCGTCAGTGTCTCGGTCATGCGCGAGCCCCTCCCCTACGCCACGTCGCAGACGCCGATGCGGGTCACGCTCACATCCTACGACCGGGGGACGGGGTTGTCAATGACTCGGGTCTGGATTACGGGTCCTTGAGTCGGCGTAATGACTCACGGCGGGCGCACGGACCCTATCGCGGAACGGCCGCCTTCCCCCCTCCCAGGCTGAGGACCGCGATCCCCACGATCGCGATACCCATGCCGATCAACTTCTGGAGGGGCGGAACGTGAGCGAAAACCAGGAACTCGAACAGCGCCACCAGGATGGAGTTGGAGCCGGTGATGGCCGTGGCCGGCCCTCCCGGTCCCTTGGTGACTGCCAGCTTCAGGAACAGCATGCCCATGGCCAGCGTGATCCCGGCCAATACCGCCCACAGAATCAGGGACGCCTCCTGCATCCCAGGCAGATGGCCGTAGCGGACAAGGCAGTAGCCGACGGCCAGCACCCCGCATACCCCGGCCGCCAGCCAGAGCACTGCCGTGGTGGTGACCGAGTCGCTGCCATGATGACCGGCGTACTTCAGCAGAAAGTTCGTCACCCCGAAGAGGGCCATAGTGGCAAGGCCGAAGAACAGGCCCCGGGCGCTGGAGCCCGCCCCGGTCCCCAGCGCCATGACGATGATCCCTCCGATGATCACCAGCATGCCGGCCACCTGCCACCTGCTCAACCTCTCCCGGAGGATCAAGAAAGCCCCCAGCGCGACGATCATGGCGTTCGTGGAGCTGATGGCCACGATGGGGCCCTTTGCGTCGGGGTCGCTCGCCAGCCCCAGCTTCAGTGTGAGCATGGCGGCAGAGAGAGTGACGCCGGCGGCGGCCGCTACCCACACAAAACGGCGTGACGGCAGGCCCTTGTAGCCCCGGCCGCGGAGTTTGAAGACCGCCGCCGCGGCGATCCCGACCGCCCCCATGGTCAGCCAGAGGATGAAGGGCGCGGTCACCGGGGTGTCGGGGTTCCTCCCGCTCCACTCATAGATGGCGCCGAGCAGTGAGTTGGTGACGCCGTAGCAGAGGAACGACGCCAGAGCGTACGCCACCCAGGCGGGCAGTCTCAATCTGCCGGACATGCTTCAGTGTGGAGCGGCCGCCTCATGCCCCGTTCCCCTCTCTGTCATACATCGGTGGCGCTCCGCAGAGACTAGGGAGCGCGGCGGCTACTGTCAACAAGCGGCATGGACCGGCCCCACGGTCTCGTTTCGACGGAGCGCGTAAAGGCGTGCGCTCATGCGGTCGATAATCCCCGTGTGTCGCGCGCTATGCAGAAAGGGGGCCTGGTGGGGATACTGCGATGGGTCGAGGGGATGACGATCCCGAATCGCGTGCGCTTCGGGTACGCGGTGGTGTTGGTGCTCATCATCGCCATGCTGATCGTGGGTGTTCTCGAGCTCAGAGCGCTCGACACAGGGTTCAGGACGCACAGCGACAAGATGCGCGTGCAGCTCGCGGCCGCCAATCAGGTGGAGCTGAAGGCGATCGACATGGTCGCAGGCTCCACAGGCCTGAACGTCGCTTCGCTCGTGACTCTCGTGAACGATCAGCAGAAGAACGGTCAGGAAACCGGCTATCTGGGCGAGGCGGTGGCCGAACTCACACCCGTCCTTGACTCTCTCGCCACGATGGAAGCGGCCGGCTCGGAGGGTGCGGCCGCCATCGAAAGCATGAGAAGCCTGATCGCGGAGCACGAGCAGGCCGCGAAGTCGGCCTATTCGGTGGCTTCGTCCAACATCCAGCAGGCGCTGGCCGACGTCCAGGAGCAGGTCCTCCCCGTAGCGCAGAAGCTCCAGGAGGCCGCGGGCGCGTATAGAGAGAGTGTGAACGCCCGCGAGGAGGCCGGGGCGAACGACCTCTCGCGGAAGGCCGCCACCATGTGGATCATCATGCTGGCGTTGGGCGCCTGCGTGGTGGGTCTGTGCATATTCGCCGCCTTGCGGGTGGCCTCGTCCGTCAAGAAACGGCTCCAGGAGGCCAGCCTGAGCATCAGCGGTTCCGCCACGGAGCTCAGAGCCGTGGCCTCCCAGGTGGCGGCCAGCGCCGCTCAGACGGCGGCCTCCACCAACGAGACCACAGCCACCGTGGAAGAGGTGAAGCAGACCGTGCAGATGGCCAACGAGAAGGCCTCCCAGGTGGCCGACAGCTCGCAGAACGTGACTCACGTGGCGGAGACCGGCCGGGCCACGGTGGAAGAGACCATGGCGGCCTTCGAGCGCATCCAGAACCAGATGGCGGTAGTGGGCGAGACGGTCAACCGGCTGAGCGACCAGACCCAGGCCGTGAGCGACATAATAGGCACCGTGAACGACATCGCAGAGCAGTCGAACCTGCTCTCCGTGAACGCCTCCATAGAGGCGGCCAAAGCCGGCGACCAGGGGAAGGGATTCACCGTGGTGGCCCAAGAGGTGAAGAACCTCGCCGAGCAGTCCAAGCAGGCCGTGTCCCAGGTGCGAGACATCTTGGGCGAGATCCGGAAGGCCGGCTCCATGGCGGTGCAGGCGGCCGAGCAGGGCCGGGAGGCCATCGAAGCCGGCCGCCGGCAGTCTCTGGAGTCGGGAGAGGCCGTGCAGACCCTGGCCGACACCGCCACCGAGGCTGCTCAATCCGCCGTGCAGATCTCCGCTTCCAGCCGCCAGCAGTTAGCCGGTATGGAGCAGATCAGCCAGGCCATCGAGAGCATCAACCAAGCCGGCGCCCAGGCGGCGGCCGGCACCCGCCAGGTCGAGGAAGAAGTCCAGCGACTGCAGGAGCTCGCCTTGGGCTTGAAGCGTCTCGTGGACGCGCGCGCCACCGCGTAGACGAGGCCGACCCCGAGGCTGAGAGCCCCACCGGCCTGGGTCGCGCGTCCACGCCCCAGGCCGGGACGGTCCACCCGTCCCGTATCGCGGAATACTTCTCCATGCCATAGATACCATGCTCTTCGCCGCCGATTCGCGCCGCGGGGTGGTCACGCGCTATGATGGTTTCGGGCCGCAGGGGGGATCCCACAGGACTATCCAGAGTCTCTGGGACCCCGCGTGCGCGCAACACAAACGCTTTTTGGAGGAGGGTAACCTGTGAGGTCCAAAACTCTACGCTCAGTCGTCCTTCTGGTGGCGGCGTTGGTCGTGGTCCTTTCGCTCGTAGCCTGCGGCGACGACGAGACGACCGACACCGCCGCGACCACCGCCACCACGGCCGGCGGCACCGAGACCACCGCCACGGCGTCGGCCCCCGACACCACGGCGACCACCGCGGCCGCCGGGTCGTTCGACGATTTCGAATACTACGAGTTCTCGCTTTCCATGCACGACCCCGCGACGTCCAACAACGGCATGTTCTACCAGGCGTGGGCGGATGAGATCCTCGCCGCCACGGACGGCCACGTAAAAGTGGTCCTCTATCCCAGTTCGCAGCTCGCCGCCGCGGGTGACGTTGGCGAGATGGTAGAGACAGGCGCAGTGGACATCGGCTGGTTGTTCACCTCGTTCTACCCGGGCCAGTTCCCACTTACCGACGTCACGACCATCCCCATGGTCGGCTTCGGCGACGCCTTGGTCAGCACCAATACCCTGTGGGACCTCTACGAGAAGTATCCTGAGCTTCAGAACGAATGGTCTAAGTACAAGATGCTCAACCTCTACGGCAACCCGGGCATGCTCTTCTGCAGCGCCGACAAGCCCATCGAGAAGCCCGAGGACCTGGCTGGACTCGTCATGCGCACCCCGGCCGGCCCCATCACCGACCTCGTCACCAAGCTCGGCGCCAGCCCGATCGTGATGCCGCCGCCGGACATGTACGAGGCCCTGGAGAAGAAGAACATCACGGCATACGTCTTCGAACCCGCCGGCATCACCAACTTCAAGCTCGAGGAGGTCACCAAGTACTTCCTCGACATGCCGCTGTACGACGGCGCCTTCGGCCTGGTCATGAACTGGGATAAGTGGAACGCGCTTCCGCCGGAGTTCCAGGCGATCATCGAGGCCGCCACGGGCAGAACCGGCTCTCTCGCCGCCGCCCAGGACTTCAGCGACGCCGCAGCCGGTGCTCACAAGACCATCGCCGACGCGGGGGGCGAGTGGCTCACCCCGACCGCTGAAGCCGTCGCGGCCTTCCAGGCGGTCGCCAACGAAGTGAGCGCCGCCTGGCCCGCCACTGTCAAGCTCGAAGGGTTCGACGCCAACACCTACATGCAGGATGCCGTCAACATCGCCAAGACCTACAGCAACTAGGCTTGGCGCTCACGAACGCCGGACCCGGCCGGGGGCATATCCCCCCGGCCGGGTTTCATCCATCCTAGACAACGATCGCACCCGGTCCGCCGCCGGGACGAAAGGATCGAGACTCTCTTGTCTCCGGCAGTCATAGGCATTATCGCCATCATCATCTTCCTCATCCTCATCTTCCTGGGGATGAACATCGGGCTCGCGCTTCTGCTGGTCGGGTTCGTCGGCTACGCGGTGGTGGTCAACCCCTCCGCCGCCATTGGCCTCATCCGCAAGGTCCCCTCGACGCAAGCGAGCACCTACGCATTGATTGTGATACCCCTGTTCATCGCCATGGGCAATTTCGCGTTCCACGCGGGGCTGTCCGGCAGTCTTTACAGGGCGGGGAACCGCTGGCTGTCGTGGTTACCGGGCGGTCTCGCCGCCGGCACCGTGGCGGCGTCGGCGGGATTCGGGGCCATATGCGGCTCCTGCGCCGCCACGTGCGCGACGATGGGCACCATCGCGCTACCCGAGATGCGCAAGCACAACTACGCCGACCGGCTGTCCACCGGGTCCATCGCCATGGGCGGCACGCTGGGCATCCTCATCCCGCCCAGCACGCCCATGATCATCTACTGCATCATGGCGGAGGAGTCCATCGGCAAGCAGTTCATCGCCGGCATCCTGCCGGGCATCATGCTGACGGTGCTCTGCATCGCCACCATCGTCGTCATGGTCAAGGCGAAACCCTCCCTCGCCCCCAAGCCGGAAAAGGCCACCTGGAGGGAACGCTTCTCTTCGCTGACGGGGCTATGGGGAGTGGTCGTGCTCTTCGGCGCTGTCCTGGGCGGCATGTTCTCGGGCTTCTTCTCGGTCAACCAGTCGGCCGCGATCGGCGCTTTCCTGGCCATCCTGCTGATGGCCGTCAACAGGAACCTGACCTGGCGGAACTTCAAGACCGCTCTCAAGGACACGGTCACAACCTTCGGCATGACCTTTCTCATCATCATCGGGGCCAGTGTCTTCTCGAACTTCCTGGCCATCACGAAGATGCCCATGATGCTGGCCGACGGCCTCCAATCCCTGGACGTGTCGTTCGGGGTGGTGCTGATCCTCATGACCATCGTCTACATCATCCTCGGCATGCTCATGGACGAGTTGCCCATGATCATGTTGACGGTGCCCATCTTCCTCCCCATCGTCGCCAGCTACGGGTACGACTTCATCTGGTTCGGCATCTACATCATCCTGGTCATGGAACTGGGCGCCATCGCCCCGCCGGTGGGCCTCAACTGCTTCATCATCCAGGGTGTAGCCAAGGACATCCCGCTGGGCACCATCTACAAAGGCGCCTTGCCGTTCGCCATCACGATCCTGATCGGGATCGTGCTCATCTACTTCTTCCCGCAGATCGTCCTGGTTCTTCCGAACCTTCTGTAGCAGGTGGACCATGCTTAGACTTGACAAGACAGTGCGGAAGATCACATTCGTGATGAGCCTGGTCAGCTACGCCGGCCTCCTTGCCATCATGCTGCTGAACGTCTCCGACGTGTTCACCACCAAGGCCTTCACCAAACCGATATCCGGCGCATATGAGATCACCGAGGTGTTGCTCCTGTGCACGGTGATGGCCTCGTTCGCCTACGCGCAATCCCAGAAGACCCACATCAACATGAGCATCGTGGTCAAGCACTTCCCCAGAGCCCTGAAGTTCGCCGTCTACGGGTTCATGGGACTGCTGGCCGCGGCGACCGCCGCCGCCGTCGGCTACGCGGCGATACTTCAGACGCAGTCGGCCCTGGACAGAGGAGCCGAGACGGCCGTGCTCGCCATACCCATGTACCCGTTCTACATCGTCGAGGCCATCGCCATGTTCGTCTTCGCCATCGCGCTGCTCTACGACGCGTTGATGGCCTTCGGCGCCATCCGCAGCGACAGATACATGGAGTACGTGACCTCGGACTGGGCGTGACGAAGGAGGCATGATGGACACCATCTTGGTAGGAGTGGACGGTTCGGAAGCGGCCGGGGTCGCTTTGGAGTTCGCGGTGGAAGAGGCGACCTTGCGGGGCGCCTCACTCAGGGTGATCTCGGTCTGGGAGGCGCCGCCTCTGGCTCAGCAGGAGGCGCTCACGGCCCCCGGTCTTTTCGAGACCCTTCATCGGGGAGCGGAGATCATCGTGGCAGAGGCGATCGAGCGCGTGCACGAGCTGAACCCGGACTTACCGTGTCAGGGGGAGGCGCTGGAGGGATGGGCCCAGGCCGTCCTGGTGGAGGAGTCCAAGGGCGCCCTCCTTACCGTCGTCGGCAGAAGAGGGCAGGGCGCGCTCGCCTCTCTCTTCCTGGGCTCGGTGAGCCGGCACGTGGTAGACCACGCCCCCTGCCCGGTCATCGTGGTGCCGCCGCTGGTACGGTAGGCGGTCTCTCCTCTCGGAGGCGATCCCCTCGGCTAGCCGTGCTTCAGATAGACCAGCTTGAGTTGGGTGTATCCTTCCGGCCCTATCACGCCGCCTTCTTTGGCCAGACCGCTCTCCTTGAAGCCGCCCCAGGGAGTCTCGGGAGAGAGGTTCATGTGCTGGTTCACCCACACGGTGCCGGCCTGCAGGCCGTTCACCAGTCTCAAGGCCCGGGCGTAGTCATTGGTCCAGACGGAAGCGCAGAGACCGAAGACGGTGTCGTTGGCCGCCTGCAGGACTTCTTCGTCCGACGAGAACCGGTGGATACCCACCACCGGACCGAACACCTCTTCCCGGGAGATCGTCATGGACTGGGTGACGCCCGTGAACACCGTGGGCATGACGTAGAAGCCCCTATCGAGAGGGGGCTGCGCCGGCCTCCGCCCTCCGGTCGCTAGGCCGGCCCCCTCTTCGATGGCCGAGGCGATGTAGCCCTCGATGCGGTCCCTCCGCTCCCTGCTGACCACCGGGCCCATCACCGTGTCGTAACCGGCGGGGTCCCCCACCTTGATCGCCTCCGCGGCCGCGACGAAAGCCGTCACGAACCTGTCGTGGACCCTTTCCTGCACGTACAGCCTGGAAGGCTGGGCGCAGTTCTGCCCGGCATTCTCGAAGGCGATGCCACAGAGCTCCGCCGCGACGGCCTCCACGTCGGCGTCCTCTAGGACGATGGCGGGGTTCTTGCCTCCCAGCTCCATGATGAGGGTCTTCACCGTCTGGCTGGAAGCGGCGATGATGGACTTGCCGACCTCGGAGCTGCCTGTGAAGCTCACGAGATCCACGTCCGGGTGTGACGCCAGGGCGCTTCCGACCGTGCCGCCTGGACCGGTCACGATATTGACCACGCCCGGAGGCAGATCCAGTCCGGCCAGGATCTCCGCCCACTTCAGTCCGATCCCCGAATTGATGCTGGGAGGTTTGAGCACGCAGGTGTTGCCGGGGGCCAGGCAGAACCCGAGCTTGGTCGCGATCATGAGTGACGGCACATTCCATGGCGTGATGAGGGCGCATACGCCCACAGGCTCGCGCTGCATGTAGGCGACAGTGCTGGGACCGGCGCCGGGGGCGTCGCCCTTGCTGGAGGCGGCCGGTAGGACCTGGCCCATGAGGGTTCTCGCCCCTGAGGCCGCCAGCTCCAGGTTGCCCGCGGCGAATCCCATCATCATGGGTGCGTGCGTCGCGGTGGCGCCGTGCTCCAACACCTCGAGCCGGGCCAGCTCCTCGGCGTGCTCCCTTACGGCCGCCGCGATGCGGGCGACCACGGCGGAGCGGTCCGACTGGCTCATCATCGACCAGCCGGGCAGCGCCGCACGCGCGGCGGCCACGGCCTTGTCCACATCCGACGCTCCCCCGAGAGGGGCCTCGGCCACCACGTCTCCCGTCGCCGGGTTGTGGGTGTGAAAAGTCATGCCGGAGTCGGCGTCGGCCCAACGGCCGTCGATCCACATCCTATAGGTGTCCATCTGTCGCTTCTCTCACCTCGTCTCTCGATTGCACGTTTGGGGGCTGGGACGCACCGGCCTACCTCAGCATGTCCTCCCAGAGGGTGTGCGGTCTTCCCGCCAGGTCGATCCATAGGTGCTTCTGCATCGTGTATTCCTCGAGCGCGAGAGTGGAGTTCTCTTTCGACCAGCCCGACTCTTTGCATCCTCCCCAGGGGATCTCGGGGACTATGGCCAGATGCTGGTTGATCCACACGGTCCCGGTCTTGATCTGCTCGGACATCACCAGGCCAAGCCGGATATCTCGCGTCCAGATCGAAGCGCAAAGGCCGTAGCGGGTGTCGTTGGTGAGGGCGACCGCTTCGTCCGGGTCCCTGAAGGGCGCCAGCCCCACGACCGGCCCGAAGACCTCTTCCTGCATCAACTCCATCTTGGGGTCGCAGTCGGCGAAGATGGTGGGAAAGACGAAGAGGCCGTTCTGTGTCTCAAGCGTATCCGGTCTCTCTCCGCCCAGAAGGAGCTTTGCCCCCGATCTCTTCGCCCCCTCGATGTATCCCTCTATGCGGTCCCTGTGTGCTTCGTAGGCCACCGGGCCGATCATGGTCTCGGGTTTCAGTGGATCGCCCACAGACAGCTTCGCGGCGGCCGTGACGAACCGTCCGGCAAACTCGTCGTAGATCGACTCTTGGACGAAGAACCTGCTGGCCGATCCGCAGTTCTGGCCCGAGTTGAAGAACGAGCTCCAGATCGCCCCTTCGATGGCCGCGTCCAGGTCGGCGTCGCCGAGCACGATAAAGGCGTTTTTGCCCCCCAGCTCGCAGGCCACCGGCTTGACGGCCGCGCTCGCGAGACACATGATGCGCTTCCCGGTCTCGGAATCGCCGGTGAAGTTGATCTTTGCCACCTTGGGATGGGTCACGAGAGCCTCGCCTATCGAGCCGCCCGGTCCGGTGACTGTGTTAAGCACACCCGCGGGCAGGCCGGCTTCCGCAGCGAGCTCGCCGAGCCGAAGGACGGTGAGTGGGGCGCAGGAGGGGGGTTTCACGACACACGTGTTGCCGGTGATCAACGCTGGAGCGATCTTGGCGATCGCGGTCACCAGGGGGAAGTTCCAGGGGGTGATCAGCCCGACCACACCGAGGGGTTCTCTCACCGTCATTGCCCGAGCGGATGGACCTACCGGCAAGGTCACGCCCGTGAGGCCCCGTCCGACCCCCGCGTAGTACTCGAGGATCCCGGCCGCGGCGGGGATGTCGAACCTGCCCGTCTTGAACACGGGTCCGCCGTACTGCGCCGTCTCCAGCCGGACGAGCTCGTCGTGGTGGTCGCGGATGAGGCGGGCGAGTTCGAAGAGGACCCTGCCCCGATCCACGGGGTGCTGAGCCGCCCAAGCCCACTGGGCGCGCGAGGCCGCTTCGACCGCCTGATCCAGGTCTTCCGGACCGGCCTTGGGTACGCTCGCGATCACCCGGCGGTCGGCCGGGTTCACGACATCCATGGTCGCCCCGCCGGAGGCCTGGACGAGCCCGCCGTCTATCAGCATGCCGTAGGTGTGATCCATCACACAACCCTTCTCGGAAAGGCCCTAGGTAGCCTGGTTGATGACCACCATCTTGAGATCGGTGAACTCCTCTAGACCGCACATCGAGCCGTCTTTGCCCACCCCGCTCTCTTTGACGTTCCCGCCCCAAGGCAGCTCGGGCACCTGGATGCGGGGCATGTTGATGTAGACGCTATCCACACGCAGCCGGTCCGCAAAGCGCAAAGCCTTAGCCACGTCCTTGGTCCATACGCCGGCGACCAACCCGTACTTCGAATCGTTGGCCAGGTGTATGACTTCATCCTCGGAGGAGAACCTGAGGACAGCCGCCGCCGGCCCGAAGATCTCCTCCCTGGCGATGGTCATGCCGTGGGCGACGTCTGCCACCACGGTGGGTTGAAGGAAGTAGCCTCGTTCGGCAGCCCGCCCGCCGCCCAAGACGATGCGGGCCCCTTCTTCCCTCGCCGACTCGATCAGTTGCTCCACCCGCTCCATCTGCTGCCTGTTCGCCATGGGTCCCATGGTGGTGCTCTCGTCAGTGGGATCCCCCACCACTATCCGCCCGGCCTGCCCGACGAAGGACTCGACGAAGCGGTCGTAGACCTTCTCGTGCACGTAGTACCTACCCGGCGTCGAGCAGTTCTGGGAAGTGTTGCCGAAGTGTCTCTGCGCCTGCCAGGTGGCCGCCTTATCGACATCGGCGTCCTCGCAGACGATCACGGGGTTGTTGCCGCCCAGCTCCATGACGCACTTCTTCGCCGTCCGGCTCGCCACGCTCATGATCTCTTCGCCCGTCTCGCTGCTGCCGGTGAAACGGATCATGTCGACACCGCGATGACCTGCCAGAGCCTCGCCCGCCGAGCCGCCCGGCCCTGTCATCAAATTCATCACCCCCGGCGGCAGCCCCAGTTGCTCCAACAGCTCTGTGAACTTGACGGCCAGGAGCGAGTTGACGCTGGCGGGCTTCAGGATAACCGTGTTGCCGGTGACCAGAGCGGGCGTCACCATGGCGCTCATCATCAGCAGGGGGACGTTCCACGGCGTGATGACGGCGCATACCCCGACGGGGACCCGTTTCAGGTAGACTGTCGCGTCGGAGAAGGCGTCGAGCACCTGGCCCATGAGCGCGCGGCTGATGGATACGAAGAACTCCACCTGGTCGGCCGCGCCGGCGACGAAGCCGCGGGCCATCTGGACCGGTGTGCCGTGCTCGCGCACCTCCAGATCGATCAGTTCATCCGCGGCATCCCTGATCGCCGCGCCCAGCGGATGGAGCATCTTGGCCCGCTCGGACTGGGTCAACCGCGACCATGCCGGGAAGGCGCTCATCGCAGCCTGTACCGCTCTGTCGACGTCCGCGGGGCCGCCCAGGGCCGCGCGGCCGATCTCCTCCTCAGTGGCCGGGTTCAGTACCGGGAAGGTCTTGCCCGACTCCGCATCGACCCATTTGCCACCGACGAACAACTGGCACTTGCTCACAGGACCCCCTAGCGAACTCAGATGTGGGTGGACGCAGTGACAATCGCTGCGTCCACGACAGCAGGCGCTCCAGCGCCCCGAGGCGCGGGGCAGCAGCGGGCGCCTAATGAGGACGGCGCCTGATTGTACCTGTTGTATGGTGACATCTGATACAAGTTCGCGTCAATGGGTCGGCAACCGACAAGGAGGGCGGCAAACGCAATCAGGCGATGATCGAGGCGAGACGCCGTATGGCGCCGCCGGCCCGTCGGGCAGACGGGCCGGCGGCGGCGTGACTCACTGGAGCTGTGCGCGGGAGCCCGTCAGACGGCCGGCCCGGTCGCGAAATAGTCGTTCGCGAGGCCGGTCAGCGCCTTGTCCTTGCAGGCCCCCCACACCTCGAAGAGGCCGCTGAGGTCGCCCTTGCTGGTCTCGGTCCAGTACTTGATCTCTTTGACCTTGAGACCGAGCGCGTCGTCCGGCACCAGATGGTAGTGGGCGCTCGCCTGCAAGGGCGGCCACACGGTCCCGGCGTTCTCGTCGACGAACTCGAGTTGGAACTGGACAACCACTATCAGGCGCTGCAGATCGATGGCGTAGTAGTGTGGCACGAGCGCTTCGTGCATCCCGGGATGGACGAAGGTCATCAGCAGCCCTTCGCGCGACAGCGGCGGTTCCAGCCACGGGGGCGGCGTGTACATGTTGAACTGGAAGTCGTCGGTGAAGAACTTCCTCAGATTGCGCACGGTCTCGATAGGGCCCTGGTTCTTGTTGCAGGCCTCGAAGTAGCCGTCGAACCACTTGGTCACGTTCTCGTACGTCAGCTCCATCAGTTCCTCCGTTGGGCGAGATGAGTGTCCGCCGGCGTCGCGTCCGGCGCCTTACCGGCTCGTTCTAGACCAGGTCCAGCTCGGTCCGCCGGATCAGGTCGTCTTGTATGCCCTCGTACAGCTCCACGAAATAGGCGCTGAAGCCCGCGATGCGGACCACCAGATCCTTGTGGGCCTCAGGGTTCTTCTTGGCCTCGCGCAGCTTCTCGCTGCTCGTGATGTTGAACTGCAGCTCCATCCCGTCGAGGTCGAAGTAGGTCTTCACGAGGTCGATGAGCTTCTCCCTGCCTCCGCCTTCCAGCGCCTTGGGGTGGAACTTCATGTTGAGGAGCGTGCCGTTGGCGCTGTGGCGATGGTCAAGCCTCGACGCCGACTTGAGGGTTGCCGCCGGACCGCTGGTGTCCATACACTGCACCGGCGAGATGCCGTCGGAGAGGGCCTCCCCCGTCCTGCGGCCGTCGGGGGTCGCCCAGGTGAGCTTGCCCCACACCACGTGCGTAGCTACGGGATAGAGCCCGGCCGACCAGTGGTTGCCGCGGATGCCCACGCACGATCTCACCTTGTCGTTGAACACCTTGGAGATCCACTCGGCGATCTCGTCCGGGTAGTCGAGGTCGTTGCCGTAGTGCGGGGTCTCCTTCATGAGGCGCTGCCGGAGCGGCTCGTGACCCTCCCAATTGGACATCACGGCGTCGTAGAGCTCACGGGTGGTGCAGAGCTTCTTGTCGAAGACCATGTACTTGATGGCGGCCAGACTATCGGCGGCGGTGCCGATACCCACGCCGGCGAGACCCGTGGAGTTGTACTTGGCGCCGCCCCGCATGACGTCCCGTCCACTCTGCATGCAGCCCTCCATCGTCGCCGAGACGATGGGCAGCGGCATGTACTGGCGCGCCACCAGCTCGCGTACGTTGGTGAAGGCCACGTGCCAGTCGACGAAATACTCCATCTGCTGCTTGACGGCGTCGAGAACCTGGTCGAAGCTCTCCATCTCGTGAAGGTACCCGGTCGGCAGGCCCGTCTGGCGCTGAGGCTCGCCGTCGAAGCGCGGCATGGGGTTGACGCCGTTGTTGATGGCGAGGAGCACCGCGCCCGGGATCCGCCAGAAGGTCTCCTGGCCGGGGCCTCCGCAGGCCGGCCACTCGTCGCCGCAGCCCCCGGGCTCCACGCAGCCGATGAGGCAGTAGTTGCGGGCCGACTCCAGGGAGAGTCCGCGGTCCACCAACGCCGGGATGATGACCTTGTCGCTCTCGAAGGTGGGCACGCCGCCGCAGACCCTGGTGGTCTCCACAGCGGCGTCCCAGAGCGAGTCCGGGAGGCTCTCGTGCACCCTGAGCGAGATGGGCGGGTCGTGGAGGACCAGGCGCTTCGCCGATTCGAGCAGCATGTAGCTCACCTCGTTGGTGGCGTCCGCCCCGTCGGCGGTGATCCCCCCGATGGTGATGAGCTGGCCCGACGTGTAGCCTCCGGACGCCATGGTGGCGTGCTTGGGCCAGATCTTGTTCATCTCGGCGATCTTGAGGCAGAGGAGGTCGATGATCTCCTGAGCACGCTCGCGCGTGATCCTGCCGGCGGCCAGGTCCGCCTCGTAGAAATCGCCCAGATACTGGTCGACGCGGCCCAGGGTGAGCCCGTGGAGGTTCCCGTCCAGGGAGAGGACGATCTGATACATGAACATGGCCTGCACGGCTTCCAGGAAGGTGCGGGCAGGGTTCTCCATGATCCAGTCGAGGCATTCCGCCATCTCCAGGAGCTCGGCCCGGCGGGTCCCGCCGGCGCGACCGCCCCCGTTGGCGCCGCCATCCCCGTCGCCGCCATGGCGGCCATCGCCACACTCCGCAGCCTGGCGGCGGCACTCCGCCGCGTAGCGCTTCGACAGCGTGATGGTGGCGTCGCAGACGATGGCCACGGCCCGGTAGAACTGCTCGCGCTCCGCGGCATCGCCGTAGAGCTTGCCCTTCATCTCGGCAATGTTGTCCAGCGCCTCCTGCTTGATGGCGGCGAAGCCCTTGCGGATGGCCTTCTGGTAGTCGGTGCAGAAGTGGCCCACCGGCCCGGCGCCCGAACCTCTGTCGCCGAAGGTCACCACCCCGTTCCCCACTATGTCGCGGAACTCCGGCGGCAGGGCGGCATCGGTGAGCACGCTGATGTCGTTCTTGGACCAGAAATCCTCGTAGTGCATGACATAGTCCATGTCTTCCTGGTCCATGTCATAGGGATCGAGCGTGCGGGTCATGAACTCGCCTGTACGGATCTCGTCGAAGAGCCAGGCCACCGAGTATTCGGGATACAGGGCCGAAGCGCGGTAGACGGAGGTGAGCTCGCCGACGATGACCTCGTCGTCGTTGACCAGCACCGGCATCTTCTCGCAGAGGTTCGCGAGGTTCTTCGCCCGCTTGATCATGGGCGGCATCGTGGGGTTGTCCATGTAGAACTGGGTCACGAGCTTGAAACGCTCGATGCAGACCTTGGGCATGGTCTCCCGGTATCTGCGGCGGATACGGGCTACTCGTTCAGTGACGGGCGAGAACTCATACATCTATCTTCATCCCCACGGGGCGTCGCTAGTGGACTGTCACGGCAAGACCATACCCGTCGAGTATGGCTTTGATTCTCTCTACCTGTTCATCGGACAGAGGCGTCGCTTCCAGGATGGGACCTTCGTGCTTGATCCGTTCGAGCTTCGACACTCCCATGGCATGATACGGCAGCAACTGGACGCCTGTCACGGCGTTGCCCAGCTCCTTCACGAACCCGCCGACCGCGTGGATGTTCTCCTCGGAGTCGTTATACCGCGGTATCAGCGGCACCCTGATCTGCATCTTGCCGCCGGCCGCCGCGATCCTGCGCGCGTTCTCCAGGATCAGCTCGCTTGGGACTCCCATAGCGGCCTTGTGCGAGGCGCCGTCCATGTGCTTGAGATCGAGGAGGAACAGATCGATGTACGGCAGAGCCTTCTCGATGACCTCCCAGGGCGCGTAGCCGGTGGTGTCGACCGCCGTGTGGATACCCTGCTCTTTGAGGGCCCGCAGCAGGGCGAGTGTGAACTTCGATTGCGAAAAAGGCTCGCCACCCGAGATGGTGGCCCCTCCCCCGGACTTCTCGAAGAAGGGCCGGTCGCGGAGCACCCTCTCGACCACCTCGGTGACCGTGTAGTCCTTGCCCCACATGGAGAGGGCGCCGGCGGGGCACGCCTCGGCGCAGGCGCCGCAGTCGTCGCACTTGTCCCAGTCGACCTGGACGAGCCGGACCTCGCCGCCGGTAGCCGCGCCGCCCGCGGCGGGGACCGTCATCTCGCCGGGGCTGAGCGCCTCACGAGGGCAGGCGTTGAGGCAGAGGCCGCAGAGCTCGAGCCCGATGCACTTGCGGGCCTGCCACGACAGCTGGATGTCGAAACGCTGCGACTCGGGACTGTGGCACCAGGGACAACGCAACGGGCAGCCCTTGAGAAACACCGTGGTCCTGATGCCGGGACCGTCCTGAACGGAGAAGCCCTGGATATCGTAGATGGTGCCCGTCAGGTCGGACGGCGCCCGGCCGTCCGCACTGGATTCTTTCACGCTGCGCTCCTGTTGCCCACGAGGCTGTGCTCCGGGGATTATGCCTCACGAGACGGGCCGGTGGCGAGCAGCGTCCCTGTTCAAGGCCTTCGCCTGAGCCTCGCCAGTGGGCGTCAGCCGGTACTTTTGCCTGGCGCTCTGCGGTTTCTCCGGACTGGTCATCTCGACGAGACCCTGGGTGAGAGCGGGACGCAGATAGGCCGTGACAAAGTGCTTCCTGTCCCGCAGACCAAGCGCCTGCTGGAGTTCTTGGCGACTCATCTCACCGACCAGTGCCTGGACTACCTGCATCTGGGGGGTGACTTGGGGGGTGACTTGGGGGGTGACTTGGGGGGTGACTTGGGGGGTCATCGGCCTCCACATCCTCTGGATGAACTGGCCACCCTCCTGCAGGAACTCCGGCGGCCGCAGGCCGGCATCCGCACAGAGCGCGATCATGTCCAGGATGCCGGACCCCGCCTTCTCGATGTACTTGGCCAGGAAGAGCGGCTCGGCGATCAGGGGGTTCCGCGGGATGGAGGCATGGGGCGCCCGCAGCGCCTCCGGCGTGAGTGGCGGCGGAAGCTGCCCCGGATTCCACACCTCCAGCCGATCAGAGAAGAGCATCACCTGCACGGAGGCGTTCGACGTGTAGTCACGGTGGGCGACTGCATTGACGATCGCCTCGCCCACAGCTTCGGGGGGCAGCTCATACGTGACCGGAGCAGTGGGGCCCTCGGCTCGGGTCCCAACCGCCCGCGTGATCTTCGACATGACGAAGTCGGTAGCCTGGTCGACCAATTCGAAGACGGTGCCCTTGTAGATCTGATACGAGGGGATGGGCTTCCGCACCTCTGTGCCATGAAAGTGTAGGCACTTGACCTCAGAGGTGAGCAGAAAGCGCTGAGGCCGGTAGCCGAAGAGTAGGACCGCCGCATTGGTGGGACGGCCTTCGTCCAGCAGGTTCAGATGAGCGAGGGCTGCGTCGACCGGAGTATCGGGGTCGAGGGTGAAGTCGCGCACGCGCTGGGCCCGCACCAGAAAGTCACTCAGCTTGTCCGGTGAAATGTCATCGAGGGACGCGCCCTGACAGGCGGCCGCGTCGAAGGGGCGAGTGCGCAGGGCTCCAGTCCGTTCGAGGTGGTCGACGAGGCTCGCGTATACGTTGCTCGTGAGGTCCGAGGTCGTCGTGAAGCGGCGGCGGATCAATTGGTTGCCGGCCCTCCTCACCAGATCGCTCATGCGCGGGTCGCGGGCCATGTCATCCGCACCCTTGACGAAGATGAGGCGCTCGCGGCGCAACCTCGTGGCCTCCTCGAATTCCCGCGCCGTGGGCGACAGACCCCGCTCGTCCGCGGCGCCGTACTCGTTGCCGAAGATCCCCAGGTACACCGACGCCCGCCGGACTTCGTCCAGATACACATCATCGGAGCGCTGGTCTCGGGCAGGCAGTTCCTCGAACAAGAACACGTCGAAGAAGCGGCGCAGCAGCGGGTCGTTCCGGATGAAGTCGGCCACCGCCCGTCGCTCGGCGGCCAGTTCCTTCTGGACGCTGCTTATGAAGATCCTTTCTGGCACGCGGTCCCCCCGCCAGACTCGTGATACTTCGGGTTGGCTCTTATGGTACAACCTCGGTCGGACGGGGTCATTCGGAGTCGGTTCGTCGTCGATCGGCAGAGTGCCCTGGACGCGCCCGACCCGTCTGCTACGGTCCGTTCGGAATCTGCCGATACACGTTGACGGCGGACCGCAGGAGATTGCCCGCGCAATCCGTGTCCGGACCGTGGTCTAGAGTAGAGAGGGGCGCTCTTCTCTAGTGTGTAGATGCAACGGACATCTGCCGGGGGGACTCCGCGTCATGGTCAGTTGGTGGAAGAGGCGATCAGGGCTGCAGAAGCTGCTTCTGGTTGTGGTGGCGATCGTCGTCGTAGCCACTGCCGCTGCCGCTCCCTCGCCCGAGAAGCCTGTCACCACCACGACGACCGCGATCTCGCCACTCCCTCTTGTCGAGCAAACGGCAACGTCGCTGACTGCGACCACGCTCGCGCGCGCGCTCCCCACTGTCACAACTCTACCTGCACTCACAACCGCCCCCGCACCTCCTACCACCCCTCCCACTGCGGAGGGAGGACCGAGGGTGACAAGCGTCCTGGACGGCGACACCGTAGTCGTCGCCCTCTCTGACGGGGCAGAGGAGGTGCGTCTCATAGGCATCGACACCCCCGAGAGTGGCGAGGACTTCTCCGAGTTGGCGACGGAGGCGCTTGGCGCTCTCGTATCTGAGAAGACCGTAGACCTAGAGACCGATGTGGAGACTCGGGACCAGTACGGCCGCCTCTTAGCCTACGTCTGGGTCGGCTCACTCATGGCCAATGAGGAGATGCTGAGGCAAGGTTTGGCGACTCTCTACACCGTTCCTCCAAATGCGCGTCACGTGGAGAGATTGCGGGCGGCGCAGGACGAGGCGCAGGCTGCGCAGAGAGGGGTATGGGGCGAACCTGCCGACAGCCCGCTGAAGATAGTGGCAGTCGAGTACAACGCACCCGGGGACGACAGTCTGAGTCTGAACGAGGAGTATGTGGTCTTCCAGGTTCTTGCATCGGGGACGCTTCTTGGGTACAAGGTGGAGGACCAGACAGGCCACAGATATGCGTTTTCTGATCACATCTACGCGAAGGATGATCTCATCACGCTCCACAGTGGACAGGGAGCGGATACGGCAAGCGACATCTACTGGGGGGCCTCAGGTGCTGCCATCTGGAACAACGATGGTGACACGGTGAAGGTGCTGGATCCACAGGGTCAGATCGTTGAGATCTACGACTACTGAGCAGCGCAGGCACGGGCGTGAAACTAAAGTGGACTAGGGGGCAGCATGACCAAGCGCACCAAGGTACTGATCGGGGTTGCCGTTGTAGTGGTATTGGCGATCATCGGCGGAGTGGCCGGTAGCTCCGGCAACACAGACCAGACGGCTTCCGAGTCAACGCTAAGCCTTCTTGGAACCGGGGATGTCTCGCCCACCACGGTCGCCGACCGCGCGATGACTACAGTACTCGAGTCAACGTCGACCACGTTGACGGCAACAACGGCGGCGAAGGCGACGACAACGACAGCCAAGGCCACGACAACGACGGAAGCGAGCACCACCACCAGCGGGGCCTCGACCACCACGGCCAAAGTGACAACGACAACCGGCCTGGGGGCAGACGGAGAGCTGACCGTCTACATCACCGACACCGGAAAGAAGTACCACCGCGATGGCTGTCGTAACTTGGACGAAAGCAAGCACGCAATCAGCCTGGCGGAGGCGAGAAGGGCCGGATACGAGCCATGCAAGGTCTGTGAACCGCCCCGGTAGGGGGATGCGTCGGGCGAAGCACCAGTCCGATGGGCGGTGCCGCCGACCTACAGGGCGGTCGGGCCCCGATTCAGGGACCCCTCCACCCCCCTACACCGGCTGCGACTCCCCCACGTAGTCCTTGCCCTGGCCGGTGGCGAAGTGGAACACCGGCCGGGTGATGCTGAGGATGTTGAGCGGGCAGTGCACCACGCCGGCGGGGATGAAGGCCAGGAAGGTCTGGTTCATCACGTTGCGCTCGCCATCGATGTAGAGCTCGATCTCCGCGCCTAGGTCGTTCAGGTCGTTGGGATCGGTGCCGAAGAAGCCGATAACCTCGTCGTAGTCGTGCGTATGAGGCTCGGGGCTGGCCTTGTCTTCCTTGTCGGTAGGCCAGAACCAGACGCACTCCACATAGAAGGCGCCCGGGATGACCTCCCCGTCCAGGTACATCACGCGGGTACTGGTATCCGCCTGCAGGTTCCCCGCCCAGTCGGCTACAACCAGGTTCTGCTTGGGCTGCGTTACAACGTACTTGCCGTGCCAGATCTCAGCCACGGGTAGTCCTCCTCGGGGCGATGTCCGTATCTGCACCCACTGTCTCACGGCACCCCGAACCGCTCAATAGCCGAGCGCTTCTGCTCCCCTTGGCCATGGTCTTCCGCGCCCGTGCCAGCAGGATCGCGTCAGTGTGCGGCGCTGGTGGATTCCGCGGCCCCCGACGCCGGCCGGCCGTGGTGCGGGGCCAGCTTCTTCAGCGGGATCTGGCAGAACAGAGACAGGACCGGGATGGCGATGGCCACGAACATGGCCATCTTCAGGCCATACTGGGCGGCGTCTTCGCCCGCCGGCGCCCGGGCGGCGAACACGTCCGACAGCCAACCCACCAGCTGGCCCACCACCGCGATCCCCAGGTCTCCGCCTCCGGCGAGCAGGGCGAAGACCAGGGCTCCCGTGTGGGGCAGGTTGTCGGCCGCCACGATCAGCGTGCCGGTCCACAACATCGACGAGCAGAAGCCTATGAGGCCGAAGGCCACGATTACCAGCCAGGCCGTGGGCGCGAAAGCCGCCACCACGTACAGCACGATGCAGGCCACCGAACCCCAGATCATCAGGTCGTTCATGTTGAGCCCAGAGCCCTTCTTGGCATAGAGCAGGCGGGCGACCGCCAGCATGGCGGCGAAGAAGCAGAGTCCCAGCACGTCGCCGACGATCTTGGAGAGCCCAAGACCCTCCTCCAGGTAGGTGGAGCCCCATTGCACGATGAGGAGCTCAGTCGCCGCGCCGAAGAAGATGGCGAAGAAGGCGACGATGAAGACAGGGCTGGACAGCATCCTGCCGGCCTTCATGCGCTGGTGCTCGGGCACGATCTCGGGCATGGGCGCCCTGAGGAACTGGACGGTGTTGTAGAGAGGAAGCAGGGCCCACACCAGCACCACCAGTTGCCACATGTCGTTGCCCAGCGCGCGCAGCAGGAGCGTCGTCACCAGAGCCGCCGCGAATATGCCCCCCGCGAACGCGCTGTGCATAATCATGAAGTTGGCTTCGCTGTTCTCCGCCGGGATGGTCTTGGTGATGGGCGAGAGCACGACCTCCAGCAGACCCGCGGCGGCCGAGAAGATGACCGTGGCGATGGCGAGCACGATCATCTCGTGGCCGGGTGCGATCCAGGGAGCGCATGCGAAAAGGGCGAGTCCGATGACGATGGCCGCCTGCGACCCGATGCAGAAGGGCTTGTAGCCGTACTTGTTGACCGGCCAGCCGAAGTAGAGGTCGGCGGCGAACTGCGCCACGAAATTGACCAGCACCAGGAAGCCGAGCTGCGTGTAACTCAAGCCATACAACAGCATGAGCGGCACGAACAGGAACGGTGAGAGGTTCATCGTGGCGCTCTGGATGAACCCGGCCAAGTTGCAGGCCGTCAGAGTGCGCTTGTATTCGATCCCTTTGCCGCTCACGCTATCAACCGCCTTCGCTCAAGCTCCCGTCACGGGGTGCCTGAAGGAGTAAGGCACCCGGTATCCCGAGGGGTAAGGATGGAAGTGGGGAGCCGGCGCGTCCATGTCGGGCCTGTTGAGCAGTCCCAGCAGAGGCACGTTCAACCAGCCTCTCTCAAAGGAGGTGAAGAAGGTCACGTTCCAGTGGAGCTTCTTGAACAGCCACCTGCCGTTCTCCTTCACGTACTCGTTCTCGTAGTAGCCCTGGACCCACTGCTGCCGGGGTATGCCGCCCACGTTCATGGCCTCGGCCAGCCAGGTGGTCCACCTGCCGGTGGCGGTGGTGCCCGACGGGTCGACCTCGATGACGGGCTGGTCCATGATGATGAGGATGTTGATCCAGCCCGGCGTCTCCGTCTGGCCCGGCTCGAGCAGGTCGTTATCGAGGAAGAATTTGGCCACGCCCTTCTTACCCAAGAAGAGCCCGGTGCTCTCGATCTCGACCGACTCGGTGTCGTCGGAGAAGAGGTCGTAGACCTCCTGCCGGTGATGGGAGTCCATGTAGTAGCCGTACCTGCACTGCAGGTCCTTGATGGCCTGGATGTCCTCCAGGCGGGTGACTTCACGCTCCAACTCTTCCAGCGTCATCGTCATGATGCACCGCCCTCACTCACCGGTGATGGGGTGCTTGAACGAGATGGGCAGGTGGTAGCCGGACGGGTAGGGATGGTAGGCGGTGGGCTCGGCGTCCGGCGGGATGTTCCTGTCCGGCCCGGTCTGCCCCACCACGGGCACCTTGAGCCAACCATCCTCGAAGGGCGTGCGGAACACCAGGTTGAAGTGGAGCTTCTTGAACTTCCAGACCCCGTCTTCTTTGACGTATGTGTTCTCGTAGATGCCGTGGATCCAGGTCTGCCGCAGCTCGCCTTCGTGCAGGGAGGCGATGGGCTTGGCCTCCATCCCCATGCCGTACCACCGGCCGGAGGCGGTGGCGCCGCCGGGATCGACGGTGACCACCCCCTGCAGCTGGAACATGATGCTGAGCCAGCCCGGCCTCTGCGGCCTGTCCGGACCGCCGCCCAGCAGGTCGACGAAGTAGCGCTTCACGCCCGTCTTGCCCTGATAGACGCCCCGGTCGGCTTCCTCCACGCTCGGATCGTTATCGGTGAACAGGTCCACGATCTTCTGCCATTCACCGTAGTCCTGGTAGTAGCCGTAGATCCTCTGCAGATTCTCGATCTTCCTTATGTCGTCCAAACGAGTGAGTCGTGCCTGCAGTTCTTCCAGCGTCGCCATGTGTGCCTCCTCGGAGATAGAGCGCGCCGCCCCAGTCTACAGGTTGCCCGGGGTCAATTCGCCCTAATTCGCACACCATAACGTGCTCGGCGCGACCTCGTCAAGAACTTCGTTAACCCTAATTAAGCAGGGTGCATCATCCAATCCGGGGCATGCGCCGCCGACAGTTAATCAAGCTTAACCAAATTCTTGACAGGGGCAGCGGGCTTCAAGTAAGGTGAGCGTGAAGGAGCGCGGGACTCGCCGAGTGAGTGCCGCTTGGGCAAGGCCCGGCCCGGTCCTCAAGCCCATGGACGACCGGTATCCACCGACGGAAAGGATGCGAAGATGGCTGAGAGGCAATACGCGAAGTACGTTCAGCCTTTGCGGCTGGGGACGGAGACGATCAATCCTTCTTTCCGCGGCAAGATCTCCGACTTCGCCTTGATCCACGACCAGAAGACCACCCCGGAATCGCCCATCCGCACGGAGACCTTCTACGCGTACGCTGCCGGAGCAGGCGCTTTCGCTCCAAGCGACCTCCTTCCCATCATCGACGGCAGACCGGCGGAGGAACTCAAGGACGTAGGGTGCCATTCCCACAGCGACTTCGACGAGGTGTACTACTTCTTCGGGACCGACCCCACCGACAACACCCGTCTGGGCGGCCAGGTGGAGATGTGGCTGGGGCATGGGAATGACGCCGAGAAGTTCGTCATGAAGGACCCCACCGCGGTCTACGTACCCAAGGGACTGGCCCACAATCCGTGGATAGTCACCAAGGTGAGCGACCCGGACAAGCCGATAATGATCACCTGCGTCTCGCTCACCGACAAGTACAGCCTGGCGCCCGACGCGGTGAAGAACTACCCCTACCCCCCGGCGTTCAACCCGGACCTCATCGGCCGTGCGCAGCCGGGCAAGGGCAAGTACGCCAAGTACGTGAACAGGCTGACCCTCTCCCAGGACATCTACATCTCCCTCCTGATGGGCCGCGTCTGTACTCCCAACCTGATGTTCGACGACAAGGTCTTCCGGGCGCCCCTCTGGACCGAGTTTTTCTTCGCCTATGCCGGCGGGACCGGAGTGGGCGTGCCCACCCTTGCCGACATCGCCAAGGCCGACGCCATGTCGTATTGGGATTGGACCAAGGGGATGCAGCACTACCAGAGCTACGACGAGGTCTTCGTCTACCTCCCCACCCACCCGCACGACATCCTCAACCTGGGCGGCGAGATCGTGTCCTACCTCGGCGACGAGGACTATAGCCTCACGAAGCCGACGGCCATCTACGTGCCGGGCCGGGTGCTCCACAATCCCCAGTACTTCAAGCGTGTGGACCGGCCCTACTACATGCTGGTCATCGCCTTGACGGACAACGGAGCGTTCCACGACGGCGAGTTCACCCCGGTACCGGCGCCGGCCACCTTCAAGTTCTAGTATAGGCCGAGCCTCTGCCCCGGCCGGGTCCCTTCGGGGAGCCGGCCGGGCCTATTCGACCTTGTGGATGCCGGCCTTCTGGATGTTGAGATGCGACATGGACGAGTCCTCGCAGGCGCCGTGCCAGTGCACCTCACCCGCGGGGATGTAGGCCATGCAGCCCGGGGTGACGACGCACTCCCTCTCTTTGGTGGCGACGATGCCGCGGCCCTCGGTGATGTAGAGGAACTGCTCGGAATCGTGGGTGTGCCAGTCGAGCCTGCCCCCGATGCCGAAGGTGGTGAGCGAGGCCGCCCAGCCGTCGGTGTCGGCCGTGTTCAGCAACCGGCGCCCGCTCACGGGAGCCTGCTTCACTATGGGGTCGTTCTCCGGTGTCATCTGCGCGGTCTTTGTGGTGCTTCCTTCTATGACGAGCATGCCATCCTCCTGTTCCGTGGTCTCAACGAGCGGCCGCCGTCGATCTACTGCCCCCCCGGCCCGACGGTGACTCCTGTCCGCTCCTCCAAGGGGAGGATGACGGCGTCCACTCCTCTGTCGCCCAGACCCGCCGCGATCGCGGCCGCCAGGTCCTGCTCGACCACCCGCGCGACCGGCAGTGGCACGCCGTATTCCTCGCCGAGACCCAGAGCCAGTTCGATATCCTTGTGCGCGAGGCTGATCTTGAAGCCCGGGGTGAAGTCCCGCTTGAAGACGGTGCGCGAATAGTTCCGCAGAGTCCAATTGTCGGCCGTGCTGACCGTCATGAGGTCGTGGAGCACCTGGGGATCGATGCCGGCCTTGGCCCCGAGGACCATGCCTTCCGCGCAGATGGAGTTGCAGGCCAAGCCGATCATGTTGTTCACCAGTTTGGCCACGTTGCCACACCCCACGCCGCCCACGTGAAAGATCTTGTTCGCCATGGGCTCCAGCACCGGGCGGACCCTCTCGAGCACCGCGGCGTCGCCGCCCACCATGATCGTGAGGGTGCCGGCTTCGGCGCCGGCGGTGCCGCCGCTCACCGGGGCGTCGAGCACGCTGACGCCCAGCGTCTCGGCTTCCTGGGCGATCAGACGCACGGTCGACACCGAGTCGGTCGTCATGTCTATGTAGACGTCGCCGGCCCGCCAACCCTCCCTGAGGCCGAAGGGACCGAGCACCACCCCCTGCACGATCGGCGGGGTGGGAAGACACGTGACGACCACCCGGCAGGTCACGGCCACGGCGGCCGGCGTCCCGGCCCACTCGGCGCCCCTCTCCAGGAGCGGCGCCGCGGCGGCTTTGTCCGCGTCGTGTATCACGAGCTCGAACCCGGCGTCCATGACGTTGCGGGCCATGTGGCAGCCCATCTGCCCTACACCTACGAAACCTACCTTCATGCTGCACCTCGATTCCTGGTCCAAGATCCCTGAGGGGCCCTCTGAACTACGCACCAGTCTTCGAACCTAAGCCCACTTTAGTTAATCCTAATTAAGTCGTCAACAATATGCTCTTAATCTGCTATTTTAGGTTCCGGAGTCGAACCTGAGACAATGGCGGGAGTCCTATGGTCGTCCGCCACGGGAGCCGGGGGGTACGTGAAACTGAACGAGCTAGCGATGGTCGAACCCGAGGACGCCGGGCCGGTGGCCGCCGACGCTCCACTGACCATGGAGCAGGTCTCCGAATCGATCTGGAGACTCACCGAGGAAGTCCTCGAGCTGTTGCGCACTCGGGCCACCGGTGAGGTCCAGAAGCAGAAGAAGCCGGATGTCCTCTGGGTGGATGATGTAACGCGGGCTCAGGGCAACACTGTCATCGCCATACGGCAGCTGTGCGAGACCAGCCCCGAAGGAGTCACGTTGAAGAGGCTCGCGGAGGCGATCGAGGTGACGCCCGCCGCCGCCTCGGTGATGGTCGAACTCTTGGTGAAGAAGAAGATGCTCAAGCGCACCCGTTCCAAGAGCGACCGCAGATCCATCCTCATCCGCCTGGCCCCGGAGACTTCCCAGCTCTTCGAGATCAGCGAGCAGACTCTGGGCGACAGTGTCATGAGCTTGACCGACGCACTCGGTCCCGATCTGCTGCGCCAGTGGCAGACGATCCTGGCGGCGGCGGCGGCGGCGCTCAGGCAGGTCGTAGGCACGCATGCGCCTGCAGACGAGGACCCGGAACTCACCCCCGCGGAGGGCGACTAGTCGTTCGACCGTACTCGCTGCACCTGGGCCCCGCGACCTCCGGAGCTCACTCGACGAGCAAATGCACCAAGTCGCCGACGTCCCGCGCCTCGTCCAGATTGGTGATCGCGGCGATGACGACGTCGGCCTTCTCCGCCACCGCGGGTCTCGCGGCGAACTCTACGCAGTCGCGGAAACGCGAGAGGTGCTGCTCCCTGGTGAGCGGGCTCTGAGGGAACCCCGGCGCGACATCTCTGCTGCCCGTGAATTCCCGGGAGTCCTTGGTCCGCAGACGCATATCGACCGCGGTATGGCCCCGCGCGTCCAGCGCGGCGTCCTCGACCACGTCGATCCGCTCCACCAGTCTCAGCACCTCGGGGTCCCTGATGGCGGCCTCCTCGAAGTGGGCGAGCACCGGAGCCTTGCGGATGAGGGCGTTCGCCACACAATAGCGGATGCTGAACTGGGCGTTGACTTTGGGGTTGTCGCCGATCTGGAACGGGTGGCCCACCAGTCTGTAGACATACGGCGGGACCGTTATCTGGATGTGCTCCACGTCAGCGGCATCGAGTCCTTCCGCCGCCATCAGATCCAGGGCGAGTTGGGTGCCGGCCTGGGTGGCGCCGCAACTGGGGAACCTCTTGAACACCAGCTTTCCGGCCTGGTAGTCCGTCCCCAGCCCGGAGACGATCGATGCGGCGCGCGCCCGATGAGCGTCGGCGTCCCGGTCTCTGCCGAAGAGGTGCGGGTAGCCATAGACGCCTTCGAGGAAGTTGGCCGGCCCAGTTATACCCCGCGCGGCAAGCCTGGCGCAGACCACCCCGGTCTCCGCCACCCATCCCTGGACCACCCTCACCGCCAAGGCTCCATCGACGTGGGCCTGGAAGCTCGACCCGCAACGGCAGAAGGCAAGGGCCAGGGCGTTCAGCACCTCGGGCTCGGAGAGGCCCAGGATCCTGGCGACCGCCGCCGCCGCCCCGAAGGGGACGCAGACGCCCGTGGGGTCGAACCCGTCGTACTCCGCCTCCCCCAGATTGAACCGCAGCGCCACCTCGGTGCCTATGCAGACGGCCGCCAGGAAGTCGGCGCCGCTGACATGGCCGGCGCCGCTGACA
>CAZQDY010000001.1:138622-151139 GCA_964592075.1 uncultured Gaiellales bacterium
TATGCAGACGGCCGCCAGGAAGTCGGCGCCGCTGACATGGCCGGCGCCGCTGACAGAGTGGCCGCCGCTCACGGAGTGAGCGTCGCGCACGCCGCCCACCAGCTCGGCCGCCGCGAGGGCGGCCGGGATTACCGCCGAGCCCGGGTGCGGGCCGGGCGCAGCCGAGTCGCAGATGTCGAGGGCCCGGGCCATGACGGCGTTGACGAACGCCGCCTGCTGGACGGGGACCTTGCCGCCGTGCACGAGGATCGTCGCCTCCGGGCTTCCCCCGGCCTCTTTAGCCATGGACGCGACGGTCTCACAGCCCGCTGCGTACGCCCCGGCGATCACGCCCCCCAGAGCGGCGAGTATCTGATCCTTGGCTATGGCCACCACTTCCGGCGGGAGGTCGCGGTAGGAGGTGCCGCATACGAAAGCGGCCAACTGCTCTTCGGTCTTCACGGCCTATCTCCAGTCTTCTCTAGCTGTCGATCTCGCTCGGCTTGAGATGTTTCTTGGCGATCCGGAGGGCCTGGACCGGGTGGTTGGCCGCGAGCAGCCCGATGCCGTACAGCATGTAGTCCCTGTCGATGAAGGTCTTGGGAGCGCGGGGCTTCAGGCTCCAGGGCGTCTCCGGGCTGAAAAGCGCGGCTTGGAGCACCGTCTCGGGATGCAGGCCGTAGCGGAATATACCGCCGGTGCCGATGACGTTCTCGGCATCGAGCAGGTTCTTGCCTCTCTGGACGAGTATCTCCCCCATCACCGAGAACTCCTGTTTGACCGTGCCGGCGTGACGCTCCACGGCGATGGAGGCGGCGGACCTCGCCAGCACGATGTCGGCGGCGAGCTCGAGTTCCTCTGTGGGCGTGTGCCCTACGTTCCTGGAGAGGTGGTCGATGTGCGCGTCGGGATCGAACGCCTGCTCGTCCACCGCCGGGTAGAGCTCACGCAGTCTCTGCAGGAACGCGTCCTTGCCCACAAAGCCGTAGATGGTGGGCGCGTTGTATCGAATGCCCAGGTCGCCCTCCACGGTCCGCTTGACCCGCGACTCGGGGAGGCCCCGCAGGACGGTCTGGGGAGTGACCAGCGACTGCTCCATCACGGAGTGGATGTTAGTCGTGGCCCCCCCCACCTCCACCACCAGAAGGCTGCCTATGCCCTGCTCGCCCTCCGTTCCGTCGGCCAGCAGAGCCGCCGCCTGGAGACTTGCCCTCGGGGTGGGGATGATGGGGCCGCCGATGAAGTCGGCCGCCTTGTCCAGCCCCTTGGCATGGGTGATGTGGGCGATGAAGATCTCCCTGATCAGCTCCTGGGCCGGCTCCACCTCCACGGTCTCGAGACTGGGCAGCACGTTGCCCGCCTTGTAGACCTTCTTGCCGTGCTTCTCCAGTACTTCCTTCACCGTGTCAGCAGCCGCCCGGTTGCCGGCCACCAGGATGGGGCAGTCGACGGCTGAGTGGGCGAGCATGCGGGCGTTGTGGGTGATGGTCTTCTTGTCGCCGCCGTCGGTGCCGCCGCACAGAAGGATGATGTCGCACCTGGCCTCCTCGATCGCCTCGACGATCTCCTTGTCGATCTCGAAGCCGTACCCGCTGACGAGCTTGGCGCCCGCGCCCAGGCAGGCCCTGCGCGCCGCCTCCAGCGTCAGCTCCGGCACCAGGCCGATGGCCACCATCTTGAGGCCGCCCGCGGCGCTGCTGCTCGCATACTTGCCTTCCACGCGGTCCAGATCGACGCCGCACACGTCCACCAGCTCGACGAGCGCCTCGTTCAGTCCGATGGTGACGTCGGTCTCGATGGTGGTGGGCGATTGCGCCCGGCCCAGAATGGTCTCCTCAGCCAGGTCGACGGCGAGGATCTTGGTGTAGGTGGACCCGAAGTCCACCAGCAGGTAGACGCTCATGGGCGGCTCTCAGTCGGTGATGCCGAGATCGGCCTTGAGACTCGCAACGGCCTCTTCCGCGGTGCAGGTGTTGGGGAACACCCGGTCGAAGCCCAGCTCCTTAAAGCGCCGTTCGACCTCGGGCCAGTTCTTCTCGATCTCGAGAGGAGCGGCCACCGTGCCGCCCGCGTAGAGGATGATGTCGTCCAGCCCGGCCTCTATGCACTTCTGGCGGAGACCCTCGCAGTCCAAGACCCCCATGCCGTACATGGACGACACCAGGATGGCGTCCGCGTCGATCTCGATGGCGGCGTTGATGAACTCCTGCTGCGGCACCACGGCGCCCAGGAAGGCGACGGTGAACCCGGCCGCCTTGAAGGCCTTCTCCAGCACCCAGCCGCCGATCATGTGGGCGTCCGCACCGATCGTCCCGATGACGACGCTCTTGTTGACCTGTCTCTCGCTCACGTACATCCTCCCGGTGATGATCGGGCGGTTTCGCCGCCGATCGGATCAGGCTTTGGTCTCCGGCAATATGGAGGCGAACTGCAGGTCGGCCACCACCATCTGGAAGTCGAGGTCCCGGCCTTCCTTCTTGGCGCGGCTTGCCAGCTTCTCCAGGTGGTATTCCTTGACCTCGCGCGGCAGCGGTACGTCGCCCGGGTCCCAGTAGCGCACCGCGCCCTGAGCGTCGCGCATGACGAGCACCCGCCCTTTGTTATGCCTCCAGGGACTGAACATGGTGTCGATCCAACCGGCCTCGACGCCCAGGCAGAGACCCACCGCCATGTCGCCGTCGCCGGCGTCCAGGCACTTCTCCATGAGGGTCCGCACCTCCAGCTCGATCATGGCCTCTTCCATCCTCAGCTCCTCGCAGTCAGGGAGTGTCTGACCCCAGGCCACTTTCTGCAGATGGCGCGCCAACCGCACCGAGCTCGCCATGCCCTCCTTGGTGGGGGTGGCGAAGGCCTCGTCCTCGCTCTTGAGGATGCCCGTCGTGCACCCGGCCAGGATGGAGATGACGGCGTTCCAGGCAATCATCGCGTGAGCTTCCTCGAGACGGGGCGGCCAGGCTCCCAGGTACGGGTATCCCCCGGTGAAGAAATCCACGTCGCCGTACCCGAAGCGGGCGCAGTATTCCCGGCAGAGCCGTTCGGTGGTCTTGATCAGGGCGACATCCTGGATGAGGCTCATGTTCAGACCGTGCTCCAGGAACATGTACTTGATCCCCTGCTCGGCTCCCAGGAGCGATTGGGAGACGACCACGAACGCGCGGTAGCCGGGCGTGTCGTACCCGGTGCAGTTGCAGCAGTTATGGGTGCATATGGGCACGCCGCGCTCAGTGTATACGGCGGCCAGCCGACTCTCATACTGGTTGATCCGTATCTCTTCCTCGAGCGGGATGTCCCGGCAGTGCGAGATGCACTCCTGGATGGAGCGCGTGTTGGCCCCGTTCCAGCCGGCAGCCAGGGCTATCTCCGACGAGAGCCGGCCGTCTTCATCGGTGGAGTTGAGCGTCAAGGGCACCTGCGAAGCCCGGCGGATCTTCCGCGCCTCCTCCACGCCGAAGTTGACGATGGGCCAGCCGTTCAGCATCGACATGCCTTCTTGCCTGCTCCGTTCGATGCCGTCCGCAGCTTTGGCGAAGTCGAGCTTGCGCGTGTAGGAGTCGGAGAAGATGATCCACATGCCGTCCGGCGCGAGACCGCCCTCGGTCTCCACATGGATCAGGCCCTCGATCATGTACTCGGTAAGGGCCCGTCCGAACTGGGGCGTGAGCAACTGGACGCCCTTCTCGCGGGCTTCCATGAACTTGCGGGCGTAGTTCTTGCCCTCAGACAGCTCCTTGGCGGCGGCGATGCACTCGTCCAGGTCTTCGATCTGCTTGCCTGTCTCCCACTGGGGCAGCACTTCTTCTCTACGGATCTTGAAGAACTGGTCGTCAGACAGCCTCACATTCCTGATCTGTTTGTCCATATAGCCCTCATGTGTGTTCTTGGTGGCCGGTCCAAGTAGGTATCCCGCAGCCGCCCGGCGCCCGCCTCCGGCCCGATATCCTGCTGGCTAATTTAAACACAATTAAGTAGCATATCAAGCGTTCGGCCTCCCTATGCGTGAGCGGAGGCACGAAGCAGCAGGAACTCGACCGAGGAGAGACTGGCATGAAGCTGGAAGGCAAGACCGCGCTCGTCACCGGCGGAGGGACCGGCATCGGCGCCGCCATCACCGAGCGGTTCGTCGCCGAAGGGGCCAAGGTCTGTATCACAGGCCGGCGCAAGGAGAGACTGGAGCAGGAGGTCGCCGCGTGTCCCCCGGGTTCGGTGTTGGCCTGCCCCGGCGACGTGGCGGACTACGATGACGTGAAGAGGATGGTGGCGGCCACCGTCGACTTCGGCGGGCGCATCGATATCCTCGTCAACAACGCGGCCTCCGACGTCTACGGCGTGATCACGGATCTCGAGCCCGAAGACTGGCAGCAGGTGATGAACGTCAATCTGAACGCCCCCTTCATGCTGATGAAACAGGCTCTGCCGCACATGATCGAGAACGGCGGCGGGTCGATCATCAACGTCGCTTCCATCGGCGGGATACGCTGCATGGCGGGCAGCCCCGCGTACGGCACGTCGAAGGCCGGCCTCATCCATCTCACGAAAGCGGTGGCTCTCGACTACGGCCCCTTCGGAGTGCGATGCAACGTGGTGTGCCCGGGGGCGACCCGCACCGAGATGTTCGAAGACACGCTCGGCAAGGTGGCTCAGGCCAAGGGTACCGACATCGAGAGCCTGCTCAAGCAGTTCTCGAAGCCCGTGCCTCTGAGGAGGGTCTCCGCGCCGCCCGAGATGGCCGGCGTGTGCGTGTTCCTCGCCGGCGAAGACTCCTCGTTCATGACGGGCGCCGTGCTGGTGGTGGACGGCGGAGCCATCATCGTGGACGTGGCCGGCGTGTCGGACAACTGACGGCTTCCTCGGCGACCCGCCGGTGGGCCTCCCGGAACCCTTGCCCCGGCGGCCCGCCGGGCGACTTCACACGCGTGGCGCAGGGGCCCGCCCGGGCAGGCCCCTGCGCCCGCTGTGTCCTAGCCCTGTGTCCTAGCCGATGGTCAGGCCTCCGTCCACGCCCAGGCACTGGCCGGTGATGAACGACGACTTGTTGGAGCAGAGCCAGATGACCGCCTCCGCAACGTCCTCGGGGAAGCCGAGGCGCTTGAGCGGGAGCTGGCTCACCAGCTTGTCCGACTCTCCCGGCGTGGTGCCGGTGAGGTACTCCCAAAGGAGGGTGTTCTGGATGGGTCCCGGGGCGACCGCGTTCACCCGTATGTTGTAGGGCCCGCCTTCCAGGGCTGCGGTGCGGGTGAGGTTGTCCTGGCCCGCCTTGCTGGAGTTGTAGGCGCAGAAGTCGGGACCCGGCTTGACCGCGGCTCCAGAGGACGTGTTGACGATCGCGCCGCCCTCGCCCTGCTTGATCATCTGCTTCATCTCATACTTCAGGCACAGAAAGACGCCCTTCAGGTTGGTGTCGAGCGTCTGGTTCCATATGTCCTGCGGGCACTCGGCGATGCTGACCAGGGGGATCCGCTTCCCGTCGGGGCCGACGCCGGCATTGTTGAACGCGTAGTCCAGCCGGTCATAGGTCTCCACGCATGTGTCCACCATGGCGCGCACCTGGTCTTCATCGGAGACGTCGCACTGCACGAAAAGCGCGTCTCCGCCCAGGTCCCTGATGGATTTGACCGTCTCATTCCCGCCGGCCACGTTCCGCGCCGTCGAGACGACCACTTTGGCGCCCTGGCGAGCGAAGAACTGCGCGGTCACCTTGCCGATGCCTGTGGCCCCGCCGGTCACGAGCGCCACCTTGCCTTCGAACATGCCGGTCATCTGTACCTCCGTGTTCGTATTACTTCCCGCACTATAGCGACCGGAGCGCGCGCCGGTCAAGGACTTGGTTAACCTATCTTAAATATTCGAGCGCGCCGGGATCGCCTCCCGCAGCTCGTCCAGAACGGCAGGGTCGTCTATGGTGGAAGGCACCGCGAAGGGCTCGCCATCGGCGATCTTGCTGATGCAGCGTCTCAGTATCTTGCCGGAGCGGGTCTTGGGCAGCCGCTTGACCACGTGCGCCTTTCGGAACGAAGCCACGGCTCCTATCTGCTCGCGCACCATGAGCCGCACCTCGTCCACCAGCTCATCCGGGTCTTTGGTGATGCCGGACTTGGGGACTACGAGCCCCATCGGCACCTGGCCCTTGAGCTCGTCGGCTATCCCCACCACCGCGCATTCCGCGACGTCCGGGTGCCCGGCTATCACTTCCTCCATGCGGCCGGTGGAAAGCCGGTGCCCGGCCACGTTGATCACGTCGTCCACACGGCCCATCACGAAGACGTAGCCGTCCATGTCCACGTATCCCCCGTCGCCGGTAGCGTAGTAGCCCGGGTAGGCCGTGAGATAGCTGTCGAGGAAGCCCTGATCGTCCTGCCAGAGAGTGGGGAAGCAGCCCGGCGGGAGCGGCAGCTTGACGGCGAGCAGACCTTCGGCGGGGGGAGCGAGCTCCTTGCCGTCGTGGTCGAGGACCTTGACGTCGAACCCCGGAGCCGGCTTGGTGGGCGACCCGGCCTTCACCGGCAGCGGCTCGATGCCCATGCAGTTGGCGCAGATGGCCCACCCGGTCTCGGTCTGCCACCAATGGTCGATCACAGGAACCCCCAGGAGACCGCTCGCCCAGTGGTAGGTGTCGGGGTCCAGCCGCTCTCCGGCCAGGAAGAGGGTCTTGAAGTGGGTCAGATCGTGCTTCTTGAGATGCTCTCCGGCGGCATCCTCCCTCTTGATGGCCCTGATGGCGGTCGGCGCCGTGAACAGCGCTTTGACCTTGTGCTCTTCTATCACGCGCCAGAACACCCCCGCGTCGGGCGTCCCCACCGGCTTGCCCTCGAAGAGGATGGTGGTCGCCCCGGCCAGCAGCGGTCCGTACACGATGTATGAGTGGCCCACCACCCAGCCCACGTCGGAAGCCGCCCAGAAGACATCCCCCGGGTCGATGTCATAGATGTTCTTCATGGACCACATGAGGGCGACGGCATGCCCGCCGTTGTCGCGCACCACGCCCTTCGGCCTGCCCGTCGTGCCGGACGTGTAGAGGATATAGAGAGGGTCGACGGCATCCACGGTCACGCACGGCACGGGAGCCGCTCCCTCCATGAGTCGCTCCCAGTCCAGGTCCCGGCCGCCCAGCAATGGCGCCTGCGCCTGCGGCCGCTGGTAGATGATGCAGTGCTCCGGCTTCTCGGTGGCGAGCTCGACGGCCCGGTCGAGCAGGGGTTTGTACGGTATGACCCCGCTTGGCTCGATCCCGCAGGACGCCGAGACGACCACCCTCGGTTTGGCGTCGTCGACCCGGGTGGCCAGCTCGTTCGCGGCGAACCCTCCGAAGACCACCGAATGGACGGCGCCCAGGCGGGCGCAGGCCAGCATGGCCACGAGCGCCTGGGGGATCATGGGCATGTAGATGAGCACCCGGTCGCCCTTCTCGACCCCCAGGGAGCGAAGGGCGCCGGCGAACCGGGCGGTGAGGTCCCGCAGCTCCCGATAGGTGTAGCCGGCGCCGGACCCCGTGATGGGACTGTCGTAGACGACCGCGAGTTGCTCGGCCCGCCCGTTCTCGACGTGGCGGTCGACGCAGTTGTGGCAGGTGTTCAGCCTACCGCCGCTGAACCACCGGTAGAACGGAGCCCGCCGGTCATCGAGGACTACATCCCAGGGCTTATCCCATGTGATCGCCTGGGCGGCCTCCGCCCAGAAGGCGTCCGGATCGCTGATCGAGCGCCGATAGAGGGCGGCGAACCGCCCGTCGGCCGCCCCTGCACCCTGTGCGTCCACCATCGCCATCCCCCCTTCGCGATTGCTAGTGCTTCGCCTCTGACGGGTCGAGATACCGGTGATGGAAGATGCGGATGCGCTTGAACTTGCCGTTCTCGTCGAGATCGTAGAGGACGTTCTGGTTCATGACGATGACGTCGCCCTTTTTCCAGCCGGGGCCCGGGCCGTCTCCGGGAGGGGTCCGCAGCACGTGGAACTCGGTGACGAACTCCACGCAGAACTGCCTGCCCCTGGAGAGGAAGGCGCCCACGTTCAGGACCTCGCGGACGTTGGCGGAGAGGGCCTCGTAGTTGGCTATGAACTCCTCAGGGCCGTGCAGCGTGTTGCCGGTCGCGCCGGGTATCTGCGGGCCCATGAAGTTGTCGGGATACGCCAGCGTCACATCCGGACAGAAGTAGCTGACGACTTTGTCGAACCTGTGGTTGTTGAAGTGGTCCACGTACTCCAGGAACTGCTTGCGGGTCATGCTGGGTCGCCTCCTTACACTGTTTCTGAGCCACAGACCGCCCGGCGCAGCCGGTGCTTCAGTACCGCCCGTACTCCTTCGTGAATTCGATCATGGCCTTGAGGTTCTCGGGCTTGACTTCCTCGGTGGAGCTCCGCGGGCTGAGGATGAGACCGCCGTCCTTGCCCACCACGTCGATGAGCTTCCTGCAGTACTCCTCCACCTCCTGCACGGTCCCCATCTGCAGCAGCGACACGGGCACGTTCCCTTCGAGGCAGAGGTGGCCGCCGAGGATCTCCTTCGCCTTGAAGATGTCGGTCCTGTCTAGCCGCACGAGCATCTTACCTTTGGGGATGTCCAGTAGATACTCCAGACGCGAGTCGAAGTTGCCCTCGAAGAACACGCACGGGATGGCCCCGCGGTCGATGAGCGACATGACCATCTTGTAGAACGTCGGCCAGTAGAACCTGTCGAACTGCTGAGTCGACATGAAGTTGTCGGAGCCCCGCGTGTTGGTCATGAACATGCGGATCTGGCCGTTCTCGTTCGGCGGCGGGACAGGTCGTCTCAGCGCTTCCACCAGAAGGAAGTCGCACAGTTCCAGCAGTTTGTCGGGCCGGCGGAACATGTCCAGCATCGTGCCTTTCATGCCCCGACAGCTGTGGGAGACGACGTCGAAGGGGGGCATCAACTCTCCCTGATACATCTGGGGAAAGCCGTAGTCATCCATCAGCTTCGCGAACTCGGCCATCCTGGCCTTGCACTTCCTGATCTCGCGCCCGGCCTTCTGCAGCTTCGCGAAGGCGGCCTCCACCTCGGGGTCGGTCACCCACATGGCGATGCTCTCCCCCGCCCAGGGCTCGAGCCAGCTGGTGGGGTCGGATAGCTCGGGCAGCATGGAGAGCACCTCGAGGCCTCCGAAGATGCGCGGGAGATGATGGCGGATGAGGTAATCGGCCGGGTTCGACATGAGGAAGTCGTACTCGTCGTCCCTCAAGCCCTCGATCTCGATGGCCTGCATGCCGTGGTCGGCGGGCGCGCCGTGTCCGGGCCAGCGCAGGATGGCCGGATCCAACAGCTCCAGGCCCTTGCCCGGTTCGAGGGGTTGTATGAACGCCGTGTCCGGCCGGAACTCATCCAGCGTCTTCCGGTACGCCTCCAGCCATGTGTCCCAGTCGTAATAGGCGGCGGAGCAAGGGACTCCGGCGTACTTGGCTGCGAAGAAGCTCAGGTCGCAGCTGATGGGGACTCTGTCGGGGATCTCGAGGGCGATGGCGGACGTGATCCTCCGCTCCCTCTCGCGTCGCAACTCCTCCGGGCTCGTGCCCTGCTCCAGCACGGTCGTCATGTCATGCTGTTCCTTGGCGTGCGCTTTGTCCATGTCGGCCCTAGACCACGCCGTAGCCGGCCGGCGGCGGGTCTACGGGGTCGCGGGGATACGGGTAGTAGGTGGCCGTCGGCGCGGATGCTATCCAGAGTATGGGCGAATTCACTTCGTGGAAGACTATCGGGCAGTGATAGACCCCCCGCGGGCAGAAGACGGCTGTGTTCTTCGTCAGCATGTACTTCTCGTCTTCCATCCACATCTCCACGAGGCCGTTCAGCTCGTGGGGCTTCTCGGGGTTGGTCCCGATGAACGTGACGTATTCGTCGAAGGAATGTATGTGTCCCTGGTGGTGACCTTCATAGAACCCGAACGGCTTCGAGATGATCGCGACGTTCAGATAGGTGGCGCGGGGTATGGCGCCTTGAAGCTCCTCGTTGATCCACAGCACGTTGGTGCCGCCGTGCTCTTTGGGGTTCTCCGAGCGGGCCTCCACCGGGCCGGGGATGGTCTCCTCGATGATGTACTTGGCGTAGTTTCTTTCGGCTGACATCGGTTTCCCTCCCCTAGTACATGCCGTAGCTGTAGTGGGTCACTCCCGCGGACTCAATCCAGACGATGGGCGAGTCCACCCGGTGGAACACGAACGGGCCGTGGTAGACCCCCGTCGGCACGAAGATGACGCAGCTCCTGGTGAGGAGGTACTTCTCGTCCTCCATCCAGAACTCCACGAGCCCGTCCAGCCGGTAGGGATCGTCCATGTTGGTCCCCAGCACCTGGATGTACTCGTCGAACCCGTGGGCATGCTGCTGGAACGGCCCCGGCTTGGTGGGCTTCGCGACGATCTCGGCGTTTATGTAGGTGGCGTTGGGGACGGCGCCCCCCGCCTCGTTGTTGATCATGAGCACGTTCATGCCGCCGGCCGACTCAGGGCCGCCCGGAAGGGTCTGTCCTTGGGGGTCGACGAAGTCCTCGATGAAGTACTTGGCGTACTTTCTCCCGTCTTGCATCTCGTTCACTCCTATTCCTGCGCCCCTGCGGCGCTCGAGTCCTGCCTGGGCAGGCCCACGTATTCCTCTCCCAGCATCCCGATCATGAAGATGTGGGGATCGTCGACCCGCCTCGTGAAGAGTGGCGTGTGGACGAAGCCTCCCGGGGCGACGACGAAGGTGGGCTTGTCGATCACATGCCGCTCGTGCTCGGGCCCCATCGCCAGCTCTACTTCGGCGCCCAGATAGCCGAGATCGTCAGGGTTCATGCCCAGCCAGATGATGGCTTCAGATTCCGGGTGGGCATGGCCCCTCTCACTACCATCCCCTTCGACACCCCAGTCGCCGACGCCGCTGTAGAAGCCCCAGGTGAAGTTGAAGAGCATGTCGTTCATCTCACGCCCGAACATGCAGACCATGGAGTCGGCGCTTCCCGGGCCCTCGGTGTCCCTGGGGTGAAGGACGCCGCGCTCCTCATCGCGCGCCCTTTGCGGATCGGCCTTCGCCTTGGCCCTTTCTAGGAGCCCCGGGTCGTTGGCATGGGTCGCGGCCATATCCTCGGCGCTGCGGTAGGTCCGCATGGGATGGAGCAGGTGGGCGTACTTCGTCCCGCTGGTCTTGACCGGGAGCGACGCCTCGGGGATGGTCTCGGCCTGGTATTCGGCCGCAAGACCGAAATGGTAGTGGGCGATGGCCTTGGGGCCTATCTTCCTGACCCGCACAGCACCGTGCGGCAGTCCTTTCGGGATACAGACCACCGTCGCGATGTCGAAGACGTGCTCCTCCCGCTCTTCGCCCAACTCGATGGACATCTCGGCGTCGAAACCGAGTAGATCGGTGAGGTCGGTACCCGCGAACAACAGGATCTCGTCGTAAGGATGGACCACCGCCCCTTCGACGGGATGGCACACCGTGGGTCCGGTAAAGAACCCGTAGGAGAAGTTGCCTTCGAACCCGTCATAGTCTCCGCCCTCGGCCCACAGCCGGGGTCGGGGGTAAAGGCCGGGCGGGCCGTCCTTGATCTCGAGCGGCTTGACCAGATGCGCCCACTGTTTGGCTTCTGACATCACATGACACCCTTTCTACGCCGGGCGGCCGTCGTATTCCTGATCCAGACATCCAAGAAGGAAGACGTAGGGATCGTCCACGTGCCTCACGATGAGAGGCGCATGGCGGAGGTCCGAAGGGCAGACGACGCAAGTCGGCTTGTCGAACACATGCCTCTCCAACTCGGGGCCCAATGCGATCTCTATCTCTGCGCCGAGATACCCGAGGTCACCGGGGTCGAGACCCACCCATAACAAGGCCTCTGGCTCGGGGTGGCTATGGCTCTCGTCGGTATTGCCCGATCCGCTGCCCGTGGCGTTGAAGAACCCCCAGTTGAAGTTGAGCTTGAACCCGGCGAGGTCCTTGCCGTACATCCAGATCATGGAATCGGCGTTGCCGGGACCGATGTAGCCTCGGGGATGAAGGACGCCTCTCGAGTCGTACAGAGGCGGGAGCACCCCCGAGGACTCCGGCGCCGCGGGGGTCGCCGGCGCCGCGGCAGGCCGCGCCTCGATGCTGGACTCCCACTCCTCGGCCAGCTGTGCTATCTCGGCCAGCTGCTCCGGGCCGGGGTCGTTCCTGAGCGCGCGCACCAGCGCGGCATGCTTCCGTCCGGCCGTCCGGGGCGGGAGCGCCGCCTCGGGGATCACCTCGGCCTGATACTCGGTCGACAGACCGAAGTGGTAGTGAGCGATGGCTTTCGGGCCCACCGTCCTGACCCTCACCCCGCCGTGAGGCAGCCCCTTCGGGATGCAGACCACCGTCGGCACATCGAAGACATGCTCCTCCCGCTCCTCCCCGAGCTCTATGGACATCTCGCCTCCCAGGGCGAGGATGTCGTCGAGTTCGGTCCCGGCGAAGACCAGGACCTCATCGTAGGGGTGCACCACCGCCCCTTCGATCGGGTGACACACCGTGGGCTCGGTGAAGAACCCGTAGGAGAAGTTGGCGCCGAACCCTTCCCAGTCCCTGCCCTCAGCC
>CAZQDY010000001.1:151239-163369 GCA_964592075.1 uncultured Gaiellales bacterium
GAAGAACCCGTAGGAGAAGTTGGCGCCGAACCCTTCCCAGTCCCTGCCCTCAGCCCAGATACGGGGCTTGGGGTACAGACCGGGCGGTCCGTCCTTGACCTGGAGCGGCTTGACCAGATGCGCCCACTCCTTGACGTTTGAGATCACTCGGCACCCCTTGTTCGCAGCCTCCACACCCCCACGTCACCCGCAGGCGCCCGGTGGGCTCTCACCGCCTGTCCTACAGCACTCCGTAGCCGGCCGGCGGCGGGTCGAGAGGCTCGCGCGGCTCCACATAGTGGGTCGCCGGCGCCGACGCCATGAAGACGATGGGCGAATTCACTTCGTGGAACACGAACGGATAGTGGTAGATGCCTTTCGGGATGAAGATGGTGCAACTCTTGGTCAGGATGTACTTCTCGTCCTCCATCCACCATTCCACCACGCCATCCAGGTCGAAAGGCTTGTCCATGTTGGTGCCGATGAAGGTGACGTACTCGTCGAACGAATGGGCGTGTTGCCGGAACTCGCCCAAACGCAACGGCTTCGATATGAGCGCTATCTCCAAGTAGGTCGCACCCGGGAGAGCGCCGTCGAGCTCGTTGTTGATCATGATCACATTGGTGCCGCCGGCTTCCTTCGGATCGGCCGGGCGAAAATCGCTCGGCGTCTTCTCGATGATGTACTTGGCCCACTTCTTTTCGCCTGACATTTCTCTCACTCCTTGTTTGGCTTGACGCCGCGGCCGCGCAGCGGCTTCCTACGATCGTTCGAGTGTCTGCCTACCATTGCCAGCCGTCGGGGAAGGCCTGGCTGTAGCCCTTCTCGGGGTTTCCGACACCCACCATGAAGATGGGCTTGGTGACCTGCTTGTAGATGAGCGGACAGTGCGAGGTGCCCCTGGGCAGGAAGACCGAGACGGCCTTCGTGAAGTTGAACACCTCGTCGCCTATTGTGAACTCGATCTCTCCGCCCAGGCCCTCGGGATCGGCCGGGTTGGTGCCGTAGAAGGCCATCACTTCGTCCCATTCGTGGACGTGCCGCGGATGGCACACCCGGTCCTCGGGGGTGGGTTTCAGAACCATCACGGCGCTGAACCACAGAGCCCCAGGCATCATCTCGCCGTCCACCCAGTTCATCTGAATCATCTCCGTCGGGTCCTCGGGGTACATCTCGAAGTAACCCGGTGGGAAGGACGCCGCCGCTGAGGGGCCCGGTTCGAAGCTATGTGTTATCAGCCGGGCGTATTTCGACTCTGCCATGTCCCTTGTTCCTCTCCTGACTCGCGTGCTCAGGCGCTCTGGCACCGGGCGCCTTCCGACTCCATCCGGAACGCTCGCGACTAGCCAGGTGTCTGGCCCCTCACGTCTCGCCTCCCTCCGACGCGAGCAGCCAGCAATAGGCATACCGGCCGCCCTCCCGCGCCACCCGCGGCGGCTCCTGCTGACTGCAGATCTTCATGGCCTTCTCACACCGAGGATGGAACCGGCACCCGGGGGGCGGGTCGAGCGAGCTGGCCACGCTGCCGGGTAGCGAGCCCAGGGCGTCGACGCCTTCGTCGTCCAGTTCCGGCACCGAGCTCAGAAGGGCCTGTGCATAGGGGTGCAGGGGGTCGCCGAGAACCCGGCCCGTCTCCCCGTACTCGACCACCTGCCCGCAATACATGACGGCTATCTTGGTGGCCAGATACCCCACCACGCTCAGGTCGTGGGAGACCAGGATGAAGGTGAGGCCCAATCGCTCTTTGAGGTCCTGCAGCATGAGTAGGATCTGATGCTGGGAGAGCACGTCGATGGCGGAGGTGGGCTCGTCCAGGACCACCAGCCGGGGCCGCAGGATGAGGGCGCGGGCGATGGCGATGCGCTGGCGCATGCCTCCCGAGAACTCGTGCGGGTACTTGAACAGATCCTCGGCGCCCATGCCCACCATCTCCAGAGCTTCGATCACCTTGTTCTGGTAGGCGTCGCCACGCAGCTTGTCATGCACCCTGACCGGCTCGCCCACGATGTCGCGCACCAGCCAGCGGGGGTTGAGCGACCAGAAGGGGTCCTGAAAGACGATCTGCATGGAGCGCCGCATCTGCTTCTGTTGGCGCCGGGATAGACCCTTGAGCTCCAGACCCTGGAAGGTGATGGAGCCGGCCGTGAGACGCTCCAGCATGGTGACACCGTTGACGAGCGTGGTCTTGCCCGAGCCGGATTCGCCCACCAGGCCCAGGGCGTCCCCCACCTGCAGAGAAAGGGTCACGCCATCCACAGCTTTGACCTGGGCGACGGCGCGCTGCAGCACGCCTTTGCGCACCGGGAAGTAGATCTTGACGTCGGTCATCTCAAGCAGGGCCTCACCCACAGCCGACTACCTCCCTGGAGGCGGCTACCGCGTGCGGGCAAGCCACACCGTGGGTGGGCGTCACATAGGTGAGCTGGAGCGCCTCCTGACCTTGGCAGGCCGGGCCCCGAAGCTCGCAGCGGGCATAGTGCCCACAGCGGGAGAGACTGCGGTCCACCTCCTCGAAGACCTTCTGGTCCTCGTCGCCCAGACGCTCCTCCCTGCGCGGCACGGCATGAAGCAGGTCCAGAGTGTAGGGGTGAAGGGGAGTCCTGACCACGTCGCGGACCCTGCCGGTCTCCACGATACGGCCTTTCAGGAGGATGCCCACCCGGTCGCACATGGCCGAGACCAGGCTCAGGTTGTTGGCCACGAAGAGCAGGCTGACGCCCAGCTCCTGCCGCAGCTTGTAGATGGTCTTGAGCATCGAGGCCTGCACCGTCACGTCCAGGTTGCGGGTAGGTTCGTCGGCGATGAGGAGCTGTGCCCCACAGGCCAGAGCCAGGGCGATGATGATCCGCTGGCGTTGTCCCCCCGAGAGCTGGTGCGGGTATTTGCCCAGCATCATCTCCGGGTCGGGAAGCTCCACCAATTGCATGAGCTCGAGAGCCCGCCCGTCGGCCTGTTTCTTGTCCAGCCCCTGCCGCTGCCTGATGACCTCGGTGAGCTGCTTGCCCACACTGAAGGCCGGGTCCAGAGCCGACATGGGGTCCTGGAAGATCATGGAGATGCGCCGGCCGCGGATGTCCCGCAGCTCCTTGGCGCTCATGGAAAGCAAGGACTCCCCTTCCAGGCTCAGCTCCCCCGCCTGCACCCGGGCGGGCGGCTGACGAAGCAGTCCCAGGATGGCCAGGGCCAGCACCGTCTTGCCGGCGCCCGACTCTCCCACCAGTCCGTAGGCCTCGCCCCGGTCGATATGGAGTTCCCCGATGTCGAGAACCTGCTCGAAGCGCTCGAAGGTCTTGAAACCCACCGTGAGGTCGCGTACGCGCAGGTGCTCGGGCGCGGCCACTAGGCCCTCCCCCTGGTCCGGGGGTTGACGACCTCGTTCAGGCCGTCACCCAGCAAATTGAAGGCCAGCACCGTGAGGCTGATGGCGATGCCTGGGAAGGCCATGTACCACCAGGCATTGAGGAAATAGGTGCGGCTCTCGTTGATCATGAGGCCCCACTCCGGGGTGGGCGGTTGCGCTCCCACGCCCAGGAAGCTCATGCCGGCCAGCATGAGGATGATTCCCCCCAGATCGAGAGAGGCCATGGTGAGCACCGGGCCGATGGAACCGGGGAGGATATGCCGGAAGATGATGGAGCGTTGCGAGGCGCCGATGGAATGAGCGGCCCGCACGTAGGGGCGCTCCCGCACCGAGACCGCCGCGCCGCGCACCAAGCGGGCGTAGAAGGGCCACCCGCACACAGACAGAGCGATGATGGCGTTGCGAAGACCGGCTCCCCAGAAGGCCGCGATGACGATGGCGAGCACGATCATGGGGAAGGAGAGAAAGATGTCGGTTATGCGCATGATGACGTCGTCGACGATGCCCCGCATGCCGGCGGCTATCACGCCGAGCACGCAGCCGATGGCCACCGACAGGAACACGGTGATGACCCCGGCCATGAGCGAGATACGAGCCCCGTAGAGCACCCGGCTGAATATGTCGCGGCCGAACTCGTCGGTGCCGAACAGATGCGACCAGGAGGGAGCCTGCAGGACCTCGCCGGCCGAGGCTGTGCCGACGATCGATTCCGGATGTGGAGCGATGTAGGGGGCGGTGATGGCCACGATGACCAGAAGGGCGATGTAGATGACGGCTATCTTCTGAAGGACGTTGCGGGTGAGCACGTGCCACTGCAGGCGGAACTGGCGCCACCTGGCCCGCCCGGCGGTGATCTGGGCGGGTGAAGCCGCACGACTGGTGGTGGAAGGAACAGGCATGGGCGTCTCCTTCTATCCCAGCCGCACGCGCGGGTCCACCGCCAACAGGATGTCGGCGAGGGTGTTAAGGATGAGGAAGGCCACGGCTGAGACCAGGGTCACCCCCATGATTACGGGGTAGTCCAGTTGGCCGACTCCGATGGCGACATAGGAGCCCATGCCCGGCCAGGAGAAGATGGCCTCGATGAGGAAGGTGCTCACGATCATGGAGGCGATATAGACGGCCGTGCTGGTGATGACGGGGCCTATGGAGTTCTTGAGAGCATGGCGGTAGAGCACGCTGCGTTCCGGGAGCCCGTAGGAGCGCTTAGCGACCACATACTCCTCGGTGAGGGTCTCCACCATCGCCGCGCGGGTGATGCGCTGGGTGCCGCCCAGAGAGATGCCGGTCATGGCGATCACCGGCAGGATGAGGTGGACGATGTGGTCCCAGAAGGCTGTGAAATTGCCGGTGACGAGCGCGTCGATGACCGGGAAGCCGGTGACTTTGGTGATGGGATGCAGTAGCCCGACCGAGGTGGAGAACGCGCCGCTCAGCGGTAAGACGCCCAGCGAGCCTGAGAAGATGTACTGCAGGGCAAGCGCCAGCCAGAAGGTGGGGATGGAGATGAGACCTACGGCGAGAACGCGACTCGCATGGTCCGGTAGCCGGTCCTTCTTGTTGGCGGATATCACCCCCAATGGTATGCCGATGATCAACGTCAGGAGCACCGAGAAGAAGATCAGCTCCAATGTGTAGGGCAGAGTGACGCCGATGTCGTTGAGGACGGGGCGCTTGGTCATGAGCGACGAGCCCCAATCGCCGGTGAAGAAGTTCTTGATGTAGATGCCGATCTGCGCCACCAGAGGCTTGTCCAGACCGAGCATCACGCGGGCGGCTTCCTGTTGCTCCGCGGTGGCCCGTATCCCTGTGTACTGCCTGACCGGGTCGACGGGCGCGAGGTGCATCACGACGAACATGATCACGAGCACGCCGAACAGGACCAGTACGCTCAGCCCGAACCGGCGGACAAGGAAATGACCCACTCCCTGCTACCTCCTGCCTACAAGCTCATGCCGCCACCAAGCATCCATGCGGAGACGGCGATCGGTTCTTCTGTTCCCGTGCGCAGCGCCCCTCCTGGGGCGCTGCGCACGGGATGCGACGGCGTATCTTCCGGCTCCCGACCTGGGAGCGCCTACTCTTCCATCCAGTATTCGTAGAAGTGCGGGTTCATGAAGGTATAGTCCGTGAACCCCTGGAAGCCCTTGAGCTTCACGGTGGCTCCCGGCAGACTCGCGGTGTTGCAGATAAGCACCAGCGGCATCTCTTCCATGACGATCCTGTCGGCCTCGAGCAGCAGATCGACGGTCTTGTCCGGATCAATGGACATCGCCGCGTATGCTTCCGCGATGATCTCGTCGATCCTCGGACTCGTCCACTCGCAGAAGTTGTACGCGCTCTCCGCACCCAGACACATCTCCAGTGTGCCGACACCCTCAACAAGGCCCGGCTCGTTGATCGCCACGACGTTGTTGGTCGGGCTGTCGCTCATCGCGTCCTGGAAGATCACCCCGATGTCCAGAGGCTGGACATCCAGTGTGATGTTCAGTTCCGCCAGCGCCGTCTTGTAGAGCTCCATGGCCTTCATACCCTGGGTGTACGCGTTATCCGTCACACACTTGACAGTCGTGCCGTCCGGGTAGTTCGACTTGGCCAGGTACTCCTTCGCCTTTGCCATGTCCTGAGTGTTCAGGCCCATCTCCTGGGTCTGCCTCTCGTACCCATACTGCGGCGGTGCGATCCATCCCGATTGGGGTATGGCGTACCCGCTGCACGCCAGGTCGCAGATCTCCTGGAAAGGCATCGCGTAATACAGAGCCTTGCGGAAGTTCACATCATCCGTCGGAGCCAGCGCGCAGTTGAATATCGCCGCGATCTGGTCGGAGGCGTTCGTCACATACACCTTGAACTTCCCGGTGGACTCGAGCCTCTCGATATCACTGTCCGGCGTCGGATACATGAGCTGGATCACGCCCTGCTCCAGGTTTTGGACGCGCACCGCCGGCTCGGTGATCGAACGGAGGATGGCCACCTCGGGAGCCTTGGCGCGATCGCCTTCCCAGCCGCCCCAGTAGTCCGGGTTGCGGACCAGGGTGGCCTCGACGGTCGTGTTCACCGCTTTGAGCATGTACGGGCCGGTGCCGGCGCCGTTCCCGGGCTGATAGGCCTGGTCGCCAAGCTTGTTGACAGCGGTGGGAGACACGATGAACGGAGTCGCGGAGATGGTGTAGAGAATGGGATAACCGACCTTGAGCTTGACCACGAAGGTCATGGGGTCGGTTGCCTCGGCCGACTCAACCGCCGCGTACTTGTACCCTTGGCTCCCTTGCAGGCCCAGATCCCACGAGAGCTTGACCGCCTCGGAGTCGAACTTCGACCCGTCCTGGAACTTGACCCCTTCTCGTAGGTGGAAGGTCCAGGTCAGCCCGTCAGGCGACATGTCCCAGCTCTCTGCGAGCGTAGGTATCATCTCACCGGTCTGCGCGTTGTACTCCACCAGTTTCTCGTAGACGTTATCGTCGGTACTGAACGAGAACTGATCCATGTTCGGATTCAGGCTCTCGCTGACGGCGTAGGCGCTCCCAACTATCATGACGCTCTGTTCGGCCTCGTCGTCTCCCCCGCAGGCGACGACTCCGAGTGAAAGGGCAAGAAGCAGCGACACGGCCAGCGCCCCCAACGCGCACTTCCGCCACCTGCGGATCCCCTCGCCCCTGTTTCTTCGATTCAAGAACATGATGCCTCCTTTTCCTATCAGAGCCCCGAAGACCCCGTCGTGCCGGCGGCACGCCCATGATCGCCCCTGCGAGTGTCTTCCTCCGGTTGTGGATCTGCGCTCTTTGGCCACCTCCCTGTTTCGCGGGCGCCTGTTCGGAACAGGCGTAGTACGCTTCTGGCGAGCGGCCTGCTGCGATATGGGAGCACTGGAGACTATTCGATCACGGCCTGAGACAGGAAAGGCCGAAGTGGAGTAGGCGGGAGCGTGCTCGGGCAGATGCCGTTCGCGCCACCTGATGAGGAGTCGACTCTAGCCGGGGGTCACTGCGCGTCCCTGAGTAGGGGAACGACGCCGTGCAGGCATATCAGGATCTCCGCATCGGTCAAGGTCGATTCCCTTTTCGAACACCGATCTCTGAGAGTCAATACCCTTGTAGCACAAGGACACTTGTAGCATCCGGTCCTGGTCCTGTCAAATGGCCCTAGGGCCCACCTAGGACGTGTCCGTGGTGTGCCCGCCGCCGGCTCGCAGTCCCGAACCTGCTTGTGTACTATGAAGCTCCTGGCGAAAGCATCGCCCAGAGGAAGGAGCCCGCCAAGTGACCGATCTCAGCACTCCCAAAGACAACATCGTGAAGGGGTACCACGCAGACACGAGCAAGTTCGTGGGCGGAGCCATCTCGCCCGTCCTCTTCATGGACTCCAACTCCGTCCCGGGGTCTTTCTATGCGGAATACATCATCTATCAGAGGGTTGTGGACGGGTCCCCGCCGGAGCACAGCCACGATGATTCCGACGAGATCCTCATGTTCTTCGGGACCGACCCCGAGCGGCCGCATGACCTGTGTGGCGAGATCGAGGTCTGGATAGACGGGAAGAAACACACGCTCACCGAGAGCGCCATGATCTTCGTGCCCAAGGGCGTGAAGCACTGCCCGCTCTACGCGCGGAGGGTGGACAGACCTATCGGGATGATCTCCACCGCGCCGGCGCAGTACTACAGCAGAGACGGCATCGAGTAGCGAGCTCAAGGCGGGCGGGCCTCGGTCGAGCGAGGCGCGGGCCTCAGCTCAGCCGACGGCCTGCTCCTGGGGCGCCGCCGGGGAGTGCGCCTCCGCCCGAGTCGCGCGGGCCCGCCAGAGTATCGGCGCCGCTATCGCCAGACCGGCGATAGCCACCGCTCCGCACAGGGCGATCACGTGGCCCGAGATCGCACCGTAGACGGCGGGCACTATCAGAGTGCCGAGCAGCCCGCCGACCCACATGGAGGTCGTGTCCAGCCCCTGCACCGTGCCGATCCACTCGGGAGGGCTGACCTGGATGAGGAAGCCTTGCTTGGCCGGGTGGGCGAAGGCAAAGGCGAGGCCCTGTATGACGCCCACGACCAGGTAGAGCGCCAGGCTCTTGGTCAGCCCGAAGACCACGAAGGTGAGCGCCGCCACCGTGTTGCCGGCGAACATGAGGACAAACCGGCTGTAGCGATCGGCGAGGATGCCGGTGGCGAATGAGAGCATCATGGGGACGCACATGGCGATCCAGACGACCGAGATCATGGTCATAGAGACGCCCAGATGGTCGAGCCAGAGACTCCAGATCACCTCGAACCCCCCGAAGGCGAAGTTGGCTGAGAAGCTCACGATGAGGAAGCCGGCGATGGCGGGCCTGAGGACTGCGCGGTAGCTCGGCCGCTGTTCTTTGCCGGTGCGCGCCGCTTGGCGCTGTCTGGTGGCGGCCGGCTCCCGGATCAAGAAGGCCATCACGATGGTGGTGAAGGCGGCCACCACCGCCCCGAAGTAGAAGATGGCGTAAAAGCCGGTGCGTCCGCCGCCCCCGGCATGATACAGCGCGGCCCCCAGCGCCGGTCCCAAGATCGCCCCCCCGAACTGGGCCGACAAGACCATGCCGAGCCCCCTGCTCCGGTGATTCGGCGCGGTGATGTCGGCCACGAAGGCGAACATGACCCCGCCGGCCGCCGCGCTCATGCCTTCGACAACCCTGAAGAGCAGGAACCATCGAGGGTCGACGGTCAGCGTGAACAGGAAGCAGGCGACCGCCATCAGGCCCAGCCCCCCGATCATCATGGGCTTGCGCCCCACCACGTCGCTAAGCCAACCAAACGGCGACGAGAAGATCAGCGCCCCCACGTAGAAGGCGGCGGTGATGAAGCCGATCATGATCACCGAGCTGTGCCCCTCTTCCTGCAGGAAGATGGGAAGGTAGGGCAGGATCCCGCTGAACCCCGTCCAGATGACCAACTGCGCCGCGCACACGACTCCGAGCTGGAGCCAGCTCGTCTTGATGGGCTGCGGCGTCTCGGTTACGGCGACCTCATCGACCGTGTTCACGGCGTGTGGATACGCTCCGTTCTACTGGGTGTCTTCCGATGGGAGACGACGGCCTCGGTAAGGCCGCCGTCCTGCATCATCTCTCATTTGTCCGAAGAAGGGTAGAGCGGGACCCGCTGCCACACGCGACAGGTGGTGGCAGGGGCCGCTCCCGGGGCCGGCCATGTCGCCGCAGCCCTAGATCGCCAGGCCCCCGTCCACGGGGACGATGGCCCCGGTGATGAACGAGGCCGCGTCGGAGCAGAGCCACAGGACGGCCTCGCCTATGTCATCCTCGGGATCGCCCATCCTGCCCAAGGGGACACCCTTGGTCATCCCCTCCCGGATGCCCTCCATCGTGGAGCATATGTTGTCCGTGAGCGCAGTCCCCGCGATCGGACCGGGACATACGCAGTTGACGCGGATGCCGGAACGCGCTCCTTCGAGGGCCGCCACCCTGGTGAGGGCCGCGATGCCGGTCTTGGTGGCGCCGTAGCCGGCGAACCCGGGTATCTGACGGAACACTTGTGCCGAAGCGCAGTTGACGATAGCGCCCTTACCCTGCTTGGCCATCTGCCTCATCTCGTACTTGAGGCACAGGTACATGCCGGTGAGGTTCACGTCCAGGTGCCGCAGCCACAGCTCCGTGGACGATTCGGTGATGCTCTCTATCGGGATGCGGACCCCGTCCGGGCCCACACCCGCGTTGTTGTAGGCGAAATCGAGCGAGCCATAGAGGTCGACCGCCTCCGCCACCATCGCCTCGACGTCGCTCTCTTTGGAGACGTCGCACCTGACGAACGTGGCTTCTCCTCCGGCCTCCTTGATGAGACGGACCGTCTCGCCCCCACCATCCATATCGATCCCATCGGTGACGACCACCCTCGCCCCTTCGCGGGCGAAGACGACGGCAGCGCCCCGTCCGATGCCCGAAGCGGCCCCGGTCACCACCGCCACCCTGCCCTCGATGCCCATCCGGTTGTTATCGCCGTACCGTTTCATGGTTCTCCCTCAGTGTGTGTCCAGGAAGGCCATGATAGCTCAGAGACCGCGAGCAGCCGACCGCGACCGGAGCGTTGGTCGACTGCTATCGGATGGGACGCCGGCCTGACGACACGGTGTAGACTCCTGACCGGATCATCAGGCCCCCGGAGCCGGCCTCTGGGCCCACTAAGCTGCTCAAGTGGGGGAAGATGTAATGAAACCGCCCTTGCCTGGCATAGTCTTCACATGAACGCGTCTCACTCATCCGGCAGCCGCGATCAGACATCGGCAGAGACGGCCGAGAACCGTCTTCGCGCCCTCTGGGAGGATCACAGCGGCAGGGTTCTCGCCTACGCGATCCGCCGGCTTGGCTCCAAAGACGCGGCCGAAGACATCGTCTCGGAGACGTTCATCGTCGCCTGGCGGAAGATCGATGAGATTCCTGAGGAGCCGCTTCCCTGGCTGCTGGGGACGGCGCACCGGGTTCTGGCGCATCACCACCGTTCCGGGCGGAGTCGGGCAGCCCTGCAGACCAGGCTGGAACTGGTGGCCCGGTGCGCCGGGAACTCTGACTCAACGGCAGAAGACGGCTGTGAGCGCGAGCATGTGCTCGAAGCCTTTCGGTCCCTCAGCGACACGGACCAGGAGGCACTGATCCTGGTCGACTGGGAGGGTTTGCGCAATCGGGAGGCGGCGACCGTGCTCGGCATCAGCGCCATGACCTTCACGGTGCGACTTCACCGGGCGCGCCGTCGCTTGGGCGCCGCTCTCACTCGCGGGGAGGGTGGAGACATGAACAACGTCATTGCCACCAAACGCATCGAGGAGACGGAGTAGTGATGAGCCGAAGACTGCCACCCACCGTATCCGGCATCAACCCACTCGATCCGGAGGACCACGCCGGCTGGGGAAGAAGCCCGGAGGGTCAGGCCCTGCTGCAGACTGTGCTCGCCGGTTGCCGTGAGGGCGACACAGGACCCGCACGGTTGCGAGCATCAGAGATGGACACGCGCCAACGTGCTGTCGACAGGAGCGACCCCCCGCCACGTCCGCAGCCGCGGAACGCCGGCTTACGTGCACGAGCGTCCAGAAGGGCCATCGCGGCTCTTGCGGCGGTCGTGGTGCTTGCGGCGGCGGTCTACGGCGCGTACGCGCTCCATGACGCGCTGCGGGTGGACCAGCCGGTCCTGGTGGTCAACGACCCGGCAGGCACGCAGCCGACCGCGACCTCGATCGCCGGCTCGACCGTTCCCAAGCCCTTCGATGCTCAAGGCGTCTGGGCCGGGAACGTCAAGACCGTTCCCGACAGTCCGGCCTCGCTGCCGCCTGAGTTCTTTCAGGAGCCAACGCAGCCCGCCGAGTTCATCATCGGGGAACCGCTGTGGATCTTCGCCACCGAGCTAGGCATGGAGGAGGTTGTTGCCGCGGTCGCGGCCGCGCCCGCTGATCAACCTATCTTCACGTTCGATCCGTCCGAGGAGCTGTGTCAGGCTCTCGACGTACACGAGCGGACGAGGCCCGGCTTCTTCGGGGCACTGCCCGAGATGTTCACCCAGAGCCCCGTGCTCTGTCGGGAGCAGGCGTTCCCCGAGGTCGGCCCTGTCTGGACGCTCGCCTGGGCGCAGCTGAACGGCGAGAACGGGCCATCCGAAAGCACGCTGGATCCCAGCTCGGTCTACGCCGCGGCTGTGATTCTGACCACGCTGACCGAGGAGAGCCGCCGAGGCCTGGAGGCCAACCAGCGGGCCCAGGAATCCGACGGAACATCAACGACGGCAGATCGGAAGAGCACACGTCTGAACTCCAGTCACCGCTCATTATC
>CAZQDY010000002.1:0-33975 GCA_964592075.1 uncultured Gaiellales bacterium
ACGCCGATGGTACTGCAGGGGAGACCCTGTGGGAGAGTAGGAAGTCGCCGGGATTAGTTTGGAGCCCGCCATTCGTGGCGGGCTCTTTTTCTTGCCGTGGGTTTCCCTCCCGGCGACGAGCCCCTATAATGCTTTGAGCGGTCCCGGCACAACGCAGCTTCGAGGATCTGGGGGTCGGATCAGTGACACAGAAGGTCAAATGGGATTTGCGGGGAGTGATCGTCCCGTTGATCACTCCTTTCAACGAGGATCTGAGCGTCGACTTCGCCGGTCTGGCGGAGTTGGTCGATTACTACATCGAAGAGGTCAAGTGCGACGGTCTGGTCCCCTGTGGCACCACGGGTGAGTCGCCGACGCTCTCGCACGCCGAGCATAGCGACGTGATACGCGCTGTGATCAGGCAGACCAGGAATCGAGTGCCCGTGATCGCCTCAGCGGGGTCCAACTCGACGAGAGAGGCCGTGGAGTTGACGAGACTGGCGGCAGAGGCGGGGGCGGAGGCAACGCTGCAGGTAGGCCCCTACTACAACAAGCCCAGCCAGGAAGGGCTCTTCAACCACTTCGCCGCCATAGCGGCCGCGTCACACCTGCCTATCATCATATACAACATCCCGGGACGGACCAGCCGCAACATCGAACCTAGAACGATCGCGCGCCTCTGGCGCGAGGTGCCGACAGTAGCGGGGCTGAAGGACTGCTCCAACGATCTGCACCAGACCATGGAGATCTACCGCAGCACCGACCCGGAGACGTTCAAGATCTACTGCGGCGAAGACATCATGACCTTCAGCCTTCTGTGCCATGGAAGCGCCGGTGCGATCGCGGCGGTCGCCCACGTCATCGGCCGGGAAGTGAAGGCGATGTGCGAGGCGGTATGGGGGGGCCGTCTTGAGGAGGCGCGCGATCTCCACTATCGCACCATGGATCTTGTGGACGCCCTCTTCTGCGAGCCTAATCCCGCTCCGGTCAAGCAGGCTCTTGCGTGGCTCGGGTTGCCTGCCGGGCCCGTCCGCCCGCCTCTGGAACGTCTCACGCCGGTTGGGCAGGAGCTTCTCCGCGCCGCCATGCAGGCCGGAGGGTGGCTGGCGTAGCGGCTCCGCCGCCGCGGAGTCCTGTCGCGCGCGGTTGACGCTGTGCAACCAAGGTCCGAGGCGGTGTCTACCCTGAGCGCGCTAGACTGCACTGCGCCGAGGCACACCGGCTAAGGGCACCGGTCGTTCAGACCGATAACCGAGGTCGGTAGACACTCACAGGGAGGATCGGTGCAGGCGTATCTCTATGTGCTTTCGTTTCTCTTTGGCCTAGTGGTGGGCAGCTTTCTCAACGTCGTCATCTACCGGTTGCCGAGGCACGAATCCCTCGTTCGGCCGGGCTCGCACTGCCCGGGCTGCGATACGCCCATACACTGGTACGATAACGTGCCCCTGGTGAGCTGGCTGGTCCTGCATGGGCGCTGCCGCGAGTGCAAGGCGCGGATATCGTATCGATACCCCTCTGTCGAGGCCGTGACAGGGGTCGGCTTCGTTCTCGCTGTGTGGAGGTTCGACGTCTCGTGGCCCCTCCTGGTGGCGTGGGCTTTCATAGCCGCCATGATCGCCATCGCCTTCATCGACTACGACCGCATGATCATCCCCAACCGCATCGTCCTTCCTGGGACTGTGATCGGGTTGGCGGCGTCGATAGCGATCGACCCCTCGAGATGGTGGGTCTATCTGGTGACAAGCGCCGGCGCCGCGGCGTTCATGTTCGCTCTTGTCATGCTCTGGCCGGGCGGGATGGGCCCCGGAGACGTCAAGATGGCGCTGTTCATGGGGGCGGTCCTCGGCGTGAGCGTGATAGTAGGCCTTTTTGCAGCGTTTTTGTTTGGAAGTATAGCCGGTGTGTTCATGATGGTGGCCTTGAAACGCTCGCGCAAGTCGAAGATCCCCTTTGGCCCGTATCTGGCGATGGGTTCGGTGTTGGCGCTGTTCCTCGGCGAACAGATCATCACTGCGTACATGAGTTTGTTCGACTAGACAGGGAAATCGCAGCGCACCTGGAAAAAGGGAACAGTCCTCCTCATGCTACAGTTGGACACGAGGAAAGCCGATACTGTGCAATGCGGGTGGCCGGACAGGACACCGGAACGACATGAGGCTCGAGAAGAGGTGGGAGTGTGGCTCTAGGCCTCTCTAAGGCGGGGCAGATAGCCCTTGACATAGGTGCGTCGAGCCTGCTCGCTCTTGAGGTGAGCGGGAGCGGTAGTCGTCTCAGGCTTCGCTCGTGCGAGGAATGGCCCCTTACCGAGGGCCTAGTGGTCGACGGGGAGATCGTCGACGTGGATCTCTTCGCTCGTGAGCTCAAGGGCTTCGTCGGCCAGTTGAAGCTACGCGGCAAGCCGGTCCATATCGCGGTCGGCAATCAGAAGGTCATCGTGCGTAACATCGATATGCCCGAGATGACGGAAGAGGAGCTGCGCGGAGCCATCGAGTTCCAGGCTCAGGACTACATCCCGATCCCAGTGGATGAAGTGGTGCTGGACTTCCAGGTGCTGGGCAAGCACGTCACCATGGAAGGCGCTTCTCGCCAGGAAGTGCTTCTGGTGGCCGCACAGAAGACCATGATCAGCATGTTCACGGCGGCTCTCAGGCAGGCAGGACTGAAAGTGGCGGGCATAGACGTCACCAGCATGGCTCTTGTGAGAGCTCTGATGCCTTCCGCATCTTTCCTGGCCGACGACGAGGAGTCCTCGGCGTGCCGGGCCATCGCTGACATCTCTTCATCGGTGTCCACATTGGTGGTCACGGTGGGCGGGGTGCTGAAGTTCACTCGCATCGTGAACTTCTCCAGTGATCGCTTCGCCCGCGTGTTGAGCGAGCAACTGGGGATACCGAACGAGGACGCGCAGGGTCTGGTGCAGCGCATCGGGCTCGTGGGGCCCGTTCCGGTGGAAGACGATGTGTACTCGGAAGAGGTGTTGAACCAGACACAGCAGCGCCTGGGTGAGGTGGCCGCGGAGCTGAGCGATGAGATCCGTAGATCCCTGCACTACTATCAGAGCCAGCCGGTAGCCGTTCCCGTCACGGAGCTGATACTGAGCGGACGGGGCGCGCTGGTCAGGAACCTCGACGCCAACCTCAGCGAGGCTCTCAACATGCCCGTGAGCATAGGCAACCCGATGATACATGTGGCTGAGAACTCCTCAAAGACCGCTGATTCGGACCTTGCGTACATGGCCCCCTACCTTTCCGTGGCGGTCGGGCTGAGTCTACCCGAGGAAGACTGATATGGCGCGGCGCATCAATCTCGTCCCTCCCTCAGAGCGTGCACGTACCACCACCAACGTGGGCATGCTGGGCTTGGTGGCGGGTGTGATCATCGTCCTGTTCGGCCTGGGCTTGGCGTACTACCTGCTCAGCAACACGCTTGACGACCGCAAGAAAGAGTTGGAGAACGTGAAGAGGGAGACGCAGCAGGTCGTGGCCCAGGTCGCCAGCCTACGCCAGTACGAGGACCTGGCCGCCGATCGAGAGCAGACCGAGAAGCTGGTCCAGGGGGTATACGCGAGCCGCACGCTGGTGGCGGATCTTCTCGACGCCATGAGCTTGGTGGTCCCGGAGAACGTTTGGTTCGATAACCTGAGTCTGACGACGGCCGATCCGGGGACCACCGTGGGCGAGGGTGGGAAGCCGGCGTCCGGGTCGTCCGATAGCAAGCTGTCCTTGACCGGCAGCACCTACAGTTTTGAGGACGTAGCGCAGTTGCTTGTCCGCCTCCAGCTGATATCGTCGCTTTCGGACATAGACCTGGGGAACGCCGCCAGCGCGAGCCAGGACGCGACTGTGAAGTCCTTCTCCATCACCGCGGCGGTGGAGAGACCTGAGAACACCGATATCCCCCTGCCTCTGAGCCAGGTGGAGGTGGAAGGTCTATGAGCAGCAAGCTCAAGATGATATTGGTGGGCGTCGCGATCGTGGTTGTCGCCGTCCTCGTGTGGTTCTTCCTGCTCAGCCCGCTGCGCGGGGATATCCAGACGACGGAGACTCAGATCGAGGAGGAGCGCGCCAGGCTGTCCCAGGCCCAGATCCAACTGGCGAAGGCAGAAGCCACACGAGAAGAGGGGATGGCAAATCAGGCCCGTCTCCTTGAGCTCAGCAAGATGATGCCGGAGACTGAGGAGATCCCCAGCCTCCTCCTCCAGCTCCAGGACCTGGCCGATCAGTCCGGCATCGCTTTCATAGCCATCTCGCCGGGACAGTCAAAGACGAGCGAGTCGGCCGATGGTCGTATCCTGCCGCTCAGTGTCGAGTTCAGTGGCACGTTCTTCAACGTGAGCGACTTCATCTACCGGGCAGAGCAGATGGTGGCCGGACCCGGGAGGCTGCTTGCCGTCAAGAGTGTGGACTTGAGCCCCGGGGGCGCCACGGAGATGCAGGGTGGGGTCAGTCCCCAACTTACCGTCTCGATGGAGATGTATGGCTTCCTGGCCGGCGGCGGTGAGGGTGGCAGGTCCGCCCGCCCGGCGGCCGACTCTACCACCGAGACCACTGAAGCGACGTCGGAGTAGGGGGCAGGCGAGGCAAGATGGAACAGCCGAGACCGTATCTTACAGTGATCGTGGCGGTGCTGCTGATGCTGGCGCTCTGCCTCGTGGGCGTCGGCTGCTTCGGCGGCGGCGGCGACGAGACCTCCGGCCCGACTCGGACCACCCGGGCCGGCGCCGCCGACAACACAGAGGTATCTGTGTCCGAGTCTCTCATAACGGCCCAAGCTGAGGAGCTGTCGACGTTCAGACCCAAGGATCCCTTCATCCCGCAGGCTATTGCGGTGACGACCACCACCGTGATGGCGCCGACGTCCACCACCCAGGGAGGTGGGGGTGGTGGGAGCACCAGCACGACGTCCAGCACCGCCTACCGTCCCACCACTAGCACAACTCGACCGGGTGGGGGCGGGGGCGCAACAACGACCACCCGCCCGGGCTCGACCACCACGACCATCCCAGCTCCGACGACCACTACCACCGCGCCTCACCTTCACACGCTGAAGGTCCTTGCGATCGGGGAAGTGGGAGGCGCGCCCGCGGTGACCTTCAAGGTCGACAGCGGGGTCTACAAGGACAGGCGGGTCGGTGATGTCGTATCTTCTAGTTGGGGCCAGATCAAGGTCATGGATATCAGCACGTCCAGCAAGGTGGTCACGTTGCTCCAGGGCAGCGAGACTCTCGTGCTCGCAGTGGGGCAGGTCATCTTCGAGTAGCTGCGTCGTTGCGATCCGCAGATATGGTTGGTAGATGCAACGGCGCCATGGGCGCCGTTGCCGTAAGGAGGGGTCCTTGAGTCATCTCCGCATCACTACGGCGGGAGAGTCGCATGGCCCGGGCGAGGTGTGTATCGTCGAGGGCATACCAGCGGGGTTGGAGCTGGACGCGTCCGCCATCGATCGTGATCTGGCTCGGCGTCAGACGGGGTACGGGAGGGGTGCGCGCCAAGCGATTGAGTCCGACCGTTGCCGTTTCGTGGCGGGGGTAAGGCGAGGTCGGACGTTGGGGACTCCCATGTGCATTCTTGTCGAGAACAGAGACCACGCCAACTGGCGACACTCGATGGCTCCCGAGGCGGATGCGGAGGGCGGGGACATTCCGGCGCCGCTGACGGTCCCTCGTCCGGGCCACGCGGATCTTGCGGGCCTGGCCAAGTACGGCCTGAAGGATATCCGCGACGTGCTGGAACGCGCCAGTGCCCGGGAGACGGTGGCTCGGGTGGCGGGTGGAAGTGTCTGCAAGGCCTTTCTTGCCGAACTGGGCGTCAGGATCCAAGCGCGGGTGATCCGAATAGGGGCCGTCGCGACCCATGCCGGCAACGACTGGGTCTCCCCGGACAGCATCGATTGGGATGCGGTGGAGGCATCCCCGATGGGGTGCGACGATCAGGCCGCCGGCGCCGCTATGCGCGAGGCGGTGGACCGCGCTCGTGCTGACGGCGACTCTCTCGGAGGGGTCTTTGAGGTGTGGTGCTGGGGCCTTTGCCCCGGGCTCGGGGGGTACGCAACGGCCGCCGAGCGCCTTGACGGAAGGCTTATGGGCGCGCTTGGAAGCATTCCGGCGGTAAAAGGGGTGGAGATGGGGCCCGCGTTTGAGAACGCGGCACTCCCCGGTTCGGTCGTCCACGACCAGTTCGTTGTGAAGGTGAACGACAGCGCGAGATGGATCGGACGGGAGACGAATCGCGCCGGTGGTCTCGAGGGAGGCTGCAGCACGGGCATGCCGTTAGTCCTCAGGGCCGCCATGAAGCCTATCCCTACTCTGACGAAAGCGCTGCCCTCGGTGGATATCATGTCTCTGGAGCCGACAACAGCGCATGTGGAGCGGAGCGACGTGACCGCCGTGCCCTCCGCACGCGTGGTGGGAGAGGCGATGGTCGCGCAGGTGGTCGCGGCGGCCTACGTGGAGAAGTTCGGAGGAGACAGTATGAGTGCCCTGAAGGCTGCCGTCCTATCGTACGAGACAGGACTGGAAGAGCGCGGCTTGTGGCGCCGTTCATAGCGCTCACGGGCTTCATGGGGAGTGGCAAGACCTCCGTGGGTAGGGAGGTCGCGGCGGGGCTTGCTCTCCCCTTCGTCGACCTGGACGAAGAGTTCTCCAGGGTGAGTCGGTCCGGGATCCTGGAGTTCTTCGTGGCTCACGGTGAGAGCGGCTTTCGCCGCAAGGAATGCGAGGTTCTCGAAGCGGTTCTGCGGCAAGCGGCGGGAGGCGCCGGGCTCGTCGTAGCCTTGGGTGGCGGCACCCTCGAGAGCCCGAGGGCAGCGGAGTCGTTGACCGCGTTAGGCGGGGTCGTGCTGCTGGATGTGGACGCCGGTACAGCCTGGGCGCGTGTGGAGGGCACCAGTAGGCCTTTGGCGGTGGATCGCCGGCAGTTCGCAGCCTTGCTGGCCCGTCGACGCGCGACGTATTGCACGGTCGCCGATTGGATACTCCCGGCGGGAGGGCGAAGCATCGCCCAGCTTGCGGCGGAGGTCGTGGATCTCGTGACACTCTCCGGTGAGCACTGGCAGGGGCTCTGGGGGAGACGCCTACGGGCCACGGAGCGCACGTCCATCATTGCAGGTGGGAAGGGAGCGCTGGACAGCCTGGCTCCCCAAGCCGCACGCACCCGCGCTGCCGGCTGTCGACTGTTCATCCTCAGCGACTCCAACGTCATGGACGCCTGGGGAGACCGGGTGTCGCACCTAGTGGGCGATGCTCGGGCGGAGGCGGCCCTCGTGGTCGAACCGGGGGAAGGCAGCAAGGGCGTCACGACTCTCGAACGGTGCTGGGATTGGCTGGCAGAGAGGGGCGCCCGGAGGGACGACGTCATAGTGGCGCTTGGTGGAGGTGTCGTCGGCGATCTCGCGGGATTCGTCGCAGCAACGTATCAACGCGGGGTGTCGCTCTGGCAGATCCCCACCAGCCTCCTCGCTCAGGTGGACTCCAGCGTGGGCGGCAAGACGGCGATCAACCTGAAGGCGGGTAAGAACCTCGTCGGCTCCTTCCACCAGCCCGACGTGGTCATCGCGGACCCATGCGTGCTGGCTACCTTGCCCGTCGAGGAATTCGTGGCCGGATTGGGCGAGGTGGTGAAGTGTGCGCTCTTGGCCTCGCCCGCCCTGTTCAACTGGTTGGAGGAAGTCGCGGAGGCGGTCAGGCGGCGCGATCCCGCCGTAGTAGGCGAGGTGGTGAGAAGATGCGTCTTCTACAAGGCAGAGGTGGTCGAGGAGGATGAGCGCGAGGCGGGCCGTCGGGCCGTTCTCAACCTGGGGCACACCACAGCTCATGCGTTGGAGGTCACACAGGGATACGGCGTGTTGCGGCATGGGACTGCTGTGGCCCTGGGATTGCTGGTGGCCCTTGCGGTCAGTGAGCGGCTCCTGGGTCTGGACCCGCGGGTGTCGGAACGGACGCGCTTGCTCCTGGGCACGCTGGGGCTGCCGACGACCATCAGGCTTCCTGAGGTGGACGGCCTGGTGAGCGCCGCGCGTCGCGACAAGAAGGCCAAGGCGGGGTCGACCGGGTTCGTGGGGCTCGCGGACGTAGGAGCCCCCGTGTGGGGTCTGGACCTGACTGACGACATGTTGAGCGAAGCACTGGAGGTTATTCGGGAATGAACGACGTCTCTCACGGTCCCCGAGACGCCGGTGGTGGATCGAAGCGGCTGGTGGTTCTTCACGGGCCGAACCTCGATCTGCTGGGCGAGCGGCCACTGGAGCACTACGGCGGCATCACTCTGCCGGCTCTGGAACGGATGGTCACGGACGAGGTGGAAAAGGCCGCGTGGGAATGCCTTTGTCTTCAGACCAACCACGAGGGCACATTCATCGAGTGCGTGCATGAGTACCGTCACGAAGGCGCTCTGCTTGTGAACGCGGGCGCTTGGACCCACTACAGCTACGCGATCCGGGACGCTCTCGAACTGGTCAGTTGCCCCATTGCGGAGGTTCATCTCTCTAACGTCGCCAGACGCGAGGACTGGCGGCGCCATTCCGTCATCTCAGACGTGGTAGATTTCGCCGTCAGCGGCAAGGGTCCCAGGGGCTACCTGGAAGCCGTCCGGCGGCTCATCAGCTTGGCCGAAGGGCAATAGCACCTGTCTGGACGGCCGCCCGCGGACAGGTGTAGTAGAATGCACCGTCGCATTGGCACATGAGCATGAAGCCGACCGAGGGTCGCTGTTCTTTGGAGGCGGGGCGCGTGATATCGACCAACCAGTTCAAAGCGGGCATGACCATCAGGTACGAGGGAGACACGTACAGGATAGTCGAGTTCCAGCACGTGAAACCCGGCAAGGGTGGAGCGTTCGTGCGCACCAAGCTGCGCAACGTGGCCACGGGAGCGTTGGTCGACCGGACCTTCCGGCCCGAACAGAAGTTCGACCAGTTGCGGACCGAGAGCCGGCCCATGACGTATCTCTACGAAGACCAGGACCAGGTCGTGTTCATGGATGCCGAGTCTTACGAACAGCTTTCTCTCCCGAAGAGCACCCTTGAAGGTCGTTTCGATCTGATGACCTTGAACATGCAGGTCGACATGGTATACATCGATGGCGACCCGTTCGATGTGGAGCTGCCGACCTTCGTCGACCTCAAGATCGTCGAGACGGCGGCCGGAGTGCGCGGCGACACGGTATCGGGAGGGTCGAAGTCGGCCGTCCTCGAGACGGGCGCTGTGATCCAGGTGCCTCTGTTCATCGAACCCGGCGAGGTGGTGCGCGTGGACACGCGGACCCGCGAATACGTCACGAGGGCTTGATATGACCGAGTACCTCATAGCCACGTCGGTACTGGAGGCCATCGTGCGTGGAGCTGTGGAGAATGACGAACGCCTGCGCGTGCATTCCCCGCTGCCTCTTGCGCGCACGCATGCGGTGGAGGTAGCCGTCGCCGACGACGACTGCCGCGTGACCGTGCATGTGGACGCGCGGATGGGGCAGCACCTGCCGTCCTTGGCGGTCGAGGCGCGCGGCAAGATCGCGTCGGCTCTTTCGCATATGACCGGACTGACGGTGACGGGGGTGGACGTCGTCTTCAGCGGCGTGTTCCCCGAAAGCGTCTGAACTACGTCGTCCGTGTCAGCCGGTCGCAGAAGCGCGCGGCGCCAGGCCGTGTTCATCCTGTACCAGCAGGATCTCCTGGGCCTGACGGCAGACGAGGCCCTGCTGCGCTCCGCCGGAGACGAGATCGACGCATATACGCGCGCTCTCGTGCTGGGTGTGGCTCGGGAGGTACAGGCTGTCGATGGACTCCTGGCCCGTCACCTGGCGGGCTGGAGCCTCGAACGCCTGGGTATCTTGGAACGCGCGATACTACGGGTGGCGGTCTACGAGTTGCTGGAGGAGACCGGCGTGCCGGGAGCGGTGGTCGCGAACGAAGCGGTGGCCCTCGCGAAACGATTCTGTTCGGCTGAGGCCGGGTCGCTCGTGAATGGTGTCCTCGGGTCTCTCGTGGCGGCAGACGGCCCAGAGGATGCCGAGGTCCCGACACAGGTGAAGGAAGACTCGTGACCGATAGATCCGACAGGCTCATCAACAAGCTGGAGTTGCCGAGTGCGCTCCGAGAACTCGACGACGACTCGCTCCAGCGCGTCGCCAACGAGGTGCGCTCCCAGATCATCGAGACGATATCCCGGAACGGAGGTCATCTGGGATCGAGCCTCGGCGCCGTGGAGATCGCCGTGGCGCTCCACGCGGAGCTGGACTGCCCTCGAGACGCGATTATCTGGGATGTCGGCCACCAGGCCTACGCGCACAAGCTGCTGACCGGGAGACTCGGTTCCTTCGGTTCCATCCGCACCTACGGAGGGCTTTCTGGATTCCCCTGCAGAGATGAGAGCTGCTTCGACGCATACGGCACCGGCCACGCCAGCACGGCGGTGAGTGCCGCGGTGGGGCTGGTGGAGGGGAGGCTCCGTCGCGCCGGCGGGGCGACGGTCCGCCAGGAAGATGATATCGCGGGCCGGGACCCGGACCCTCCCGGGCGGGTGGTGGCTGTCATCGGCGACGGCGCGCTGACCGGGGGCATGGCCTACGAGGCTCTCAACCACGCGGGGCACCTGAAGACCCCGGTCCTCGTGATCCTGAACGACAACGCCATGTCGATAGAGAAGAACGTCGGAGCCATCAGCGCGTACCTGTCGCGTCTGCGGACGGACCCCACGCTGTCCAGGTTCCGTCGCGATGTCGAGCGGATGGTGCAGCGGCTGCCGGGAGTGGGCGACCGCATGGCCGCCATGGGAGAGCAGTTGAAGGACAGCATCAAGGGCGCGCTGGTGCCCGGCATGCTGTTCGAGGAACTGGGCTTCACCTATGTCGGGGTCATCGACGGCCACGACATTGACCAGTTGCGCTTCCACATACGGAGGGCCCTGGCGATGGAGAGTCCGGTGCTGTTGCACTGTCGCACGGTCAAGGGGAAAGGCTACGCTCCCGCCGAACAGCAGCCGGGACGCTACCACGGCACGCCCCGCTTCTCCGTATCCACGGGAGAATCGCTGGATCCTGAGGGGCCGACCACCTTCACCCGAGCCTTCGGTGAGGCGATGGTGGAGTTGGCTCGGGCAGACGACAGAGTGGTGGGCATCACAGCCGCAATGGCGAGCGGCACGGGGCTCGACCTTCTGAGAGAGACGCTCCCCGAACGCTTCTTCGATGTGGGCATAGCCGAGGGCCATGCGGTGGGGTTCGCGGCGGGACTTGCGGCCACCGGCATGCGACCGGTCGTCGCGATCTACTCCACTTTCCTGCAACGCGCCTACGACCAGATCGTCCACGATGTGTGTCTGCAGAGGCTGCCCGTCGTCTTCGCCGTCGACCGGGCGGGACTGGTCGGGGCGGACGGCCCCACGCATCACGGGGCGTTCGACCTGTCCTTTCTGCGTGTCCTTCCGGGCTTGACCGTCTTCGTGCCGCGGGATGAAAGAGAGCTGCAGGGCCTCCTTGCCACGGCTCTCGACCTCGAGGGCCCCTCGGTGATCAGATATCCGCGGTCCGTCGGGTCGGGGGCGGCTCTCAGCAGGCCCATACAGCCATTCAAGGGCCCCTGGGTGGACGTGACCCGCCAAGGCTCCGATGTGCTGCTCCTCGCGACGGGGCCCATCACGGCCTTGGCCGAGGCGGCCGCCGACGCTCTCGAGGCCGATGGGGTCGAAGCGACGGTGGCGGGAGTGAAACGGGTGCACCCGCTGGATAGGGACGCTCTCCTTCCGCTTCTGGAGGGGCACCAGGTGTTGCTGACGGTGGAGGACAACGCGTTGGCGGGAGGGTTCGGATCGGCGGTGCTCGAGTTGATGGCGGATGCGGGGCTGCACAAGCTTTGCGCAAGGGCGGGCCTGCCCGACGCGTTTGTTCCCCAGGGACCGGTGGACGTTCTGCGGAACGACCTCGGGTTGACCGCAGATGGTCTCGTGACCATGGCTTGCCGCTTGCTGGGCCGCGGAGACGGTGCCAAGGACTGATGCGGGGTGGGCCGGGCGGAGCGCACGCGTTTGGATGAGGCGCTGGTGGCGCGCGGGCTCGCCCCCAATCGGAGCGCCGCGCGCGGCATCATCATGGCCGGGTTGGTCACCGTCTCGGGCAAAGTCAGCGACAAGGCCGGCACAGCGGTGGCCGACGACGCTGAGATCGTAGTCAAGCAGGGACGCCGTTACGTTTCCAGGGGCGGAGAGAAGCTGGCGCACGCGCTGGATGTTTTGGATATCGATGTCGAGGGGACCCATGCTCTCGACGTGGGAGCTTCCACCGGAGGGTTTGTCGATTGCCTGCTGCAGCGTGGCGCGACGGAGGTCATCGCCCTTGACGTGGGCAGGGGTCAACTAGACGGCCGGCTGCGTGAGGACGGTCGCGTCCATGTGATCGAGAAGGTGAACGCGCGCCACCTGACCTCAGCGCTGCTACCCTATTCGCCGGACTTCCTGACGATGGACGTGTCGTTCATCTCGGTGGTCAAGGTCCTGCCGAGCGTGATGGCGTGTCTACAACCTGCGTTCGAGGGGCTGATCCTTATCAAGCCGCAGTTCGAGGCGGGAGTGCAGCAGGTGGGCAAAGGTGGCATAGTGCGGGATGAGAAGGTTCACCGGGCGGTACTCATGGAACGGGCCGGATTCATCATCGAGGAGTTGCGGATCGAGTTGCTGGGGATGTGCAGTTCGGGCCTGGCGGGAGCCGACGGCAACGTGGAGTTCTTCGTACACGTGGGCCGCGGTAGAGAAGAAGGGGTCGGACTTGATAGGCTTGAGGCGATGGTGGAAGAGACACTGGTCTCAGTGAGACCGCCCGGGATGGGGTCTGTCACGTGACGTCGGACATCAAGAAGATAGCCCTCCTGACCCATGGCCGGCCCGCGGTGGCGCGGGAGCCGCTGATACGCACGCTGCGTTTCCTGGCCGATAAGGGGGTGGAGGTGAAGGCGCCGCCGGGCGAGTGGGAGAAGCACGGCGAGGCCCTCCGGGATGCGGCCGGCGTATCCCTTGCATCGGGGCCGGAGGACCTGAGCGGCGTAGGCCTGTGTGTGGTGCTTGGGGGAGATGGCACGATGCTGCGGGCCTTCCATCTCACCAGGGGTCTCTCGATCCCGGTGGCCGGCGTCAATCTGGGACGGGTGGGGTTCCTCACCACTGTCAGCAGGCATGAGCTCATACCGGGCCTGGAGCAGCTGCTGGCCGGCGGGTTCAGGCAGTATCCTTTGCTTGGGCTGGAGGCCACGCTGGACGGGAAGGTGTTCCGCGCCACGAACGACGTGGTCGTGGGGAAGGGCGCCAATCCCCACGCCTGTTCGGTGGCCCTCACCATCAACGGAGTCACGTTGTTCGAGGTGATGTGCGACGGGGTGGTCGTGGGCACGCCCGCCGGGTCATCCGCGTACAGCCTGGCGGCCGGAGGCCCGTTGCTGGGGATCGCAGTGGATGCGTACGTCATCAGCCTCGTGGCTCCCCACGCGGTGGGAGTCCGCCCGGTGGTGGCGGCACCGCAGGACATCCTCGAGATAATCAACACCGACGACGAGAATGACAGTGCCTTGGATGTCGACGGTGAGCGGCTGGCCACCCTGTCTCCGGGAGCGGTGGTGCGCATCGAGACCCGACCGGGAACGACGTCCTTGGCCTTGCTTGAGGGCGACAGCCTCTATCACCACTTCCGCGACCGGCTTCTCTAGGGGCTGGCCGCTTGCTGGCTTCTCTCGCCATCCGGAACTTCGTCTTGATCGAGGACGGCATCCTGGAGTTCGACCCTGGGTTGAACGTGCTGACGGGGGAGACGGGGGCGGGGAAGACTCTCCTTACCCGCGCTCTTGGACTGCTCATGGGTGAACGAGCCGAGGAAGGTCTCGTCGGCAAGAGCGCCTCTGAGGCGCTGATCCAAGCAGTGTTCGAAGTGAGCGAGCCCGATCTCAGGGCCATACCCGAGGATGTGCAGGCTCTCGTGGGCGGCGTGGCGCCTGGTGAGTTCATCATCACCAGACGGCTGGGCAAGGAGGGTCGCAACCGCTGCTTCATCAACGACACCGCCGTGACTCTTGGAGCGATGGCGAACGCAGTCGGGGGTCTGCTCTCGTTCGCGGGGCAGCACGAGTACCGCAGACTCCTTGATCCCCGTTATCAGCTGGCCATGCTGGACGAGTGGGCGGGGGACGATGTCGTGCAACTGGCCGTCACCTTTCGCGAGGCGTTCCAGCGAGCCCGCGAAGCCGAGCGCGCGTTGGAGGAAGCCCACCGCACACAGGAGTCACGGCTGCGGGAGCTTGAGCTTCTGCGCTTCCAGGTGGGCGAGTTGGCTGAGGCGGGCTTGTCGGTCGAAGAGGAGGCCGCCCTGACGGCGGAGCAGCGAGTGCTGTCCCGCGCGGAAGAGATACTACGCAACGCGGGCGTCGCCGCCTCCTGTCTGAACAGCGACGGGGAGCAGGCTGATGCAGGCTCCCTCATCGCTCAAGCTGTGAACCAGCTCGTTTCCCTCGCCGGTGTGGATGACGTCCTGGACGGCATCGCGGCCTCCCTCAGTGAGGTCCAATACCACGTTGCGGACCTGGCGAGAGAGCTTCACGCCTACATAACGGGGGTGTCCGTGGATGAAGGACGCCTCGCTGCAGTGGACGAAAGGCTGCGCTGTTACACCGACCTCGCCCGCAAGTACGGAGGGTCGACCGCCGCGGCGCTGGAGCACCAGGCCGCGGCGGCCGCCCGGTTGGCTGAGCTGGAGGAGAGCGAGGTAGACCTGAGCAGGCTGGAGGAGGTGCGCGCGGCCGAGACGGCCCGCGCGCTCCAACTCGCCGAGTCACTCAGCGAGAAGAGAAGACGGGCGGTTCCGACCCTGGAAGAGGCGGTGGGGGCGCAGCTACGCGACCTCGGCATGCCGTCGGCCGGTCTGTGTGTCGATTTCCGTACCGAAGATGCGTGGGAGCGGTTTCGTGAGAGCGGAGCCGACGTGGCTGAGTTCCTACTGGTCGCGAACCCCGGTCAGCCGCCGCGGAGCCTGGCGAAGACCGCCTCCGGCGGCGAGCTGTCGCGGGTGCTGCTGGGCGTCAAGTGTGCTCTGGCCGGCATGGGGACCGACGAGACCCTGGTCTTCGACGAGATCGACGCCGGCATCGGCGGGCGCACGGCCGTGACGGTCGCGAACAAGCTCCGTCAGCTCGCGGCAGAGTCGCAGCTCATCGTGGTGACCCATCTGGCGCAGGTTGCGGCGCTTGCGACGCGCCACTACCTGGTCGACAAGTCCACCGACGCCGGGAACGCCGTCACCCGGTTGGCGCCGCTCAGCGGAGACGGGGTGGTGGGCGAGCTGTGCCGGATGCTGGGAGGGCGCCCGGATGACGCCGAGGCCATGGCGCACGCCCGCGATCTGAGAGACAGAGCCGCCGAAGGGCTGCTAGACTAGGAAAGGCGCGGGCTCGGCAGCCATGCGCCACCCGGTCCTGACTAGCACCGCGGAGGTCAGCATGGCTAAGCACGTATTCATCACGGGTGGCGTCGTGTCGTCCCTGGGCAAGGGGATCACGGCGGCGTCGCTGGGATGTCTCCTCAAAGGCCGTGGTCTCCGTGTCGTCATCCAGAAGTTCGACCCGTATCTGAACGTCGATCCCGGCACCATGAGCCCCTTCCAGCACGGCGAGGTGTTCGTCACCGACGACGGGGCGGAGACAGACCTCGACCTTGGGCACTACGAGCGCTTCGTGGACGAGAACCTCACGAGAGACTCGAACGTGACCTCGGGCTCCGTCTACTACAACGTCATCCGCAAGGAGCGCAGGGGCGACTACCTGGGCGGCACGGTGCAGGTGATCCCGCACGTCACCAACGAGATCAAGGAACGGGTGGCGCGGGTGGCGCGCGACCCCCGAGTGGACGTTGTGATCACAGAGATCGGGGGGACTGTCGGAGACATCGAGAGCCTGCCGTTCTTGGAGGCCATCCGGCAGTACCGCATCGACATCGGGCGTAGGAACGTCATCTACATACACGTCACGCTGATCCCGTTCATCAGCACCTCCGGGGAGCTGAAGACCAAGCCCACTCAGCACAGCGTCAACGAACTCCGGAGCATCGGCATCCAGCCCGATATCATCGTGTGCCGTTCCGATCGGCCCATCAGTCAGGATCTCAAGGAGAAGATCGCCCTCTTCACCGACGTGGAGTCCCGCGCCGTCATCAGTTGCGTGGACGCGCCGCACCTGTATGCCGTGCCCCTCAATCTGCGCGACGAGGGTCTCGACAGTCTCGTAGTGGACAAGCTGGGCCTGGACGCCGGCCGCCTTCAGTTGGACGACTGGACGGCCCTGGTCGATCGAGTCAAGCAGGCCACCGGAACGGTCCGGATCGCCCTCGTGGGCAAGTATGTGCAGCTGCGCGACGCCTATCTGAGCGTCGTGGAGGCATTGCGGCATGCGGCCACACATCACGGCCGAAACCTCGAGATCATCTGGGTGGACGCGGAGACGCTGCAGGAGGAGGAGATCACCTCGCGCCTGGAATCGGCGGACGGCATCCTGGTGCCCGGGGGGTTCGGAGTGAGGGGCATCGAGGGCAAGATACTCTCCGCCCGCTATGCCCGTGAGAATGGGGTGCCGTATCTGGGCCTCTGTCTGGGTCTCCAAGTGGCGGTGGCGGAGTTCGCCCGTCACATGGCGGATATGCCGGGCGCCAACTCCTCGGAGTTCGATTCCTCGACCGAGTATCCGGTGATCGATCTCCTGCCCGAGCAGGCCGGCGTCTCCGACATGGGCGGCACGATGCGGCTGGGAGCATCTCCGACAAAGGTCAGAACGGGCACGAAGGCGCATGCCGCCTATGGCGACGAGCTCATCAGCGAGCGGCACCGGCACCGCTACGAGGTCAACAACGAGTACCGCGAGCGCTTGGTGCAGGCCGGCCTGGTCGTCAGCGGAGTCACTCCTGACGACCGTCTGGTCGAGATAGTGGAGCTGCCGGACCACCCTTGGTTCCTGGCCTGCCAGTTCCATCCGGAGTTCAAGAGCCGGCCGATCCGGCCTCACCCGCTGTTCCGGGATTTCGTGGGCGCCGCCATCGCCGGGCAAAGGGAGAGGGCGGAGGCATGACGGATCCTCTGACTCCGTCCCGGGACAGACTGACGGAGCTCTTCCTCTTCCTCACGCGGATCTCCAGCCCCTCGCGGCACGAGCGCAGGGTCGCGGACGCGGTCATCACACACCTCACCGAGTTGGGCCTATCTGTGCACGAGGACGGGACCGGCGACGCCATCGGGGGCGACAGCGGCAATCTATGGTGCCTTGTCCCGGGCGAAGGCCCGGATCCGTGTCTGGCTATCGGGGCTCATCTGGACACCGTGGCGTCTAACGGTTCCATCGAGCCCATCCTGGACTCGGACGGTGTCTTTCGGAGCGCTTCGGGCACGATCCTGGGTGCGGACGACAAAGTCGCGGTGACGGCCATGCTTCACGCGACAGAGTTGCTGAAGAGTTCCAGCCTCCCTTTCCCGTCGTACGAGCTGTTCTTCACGGTGGCGGAAGAGGTCGGATTGCTCGGCTCCCGGCACATGGACGAGAGAGCGTTGCGGAGCCCGTTGGCCGCCATCCTGGACTCCTCGGGCCCGGTAGGGGGCATCGTCGCCAAGGCTCCCAGCCAGGAAGGCCTTCGCGCCACGTTCAGGGGCCAGGCCGCACATGCCGGATTGGAGCCGGAGCGGGGACGCAGCGCCGTCCAGGCTGCCGCGATGGCGATAGCCAACATGCAACTGGGGCGTTTGGATGACGAGACCAGCGCGAATATCGGGGTGATTCATGGGGGGACGGCCGCCAACATCATCCCGGATCTATGCGAGATCGAGGGAGAGTGCCGCAGCCACAACGATGAGAAGCTCGCCCGTGTCGCCGCCTCGATGGTGGATGCCATCCAACAGGCGGCGGCTCAGACGGGCGTCGACGTGGACGTTAACCTGGTGCACGAGTACAGAGCGTTCGCCCTGACCGGCCGCTCCCCGGCCGTGCGCCTGGGGAAGGCGGCCATCTCGGCGATAGGTCTCGAGACCGAGATCCGCTCGGGGGGAGGCGGCTCCGACGCCAACGTACTGAACGCGCGGGGTCTGCCGTCGGTCAATCTGCAGACCGGCATGATGAGGGTGCATAGTTCGGACGAGTACGTGACGCTGGACGACCTGGAGCGCCTGTGCGCCCTACTGCTGCGATTGGTTCATCTGGCGCCCGATTTTGCCCCGCGGGCCAGACCCATCCAGGCGGATCTGTGAGCCGGTCTCCGAAGAACGGCGACCCTGGTGGCGCACCGTCGGACGCTTTGCCGAGGGTCGTCAGCTCGCGCCTCGTCTACGAAGGAAAGGTGGTCTCGCTCAGAGTGGACGAGATCACGCTTCCCTGGGGCAGCCTCGCAGTGCGGGAGGTGGTCGATCACCCCGGCGCCGTGGTCATCGTAGCTTTGGACGATGAGGACCACGTATACCTCGTGAGACAGTACAGGCACCCCATAGGGCGGTATCTCCTCGAGTTGCCCGCCGGGGGCCTGGAGCCTGATGAGGCACCACTCGCTGCGGCCAAGAGGGAGCTGCGGGAAGAGGTGGGCCTGGAGGCGCGCGACTGGAGGCCTCTGGGTTCCTTTTTCTCTTCTCCGGGGTTTGCGAACGAGGTGCTCCATGCGTTCCTGGCCCGCGGTCTCTCGTCTGCGCAGGGCCAACCCGATGACGACGAGGATATCTCCGTGGTACGGTACCCCCTGACAAAGCTGCTCGAGCATCCAGAGGAGTGTGCCGACGCGAAGACGCTCGCGGCTCTGCTCCTCCTCAGGCGCGCAGCGGACAACAGCCCACGGGCCGGCACCTAGGGGAGGCCATCATGCGGGTCGGCGTACCTACCGAGATCCGCCAGGACGAGTATCGTGTGGCGCTCACGCCTGCGGGGACCAAGGAGCTCAGCAGCCGGGGCCACGAGGTGCTGATACAGCATGGCGCCGGAGAGGGGTCCTTCTTCTCCGACGAAGCCTATGTGGCAGCCGGCGCCCGCATCGTCCCCGACGCGGAGGCGGTGTTCGCACAGGCCGACTTCATCCTCAAGGTCAAGGAGCCGCTCCGCGAGGAGTACGTGAGGCTGGAACCGAGACACACCCTGTTCACCTATCTGCACCTAGCGCCTGACCCCGTACTCACCAAGGCCCTCATCGACAGTGGGGCGACATGCCTGGCCTACGAGACCGTGGAGACGCCTGAGGGGATCAAGCCGCTCCTCGCGCCCATGAGTGAGATCGCCGGGCGCTTGGCACCCCAGGTGGGAGCCTACTTCCTGGAGCGCATGAGCGGTGGGAAGGGCAAGCTTCTGGGAGGCGCCGCCGGAGTCAAGGCCGCGAACGTGGTCATCCTGGGCGCAGGCATCGCGGGGGCCAACGCCGCCGCCATCGCGGCCGGCATGGGGGCCCACACCAAGATCCTCGACATCGACGTCCGCAGGCTGGCGGCTCTTCACAGGCAGCTTCCCAACGTCCAGACCCTTCACAGCGACCAACTGACCGTCGAGGAGGAGGTCCTGACTGCCGACTTGGTCATAGGCGCCATCCTGGTGTCCGGGGCGAAAACGCCGGTCCTGGTCTCCGAGGAGCTCGTCAAGGCCATGCAACCCGGTTCGGTCATCGTGGATTTGAGCGTAGACCAAGGAGGATGCGTCGCCACCTCCCAGGTCACCACGCACCGCGACCCGACGTTCGTGAAGCATGGGATCATCCACTACGGCGTGGACAACATGGCAGGTGTGGTACCCATAACCTCCACTATCGCCCTTACGAACATCACGCTCCCGTACATCCTGGAGGTCGCGGAAAAAGGCGCCGTGGCGGCAGCCCGTTCCGACCCCGCCCTCGCGCGCGGCGTCAACGTGATGGAAGGCAAGGTCACCCTGCGAGAGGTCGCGGACGCCACCGGCAACCCATACTTTCCGCTCGAGTACGTGCTTCCCATCGAGTACACGTAGCCTTCCGGAGTCCGTATGATGGCGAATCCGGCCGGAGAGGACCCCGCCCTGACGGCGCACCTGCGCGCGCTCCGTTTGGAGAAGGGGTTGTCGGAGCGGACGGTCGACTCCTATAGGCGCGACCTCGCCCAGTTCCTGGACTTCCTCGGCGAGCGGGGCTCGAGCCTTAGCACCGCGTCGTCCGAGGACGTGCGCGATTTCCTGGCCGGAGGGGCGTGGCGGCCGGCGACAAGGGCCCGGAAGGCTGCGGCCGTCCGGTCGTTCTATGGGCGCGCCGTGCTCACCGGCCTGCTGTCTGCGGATCCCACCCGAGGCTTGCCCGGGCCCAGACTGGAGTCGGAACTGCCTCGAACGCTCAGCGTGAAGGAGGTCGAAAGGCTGCTGGAGGGCCCGCGGGCCGACCCCCGGGGCCTGCGAGACCGGGCCTTGCTCGAGACGCTGTACGGAGCGGGGCTGCGGGCCTCAGAAGCTCTGAGTCTGCGCCTGCAGGACATCGACTTGGATGTGGGGTTCGTCCGCACCATCGGCAAGGGAGACAAGGAACGGGTGGTGCCTCTGGGGCGCAAAGCCGTCGAGGCTTTGCGCGCCTACAACGAACGCGGCCGGCCCTTCCTGGGCGGCGCCGGCAAGATCAAGGCTCCGGAACTCTTCTTGAACGACCGGGGTCGCTGTCTATCCCGCCAGGGGCTGCATCTTCTCGTCAAGAAATACGCCCGGATGGCGGGCCTGCCCGATGACGTGTCGGCCCACACCCTGCGGCACTCCTTCGCCACCCATCTTCTGGAGGGCGGCGCCGATCTGCGGGCCGTGCAGGAGATGCTCGGCCATGCCGATCTGTCGACGACTCAGATCTACACGCACGTCAGCACTGCGCATCTGCAGAAGATCTACCGGGACGCGCATCCGCGCGCGCGGTCCGGCTGACCCGGCATGCGCCGTTTTGTCTTCATCGTTCTTGATGGAGTCGGTGTGGGAGCCCTGCCCGACGCCCGCGACTACGGAGACGCGGGCTCGGATACTCTCGGCAATGTGAGCCGCAGCGTGCCGCTGCGGCTCCCGAACCTGCGGCGTTTGGGACTGGGCAACATCCTCCCCCTGCGGGGAATACCGCCGGTAGCCGATCCTCGCGCGTTATGCGGCCGCCTCGCCCCGCTCTCGGCGGGAAAGGACACCACCGTCGGTCACTGGGAGCACATGGGTCTCGTCACCGCCCGGCCGTTCCCGACGTATCCTGAGGGGTTCCCCGACGACATCATCAGAGCCTTCACCGAGGGGATAGGGCGGGAAGCGCTGGGCAACAAGCCCGCTTCGGGCACGGAGATCATCGCAGAGCTCGGAGAGGAGCACCTCCACACGGGGAAGCCCATCGTCTACACGTCGGCCGATAGCGTGTTCCAGATCGCCGCGCACGTAGATGTGGTACCCCTGGAACAGCTGTATGCCTGGTGTCGGATAGCCCGAGACCTCCTCACCGGGAAGCACGCCGTGGCCCGGGTCATCGCCCGCCCGTTCGAGGGCCAGGTCGGAGCCTTCGCAAGAACGAAGGACCGCCGCGACTTCTCGCTGGCGCCTCCGGCCCCGACCTATCTGGACACCCTGGCTGAGGCCGGGGTCCCTGTGGTGGCCTTGGGCAAGATCAGCGAGGTCTTCGCCGGGCGGGGTGTCAGCGCACAGCTGAAAGTGGGCTCAAACGTCGACAACCTGGCTCTGGTCCGGGACCTGGTCGCGGGGCGCGTATCAGGGACCGAGTTCGATCACGGACTGCTCATGACCAACCTGGTGGAGTTCGACATGGTCTGGGGGCATCGCAACGACGTCGAGGGCTTTGCCGCGGGGCTGGAGACCGTGGATGCGGCCCTGCCCAGCATCGTGGACGCCCTGAGGCCCGACGACGGGCTCATCCTGACCGCCGATCACGGCGTAGACCCCACCACTCCCAGCACGGATCACAGCCGGGAGTACGTACCCCTCCTGTTACTCCCCAGGCCAGTCGGGAGTCCACACGCCGTCTACGAAGGCGCCTTTTCGGACACGGGAGCCATGGTGACCGAGTTCCTCACGGGACAGGAGCCCGCGCTGGCAGGTGACGTGATCGCTCGGCTGCGGCCCAGCCGGGGCTGGCGCCGCTACACGCCCGTTCTGGCGCCCGCTCAGGCGGCGCCGGAGCGCACGCCGGTGGAAGATCCCACACCATGCCGCGTGGGCAAGGAGGAGGCGGAGGCTGCGGCCCGGTGGCTGCAGGCAGAGTTGGGACCGCCGCCCGATGCCGCGGTGGTGCTCGGATCAGGCCTGGCGCCCCACCTGCCGGGGAGAGAGACTGCCTTGGTGCCGTACGGAGAGGTGCCCCACTGGCTGCAGGGGCAGGTGACAGGCCACCCGCACGAGTTGTCGGTAGCGTCTTGGGCGGGCTGCCGCACGGCTCTTCTCAAGGGAAGGGTCCACGAATACGAGGGGTACGATCTGAGCGAGGCCCAGCTGCAGGTCCGGACTATGGCGGCCTGGGGGGTCAGGAAGCTCGTACTGGCGTGCGCCAGCGGAGCCGTGGACGTACGCTTGGCGGCGGGTGACGTCGTCCTCGCCACCGAGATCCTCGACTTCCAGCACTGCGGTGAGGGGCAGCCTCCGGCCCGGCTTCATGTGTGCGGCGCGGCCTTGGCCGAGGCGGCCGGACTGCCGCGATCCCTGCATGCATCCGTGCCCGGCCCCCAGTATGAGACGCCCGCGGAACTCGCCGTCCTCGCGGGACTCGGGGCCACGACGGTGAGCATGTCGCCGGCGGCTGAACTGAGAGCCGCGCGGGACGAGAAGCTCGCAGTGGTCGTCTTGGCGGTGGTCGCGAACGTGGGCGACACGTGTCACGAGGAGGTGCTTTCCGGTACGGCCCGGGCGCGCTCTGCCCTGACCGACGCCGTCGAGGGCGTGCTTCAGGCCTGGCAGGCGTCCACGTCGCTATACTAGGGCCCATGACAGCGCCGCCGTCACTGCTCGAGGTCCCCACCGTCGTCACGACGCACCACAATGCCGATTTCGACGCGCTGGCGGCCGCCGTCGGGGCCGGCCTGCTCTATGCTGAAGGACGTATCGTCTTCGCCGGCTCCCTCAATCCCAACGTGCGGGAGTTCGTATCGCTTCACGGCGAGAACCTCCCCATCGTGAGCCTGCGGCTGGTCGACCAGAGCAAGATCCGCAGGTTGGTGATGGTGGACACGGCCGATCCCAGCAGGATCGGCGATCTGGGCAGGTTGTGCGGCCGCGAGGACGTCGAGACCGTCGTGTTCGACCATCATCAGGCGGAGAACCCCAAGCGACCGCCCTTCGTGAAAGGCGAGAACTGGGTGCTTTCGGCCGATGGAGCACAAGCGACCTCCATGCTACACATCCTGCTCGAGCGTGGGGTGGAGGTGCCACGCCTCGAGGCCACCATCTTCGCTCTGGGTATCCACGAGGACACGGGGTCCCTGACCTACCCACGCACCACTATCAGAGACGCCGAGATGCTGGCCGCATCCATGCGCCTGGGCGCTTCGCAGGCACTCATCGAGCGCTACCTCCACAGCCCCCTCACCAAGGAGCAGCGCGAAGTCCTCATGCGCCTGATAGACACGGTGAGGGTCGAGCGTGTGAGAGGCCTCGACGTGCACGTGGTGGCCCTGGAGGTGACGTCCTACGTCGACGGGCTGAGCGTGCTTGCCCACAAACTCATGGAGTTGATCAACGCGGAGGTCCTGCTCCAGGCCGTGGCCATGGAGGACCGGGTCTTTGTGACCGCCCGCTCGCGCGCCGGATCGGTGGACGTGGGTGTCCTCCTGCATTCCGTGGAAGGTGGAGGCCACGCTCAGGCGGCCTCAGCCGTTATCCGGGGCAGGACACCCGAGCGTGTGATCGACGCCCTGCTCGAGGCCCTCGCCCACACCAACCTGGGCGCGCCGACAGCGGGCGAAATCATGAGCCGTCCGGTCAGGTTCATCGATGCCGACACTCCCGTCACCGAGGCGCTGGTGACGGCCCAGCGGTACGGCCACTCGGGCATCTGCGTCCGAGAGGACGGGAGAGTGGTGGGCGTAGTCGCAAGGCGCGATCTGGACAAGGCCATCCGGCACGGGCTGGGCCACGCTCCGGTCAAGGGAGTCATGACCCGCAGCATCACCTTCGCCCGCGGGTCAACGGGAGTGGACGAACTCAGGCGCATCATGGTGGAGGGCAACATCGGCCGCGTGCCTGTGGTCACGGACGAGGCCTACGATGAGGCGGTGGCAGAAGGGAGCGCCCCAGTGGCCGACGTCATCGGCATCGCGACGCGCACGGACGTGTTGGCCGCCTATCACGGCCGCTGGGAGAAGGAACACGCCGATGCCGCAGCCCCGCAGGTGTACGCGCTACAGGCCCTCCCTGACCACCCGTTCTTCGGCCGGCTCTTCCAGGCGTGCTCCGCGTTGTCGGAAGACTTCGCCGGCGTCTACCTGGTCGGCGGGTTCGTGCGCGATCTCTTGCTGGAGCAGCCGAACGTCGACGTGGACGTGGCCGTGGAGGGCGACGGCATCGAGTTCGCCACTCGTCTGGCCACCCAACTCGGCGGCAGGGTGCGCGCTCACCGCAAGTTCAAGACCGCCGTAGTGCTGCTCCCCCCCTCCATATTGGGGGAGGCTCCGGCTTGGCTGCGGTCGGCGGGGGAACCCTTCCACGTGGATGTGGCTACCACTCGGACGGAGTTCTACGACTATCCGGCTGCTCTGCCGAGGGTGGAGCATGCGTCCATCCGCCAGGACCTCTTCCGGCGCGATTTCACCATCAACGCCATGGCCGTATCGCTCCGCGGGCGCGATTTCGGTACCGTCATCGACTTCTTCGGAGGTTACCGGGATCTGCGTGACGGTGTGATCAGGGTCCTCCACAACCTCAGCTTCATCGAGGATCCCACCAGGATCTTCCGTGCCGTGCGCTATGAGAACCGCTACGGTTTCCGCATGGACGAGCAGACCCGCAACTTCGCGAAGAGCTGCGTCGATATGCACCTGGTGGGCGACCTCTCCAGCGTGCGCCTACGAGACGAACTCGTGGCCCTGCTGAGCGAGGAAGACGTCGAGTGGACGCTCGGGCGTCTCTTCGAGCTCGGTGTGGCCCGTGAAGTCCATCCCAAGCTGGCCACCGGAACGAAGACGGCGGCGTTGGTCAAGCGCATCGATTCTCTGGTGGACGAGCTTGGCGTGGCGGGAGAGATGATAAGCTGGCGGCTGCGGCTTGCGGCCATGACCCGCAACATGGAGCACGACGAGCTGTATCTGTGGCTGGAGCAACTCAAGCTCAAGCGCTCGGACAGCTCGGTGATCAGAGCCGGCGTGGTCATGGGGCCGGCGCTCGTGACGAGCCTCACCCGCGAGGAGATGGATGACTGGGAGATCTACCGGACCCTGCGGAGCACTCCGGTGGAGGCGTTGGTCTTCGCCCTGGCCGAGACGGAGGATGGCTCGGCCGAAGCGCGTCTACGGCGATATCTCACCGAGATCCGCCATCGGACTCTCACCATCGGGGGGGATGATCTACTTGCGCTGGGCGTCAAGAAGGGCCCTCCGGTGGGGCGCCTGCTGGAACGTTTGAGGGAGATGAGGGTGAAAGAGACCATCCAAGGCAGGGAGGCTGAGTTGGAGGCCGCGAGCAGATTGCTGGAGAAGCGGCGATGAGCGACCGCTGGCTCAACCTTCTCATACTGATACCCGTCCTTCTCATCTCTATGATGTTCCACGAGCTGGCCCACGGCTGGATCGCATACCGGCTCGGCGACCCCACGGCCAAGAACCGCGGGCGGCTGAGCCTGAACCCTATCAAGCACCTGGACCCGCTCGGCACGGCGATGTTCATCATCACTTACCTGTTCTCGGGGTTCGTGTTCGGCTGGGCCAAGCCGATCCCGGTATCGCCGTACTATTTCAAGGACCGTCAGCGCGGCATGGCCATCGTTGGGGCCGCGGGACCAATCACCAACTTCATCCTCGCCATCATCTTCATCCTGATCCTGAACTGGATCCACCCGGATGTCGACAGTCGCTGGTTCGAGGTCTTCTTCCTCTTCTTCCAGATCAACATCGTCCTGGGGTTGTTCAATCTGATCCCCATCCCCCCGCTCGACGGCTCCCGGGTGCTGGGGGCCTTCCTTCCACGCAACGCCTATGAGAAGTGGGTGGCCGTCGATCGGTACGGGATGTTCGTGGTGTTCATCCTCATCTGGGTCTTCCGCGACCAGTTCTTCAGTCTGATGAGATGGGTCATGATGGGCATCGCGGAGGCCTTCCTGACGAACTACATCTTCCTGTGATCCCCGTCTACACGGTGAGGCTGCCCTGAGAGCTCTGGAGCTGGAACTCGACGTATACCAGGGCCCCTTCGATCTCCTGCTCTCGCTGGTTCTTAAGGAGGAGATCGATCTCCTCGAGGTGCCTCTCTACGAGGTCATCTCAGCCTATCTGGAGGACATGGAATCGGCCGGGGTGGTGGACTACTGGGACGAGATGACCGAGTTCCTGCTGCTCATGAGCCTCCTGGTGGAAGTGAAGTCCCGCCTGCTGCTGCCGGGAGCCTATCTCGAGATAGAGGATGAGCTGACGCCGGTAGAGGCCCGCGACCAGTTGCTCGCGCGCCTCTTCGAATACAGCAAGTTCAAGGCGGCCTCCCAGCGGCTGCGCGAACTGGGCGAGCAGGCCGCATGCAGCGCGCTTCGCGTCCCCTCGGGTGTGGCAAGACGCCGCCTGCCGGCTCTGGAGGAGATCGTCGGCAGCGGGGATCCGATGGAGCTGCGCGACTGTCTGGTGAAACTGCTAGAGAGCAAGCGGGAGCCCGACACCGCGCATATCGCGCAGATCAAGGTGGAACTGCAGCGGCAGATCCGAATCATCCGCGGCATCCTGGCCAAGCGAGGCCGTTTCTCTTTCAACCGCGTGTTCGCCGGGGAGTCGCCGCTCGTGCAGGCCTTGTCGGTGTTCGGCCTGCTGGAGCTGCTCGCCCGAGGCGAGATACGGGTCTCACAGGCCGAGCTCTTCGGCGATATCGTCGTGAGAGCGCGCGAGAACCGAGAGACCGCCTAGGGTCCCTGTACTATCGAGGAGCATAAGTGGCCTACGAGACTATGAGCGAACTGAAAAGGAACGTCGAGGCCCTGCTCTTCGCAGCAGGACGGCCTCTGCCTGTGGACGACATGCTCCGGGCTCTGCAGCTCACGGAGCCGGGCGAGAGGGAGCGGGTGCAAGAGGCACTCGAGGCGCTTCAGACCGAGTTCCCGGCCGAAGGAGACAGGGGTTTCGAACTCGTTCCCCTGGCGGGGGGGTGGGCGTTCCGCACCAACCCGCGATGCCGAGCCGCAGTGGCGGCTCTTTGCGAACTGCCCGACGACGCCGGCCGGCTGTCGCCGGCGGCGATGGAGTGCCTAACCATCGTGGCCTACCTACAGCCGGTCTCGCGCCCGCAGATCGCGGAAGTGAGAGGCGTCAACTCCGATTCCCCGGTTCATACGCTGCTGGAGCGCGAGCTGCTAACCGAAGTGGGGCGGGCCCAGGGCGGGGGCGGGGCCATACTCTACGGGACGACGCAGAGGTTTGAGGCCATGTTCGGACTGTCGAGCCTGGAAGAGTTGCCGGCCTTGGAGGGGTTCGCTCTGGGCGAGGAGCAGAAGGAGGATCTCCGCCGGCGGTTGGGGCTTCTGACGGTCCCGGAGTGAGCGTGCGGCTACAAAAGTACCTCGCGGAAGCAGGCCTGGGCTCGCGGCGGGGTTGCGAGAACCTCATACGAGCCGGGAGGGTGACCATCGACGGGGCCCCGGCCGAGTTGGGCGTCTCGGTAGACCCGGAGACGCAATCCGTCGCCGTGGACGGCCGGCCCGTCACCCAGGAGAAGAAGGAGTACTGGCTGCTCAACAAGCCGGTCGGCGTGCTGAGCGCCGCCGCCGATGATCGGGGCCGCCGCACCGTGGTGGACTGCGTCCCCTCCCGCGTCCGCGTCTTCCCCGTGGGCCGTCTGGATCTGAACAGCAGCGGGTTGATGCTGCTGACCAACGACGGGGAACTGGCTGCGCGTCTGCTCCATCCGCGCTATCACGTGGAGAAGGAGTACATCGTAACGGTGAGAGGCATCGTGGCCGAAGCCGCGCTCGGCCGGCTTCGGCGTGGGATTCACCTCGAGGACGGCGAGACCGCGCCTGCCTCAGTGGAGGTCATCGGCCAGGCGCGGCCAGGACGCGCCGCCGGGGCCGCCGGATCCGGAACCTCCACCACCCTTTGCATCACCATCCACGAGGGTCGGAAGCGCCAGATCCGCCGCATGCTGGAGGCGGCGGGTCACCGGGTGGTCTCCCTGCATCGGCGGCGCTTCGCCGGGCTGAGCGACGCCGGCCTCGAGCCCGGGGAAGCCCGGCATCTCTCACCCGCCGAGCTTGAGGAGCTGCACCGCAGCGCGTTCGGCGGATGAGCGGAACGCGTCTCACCCGCTGTCCGGCTGTCTTAAGCCGGCTCCTGCTCTATACTGATTGGTCTTGCCGCGACGGGGGCCGTCACGTCGCGGCGGATCCTCAGGGGCAACGTACGACGACGGCCGGTCGGAGACGCTATGAGACTCAACCCCGTTCTGGACAAGCTCACGCCGTACCGGGCGGGCCCGCCCCTGGCCGCGATCCAGCGCCGCTACGGCCTGGACCGTGTGGTCAAGCTATCGGCCAACGAGATCCCCTGGGGACCCTTCCCCGAGGTCGTCGAGGCCTTGAAGCGCGCCGTGGAGGGCTTGAACCGCTATCCGGACGGCTCGTGCGAAGAGCTCCGCAGCCTCCTCGCCGAGCGGCTGAGCGTGCCCGAAGAGTGTCTCATGTTCGGCAACGGCTCCTGCGAGTTGCTCATGCTCCTGGGCCAGGCCTTCCTCAGCCCGGCCCATCATGCGGTCATCCCGCATCCTTCCTTCGTGATGTACCGCTCTATAGCCATGATGAATGGGGCGCCCTTCTCGGCGGTACCGCACCGGGACCTAGAGTACGACGTGGATGCCATGCTGGCCTCGATGACGAAGGACACGAGCCTCCTCATCATATGCAACCCCGACAACCCCAGCGGCGGCTATCTGGAGCCGCCGGTGTTGCGCGCCTTCCTCGACAGGATCCCCGGGGACGTAGCGGTGGTCTTGGACGAGGCGTACGGAGAATTCGTCACTTCGGCGGCCAGGCAGGAGACCACGGCGTGGTTGTCCGACTACCCGAACCTGGTCATACTGCGGACCTTTTCGAAGATCTATGGTCTCGCCGGTCTCCGGATCGGTTACGGAGTCGCCGATCGCCAAGTAGTCGAAGCCCTCGACAAGGTGCGGCAACCCTTCAATGTCGATTCGCTGGCCCAGATCGCGGCCTCGGAGTCATTGCGCCGGCCCGAGCGTATGGAGGAGCGCAGGCGGCAGGTGGCGGCGGAGCGGGAGCGTCTGGCCTCGAAGCTCGCGGACATGGGCATCAGGTGCCGACCCAGCCAGGCCAACTTCCTCCTGGTGGATGTGACCGACCTGGGCATCCCCGGCCCCGAGGCTCCGCAGGCCCTCCTCGAGAGAGGGGTGCTCACCCGTTCCGGCTACGCGATGGACTGCCCGGGCTGGATTCGGGTTACCATGGGTGAAGTCGAGGAGGGGGATCTCTTCCTGGCGGCGATGCAAGAACTGCGCGACGCGCGGGGACCGGCGGCGGTGTCGCACCCGGTCGCCGGCTTGAGCGCCGAAACCCTGAGCCCGGAGAGTTGACATGCAGGTCGGCAGCACAGAGATGATGATCGTCATGCAGGAGGGGGCCGCTCAGGACGACGTGGACCGGATCCTCGAACTGCTGGATGGTGCGGGGGCGCGCGGGTACGTGTCGACCGGCGACCTGGTCACCGTCATCGGCATAATGGGCGAGAGGGACGTGATCGCCGGCCTGCCTCTGGAAGCATACCCGGGTGTGGACAAGGTGCTCCCTATCCTGCGTCCGTACAAACTGGTCAGCCGCGAGTTCAGACACTCCGACTCGATCATCACCGTGGGGGGGACGAGTCTGGGAGGAGGCCACGTCGCGCTCATAGCCGGCCCCTGTTCGGTGGAGAGCCGGGAGCAGTTGCTCGATGCCGCCCGCATCGCGAAGGAGGGTGGCGCCACCATGCTGCGCGGCGGCGCTTTCAAACCCCGCACGTCACCCTACGCCTTCCAAGGCCTGGGTGTGGAAGGACTCGAGATCCTAGCGGAGGCTCGAGAGGCGTCCGGGCTGCCCATAGTCACGGAACTCATGGATCCTCGTCATCTGGAGGCCGTGGCCAAGTACTCTGACATCATCCAGATCGGGGCGCGCAACATGCAGAACTTCCAGTTGCTCTCAGCGGTCGGGGAGGTCGACCGCCCGGTGCTTCTCAAGCGCGGCCTGGCCGCCACCATCGACGAGCTGCTCATGGCCGCTGAGTACATCGTCAAAGAGGGGAATTCGAACGTCATACTGTGCGAGAGGGGCATCCGTACCTTCGAGACCGCCACCCGCAACACCCTTGACATCTCGGCCGTGCCGATCATCAAGCAGCGCAGCCACCTACCCGTGGTAGTCGACCCCAGTCATGCCGCGGGCAAGGTCGATCTTGTGGAGCCCCTCTGTCTGGCGGCAGTCGCTGCCGGAGCCGACGGCCTCATGATCGAGATGCACCCGACCCCGGAGACTGCTCTTTCCGATGGGGCCCAATCTCTCGACCCGATGCAGTTCGGCTCGGTCGCCGCGCGCATCAGAGACATCGTCGCCTGGGCCGGCAAGCAGATGGGGTAGGCCGATGAACGACGGGCGGACACACAGCGGCGTTCATCGTCTGGCCGTGGTGGGAGTCGGCATGATGGGGGGGAGCCTGGCGTTGGCCGCTCGTGAGCGGGGCAGGGTCGACGACGTGGTGGGCTTCGACACCGACGAGGCCGCCCTGAACGAGGCGCTGGAGCAGGGCATCATCACCGAGACGGCAAGCACGGCCGCAGAGGCGGCTGCGTACGCCGATCTGGTGGTGGTCTCGACACCCGTGCGCAGCATCCCGGCGGTGGTCGAGGAGTGCGCGGCCTCGGAGCCGCGTCCCAGGCTCATCACGGATATGGGCAGCACCAAGTCGGCCATCATGGCAGGCCTGTCCCCGGCGGCGAAAGCGCTTTTCATCGGCGGGCATCCCATGTGTGGCGCCTCCGACTCCGGAGTCCGCTACGCGCGACCCGACCTCTTCGACGGGTCGACCTACTTCCTCTGCACCACGGGAGCGGCCTTCCCCAAGCTCTACGCCATGCTGCAGCAGTTCATCGTCGATCTGGGCGCCAAGCCGACCCTCATCGACCCTCTAGCTCACGACCGGATCATGGCGGTCATCAGCCATCTGCCTCACGTGCTCGCAAACGTTCTCATGGACCACGCCGGGGCATGCAGCGCCGGCGGGAAGAGGGCCCTGCAGTGGGTCGGCGCCAGCTTCACCGACCTGACCCGGGTGGCGGGGGCGAACCCGCCCATGTGGCGTGACATCTTCCTCGAGAACCGAAAGGCCTTGGGCGAATCGGTGGTTGCGGTGGCTGCGGCCTTGGAGGAGTTCGCGCGTCACCTGACGGAGGCCGACGAATCGGGAATAGCGAAGGATATAGAGTCTGCGGCGACCTACCGCCAGGAGATGCTCGAGTTCGCCGACATCACTCCCGAGACTCTCTACATGGTCACGGTCCGTGTGCCCGACCAACCCGGCTCCATATCCCGGGTGATGACGGCTCTGGGCGAAGCGGAGATCAACGTGGAGGACCTCACGCTACATCACATGAGCCGGAGCATGGGAGGCGATCTGGTGCTTTTCGTGGCGGGTGAGGACGTCGCCGAAAAGGCCGCCGCACTGCTCAACGGCCTGGGCTATCCCTCACGGGTGAGCTTCTTGGGGGATGGCGGTGAGTGACGCGCCGGTGGGCGGCCTCTTCCCACCCGCGAAGGACGGTCTGCGCGGGTCGCTGAGGCCAGCGGGCGACAAATCGGTCTCTCACAGGGCCGTCCTCATGGGATCCGTCAACGATGGGCCTGTGATAGTGACAGGGTTCCTGCGCTCTGCTGACACCATGGCCACAGTGGCGGCGGTGCGGGCGCTGGGAGTGCAGGTGGACGACCAGGGCGACCGGCTCGTGGTGCATGGCGATGGATGGGAGGGCCTTCAGGAGCCCGAAGACGTGATCGACGTGGCCAACTCGGGGACGCTCCTCCGGCTCCTGCCGGGTCTTATCGCTCCTCGAGACTTCCTTTGCATCCTCACCGGCGACGCGAGCATCAGACGGCGGCCCATGGGTCGTGTGCTGGAACCTCTCGCCGCCATGGGGGTGAAAGTGGCGGGGCGGGGCGGGGACAGCCTTCCGCCTGTGGCGGTGCGGGGCGGAGCTCTGCAGGGCGTCGAATACCACATGCCCGTGGCCTCGGCTCAGGTTAAATCGGCCATCCTCCTCGCCGGCCTGCGCGCGTCCGGACAGACTACCGTCGTGGAGCCGGCCGCTTCCCGGGATCACACGGAGCGCATGATCCGGTACGGAGGGGGGCGTGTCGAGCGGGAGGGCGCCGCGGACGGCTCAGGCGCCGTCAGGGTCTGGCCTCTGGAGCGGCTCAGGATGGGCAACCTCACGGTGCCCGCCGATTTCAGTTCTGCCGCGTTTTTCCTCACCGCGGCGCTGCTCATCCCCGGCTCGGAGGTCTCGGTGAGGGACGTGGGGCTGAATCCCAGTCGAACGGGCCTTCTGAGAGTGCTGGAGCGGATGGGCGGTCGGGTGACGGTGGAACAGGAAGACGTGTCCGGGCCCGAGCCGGCGGGGACGGTGACGGCAGGCTGGAGCGAGTTGCACGCCACCGACGTGGAGGCCGCCGAAGTGCCCAGCCTCATCGACGAGTTGCCCCTCTTCCTGCTGGCGGCGGCGCGGGCCGAAGGAATCTCCCGGCTGCGGGGAGCCGCCGAACTGCGGGCCAAGGAGAGCGACCGCCTGGAGGCGATGGCCGCTCTTCTCTGGGCTCTGGGCGTCCGGGTCACCGAGTACCCGGACGGGATGGACGTGGAGGGCGATCCCGAAGGCTGGGAGGGGGGAGAGGTGCAGGCGCGCGCCGACCACCGGCTGGCCATGGTGGGCGCCGTCGCCGGGGCGGCCTCGCGACGGGGAGTGCGGGTGGACGACCTCGAATGTGTGAACGCGTCGTACCCGGGCTTCGTGGACGCCCTGACCGGCCTGGGGGCAGAGATCGTCGCCCCTGGACGCGGCCGCCGGGAGGTGGAGAGATGATCATCGCCATCGACGGCCCCGCCGGATCGGGCAAGAGCACCATCGCGAGAGAGGTAGCCAAGAAGCTGGGCCTGCGGTATCTGGATACGGGCGCGATGTATCGGACCGTGACCCTCCTGGCTATGGAGCAGGGCCTGGTCCCTAATCGCATAGCCGAAGCCGGCGCCCTCGCCACAGAGGCCGAGTTCCGTCTCGTGGACCGGCCCGACGACCTCACCCGAGTCTTCGTGGGCGAACGGGAGGTCACAAACGAGATCCGCGGCCGGTCCGTGTCGCAGAATGTGTCGGCGGTCTCAGCGGACCCTGGAGTGCGGGGGGTGCTGACCCTGAAGCAGCGCGAGCAGGCTGCGAAGGGGGATGTGGTTCTGGAGGGGCGCGACATGGGTACCGTGGTGGTGCCCCAGGCCGATGTGAAGGTGTTCCTCACAGCGAGCGTGGAAGAGCGCGCCCGGCGGAGACAGCTTCAACTGGAGGCGCAAGGCGCTCCTCAACCATTCGAGCAACTGGTGGGGGAGATCACGGCACGCGACACCTACGACAGCAGCCGGGAGGTGGCCCCGCTGCGCAGGGCCGACGACGCCGTGGAGATCGACACGACCAGCATGACCATCGACCAGGTCGTGGAGGCGGTGCGCGCGTTGGGCGGCGACTCGGTCGCCCCCCCAGGGGCCCCCCCCCCCCAGGTACCGGGCCCCCCCCGAAACGGACAGCCACACACCGGAAAAACCAGACACAGATTACCACGGC
>CAZQDY010000002.1:33985-117310 GCA_964592075.1 uncultured Gaiellales bacterium
GGGGGGGCCCCGGCGGCGCCGCCCCCCCCCCGCCGTCCTCCCCCCCCCCCCCCCGTGCCCCCCCCCCCCGGGGGGGGGGGGGGGGGGCGCGCGCCCCCCCGCCCCCCGCGCCCGCAAGTGGCCCCTCAGCCGCATGATCCGGAGCCCGCTCGACACCTGGCTCTACCGGGTCGCCTACACGATCATCCCTCCGCTTTGCCGCCTGTTCTTCCGCATGCGGGTCACAGGAACGGAGAACCTCCCCGCCGGTGGGCCAGTGTTGGTGGCCTGCAACCACCGATCGAACCTCGACCCCTTCTTCCTGGGCTCGGCGACTCCGAGGATGATCCATTTCATGGCCAAAGCGGAGCTGTGGAGCTTCAAACCCCTTGGGTGGGCCCTCGAGAGGCTCGGCACCTTCGCGGTGAAGCGCGGAGAGGCCGACAGGCAGGCCGTTAAGCAGGCTCTGGCCTATCTCGAGGCCGGGGCGGTGGTGGGCCTGTTTCCCGAGGGGCGAAGGCAGAGAGAGTTGCCGCTCGGCGAGATACGGGCGGGAGTGAGCCTGTTCTCCCTTCGGGAAGGCGTTGTCACCGTTCCCGCGGTCATACGCGGGACAGACCGCATCGTCAGAAACCACCTGCTTTTCCTCCCGCGCGTCCACGTGATCTTCGGGGCTCCGCTGGAGATACCCGTGCATGAGGCGCCGCGTTCCGAACGGGCCACCGTCACGACACAGCGGCTCATCGATGCCCTGCAAGGACTGCTGGCAGCACACCCGGAGGCGTGATGAGCCCCCTTGAGATACGCATCTCTGACTGTGCGGGCTTCTGTTGGGGCGTCGAGAGGGCGCTGGAGATGACTTTGGAGGCGGCCGGTGAAGCCCCGCCACCCGTCAACAGCCTGGGCCCCTTGATCCACAATCCGGGTGTGATCGCCGATCTCAAGCGCCGGGGGGTCGGCGTTTTGGACGGTCCTGAGGGGGTCACCGAGGGTACGGTGATACTGCGCTCGCACGGTGTCCCCAGGGGCACCAGGGAAAGACTGGCCGCCCAAGGGCTGACGGTCATCGACGCCACCTGCCCCTTCGTGACCTCCGCACACGAAAAAGCCGCCCGTCTGAAGAAGGATGGATATCTCGTCATCATACTGGGCGAGAGGGACCACCCCGAGGTCCTGGGGTTGAGGTCCTACGCCGGCGACGACTCGCTGGTGGCGGAATCTCCCTCGGACCTGCCGGAGCAGATCCCCAACCGGAAGATCGGAGTGGTTGTGCAGACCACGCAGTCGCAAGAACGTCTTTCCGAACTGGTCGCCCATCTGGCGCCGCAGACGAAGGAACTCCTCGTCCACAACACCATCTGCAACGCCACCGAGCAACGCCAGGCGGCCGCCATCGCCATGGCGGGGGAGGTCGACGCCGTGGTCGTGGTGGGCGGGCGGGAGTCGGGCAACACGCGGCGTCTGGCCGAGCTTTGCACGCTCCAGCAGCCGCGCACGCAGCATGTGGAGTCGGCCGTCGAAATCGACCCCTCCTGGTTCCGCGGCCTTCGGACCGTGGGGATCACCGCCGGCGCCTCCACCCCCCCCGAGCAGATCGAAGCTGTGGCGGCTGTCCTGCGCGAGGTAGAGCCATGAGCGCCGTCAAGCCCCGGGTGGCCATCGTCGGCTACCCGAACGTAGGCAAGTCGACGCTCTTCAACCGGATAACCGGCACCCGCGAGGCGGTAGTGGCGCCCGAGTCGGGTGTCACCCGCGACCGCAAGGAGGGCGAGGCAGAATGGGCCGGCCGGGCGTTCGTGGTGGTGGACACCGGCGGGATCGACCTTCTGAACGAGGAGCCGCTCGTTGACGACGTCCGCCGCCAGGCTCAACAGGCCCTCGAGGAAGCCGCGGTGACCATCTTCCTCGTGGATGGGCGGATGGGCATCGCGCCTCAGGACCATGAGATCGCGTCACTGCTGAGACGGAGCGGGGTCCCGGTGGTGCTGGCCGTAAACAAGCAGGATGCCCGGGTCGCCCAGGAGGGCCTGCACGAGTACTGGGAGCTGGGTCTCGGAGAGCCGATAGGCGTGTCCGCCGAGCACGGACTGGGAGTGGGGGACCTTCTGGACGAGGTGGTGAAGGCCCTTCCGGAGGAGATGGAATCGATAGAGACCTCCGCCTCCGTACGCGTGGCCATCGTGGGGAGACCCAACGTGGGCAAGAGCTCCCTCCTGAACGCCCTTCTGGGAGATCAAAGGACGATAGTCTCGGCGCTGCCCGGCACCACCCGGGACGCCATCGACACTGATCTGGTCTTCGACGGGACCGCCATGACCCTCATCGACACCGCCGGGTTGCGCAGACCGGGGAAGCGCACCACCACGGACGTCGAATACTACAGTTCCCTGCGAGCTCTGCGCGCCTTGGAACGGTGCGACGTGGCCCTGGTGGTGATCGATGCCGCGGAGGGCCTCGTGGACCTCGACCTTCAGATAGCCTACGAAGCCCAGCGCGCCAAGTGCGCTACGGCCGTCCTCCTCAACAAGTGGGACATCAGCACTCTGGACCTGGACATGGCCACTGCCCGCATCAAGGCGAAAGTGCAGACCAAGCCTCGCTGGCTGACAGTCTCGGCGCTGACCGGGAGGGGTATCGACCGCATCCTGCCGCTCGCCCGCGAGCTGCATGGGCAGTACAGCGACCGCATCCCCACGGCGGAACTCAACCGGTGGCTGGAGGACCTCAGGTCGCGCCGGCCTCCCTCGGCGAAGGGCGGCAAGTCCATCAAGACCTTCTACATGGTCCAGTACGGAGCGAGCCCTCCTCGCTTCAAGGTGATGGTCAACTCCCGGGCGCTCGTGAACAAGCCTTTTGCCTACTACCTGGAGAACCGTCTTCGTGAGGACTACGGATTCTGGGGGATACCTCTGGTGATCGACTTCGAAGGCAAGGAGGAGCGGTACTCGTGAGCGCCGGCGGTCTTCTCATCGCCGTCGGGCTCGTGGTCCTGGGCTATCTCTTCGGCTCCGTCTCGCCGAGCGTGTTCCTGGGCAAGCTCTTCAAGGGTCTGGACGTCCGAAAGCACGGCAGCGGCAATGCCGGGACCACCAACGCCTTCCGAGTCCTGGGAGTCAGACTCGGCATCGCCGTATTGCTGGCCGATCTACTGAAGGGCGCCATCCCTATCCTCATAGCGCGCCTCGTGCTCTCAGGAGAGGATTACGGCCCGTTGGTGACGGTCTTCGTGGCCCTGGCCTGTATTGCGGGTCACAACTACTCCATCTTCCTGCGCGGACGGGGGGGCAAGGGGGTCGCCACCGGCGCCGGCGCCGCCATCGCCATGATGCCCATACCCATGGCCTTCGTGGTGGGGCTCTTCATCGTGCTCTTGCTCACTACCCGCATCGTCTCCGTGGCGTCGATCGCCTGCACCATCATCTTTCCGATCACTGCCGTCGTGCTTCACCAACCGCTACCGTACATCGTCGTATGCTGCCTTATGTCCTTGGTGGTGCTGTGGGCTCATCGGGGGAACTTCAAACGGCTCTGGCAGCGGAGAGAACCCCGGGTCCACTTCCCCTGGAACAAACGGCCAGCCAGGCCTGAGGGGCCGGAGACCGGCTCGCCGTAGACGCTCCCTCCGGCGGAGCCACGTGCCGATCCGTGCTTTCCCGGCCTCCCTGCTCGCGCTATACTGTTGCAGCCGCGTCGGGACGTGGCGTAGTTTGGTAGCGCATCCGGCTGGGGGCCGGAAGGTCGCCGGTTCAAATCCGGCCGTCCCGACCTCGTAGCCGCGTTGCGTGTCTTGCTTTCCGTGCCACCTCTGGTGCCCCGCCTCTCGGCGCCGCATGTCGCGTCGCCCGAATGGCTCGTGCTAGCATTCGGCCCAAGGGCACACACTCGCGGGAGGAGCCGGATCCCATGGCCTACGTACTCATCCATCACGCCGTCGACAGGTACGAGGAGTTCGAAGCCGTGTTCACCGCGGATGAAGGGCGCCGCCGGAGAATGGGCTCGCTGGGCGGAAGTGTCTTTCGTGACCTCGAGGACCCGGGCGACGTCTTCATCGTCCTCGAGTGGGCTGACGTCGATCGCGCGAAGAAGTTCGCCGCGGGTTACGAACTCCAGGAGGCAATGAAATGGGCCACGTCCGGGGCCGACAGGCCTCAGGTATGGGTGGTGGAGAAGTCCCTCGAGGCCGGCGCCTGAGGTTGACCGTCCGCGTTCGCGGGTATCTGTTCAGCGTTGCGGCAATCACCAGCAGGAGGCCTCTGTGAAGGCAGTCGTCATGGCGGGCGGGCAAGGCACCCGCCTGCGCCCGTTGACCTCCAACCAGCCGAAGCCGATGGTGCCCGTGGTCAACAAGCCCACCATCCAGCACATCCTCGAGCTGGTCCAGCGTCACGGCATCACCGAGGTGGTCATGACTCTGGCTTTCCTGCCCAGGCTCATCCGCAACCATTTCGGCGACGGCAGCAGCCTCGGCATGCGCATCGACTACACGGTGGAAGAGACGCCGGCCGGCACGGCGGGATCCATCCGTCTGGCCAAGGAGCTCCTCACGGAGACGTTCCTGGTCATCAGCGGCGATGCGCTCACCGACTTCGACCTGACCCAGGTGATCGGTTTCCACAAGGAGCGGCAGGCTCTCATCACCATCGCGCTCAAGAGCGTGACGAACCCCCTCGAGTTCGGAGTGGTGATCGTCGATGAGGAGGGGCGCATCCAGCGCTTCCTGGAGAAGCCGGGATGGGGTCAGGTCTTCTCCGACACGGTCAACACCGGCATCTACGTCATCGAGCCGGAGGTGCTCGACCATATCCCCGAAGGGCAGCCCTACGACTTCAGTCACGATCTCTTCCCGAAGCTGTTCGATATGGACAAGCCGCTGTACGGGATGGTGTGCGACGGCTATTGGCAGGACATAGGCAGCCTGGAGCAGTACCTGCAGGCCAACCGCGACGCGCTCGACGGCAAGGTGAGGGTGACGCCGCCCGGGGTGCGGCTCCGCGGGAACATCTGGGTGGGGGAGAACGCCGCATTGGAGAGCCTGGACGACGTGGAAGGCCCCGCGGTCATCGGAGACAACGTCCGGATAGAGCCCGGCGCCCGCATCCTCTCGCACACCGTGCTCGGCAACAACGCCGTGGTCCGGGCCGGAGCACAGCTCGGCGACTCCGTGCTCGGGGAGAACGTCTACGTGGCAGCCGGAGCGATAGTTGAGGGCGCCATCCTGGGCAACGCGGTCGAGGTGCACGAGACGGCCCACATCGCGGAAGGGTCCGTGGTCGGCGACCGCTCCATAATCGGCCGCAATGCCGTGGTGGCGAACAACGTCAAGGTCTATCCGTTCAAGAACGTGGAACCGGGGTCCACAGTGCGTTCCTCCATCGTGTGGGAGACCCGCGGCCCAAGCACCCTCTTTGGCCGGAACGGCGTACGCGGTCTCGCCAATGTCGATGTGACTCCGGAGATGGCCATGAGACTGGCCATGGCCTACGGCACTCTGGTGGGCAAGGGCACCTATGTCGCGACGAGCAGAGACACGCATCAGGCCTGCCGGGTCATGAAACGGGCCATCATCAGCGGTCTCAACTCCACTGGGGTCAACGTGCGCGACCTGACCATGGCTCCGCTTGCCGTCAACCGCTTCGACATCAAGAGCGGCAATGCCGTGGGTGGTATCCACGTGCGTATGAGTCTAGAGAATCCCGAACAGACCGAGATCCTGTTCTCCGAGTCTCCGGGAGTGCCCATCGACAACAAACGAGAACGGGCCATAGAGAACAACTACTTCCGCGAGGACTACCGCCGAGCCGACTTCGAGGAGATGGGCCAGGTGGTGTATCCCCCCAGGGTGATCGAGACGTACACCAACGCTCTTCTCGAGAACTGGAACACCGTGGCCATCAGAGGCCGGCAACCCCGCCTGGTGCTCGACTACTCATCGTCCGCTCCCGGGTTCTTCTTCTCGTCCACGCTGGACAGCCTGGGGGTGGAGACGGTTTCCCTGAGCACGTTCTCGCGCACCCGTGAGCGCTTCACCCTGGCCCAGAGCCTTCCGCCCGCGGCGGCGAGAGTGGGTGAGTTGGTACGGGCCATGGAGGCGGACTTGGGAGCCATCCTCGATCCGGGAGCGGAGTATCTCTACATAGTCGACGAGAAGGGTGACCTGGTGTCCGACTCCGCGCTTCTCCTGCTGCTGCTCCAAAATGCCGCCCGCCAGGCAGGCTCAGGCGCGGCGGCTCTTCCCCTGCATGCCACCAGGCTGGGTGAGAGCGTGGTGGCCTCCACAGGCGTGAGTATCCGGCGCACGAGATGCTCCAAGGCGGCGCTCATGGCAGAAGCTGCGCGACCAAGCACCATCTTCGCCGCCAGCACCGACGGGGGCTACATCTATCCTTCGGTGCTCGCCTGTATGGACGGCTTGTATGCCTTGGGGAAGGTCCTCGAGCTGGTGTCGTTGTCCGACACCCCTCTGTCACAGTCGGTCGCGCAGGTCCCCGTGGCCCATGTCGCGCACCTGGCATCGGAGTGCCCCTGGGAGGCCAAGGGAACCGTCATGCGCCTTATGACGGAGAGGGTGCGCGATGGCCGCGTGTCCTTGGTCGACGGCGTCAAGGTGTTCCTCGACCACTCGGAGTGGGCATTGGTGCTGCCGGATGCCGAAGAGCCGCTCTTCCACGTCTACGCTGAGGCGAACGCCGGCTGCCGGGCACAGGAACTAGCCGAGGAATACCGCCGGATCCTCGAGGACACGATCCTAGAGGCCCGCTCAGCCTAGGAGCGGGAGCTCTTGGCGATGACCTGTTTGCAGACCGTCTTCAAGGTCTCGAAGACGCCCACTCCCGTGAGCGCGCACGCCTCGATGACGGGGGAGCCGGTGTGATTCAGGAGTTCGGTGAGGTCTGCGACCGAGAAGATGTTGCCCAGATCGCGTTTGTTCATCTGGAGGACGATCCCCAGATTGGAGGGGTCCTCGCTTTGCTCCATCAGGTTGTCCCAGAGGTTCAGGTAGCTGTCGACGTTCTCGTCCAGCCGCGAGATCTGGCTGTCGGCCACGAAGACCACCCCGTCCACGCCCTGCAACACCAGTTTGCGGGAGGCGTTGTAGAACGACTGACCCGGGACCGTATAGAGGTGGAAGCGCGTCCGGAGTCCCTTCACCGTGCCCAGAGAGAGGGGGAGGAAGTCAAAGTAGAGAGTGCGCTCCTCTTCGGTCGCTATACTGACAAGGCGTCCCCGAGCTCCAGGGTTCACACGCCGGTGGATGTACTGGATGTTCGTGGTCTTGCCGCACAGACCACAACCGTAGTAGACGATCTTATAGTTGATCTCCCGTGCGGCCAGGTTGATGAGTGCCACTTACAGCTCTCCAGTGTTACTTGTCGGTCTCGCCGGGGAACCATTCATCAATGGCTGTGCCGGCTTCGCGGGAGTATTCCTTGTCGATGGTCCTAGCTTCCCCTTCATCGCTATCTTCGGCATCCTCGAAAAGGGGCTTGAGCACCTCCACAGCTCTGGTCGTGTACAGGCGGACCCGGCCGACCTGCGTGTCGCGGCCGAAGGTGATGAGCAGCAGGATCTGGTCGGTGACCTGCATGACGTGGAGGTTGGATTCTCTTCCTTCATGGAACAGGAGGCTGAACTCCCGCTCGTTCAATACCTCCGCCAGCTGTCGGGTGGCGGCAAACGACCCGGCTGCCAGTGCGGCCAGCGACAGGGTGTCGGCGTCGACGTCGGCGGGAGCCGTGGTGATGGGTTGCCCGCTGGTTGAGATGAGGGCGACGAACTGGGAGCCGGTCACGCGCTGCAGCTTGGTAAGCACACCATCGATCATCTGCATCTGCTCGTCATTGATGACGAGACCTTTGCGACGTGCCACGTCAACCCTCCTTCGGCTCAGACCATGCCTACACAGTATACAAGCCCACGCGAGCGGCAGGGCGCTCGTCGGAGTCAAGACAGAAAAACGGCTGTGCTATCATGCACGCCAGCCGATTGTGGCAAGAAAGGAGCGCACGTGAACCCAAAAAACCTCAAATACCACAGGGAGCACGACTGGGCCCGCATCGACGGTGATACCGCAGTCTTCGGCCTCACCAGCTATGCCCAGGAGACACTCGGTGACATCGTCTTCATCGAACTCCCCGAGGTAGGCGCAGACGTCACCGCTGGGACGCCATACGCCGAGGTGGAATCGGTGAAGGCCGTCTCCGACGTATACGCCCCTATGAGCGGCTCCGTCTTGGAAGTGAACGAAGAGGCCGTCGATGCGCCCGAGATCATCAACGAGAGCCCGTACGAAGACGGGTGGCTCATCAAGGTGCGCCTCAGCGATCCGGCCGAGGCCGATGATCTGTTGAGCCCCGAGGAGTACGACGAGCTGCTCGCCGCTGAGGAGTAGGGGTCTCTCAGGCCGTACGTGAGGTATAGCCTCCGTTTGAACGGGGGATTTGACAAATCTCGACCTTAGATTGAAGGTTTGGGGTTCAGCCGTTATAGTGAAAGGGTGGACGCCTTGGACCAATCTTCATTCGAACGCCTGATCAATATCCAGTCGTACAGCGACGAGGAGTTGAAGGAACTTGCCGTCACTCTTGCCGCTGAGGAGAGGGAAGTGTCCATGCGCCGGCGTCTCCTGCACGGTGAGATGGACATAGTCCGCGCGGAGATGGTCAGACGTCTCCGCGACAAGAACACGGAGGAGGGGGGCCTTGTGGTGAATGGCGACATCGCGGTGCTCACCGACATCCTGAGCGGCCGCGGAGAGTTTGAGGATCCACTGGGGGAGGAGTAGGCGCCCCATGTCCGATGACGTCGAGCCGGTCGTCCGCGGTATTCAGAAGCGCTTTCGCGACCTCTCGGTGGACGTCCGCGAGGAACGAGTCATCCGCTACATCGTCAAACAGCTCGGGCTTGAGCGGCATATCGACGACATCATGAGCGACCCCTATCTGACCGCGCACACCAGTGAGGTGGAGCGGGCTCAGATACTCCAGAACCCGGCCGTCATACGGGCCATTGAAGAGGAGATCCAACACCAGTTCGCGACGTATCGTTCCGTCACCGCCACGGGATCCGGCGCAGCCGCGGCCTCAGCGAAGGAGTCTACTGGGATGATCGTCTGTCCCTCATGCGGGTCTGAGAATACTCCCGATTCCAACTACTGCCGACGTTGTGGCAGCCGCCTCAAATCCGTGGACGCAGCCGAGGTCACCCTGGCGTTCTCATTAGGGGATCAGGATACCGGGGCGGCCCGGATCCCTCCTGACGGACTGATCGCGGGACCGGTTCTTCTTATCCGGACCGGAGGAGGTCGGGAAGGGGAGGTCATCGCTCTCGGGGTCGACGTCCTCACGATAGGCCGAAGCCCTCACAGTGATCTCTTCCTCGACGACGTCACCGTGTCCAGGCATCATGCGCGGATCATCCTCGATGACGCTGGTTTCACGGTCGAGGACCTGAACAGCTTGAACGGCACCTACGTCAACCGTAGGCGCATCGAGAGGCACCAGCTCTCCGATGGGGACGAGCTCCAGATCGGGAAGTTCAAGCTGGCCTTTCTGGAACAAGAACACGACCTCTGAGTTTGACTATGGAAGACACCGCAAGCCGCTCAACACAGGCAGGTCAAAAGGAGTCTGAGACCACTTCCGAACGCCTGCTCACCATCGGGCAGGTGGTCGCTCAGCTACAGACAGAGTTTCCCGATCTGAGCATCTCGAAGATCCGGTACCTGGAGGACCGCAAACTGATCTCTCCGGCCAGGACCAAAGGACGGTACCGCAAGTACAGCAGTGCCGACATACGGCGCCTTCGCACGATCCTCAGCCTCCAGCGCGATGAGTACCTGCCTCTGGAGGTCATCCGCCAGAGGGTGGAGCGGGCTTCCTCGCCGACGCCCGGCCAATCACTTGCCTCCGCCGTAGCGCCTCTTCGGTCAACGCAGGTGCTGAGACGAGAGGAGCCCGTCTACTCCTGGGATGATGTCTGCCGGCAACTGGGAACGAACGACAGCTTCCTGCGGGTACTCATGGAGTACCGGTTGGTGGAGCCGCCCTCGCAGAAGGGCCCTGTCTTCACGGAGAGCGACTTGGAGGTCGCCCGCATATGCCAGCTCTTGACGCGGTTCGGTGTGGAACCACGCCATCTCAGGCTGATGGCTTCCACCGCGGAAAGAGTGGCGGCCATCTTGGAGCAGGTGGCCACTCCGTCGCTGCGCTCCACGCATCACGACAAACGTGAGTATGGCGAGCAACTCCTGGGGGACCTCGGAGCGCTCTTCTCGCAACTCACGCACCTTCTGCTCTACAAGGAGCTTCGCAAGGCGCTCTAGTTCGGCGCACGGGGTATACGCGCCGGATCGCCGCGCTCTCCCTTCTCAGCGGTTTCTCCTGCCGGGGCCCCGCGTCGTACAATGTCTCCAACACATAGTTGGTCTGACCATTGCCGTCGGCACGAGGAGCACCATGGAGCTTGAGAACTACATCTGCCACATACCCGGCTTCCCGAAGGAAGGGATTCTCTTCCACGACATAACCCCTATGCTTCATGACGCTGAAGCATTACGCTACGCTGTGGACAGGCTGGCGGACTTTGCGCGCCCGAGGAACGTCGATCTGGTTCTGGGCGCCGAGGCCCGCGGATTCATCTTGGGCGCGGCGGTGGCATATGTCCTGGGCGTGGGTTTCGCGGCAGCCCGCAAGCCGGGCAAACTGCCGAGGCGGGTCTCCAGATGCGAATATGACCTGGAGTACGGCACCGACGCTCTTGAAGTACACGCGGACGCCATAAGCCCAGGCCAGCGGGTGCTCATCCATGACGATCTGCTCGCCACGGGCGGCACTGCTTGGGCCAAGATCCAACTTGTGGAGCAGGCCGGCGGTGTGGTGGCGGGGCTCGCCTTCCTCATCGAATTGACCGATCTCAAGGGGAGAGAGCGTCTGGCGGGCTACGAGGTCTTCAGCCTTCTTTCGTACGACGTGTGACCTGCGACTTTACATAATGCACATTATCGTGCATTCGCCCGCTGCGGAGAGCGGCCACGCCCAAACACCGTGCTGCGCAGCCCTGCCGTAGACAAATGATGCGGCGGACCTTGGCCTTGTGGCCATAGGCCCGCCGCTTGTCCGAGAAGCAGAGTCGAAGGCTTCTAGTTGACCAGGTTCATCATGTTGAACATCGGCAGGTACATCGAGATGACGATCACGCCGACGATGCCGCCGATGAACAGCATCATGATCGGCTCGATGATGGTGGTCAGAGACTTGACTGTGGTCTCGCACTCATCTTCATAGAAGTCGGCGACCTTGTGCAGCATGGTGTCGAGGGCGCCGGTCTCCTCACCGATGGAGATCATATGGGTCACCATGGCGGGAAACACAGAGACCCGCGACAGTGGCTTGCTGATCGACTCACCGCTGCGGACGCTTTCCTTGACGTCCACCATGGCCTCCTCGATCACCCAGTTGCCCGACACCTTACCGGTAATCTCTATGGACTGGAGGATGGGGACGCCGGCGCTGACCAGTGTGGCCATGGTCCGCGTGAAGCGCGCCACAGCGAGTTTCTGCACCACGGGGCCGACCTTCATGGGCAGCTTGAGCTTCGTCCGGTCCCAGATCTTGCGGCCTTCCTCCGTGTTCTTGAGACGCTTGATGCCCCAGACCAAGAGGATGACGACCGGGAAGATGATGAACCAGTAGCCTTTCAACAGGTTACTGAGGTTCATCATCAGCTTGGTCAACGAGGGGAGATCGCCCCCCAGGTCGTCATACATGCCGGCGAAGATGGGGATGATGAACATCAACATGCCCAACGCCACGCAGACGGCGAAAACCAGCAGGAGGACCGGGTACATCATGGCGGACTTGATGGTCCGCTTCAGGTTGTCGTCCTTCTCGAGCTGCGTGGCCAGACGGATGAGGGTCTGGTCGAGTGCGCCGCCTGCCTCGCCGGCGCGCACCATGGACACATACAGGCGATCAAACGCCACCGGATAGCGCTCCATGGCATCGGACAGCGGCATGCCTGCCTCTACGTCTTCCCGCACCGACCCGATGATCTTCTTGAACCGTTTGTTCTCTGTCTGCTCCTCAAGGATGTAGAGGGCGCGTAGAACGGCGAGGCCTGAATTGATCATGGTGGCGAACTGGCGGGCGAAGACGGCCTTGTCCCGAGTCTTGATGCGCTGGGAGTTCTCCAGCATGGCGCTGATGTCGGGCATACCGCCACGCTTCTCTTCCACCTTGAGAATGGTGAAACCTTTGCGGCGGAGATCGGCTACGACAGCAGCCTTGTCATCCGCCACCAGTTCCCCGGTGAAAGGATTCCCCTTTTCTCGTTTTGCGGTGTACGTGAAAGTTGCCACCGTCTCTTCACTCCTCTTCTTGCCAATCTCCGGCGGTTTGACCGCTTCTGTCTCCTAGTATCGGCTCCCTGGAGTAAACGCTATAGCGCCTGATAGGGACCTCCTCCCCACTCCTGAAGACATCGCCCGTATCACGCCGCCCCGGCGAGCAGCAGACGCTCGAGTTCGTCGGGGACAGACGACCGGCGCAGGGCGAGTTCCTTCGTGATGTGCCCGCGCCGAACGAGCTCCGCCAGGGACGAGTTCATGGTCTGCATGCCATGCAGGCCCCCTGTCTGCATGACCGTGTAGAGCTGGTGGGTCTTGCCTTCTCGCACGAGATTCCGGGCCGCCGGCGTGGCTATCAGTACTTCGCAGGCACACGCCCGTCCCTTGCCGCCGACCCTCGGCAGAAGCTGCTGGGTGACGATCCCCTCGAGGGTGGCCGCGATCTGCACGCGGATCTGCTCCTGTTGATGCGGCGGGAACACGTCGATCATACGGTCGATGGTCTGGGGGCAGTCTTGAGTGTGGAGCGTGGCGAACACCAGGTGGCCGGTCTCGGCCGCGGTGAGAGCGATCTGGATGGTCTCGAGATCGCGCATCTCCCCGATCAGGATGACGTCCGGATCCTGCCTAAGGGCCGAGCGCAATGCAGCCGGGAAGGCCTTGGTGTCGGTACCCACCTCCCTCTGGTTGACCACACAGCGCTTGTGGCTGTGCAGGAACTCGATGGGGTCCTCGATGGTGACGATGTGATCGGCCCGCGTCTGGTTGATCTCGTCGATGATGGAGGCGAGGGTAGTCGACTTGCCGGAACCGGTAGGACCTGTGACGAGTATGAAGCCGCGCGGCTTGTGGCAGAACGAGTGGAGCACCTTCGGCAATCCCAGTTCCTCGATCGTCTTGATCCCCACCGGTACCAGACGGAAGGCGGCGCTCAAGGTGCCGCGCTGGAAGTACACGTTCACGCGGAAGCGGGCCATGCCGAACAGAGAGTACGACAGGTCGACCTCCCACTCCGTCTCCAACTTCTGCCTCTGGTCCTGGGTGAGGATGCTGTAGACCAGTTCCCGAGCGTCGTTGGCCATCAAGACGGGGTAGTCGAGATTCTCTAGGTGGCCGTCGACACGGATGACTGGCGGCACGCCGACCGCGAGGTGCAAGTCAGAAGCATCTCTCTGGATCATTTCTCTAAGAATCTCGCCTATGTCCACCGCTACCGTACCTCTCACACTGGTTTGCGAATTCACTACACGATGACTCGAGAGATCTCCTCGATGCTCGTCTTCCCCTGCACCACCCGCTCAAGACCATCCTGGCGCAGCGTGATCATCCCCTCCGCCGCCGCCACACGCATAATCTCATCGGCACTCTTCCGCTCGACGATTAGCCTCTCTATGGCTTCAGTGACCGGCATGATCTCGTAGATGCCCACCCGTCCTTTGTAACCGGTGCCGCTGCACCGGTTACAACCCACTGCTCTGTGTAGAGAGATGTTCTTCCAGTCCTCGACCACGTTCTCGGGGAAGTCCAGACGTTCGAGCATCTCCCGGGTGGCCTGATAGGGCTCCTTGCAGTACTCACAGAGCTTCCTCACCAGACGCTGAGCGATCACGCAGTCGACGGCGGAGGCGGTCAGGAACGGTTCCACGCCCATCTCGGTGAGACGTGAGAGCGCGCCCGGCGCGTTGTTGGTGTGCAGGGTGGAGAGCACCAGGTGGCCCGTCAGCGCCGATTCCACCGCTATCTGCGCTGTCTCTCTGTCTCGGATCTCGCCGATCATCACGATGTCTGGGTCGCATCGCAGGATGGAACGGAGCCCCGCCGCGAAGGTGAGGCCGGCCTTAACGTTCACCTGCACCTGGTTGATCCCGGCGAGCCGGTACTCCACGGGGTCCTCGACCGTGATGATGTTCTTCTCGGGGGTGTTCAGTATGTTGAGAGTGCCGTACAGTGTCGTCGATTTGCCCGAACCGGTAGGCCCGGTGACCAAGATCGCTCCGTACGGTTTGCTGAAAGAACGCGTGTACCTCGAGAGGGCGAACTCTGAGAAGCCCAGATCCTCCAGCTTCAGCATCACATTGGAGCGGTCCAGCAGGCGGATGACGACCTTCTCGCCGTAGACCGTGGGCAGCGTCGCGACTCTCATGTCGATGGGACGACCCCCCACGACCAGCCCGATGCGACCATCTTGCGGGATGCGGCGTTCCGCAATGTCCAGATCGGCCATGATCTTCAGACGTGAGATCACGCCGGCCTGCAGTCGCTTCGGGATGGTCATGATTTCGTGAAGGACCCCGTCGTGGCGGAATCTGATGAGTAGGTCCTTCGCTTGGGGTTCAAAGTGTATGTCCGAGGCGCCTTCATCGGCGGCTCGCGACATCACACCATTGACGAGTTTGACGACGGGAGCGGCATCCACCTGCTCCCTGATATCCCGGAGTTCGACGGATGTGGTCTCGTCTTCACTGGCGCTCCGAGCGTCGAGATCCTCGGCGAGATCGGTCTCCTTGCGCATGTTGCCGAGCATCGTGTTGATGTCGTCGGCTGTCGCGATGGCGGGCTCGATGTCGAAGCCCGTGAGGATCCTGAGGTCATCGATCGCCACGATGTTGGACGGATCGGCCATCGCGACCAGCAAGGTGTGCTCGTCGACGAAGCTGACCGGGATCGCGGCATAGCGCCGGGCGTCCTTCTCCGAGATCAGGTCGGCCGTGACGGGGTCGACGCGCGTGACTGCGAGGTCAAGGTACTTGACGCCGAGACGCGTTCCGAGCGCTTCCATGAGCTTGGCCTTGGTGACCCAGCCCTTGGAGAGGGCGATATCGCCTATGCGCTGGTGGGTCTCGCGCTGCTCGGCGATCGCCTGTTCGACTTGCTCCTGGGTCAGGACGCCCATCTCGACCAGGACCTCGCCGGTGCGCTTCCCCGACAGCTTGCGCTGGAGATTGTCCTCTCTCGCAGCCTGCACAGATGATGCGTTAGCCTTCTCCACGCCTCACACTCTCGCGCATGACATCAACAGGCGGCCTGAGACCGGTCCACAGGCTGTACGACTCAGCAGCCTGCATCACCAGCATCTCCATGCCGTCAGTGGTCGAGGCCCCCCGCACGCGCGCTTCACTCACCAATGGAGTCACGCTATTCGAATAAACCAAGTCCACCACGACATGGCCGCTGTGAATTGTATCGACAGGTAGCGCTAACTCCTTGACAGCTCCTGCAAGCCCCAGCGAGGTGGCGTTGACCAGCACCTCGGCCGGCATGGTGACTTCACGAAGTCGGTCCAGCGGGACCGCCTCGCAGGCCGTTCTCCCCCACGCCGCCGCGGCCGCGCAGAGCTGCACGGCCCGCTCGTGGGTGCGATTGCACACCCACACCTGCACCGCTCCGTCTTCCACCATGGCCGCCACGACGGCTCGGGCCGCGCCCCCGGCGCCTACCACCAGACACCGTCGCCCATACGCGCCCTGAGGCAGCAACGAACGGAGTGCCTTCTGGAAGCCCAGGACGTCTGTGTTGTGACCCACAAGGCTACCCTCGTCGTTGACGACCGTGTTCACCGCCCCCACCCGATCGGCCAATGGAGAGACCTCGTCCAGGCAGGGCAGCACGGCCTGCTTATGGGGCAGGGTCACGTTGACACCCCGTATGCCCAGCGCGCGGATGCCCGCCATGGCCGCCGGCAGGCGGTCCGGGGGGACGTCGAAGGCCACATAGACCAGACCGAGACTCTGGGCCTGGAAGGCCGCGTTATGGATACGCGGCGACAGAGAGTGGCTCACGGGGTGGCCGATCACTCCCAGCACGCCTCTGCTTGCTGCGATCGTCTCAAGGCTCGACATCGGAAACCCACCTCCGGTGTTGCTCGCTGCGCCGCAGTCGCGAAGACTATCGCGTTATCGGCAGCAGCGGTCTGATACCAAAGTCGGAGTTTGGGGGGGGCTTTCTCAAAGCCGGCCGGCTCCCACACGCACGGCCCCGAGGCCTCGGCTACTGCTGCGGTTGCCTCTCCTTGGCCTCCAGGAACTCCTCGTAGTCGGCCGTGAAGAAGTGGTTCCCGTCGGTGTCCTCGAGGACGTAGTAGAGGTAGTCCACACCCGACGGCTCGAGGGCGGCTTCGAGGGCCGCCACTCCCGGGCTGCAGATCGGTGTAGGCGGAAGGCCCTTCTTCAGCCGCGTGTTGTAGGCCGAATCAGTTCCCAGGTCCTCGTCGCTGAGCGGTCCCGTCCACTTGTCCACCGCATATCGCACGGTGGCGTCGATGCCGAGGGTCATGTCCTGTTTCAGGCGGTTATAGATGACCGCAGCGACCAGCGGCCTCTCCTCCGGGATGTTGACTTCCTTCTCGATGAGCGAAGCGACGATGACCACCTCGTAGGTGCTGATGCCCAGGACCTTGGTGTTTTCCCAGGGCAGCGAGGCCGTTTTCGACCCGAACGCTTCGAGTTGCTTGCCGATCAACTCGGTGGCGCCGTCACCCTCGATGAGATAGTACGTGCTCGGAAAGAGCAGCCCCTCCAGGGTAGCCACCTCGGGGATCGTCCCCCCCACGTCGGGTACGACGAACTTGTCAGGTTGGGTACTGAGCTTGACGTAGTCGGCGCCTTTGATGACCCCTCCTTCGGTGAGCAGCGCACCCACCTGGCTCACGGCCAGACCCTCGCTGACGGTGATCTGCACGATGGGCGATCCACGCCCCTGCTCCAACATGTCCACGACTTCGAGCAGTTGCTGGCCCTCATAGAACTCGTAGATGCCGGGGCGCAGCTTCTTCTCGCTGTCGCGCTTCTTGACGAGGTCGACGAACTCGGCCTGGGAGTCGATGACCTTCTTCTGCTCGAGCAGCCGCCCGATCTCCGAGGCGCCCATCCCTGGGTTGATGGTCAGCTGCACTTCGCGCCCATGGGCGGCCACCGTCGTAGTGGTGGTGGCCCGCACCTCATACCAGTCGACCCCCTTGTTGATGAAGTAAGCGGCTGCGATGACGAAGGCGAGAAACGCGCCCACTATCGCGACACGAGTGGCCAGCCGCTTGACGCGGCGCTTGCCCCGAGGCGACATGCGACCCTTTCTGCCACGTGGCTGTGGGTACCATTGGTCCATCGACTCAAGACCCTCCCTGGTCGCGCGCCTGTGAGTCCAGATAGCTCTGCAACATGTAGCATGCCGCCACGGCGTCCCTCGCCGTTCCGCTGTGCCCCCGCTCGGCCATCTTGGAGGTGAAGCGCTCGTCCCACACGCGGACCGGGACGGTCACGGCGCGCTCCAGGCGGCCTGCGAAGACCAACACCTCCATCATCTGCTGGTTCGTCCCGCCTCCCAGAGGTCGCGGAAGACCCACCACGATCTCACCAACATCCTCCTCGACAGCCACAGCCGCTATCTTCGAGATCAAGCGCTCCTCGTCCCGGTCCTTGACGACCTCAAGAGGAGAGCAACTCACTCCCAGAGGGTCGGACAAGGCCAACCCGGTGCGGGCACGGCCAAGATCTACGCCCAACACACGCACCTACGCACCCAGACTCTCGAGGATGGCCCGGCGCGCGGCCTCGAGCGCCGCCTCCAGCTTGGCCGGGTCGCCTCCGCCGCCTCTTCCAAGCCGAGCCGTCCCGCCACCGCCTCCGCCGAACTCGCGCGCCGACGAGCTCACCACCCGGCCGGCGTCCACTCCGCTGACCTCCGGACTCACACTCACTACGAGTGTCGCCTTGCCCCGCAGATCGGCTCCCAGAGCGACCACACCAGGCTGGACACGGTTCCTCACTTGGTCCACCAACGAGAGCAGATGGTCCATGTCGCGGGCGTCCACCACTTCTGCCACCACGGACATGCCGTCCCTGGAGCTGGCTCGGTCCGCCAGCGACTGCACTACATCTTTCGCCGCCTCCGACACGAAGGCCTTCACCTCAGCCTCCAGCGAAAGCGCGCGGGCCTGGAGCTTGCCCAAAGCGCTCAGCACCTCGCCGCCATCCGCCACACCCAGAGCCTCGACAGCCTTCGCCATCAGACCGCTGGCCTCCCGGTAGTAGCCCACCGCGGCACGTCCCGTGATGGCCTCGATCCGCCGGATGTTGGCTCCGACGCTCCCCTCGGTAAGGATCTTGAAAATCCCTATCTCACTGGTCGAGTTGACGTGGGTGCCTCCACACAACTCCCTGCTGAAGTCGTCGATCTCCACCACCCGGACGAAGTCGCCGTATTTCTCGCCGAACAAGGCGACCGCTCCCAGATCCCGCGCGTGCTCGAGGCTGGTCGTAAAGGTGCGGACGGGGTGATTCTCGACTATCCTCCGGTTGACCAACTCCTCGATCTCCACCAGCCGCTCGGAGCCCAGGGGCTCGTGGTAGGCGAAGTCGAAGCGGAACTTCTCGGCCCGTACCGAAGACCCCGCCTGGGTCACATCCTTCCCGAGACGCGAGCGCAGGGCGTAGTGGAGCAGATGCGTCGCGGTGTGGTTGGCTGCGACGTCGTGCCTGTAGGCCCCGGAGAGACTCGCCTTGACCCGGGTGCCCGGCTCTACCTGGCCCTCGAGTAACCTTGCGACGATGACCTGCACCTCTCCCTGCAGCTGGACGTCTTCCACGGCTGCTCTGCCGGTGTCGGACTCGATGATCCCCGTGTCGGCCGTTTGGCCGCCCATCTCCGCGTAGAACGGGCTTTCGCGGAGGGCCAGCACTATGCGCCCGTCACCGATGGACTCCACGTTCTCGACCACTGTGTAGAGTTCGTCACGCTCGTAGCCCTTGAACTCGGTGGGATGCCCAGTGTCCCGGGCGAAGCGCATGATGACCTCCTGTAGCGCGTCGCCGCCCTTCTGGGTGCCGCGGGCCCGCTTGCGTTGCCCCTCCATCGCTGCCTCGAAGTCCTTCAGATCGAGCGTCAGGCCATGCTCCTCGGCGATCTCGCGGGTGACCTCCACCGGGAACCCATATGTGTCGTGCAGGAGGAAGGCCACAGCACCTGGAAAGACTCTCACCCCTTCCTGCTCCGCCCTGGCGATTGCCTCTTCCACCAACACCAGACCTTGGTCCAGGGTGCGATTGAACCTCTCCTCCTCGGCACTCGCCACGCGCAGGATGCTGTCCTTGCGCTCCGTCAACTCCGGATAGGCTCCGCCCATGAGTTCTATGGCCCGTTCCGCAAAACGTCCCAGGAAGGGCGGTTCCATTCCGGCGGAGCGACTGAAGCGGGCCGCCCGCCGGACGACCCGGCGCAACACGTAGCCGCGCCCTTCGTTGCTCGGCAGCACCCCATCGGCCACAAGGAAGGCCATGGCCCGGGAATGGTCGGCCAGCACCCTCAGAGCGACGTCGAGCCGGGGATCCTCTCCGAAACGCCTGCCCGCGATCTCCTCGCCCAGTTCGATCAACGGCTTGAAGGTGTCGATCATGAAGACCGACTCCACCCCCTGCTTCAGGACCGCCACTCGCTCCAGGCCCATGCCGGTGTCGATGTTCCGGGCGGGGAGCGGGCTGAGTTGCTGGTTCTCATCCATGTTGTAGCCGGTGAAGACTAGGTTCCAGTACTCGACGAAACGGTCGCAGTCGCAGCCCGGCCGGCAGCCGGGATCGCCGCAGCCGTACTCGGGCCCGCGGTCGTAGTAGAGCTCAGAGCATGGACCGCACGGCCCGCTGGGACCCACAGGGCCCCAGAAGTTGTCGCTGCGCGGGAGGCCCACCATGCGTTCGCGCGGCACTCCCATGGCCTCCCAGTACTCAACCGCCTCGACGTCCGGCTCTATGCCCTCATCACCCTCAAAATACGAGATCCACAGGCGGTCTGCATCGAACTGGAGGTAGTCACGCGAGAACTCCCAGGCGAACTGGATGGCGCCCTCCTTGAAATAGTCTCCCACCGAGAAGTTGCCGAGCATCTCGAAGAATGTGCAGTGTCTGGCGGTCAGACCCACCTTGTCTATGTCGGAGGTGCGGAAGCACTTCTGCAGGCTGGTGAGCCGGCGGCTGGGCGGCTCGGCCAACCCCATGAAGTAGGGCTTGAACTGCTGCATGCCCGCCGTGGTGAGGAGCACCGACGGGTCCCTGTAGGGCACGAGCGGCGCGCTGGGGATCAACAGGTGGTCTCGCTCGACGAAGTAGTCAAGATACATCTTCCGTAGTTCGGCCGTCTTCACCGATCAGACCTCGCCTCTCCCCCTGGCCGCCTCGGCCAGAGCCTCGTCCTCCGCCATGTATTGGCGCAGATTCTCTATCGACTTGCGGATGAGTCTCGACACGTGCATCTGAGAGATCCCGATGCGGGTCGCGACCTGTGTCTGGGTCATCCCTTCGAAGAAGCGCAGATGCAAGATCAGGCGCTCCCGTGGATCCAGCCTCGCCATCGCGGGAGCGAGCACCCGCCGCTGCTCGAACACCTCGTAGGCCTCTTCCTCGGTCCCCAGATAGTCCAGCAGCTCCAGGGACTCGTCGTCGTCGCTCGCTCCGCCCGAGAAGAGAGACACCGAGCTGTACGCCCGCCCGCTCTCGAGCGCCTCGACCACTTCCTCCTCGCTGACCTCCGTGGCCGCGGCCAACTCGGCTATGGTCGGCGAGCGGCGCAACTCGACGGTGAGTTGCTCGATGACCTTGTTAAGCTTCACGTTGAGGTCTTGCAGGGCGCGCGGAACCTTGACGGCCCAGCCCTTGTCGCGGAAATAGCGCTTGATCTCCCCCATGATGGTGGGAGTCGCATACGTCGACAGCTCCACTCCCCTGTCCAGATCGAACCGGTCGATGGCTTTGATCAACCCGATCGAACCAACCTGGATGAGATCCTCCACGGGCTGTCCGCGAGATGCGAAGCGTCGCGCCAGGCTCCTCACCAGAGGCAGATACCGCGTGATCAGCTCTTCTCGGGCGCCCTCGTCCTTGTGGTCCCGCACCCGGACCAACAGATCACGTTCCGGCAGAGCCGCATAGCTATCGCCGTAGCCCAGCGGGCCGGCGACCTGTCGCTTCTGCCCTTTCGACGGCTCCACCTCCGACACCTAGCCGGCCCGTTTCTGCATCTCTACCGCGAACCGCCCTGAGCTTCCCTCTACCACGGCGTAGCTATCGACAAGAGAATCAAGGAACAGACGCACATCCAGCAGACACCCCTCACATGGCTGGAAGGGATCGCTCGCCAGCAGGGCGGCTTTCAGGCCCGGGTTGCTCAATCCTTCCAGCCGGACTGCGAAGCAGCCGCCCCCAACCGACACGCACATCACCAGGTCGTCCCCCGCGCCGGACTCCTCAGCCAGGAGCGTCTCAACCGCCAGCTGGACGTCATCGAGCTCCTCCAGGGGCACATCATGCCTGGAGGCCATCCCGCCCAGCACCACGCGCATGACCGGCAGGGCAGCACCACCCCTGGCCACACGAAGCTCTACGATGTTTGACGAGGCGCTCAACTCGACGGGACCGCTACTCCTACTGGACCGGAGCATCCTCCCGGAGTTGCTCCTCCATCTCTTCCTGTTTCTCCATGAACATCTCCCGGCCCCGCTCCACGGCGTCGTCGGCACGGCCCCGCAGATCGGCAAAGAGACGCTGGGCCTCGGCAGGCACGTCGGAAAGAGCTTCTTGGAACGGCTTCCCTGATTCCTGAGAGATGCGGTAGGCGATCAACGCCGCCCCCCCGAGGGCTGCTCCTGCTGCTAGGATCAACAACGACCGGAACGATCCCATCACTTCCTCCTTCTTCTGGCGCTCAAGAACGACGTTACGCCTTCGCTGACCCCGGCGGCCAGCCCTGCGACCTTCCTTATGGGTTTGGCCACGGCCCCCTGCACAGCCGTGGTGGTCTGCTCGGCCGTTCTCACGATACCGGCGACCGAGCCGGTGATCTCGTCAACCTTCCCAAGCTCGGCGTTGACGCCGTCGAGAGTGCTCTCGACCCGCGTCAGCAACGGGATGACCTGAGTGTTCGCATCGCTGAGGATGCCGCTCAACCTTTTGAAGACGGTCCCAAGGCGGAAAAGGGCGAAGGCTATACCCACCCCGAACAGAATGAAGAAGACACCGATAGCGATCCTCATTATTGCGCCGGCATCCCACTCCATATCGAACCCCCTTCTGGTCCGTACAGAACAAAGGAGACTATACCACAGGGCCTATTTCCTCCCTTTCCAGGGGCCCTTCGGCGTGGTCACCCCCAGGCTTGGGTGGTCCGGATTGTCCCTGCCAGCACGACCGCGTCACCTTCGTACAGAACGGCCGTCTGGCCGGGCGCGATCCCCCTGAGCGGCGCTTCGAGAACGATTGTGTCGGCTGCGGCCATGTGAGCGGGCACGGCATCACCCGTCGAGCGTAGTTGAGCCGTCAGAGATCCGGCGCCTGCCGGGCGGTGCCGCACGATACGGTCGATGGTCACTGCGCCCACGTCGAGCTCGCGGGCGCAGCCGACCGTCACCTCACCACTCTCGGCCGCCAATCCCACCACATAGAGCGGCTCGGGACCGGCGACGCCGATGCGCCTCCGCTGGCCGATGGTGAAGTTGTACGCGCCTTCGTGCCGGCCTACGACCTTTCCGCTCCGGTCGACGAGCTTGCCCGGCCTCTCCCCCAAACGTTCACGCAGGAAGCGCCGGTGGTCATTGTCGGGGATGAAGCAGATCTCCTGGCTTTCGCTCACCGGGCCCCGCACCAGTCCCTCCTGCGCAGCCCGGGCCTTGACCTGCCCCTTGGTCATACCGCCTAGAGGAAAGATGGCCCGCCGGAGCAGCGCCGGGTCGACCTCGGCCAGGACGTACGACTGGTCCTTGGCTCTGTCGACACCTCGAGCGAGACTGCGAGGCTCGCCTGCCATCCGGGCATAATGACCCGTCGCGATGTGATTGAGGCCCATTCCTGAGGCGATCTCCAGCAATAGACCGAAACGCAGTCTTGCGTTGCACTTCACGCAGGGATTGGGGGTCCGGCCGGCCTCATGCTCGTCGACGAAGTACCTCACCACCTGTTCTTCGAAAGAGCGTCGGGCGTCAACCACCTGGTGCTCGATACCAAGCTTATCGGCCACCGACCGAGCCCGCCCGAGAGCTTCCGCAGAACCGCGATGAGGTCCACGCCGCGACGGTTCCTCCGAGCACAACTGCATGGTCACTCCCACTACGCGATAGCCCCGCTCGACCAGCAGCAACGCCGCCACCGCGCTGTCCACGCCCCCGCTCAAGCCGATCACGACGCCCGCACCGGCCGCCGCTCCCGGATCCACGTCTCGTGTCAACTCGACCCCCTACGGCACCAAGGGCCGGGAGGACCCGGCCCTTGGTCTTCGTCAAGCGCTGTGAGCGTCGCTAGCTCCGTCCGAGATCCACAAGCCCCTGATTGAGCGAGCCCTCGTCTACGTACCCGTTCCAGACCCTGCGTATCACTCCCGCCTTGTCGATGAGAATCAACTCCGGTGGGTAGCCGATCTCAAGCAAGGTGCTGAGGTCGCCGTAGACCTCGGGGAGCTTGTAGTCGTACACAAGGAAAGTGTAGCCGCCGAAGGAGGACTTCAGCCGGTTCAAGCTCTCGAGAACACTCCTGTCGTCTGCGTTCCCCGGGACGTAGAACAGAAGGACGATGGGGGCCTGGCCATACACGTCGGTGAACTCTGCCGGGGTATCGCGGGTCGTCTTGACGGTCGTCCCCACGAGTTCCTGCCCGGGGGTCCCGCCGCTGCCTGCAGGCGCCGTGGTGGTGGGTCTGGCTCGGCTCGTCGTGGTCTCGTCGTCGCCCCCGCCCCCGCCGCAACCGCAGGCCAACAACGCCACGAACAGGACCAAGAGCAGGACGCCCAACTTCTGTCTACTTCGTCCGGACATCGCTTACCTTCCTATACAAGAATGCTCCACCTTGCCGTGTCTGACAGGCGCTTGAACCTGCCGAAGCAGGTGGGTGGCCGCCCCTGAAAGGTAATACGCCGTTCAGGCGAACAAGCCTCCCAAGCGAAATGTGTTGGCTCAAGTTTGGGCCAGATCACGCACAAGGTCGAGCACCTTGAGGGTAGCACAAGGCCCCCCACCCGGCAACGCACACCTGGCCGCCCCACACCCGCTTTCGGGCGCTTCATCACTCCCATTTTCGACGGGGGAGGCGCCTCGCTTGAGGGGCATCCCTGCAACCCAGCGCCGAGGCGGTCTAGAGCGTTCTTATCCTGAGCTCGCGGAGTTGCTCGACCGGCACTCCGGAAGGCGCCCCCGTAAGGGGACAGGACCCGCTCTGAGTCTTCGGGAAAGCTATGACATCCCGGATGGAGGACTCTCCGGCCATCAGCATCACCGTTCTGTCCAGTCCGAGACCTATGCCTCCGTGAGGGGGGATGCCGTAGTCCATGGCCTCCACGAGGAACCCGAACTTCAGGTCTATCTCCTCCTCTTCCAGACCGAGAGCGTTGAAGACGGCCTCTTGCAGCTGCGGATCGGAGATGCGGAGCGAACCGCTCCCAAGCTCGACGCCGTTCAACACCAAGTCGTACGCGTACGTCCCCAGCTCGAGCGGACGGTCCTTGAGATCCTCGAGTCTGGTCAGGCGAGGCTTGGTGAAGGGATGATGCTGCGCCTTGAGCCGGTTCTCCCTCGAATCGTACTCGAACATGGGGAAGTCGACCACCCAGGCGAAGGCCCATCCCGCGCGCTCCACACCGAGATGCTCCGCCAGAGCGAGCCTGAGCGCTCCGAGGCTCGGCTCGACGACCGCCCGGCTGTCGGCGACCAACAGTATCAGGTCGCCCGCCTGAGCCTGGAAACGCCCGATGAGAGCCTGCATCTGGTCGGCGGTCGCGAACTTCTGCAACGGTGATCGCGACCCCGCCTCCTCCACCCATATCGGGAGAAGCCCTTGCGCCCCGAACACCGCCGCCTCCGCCGCCAGGTCGTCGACGTCCTTGCGGGAGAACCGTCCTCCACCCTCGGCCCGTATGCCGCGTACGACGCCGCCCGTGGATGTCTTGTCGGCGAACAAGCGGAAGTCGATGCCCTTGGCCACATCGCTCACGTCGACTATCTCCATGCCGAACCGGAGATCGGGCTTGTCGCTTCCGTACCGGGCCATGGCCTCTTTGTAGCTCAGGCGGGGGAAGGGCCGTTGGAGCTCGACCCCGAGGGTCTCGACGAACACGGCGGCGAACATCCCCTCCACCATATCCTGGATGTCGGCCTCATCCATGAAGCTCATCTCGATGTCGATCTGCGTGTGTTCGGGTTGCCTGTCTGCTCGCAGGTCCTCGTCGCGGAAGGCTTTCGCGATCTGGTAGTAGCGCTCGAGCCCGGAGATCATCAGAAGCTGTTTGTACAACTGGGGCGACTGCGGCAGGGCGTAGAACTCCCCCGGTTGCAGCCTGCTGGGCACGAGGAAGTCGCGGGCCCCTTCAGGTGTGCTCTTGGAGAGGATCGGGGTCTCGACGTCGATGAACCCGTGGTCACCCAGATAGCGCCTGGCAGCCTGCACGACCTGGTGCCGGAGCAAGAGATTGTGGAACATCCGGGGCCGGCGAAGGTCGATGTACCGATAGCGGAGCCGCAGGGTCTCATCGACTTCCAGTTCGTCTTCCGGCAGGAACGGCGGAGTCTCCGCCGCGGCCAGGATCTCGAGCTCTTCCGCGACGATCTCTGTGGCGCCTGTGGCCAGGTTGGGATTGACCCTCTCGGGGGAGCGGGCCACCACCTCGCCGGACGCCCACAGCACGTACTCGCTTCTCAGCTCCTCCGCCTTGGCGTGGACCGCCGGATTGCTCTCAGCCTCGAAGACCAGCTGCACCAGGCCCGTGCGATCGCGCAGGTCGACGAATATCAGCCCGCCATGATCGCGTCTTCGCTGCACCCAACCGGCGACACGGACCCGCCGGCCTATGCTGCGCTCGTCGAGATTCCCGCACCATTCGTCTCTGTGTGCCACCGTTGGTCCTTTGCTGTTCGTTTGATCCCGACCCGGTTCTCAGCCCGCTGCCTGCGCCTCGCTGCCCAGACCGACAGCCTGGGCGCGTTCCACCGCGCGCTCCTCCCCCGAGGATAGGTCGCGCACGGTGACCGTCCGTTCGGCAAGCTCCCGGGGACCGACGATGAGCGCGTAGCGTGCTCCGCTCCGCCCCGCCTGCTTCATCTGGCCTTTGCCACTCCGTTGCATGTAGTCCAAGTCGACTGCGGCTCCCAGGCTCCGCATCTCGTGGGCAAGTGCGAATACCTCCCGGCGAGCTTCCTCGCACATGGCGACGAGATAGGCCACAGGCGCGGTAGGCGCGGGCGGCTCCACCCCGGAGCGGGAGAGCGCCAGGATGATGCGCTCCACGCCCGTGCCGAAGCCCACGCCGGGCACGGGCTGCCCTCCGATAGCCTCGACCAGATCGTCGTATCTCCCGCCGCCGCCGACCCCCGACTGGGCTCCCAGGACGGGGGACTGGAATTCGAAGGTGGAGCGCGTGTAGTAGTCCATGCCTCGCACGAGAGTGTGGTCGGGAGTGAAGGGTATGCCCTGTATCTCGAGGCACTCCTTGACGCGGTGATGGTGCTCCGAGCACTCAGGGCACAGGTGATCGGTCAGCCGCGGCGCCGTCGCCAGCGCTTCTTTGCACGTCTGCACTTTGCAGTCGAAGGTCCTCAGAGGGTTGAGACGCGCACGCTCCCGGCACTCCCCGCAGAATGAGCCAGCATGCTCGTTCAGGAACGCGCGAAGCGCCGCCGAATACGCCGGGCGGCACTCCTTGCAGCCCATGGAGTTCAGCCGGAGCTCCAACCCCGTCAACCCGAGCGCCTGGTAAAGGGCAGCCAAGACGCCGATGACCTCGGCGTCTATCTCAGGAGCAACAGAACCGAAGGCCTCCACGCCGAACTGGTAGTGCTGTCGGTAGCGTCCGGATTGCGGGCTCTCGTACCGGAACATGGGGCTGTGGTAGTAGAGCTTCACCGGCTGGGCCAGCGTGTGCATGCCGTGCTCCACGTAGGCGCGGGCGACCGGAGCGGTCCCCTCTGGACGCAGGGTCATGCTGCGGCCGCCGAGGTCCTCGAAGGTGTACATCTCCTTGCGGACGATGTCGGTCGACTCCCCCACTCCACGAGAGAAGAGCCTCGTCTCCTCGAACGTCGGGGTGTCTATCCGGTGATATCCGTAGCGCTGGAAGACTTTCTCGGCCTGCGCGACCACCCAGCGCCGGAGCGACTGGTCTTCCGGCAGGATGTCGTACGTGCCCTTGGGTGCGCTTATGGCCTCAGCCATGAACGCCCAGCCCCCCGAGGAACGGATTCATGGCCAGTTCTTCCCCCAGGGTGGTCGACTGCATATGCCCCGGATGCACCGGGGTGTCCGCAGGGTACCTCTCGGTGAGTCTGCGCACGGAAGCGAGCAGCTCAGCAAAGTCGCCGCCCGGGAAGTCAGTGCGCCCGACCGACCGGTGGAAGAGGAGATCACCGGGGAACAGATGTCCCTCGATCTCGAACGTGATGTCGGCGGGTGTGTGCCCGGGAGTGGCGATGACGGTCACGCGGAGCGCGCCGATGCTGAGTGCGCTCCCGTCGGACACCGTCTCCAACCGCTCCGCATCCACCGCCGGGACCGCGAGTCCGGTGGCCGAGCAATCCTTCGCCCCTTTGAGCACGGGGACCACGCCCTGAGAGCAGTACACGACCGCCTCCGTGGCGTCGCTGAGTCCCTTGACACCCTCCACATGATCGAGATGCCCGTGGGTGACAAGGATGGCGTCCAGAGTCAGGCCCTCCTGGCGGACGATCCCGGACAGACGATCGGGTTCGCCTCCCGGGTCGATCGCGCACGCGCGGAGATCGTCATCCCACACCAGATAGCAGTTGGCTTGAAGTGGTCCCACGGGCACGCAGAGTATCTTCATGAGGCGAGATTCTACCAGAGGCTAGGGGCTCGGCTAGTGCGGGGTCACCCGATAGGCGTCGTAGACCGTGTCTATCCTGCGGATACGCTGCAGAACCGTCTCGAGGTAGTCGATCTCGGGCACGTCGAACACGAAGCGGTCTTTGACCATGTTGTTGCGGGCTGTGGTGATCTGAGCCGCCACGATGCTGATGCCGCTCTCGCTGAGAGTCCGAGAGATGTCCTCCAACAGGTGATCCCGATCGTAGGCCTCCACCTGGACTTCCACACGGAGCGGGGCCTTTGTCTGGTTGCTCCACTCCACATGCGTGAAACGCTCCGGGTTCTTCTCCAGAGCCTTCACGTTCGGGCAGTCCCGTCGATGGATCGTGATGCCCCGCCCCAAGGAGATATAGCCCACCACGTCGTCGCCGGGGACGGGCCGGCAGCACTGAGGCAGGCGCACTGCGATGTCCTCTATGCCGTCCACTTTGATGCCCAACTGATGGGCCGAGGGAGCCCCTTTGGTCTCCTTGCCGGTGATCTCCGGGGCCGCCAAAGCCGCCGTCGCGCCCTCGGTCTGCCGGTTCAGGCCCTGGATGACGCGCTGCACGACGTGCTGCACGCTCATCTTGCCCGAGCCCAGCGCGATGAAGAACTCCTCCTTCTTGGGAAGGTTGGCCTCCTTCATCACCTCCGTCAGCAGATCCGAGCTGATCAGCCTCTGCGCGGGGAGTCCTTGCTTGCGAAACGCCTCGAGAAGGGCCTCTCGCCCCAGATGCTCGGCATCCTCTCGCCGCTCCCGTTTGAACCACTGGCGGATCTTGTTGCGGGCCCCCGAGCTCTCCACGAACTGCAGCCAGTCGCGGGAAGGTCCTTGAGCCGTCCTCGACGTCAGGATCTCGACGATGTCGCCCGACTGCAGCTTGTAGGTGAGCGGCACGATACGCCCGTCCACCTTGGCTCCGATGCAGCTATGGCCCACGTCGGTGTGGATGGCGTACGCGAAGTCCACCGGAGTGGACCCCGCGGGAAGGCTCTTGACCTCCCCTTTGGGGGTGAAGACGTATACTTCGTCCCGGAAGAGGTCGATATGCAGGGATTCCATGAACTCGCCCGCGTCCTTGGTCTCCGACTGCCAGTCCATGATCTGGCGCAGCCACTGGAGCTTCTCCAAGTGCGCGTCGGACTTCTGCGCTCCCCTGCCCCTATCTTTGTAGACCCAGTGGGCCGCGATGCCGTACTGGGCCGTCTCATGCATCTCCCGGGTGCGGATCTGGATCTCGAGCGGCTTGCCCTGTGGGCCCATCACGGTGGTGTGAAGAGACTGGTACATGTTGAACTTGGGCATCGCGATGTAGTCCTTGAAGCGGCCCGGGACCGGCTTCCAGAGTGAATGGATGATGCCGAGCGCCGCGTAGCAGTCCTTGACCGAGTCGACCAGCACGCGGAGGGCGATGAGGTCGTAGATCTCGTTGAACTCCTTGCCCCGCCGTACCATCTTGTCGTAGATGGAGTAGAAGTGCTTGGCTCTTCCGACGATCTCCCCTTCGATGCCCACCGTCGTCAGCTCATCGGCAAGGATCGACCGGGCTTCTTCCATGTCGCGCTCGCGATCCGCCCTGCGCTGGGCGACCATGCGCTGGATCTCGGTGTACTTGCGGGGATGGAGGGTCGCGAAGGCGAGGTCCTCGAGCTCCCACCTGATGGACTCAATCCCCAGTCGATGGGCCAACGGAGCATAGACCTCCAATGTCTCCTTGGCCTTCTGTATCTGCTTCTCCTTGCCCAGGTAGCCCAAGGTACGCATATTGTGGAGGCGGTCGGCCAGCTTGATGAGGATCACCCGGATGTCCTTGGCCATGGCCACAATCATCTTGCGGATGTTCTCGGCCTGTTCCTCCTCGATGGTGCTGAAGGACATCTGGGAGAGCTTGGTCACACCGTCGACCAGGAGGGCCACCTCGTCTCCGAAATCCTCCCGTACTGCTTCGACCGACATGCCCGTGTCTTCCACGACATCGTGGAGCAGGGCAGCCGCCAGCGTCGCGCTGTCCAGCTTGAGCTCGGCACAGATGCCGGCCGTTCCGAGCGGGTGGTTGATATACGCCTCTCCGCTCGCCCTCATCTGCGCCTGGTGCTGGAAAGCGGCGGTCTCGAAGGCCCGGGTCAGCAGTCCCCGGTCGAACCCGGGGTTGTACCCCTCGATCTTGCCGAAGAGTTCGTCGAGCGACGCCCGATGCTGATCGACGGCTTCTTGGCGGCTCAGGGGACCCGGTGGGTCGGCGGTCGCCTTCGTCCGAGCGGTTCTCAGAGGGTCAGACACAGCCTTGAACACTCCTCATAGTCCGCCTCCGCCGCAACGTACGCGGAGACGCTCCGTGCTTCCAGTTTAGCTTCCCCAGGGCAGAAGCGTTCTATGCCGAGCTCGGCCAGAATGGCACGGGCCCGTCTCAGGGCCCTTTCTGGGAGGTCGATGCCGGCTTCCTGCCTGCCCACCTCACGGGCACGCTCGAGCACGCCGTCGCCCCGCCCGCCCGACTCCTGCATAGCCCTGTACACACAGATCATCGCGAAGCGAGGGTGCACCGTGTAGCGCAACAGCCCGGCCGTCGCCAGCCTCTCCTCCTGCCCATAGCAGAGGTGCACCACCGCCCCCCTGGTGGCGACGTCCTGCAGGAAACTCACGTGGCCGGCCCGATACGGAGGGTCTACCGCGATCACATGAGGGCGGTCTACAGACGGCCAGGCGGCCTCCGCGGCGGTCTCCCAATCCACGACAAGCACCCTGGCTGCCCTCAGGGCGTCCACGGCCGTCCCGTCCGTCTCTCGACCGTAGACCTCAGCCTCTCCGCCGGCCAACGCCGCCAAGGGCAGACGCACCCGCGTCTCTCTCCAGGCGCGCGCCGTCGAACTGCTGACGATCAACACCCGCTCACCGGTCGCCATCACCTGCGCCAGCGCGCTCGTCAGACCCGGCTGGTCCCTCAGATCCCGGACGCCAGGCATCATGAGCGTCGCACCCGCGCCCGACACCCGCCGGCCCGCTCCCCCGCCGTCCTCTGCGACGGGCCGCGGAGGCATGTCTTCGCCCTCGCGCTCCGGCAGACCGGCGGGGCCGTCCTCACGATCGCCGATGCGCTCGATCAGGAACTCGGGGCGAGGTACCCCCTGCCATTCGTCCACGCGGAACTGCACCCCCACCAGTCGGCTTCCAGGCTGCTCCCGCAGTCCGGCAGCCTTCTCCCCCATCCCGAAGCCTATCCCCCGGACCTTGATCCCGTCGAGCTGTACGGTGCAGCGCAGGTGAGCCCCGTTGCGCGTTGCTTCGACGTCCCTCATCTCGCCCCCCACGACCAGCAGCCGCGGGCGAGGGTTGCCGCTTCCGAAGGGTCCCAGCGAGGCCAGGGCCAGCCCAGTGTCCACATCGATATCGACGCCTCTCAGCACCGCATCCGCACGATAGACCGGCGTCAACGCGCGCTCGTCCAGCGACCGGCCGGCGTGCTCCTCCATGGCGCGGCGGAAGCCGTCCACCCGATCGGCGGGAAGAGTGAGCCCCACAGCCTGGGTATGGCCTCCATACACGGTCAACAGGCCGGCCGCCGCGTTCAGGCCCTCCATGAGGTCGTAGCCCGGCACGCTCCGCCCCGAGCCCTTGGCCACCCCTTCCCGGATGCCGAGCAGGACGCTGGGCCGGTGGTAACGTTCCACCAGCCGTGAGGCCACGATGCCCACCACGCCCTCGTGCCACTCCTGGCCCGCCAACACGATGGCCGGAGGCAGCGCTCCCAGCCCCTCCACCTGTTCCACGGCCTCCTCGAGTATCTGCCGCTCGACCTCCTGGCGGGCGCCATTCATCTCGTGCAGTTCGGCCGCCAACCGGGCTGCTTCCCGCTCGTCCTCCGTCAACATGAGCCTGAGCGGCGGCGATGGATCGGCCAGCCGTCCGGCTGCGTTCAGCCGCGGCGCCAGCCGGTAGGCCACCGTGCCTGAATCGGCCACGCCCGTGCATCCCGAAACGGAGGCGAGCGCGCGGATGCCGACCCGTTGCCCTATGGCGATGAGTTTCAAGCCCTCCCGAACATAGTAGCGGTTCTCACCTTGGAGCGTGGCCAAATCGGCGACGGTCCCCAAAGCCACCAAGTCGAGGAGGGGATAGAGCCGCTCGGGAAGCGAGTGGGCGCCCGCTCCCTCCGCCCGGATGTGCAAGGCATGCATGACCTTGAGCGCCAGGCCCACTCCGCACAGGTCGCCATGCGGATAGTCGCCCACGGCGTGGTGGATCACGCAGCAAGAGGGGAGCTCAGGTCCCGGCCGGTGATGGTCTACCACGACCACATCCAGCCCGGTCTCTTTCGCCAGCGCCACCTCCTCTGGGTAGTTGACGCCGCAGTCGACGGTCACGAGCACAGCGGGGCCGCCGGCGGCGATGGCCTCCACCGCCGTGCGCGACAGGCCGAAGCCCTCGTTGAACCGGCTGGGCAGGTACCACTCGGCCTCGACGCCCAGATCGCGCAGGCCGGAGAGCATGAGCGCCGTGGCAGTGATGCCGTCGGCGTCGTAGTCGCCGTGGATGACGATCCGCCTGCCCCGCCGGACGGCATCGCCGAGGACGGCCACCGCCTCCTCCATGTGGCCGAAAAGGAACGGGTCCGGCAGCGGACAGGAGCATTCGAGGAACGCCTTGGCCTCCGCCGGATCGGTCAGGCCCCGGCCCGCCAGCACCATGGCCGCCAGCGGAGGGAGACCCAAGGCGTCGGCCAGCGCCTGCGTCTCGCGCCAGGGATAGGGGTTGACCCCCCAGGACGTGCGCTCGGTGCCGGTGCTCTCACTCATATCGAGGACACTATAGCGGCCGGGGGGGACGGAGTGGCGGCGCTCGCACCTCCCCGAGGCGCGCGCGGGGTCAGAGTCTGCCCGACCGGATGATGGCGTAGATGAGCCAGACCCCGAAGATGAGGGCCACCACGAGCCCGGGTATGCCCCAAACCGAGAGGCCGCCGAGCTGGGGACCGCTTTCCACCATCACGGCCACGGCAGTGCCGGTGACGCCCAAGGCGATGCTCACCAGAGCCACCACCACGCGGTTGGCAATCACGTCGAGCCGGTGGATCATGCCCTCCAGGCCGGTGTGGCGGAACTTGATCTCGACCTCCCCATCCCTCAGCTCGTTCAGGACGTCGTGCAACTGGAGCGGGTACTCGCTGAAGATCTGGGCGTACTCGGCCGCATACCGTTGGACCCGGGTGGGGAACCGGCGTGGATCGACCAGGCCCCACTTCAGCTCGCTGGTGTACCGGCCGGCTATCTCGAAGAGGTTGATGTCGGGATAGAGCCAGTCCACGACTCCCTCCAGCGTGAGCACCGCCTTGTCCAGGACGAGGAACCTGCTGGGCAGACGCAGTCGCAGCGAATAGACGAGCTCGATCACCTGGTGCAGCAGCGCCCGGACGTCGACGTTCTTGAGCGACATCCCGAAATACCGGCTGAAACTGTCCTCGATAGCCTGAGTCACGGCCTCGTCGGCGGCCGGGTTCCACTGCATCCCCAGGCGCTTCAGAGAGCGTTTGATACCGGGGATGTCCGATCGCATCACCCGCAGGAACAACTTCGTGCCCTCTTCCAGATCGTCGCTCCTCAGGACGCCCACCATCCCGAAATCCAGCAGGCCGATCCTGCCCTCCCCCAGATACACGATGTTCGCCGGGTGCGGGTCGGCGTGCACGAAACCATGATGAAGGATCTGCCTGAACCAGCACGCGGAGATGGTCTCAGCGAGCACCTTCCGTTCCGTCAGGGGAAGAGCCATGATCTCGGGACTGTTGAGCGTAGGCCCTTCGATGCGTTCCATGGTGAGGACGCGGGGGCTGCAATAGCGTGTGAACACCGAAGGGATGCGCACCGCGTCATCGTCCGTGAAGTTGGCGGCGAAACGAGCTGCGTTCCGCGCCTCGAGCACGTAGTCGAGCTCCCGATTGATGGTACGGGCGAACTCCTGGACGACCTCCATCAACGAGAACCCGACCTCCAGCCGTCCCTCGAGAAGCTCGGCGAACTGGAGGAGTAGATCGATATCCTGCCGGATCTGGCGCGCCGCATCCGGTCTCTGTACCTTCACCACCACTTTCCGGCCGCCGGGCAGTCGCGCGGCATGCACCTGGCCGATGGAGGCGGACGCCAGGGGCTCAGCGTCGAAGCTTTCGAAGGCCCGGGTGATGGTCAGCCCCAGGTCCTCCTGGATGACCTGGTCGACGATGGAGAAGTCGAAGGGCGACACCTCGTCCTGGAGCTTGACCAGCTCTTGGACGATGTCCGGCGGGATGATGTCGGGCCGGGTGCTGAGGAGTTGACCGAACTTGACGAACGTGGGACCCAGTTCGTCCAGCATCTCCCGGATATGCCGGCCCCGCTGCGCCGGCATTCGCGTGCTCACCGGCCGCCAACGAGGGATCAGGCCGACAAGCCGGTGACGCTCGAAGAAATACCCGAAGCCGTGTCGCACGGCGACCTGGGATATCTCTCGCATCCTCTCCAGGTTGCGGAGACGGCTCCTCACCGGGTGCATCAGCTGGACCGACTGCAAGGCAGCATCCTTCCAGCGTCTGGGCAGGTAGCCTGGGCGGGCCTAGCCCTTGGCCTTCTTCTCCGCCGCCGGGGCAGGCTCCTGGTTTGTGTCGGCGGCGGCCTCGAGCAGCTGCACCCGCATCTCGAGCTGGCGGATCCGGAAGTCCAGGTCCTCCAGCTCGCGCTTGGTGCTGATGCCCAGATCGCGGTACGCGCCTTGCAGCGATGAATCCGCCCGCTTGAGGACCGTGCGTGCTTCGTCGCGGCTCCGCGCGACGAGCCGGTCGACCACGTCCCGGCCCTCATCGCTGCTCAGCTGTCCACGACGGACGAGGTCCTCCACCAACTCTTGGACCCGGTCCTTCGTCAACGCGGCGGCTCCCATGCCTGCCAGAAAGGTGCGTTCTATCAGGTCCCGGACGGCCTGCCCGGTGACCCCCTTGGTCTCAGCGCCGTTCTTATTCTCGGCTTCTTCGGTCACAGCGTCCTCCTCTCATCGAGACGTCCGCTTGGCTCCCTTGCCTGGTGGGCGCTTGCTCGTTGTCTTACCTTTCTTCGGTTTCTGCGAAACGCGCGCCTGTTGCGGTTTGGCGGCGTTGCTCTTAGCGCCGCCCGGCGTAGCGGGGGCCGCCTTCGACCCCTGCTTAGGCGACACCGCGTCCGCCACCGTGCCTACATCCACAGCCCCGCCCGCGCCCGCCGCGGCTGCCTGCAGCCGCTTGCGATAGCGAGGCTCCTGCTCTTTCCACACCACCGCGAGCGGCGTCGCCACGAAGAACGACGAGTACGTGCCGGTGATCACACCGATCGTGAGCGCGAAGGCGAAGTCTTTGAGGGTGGGCCCACCAAAGACCAGGATCGCCAGGAGCGGCAGCAACACACATATAGTCGTATTGATCGAGCGCACGACGGTCTGGGCGATGGAGAGGTCGGCCATCTCCCCATACGTCTCCCTCTTCATCAGGTGGGTGTTCTCGCGCATGCGGTCGAAGATGACGATCGTGTCGTGGACCGAGTAGCCCAAGATCGTCAGGATGGCCGCGACGGTCGCGGCGGTCACCAGACGGTTGCTGGCCGCGTAGATGCCCAAGGTGAGGCCGACGTCGTGTATGAGGGAGACGATCGCCGGGATGGCGAACTTGAACTCGAACCGCAGCGTGAGGTAGGCGATGATCGCCACCACGGCTATGGCGATGGCGATGAAGGCCCTGTTCGTCGTCTCCTTGCTGAAGCTGCCGCCCACCCGCTCGACCGCGAACGATCCCTCGTCGACGCCGAACTTCGACTCCAGCGCGGCTTCGACCGCGCCCTGCTGCGCCTCGTCCATGTCTTCGGCGGTGATCATGAAAGAGTAGGTGCCGCTCGCTCCTTTGACCGTCTGCACCACCGGCTCCTGCACACCCAGTTCTCTGACCACCGAGCGCACGTCGTCTTCGGTGGCCTCCCGCTCCAAGCCCACCTGCATCCGGACCCCGCCCTTGAAGTCGATGCCGAGATCGAGGCCCACGATGAAGACGGCGAGTATGGCGAAGACCGTCACGGCGCTCAGCGACGCGATGAACCACCACCTGTAACGCATGAACGGGACGACTCTCATGACCGGCCTCCCTCGTCCGGCGAGAGCATCTTCGCATGCGGCACGTGCAATCCGAGCAGCCTGCGTTTCTGGAACAGGCTCCAGCCGCTCAGCACGCTCAGCATGGAGCGGGTCACGAGGACCGCGGTCAGGAAGGAGAGCGCCACGCCGATCCCAAGGGTGAGCGCGAACCCTCTGATGCCCCCGCTGGCGGCCCAGAACAGGATGATGGCGGTGATGATGGTGGTCATGTTGCAGTCGAACACCGCCTTGAAGGCCTTTGCGAAACCGGCGCTGGTAGCGGCGCCGATGGTCTTGCCTGCGGCCACCTCGTCGCGCATGCGCGCGAAGATGAGCACGTTGGCATCCACCGCCATGCCAAAGGTGAGGATCATCCCCGCGATACCCGGCAGGGTCATGGTCACGCCCACGGCGTTCAGTATCCCCATGAACAGGATGGCATAGACGACCAGGGCGATGCTGGCCACCACACCCAGAAGACGGTAGTAGGCGATCATGAACACGATGATCAGGGCCACTCCCACGAGCCCCGCGATCAGGGCCTGGTTGAGGGCCGCCTTGCCAAGCGTGGCGCCGATCTCGTTCTGACTGACCGGCTGGAGCTCAATAGGCAGAGCGCCCGTCTGCAGCACCAGGGCCAGGTTCTGTGTCTCCTCCCGAGTGAACTTGCCCGTGATCTCGGCGTTGCCGCCCGTGATCTCCTCCAACACACGAGGCGCGGACTCGACGACGCCGTCCAGGACTATGGCGAGCAACTGGTCCTGTCCCGTTATCTGAGCAGTCTCCGCCATCCTCTTGGTCACCTGAGCGAAGAGATCCGCGCCTTCGCCTGTGAACTGCATGTCCACCTTGGGGTTGTTGTTCAGGGACTCGAAGGAACTCTGCGCGTCCTTGAGCAGGTCCCCGGTCAGCGCCGGCTCGGCCGAGACTACGAAGTACTGGTCGCCGGCGGCGTCACCCTTCACGGGCCAGAAGATCAATTCGGTGCCCTCCGGGAGTTCATCCGCCGAAGCCACGCCCGCGGCAGCCAGCGCCTCCGCTTCACTCGCGTAGGGCGTGCCGAAGTCCTTCACGTCGAAGAACTCGAGCACCGCCGTCTTGCCGATGATCTCCATGGCCTGCTCCGGGTTGTCGATGCCCGGTAACTGGATGCTGATCTTGGCGCCACCCTGGCGCTGGATCTCGGGCTCGGCCACTCCCAGCTTGTTCACGCGGCTCTGGATGATCTCGACGGCCCGGTCCATCTTGCTGTTGAAGTTCTCGTCGGTGGTGTCCTTCGCCTCGAGCATGACCGAAAGGCCCCCCTGCAGATCGAGGCCCAGGTTGGTCTTTGACAGTGGGAACGCGAAGTAAGCAGCGACGCCGAGGAATATCGCCACCACGATCAGTATCACCACGTCGCGCTGTATTCTGGACAAAGGCGCACCTTCCTAGGGAACGGTTCAATAGTGAATCTGGCGGCCACCCTTCGCAGGCCCCTCCGGCCACAGGGCACGAGGATAGGTCACCGCGGCACCACTGTCAACGAGACCCGCGGCCCGCCTGAGACCACGGCCCCCGACACGCAGAGAAGCTAGCGGACGCTACTCGTCCTTCTTCCAGATATCCTGGTTCCAGGGGTCTTCTTCAGCGTCCTCAGCCGAATCGCCGGTCTCGATATCCGTCTCGTCCGTGGTGCCCGCTTCGATCTCCGCCTTCCCACGTCTGCCACGAGTCGTGGACGGGCCCTCCGGGGCAACGGCGCGGGCCTCGGCGCTGTCCCTGATGATCTCGGCCACAGCGCGCCGCGCGATCTTCAAGTTGACGCCCTTGGCCACCTCGACGACCACCATGTTCTCTTCCACCCGCTTCACTGTGCCATAGATTCCGGAAGCCATGACGATCCGGTCGCCTTTCTTGAGCGACGAGAGCAGGGCCTGATGGGCGCGGCGCTGCCTCTGTTGCGGCCTGATCGCCATGAAGTAGAAGATGGCGATGAACGCAACCACATAGATGATCAGCATCCAAGATGACCCTTGCAACCTGTCCTCCTTGGTGAGTCCCGCCCGCCTGTGCGCGGGCGGACGCGGAGTCTATATTCGCGACCAGTTATGTTACCACGCGGTGCAGTCCCCGCCTCGGAACGCGGAGAATCCCCCGGCCACTATCGCTTCACGCGCGCGGCGGACGAGGTTGGTGAGGAACACCAGGTTGTGCTCGCTCAGCAGCATGAGCCCCAGTATCTCCTTCTGCATCACGAAATGCCGGATGGCGCCCCTCGAGAACCCCGTGCAGGCGGCGCAGGGACAGCCCTCCTCGAGCGGAGCGTCGGAGAGCGCGTGTTCGGCATTGCGGAGGTTGAGCCGGCCCTGCCGCGTGAAGGCCGTGCCCATCCGCGCGGTGCGCGTGGGAAGCACGCAGTCGAAGATGTCCACGCCGCGGGCGATGACCTCCACGAGACCCTCGGGATCGCCGATGCCCATGAAGTATCGGAGTCTGTCGGCCGGAAGCAGCGAGGTGGTGAACGAGGTCGTCTCGAGCATGGCGTCCCGATCCTCCCCCACGGTGAGCCCGCCGATCGCGTACCCGGGGAAGCCGATCGCCAGCAGCCGCTCGACGCTCTCCCGGCGGAGGCGCTGCACCACTCCCCCCTGGACTATGCCGAGCAGCATCTGGGGCCCGTCGGAGCCAAGCCCCTCCCTCTCTTGATGGGCGCTCTTGCAGCGGGCGGCCCACGTCGCCGTCCGCTCCACCGCCTCCCGCACCTCCGACTCGCCCGCCGAACCAGGCGGGCACTGATCGAAGCACATGACGAGGTCGGCGCCCAGAGCCGCCTGCTCGGCCATGGCGCGCTCCGGCGTGAACACGTTCCTGGACCCATCGTAGATGGACCGGAACTCGACCCCGTCATCGGCGATGCGCGCCGTGTCCCTGAGGCTGAACACCTGGTATCCGCCGCTGTCCGTCAGTATCGGGCCGTCCCACTGCATGAAGCGGTGTAACCCGCCCAGCCGTCGCACCGTCTCGCTGCCGGGTCGCAGAGCGAGGTGATACGTGTTGGCGAGGATGATCTGAGCGCCCAAGGCCCGCAGGCGCTCCGGGCTCATGGCCTTGACCGTGCCCTTCGTGCCCACAGGCATGAAGCACGGCGTCTCCACGACCCCGTGCGGGGTCTCCAGGCGCCCGGCACGGGCATCCCCATCCCGAGCCTCCACCGTGAACGGGAAGTCGGGGAGTCCGTCAACCGTCCGCACCAGCGCCTCCTTGGGGCTTCTCGATAAGCATCGCGTCACCGAAACTGAAGAAACGGTATCGCATGGCGACGGCTTCCGCGTAGGCCCCACGCAGCCGCTCGACCCCGGCAAAGGCCATGGTGAGGGCCAGAACGGTGCTGTGCGGCAGGTGCAGATTGGTGAGAAGCACGTCGACCGCGCGGAATGCATGGCCGGGCGTGATGAAGATGTCGGTCTCCCCCCAGATGGGCTCATCCTTCGCCGGAGAATGCAGCGCCCCATTCCTCGCCAGGGTCTCCAAGACCCGGGTGGCGGTCGTGCCCACAGCCACCAGGCGCCGGCCTGAGCCAAGAGTGTCACGGATGGCGCCGAGAGCCTCCGCCCCCACGTAGTACGTCTCCCGGTGGATGCGGTGGTCCTCGACGATCTCTTCACGGATGGGTTGGAAGGTGTCCAGACCCACGTGCAGCGTCACGTAGGCCGTCCGCACTCCGGCCTGCTCCAGGGACGCCAGCAGCTCGGAGGTGAAGTGCAGCCCGGCAGTCGGGGCGGCCGCCGACCCCAGCTCCGACGCGTACACCGTCTGGTAGACGGCCGGGTCGACGGGATACGTGTGGATGTAAGGGGGTAGCGGCAGCTCCCCTTGCTCCTCCATGATGTCGATCACTGAACGCCCCGGTGGACTCTCCACCGCCCAGCGCCCTTCTCCGAGCGCCGCTTGGAGACTCAGCCGGGAGCCGTCGGCCAGCAGCAGGTCCTCGCCGGCGCGCAGGCGATGCGACGGACGCGCGAGGATCTCCCACGAGCGGCCCGCTCCCTCAAGGGGTCGCAGGAACAGCACCTCGACGCGACCGCCCGTCGGCCTCCGGGCTTCCACTCGGGCGGCCAGAACGCGCGAATCGTTGAGCACGAGCGTGTCGCCCGCCCGCAGCAGGCCGGGCAGGTCGGAGAACACCAAGTGCTGCCTCCCCCCTCGCGCCGGCAGATACATGAGCCGGCAGGAATCCCGGGGGTCGGCGGGCTCCTGGGCGATCAGCCCCTGTGGGATGTCGAAGTCGAGTTCCTCCAAGCGCATGGCGGCAGGCGTGACGCAGCGTACCGGCCTGCTCAACGCCGGGACAGGAGGTAGAGGATCAGTGAGCCGATGACACTGACCAGGATCATCAGGCCGATAGGAATGTACACCGTGACGTTCTTGCCCCGATACACGAAGTCGCCGGGCAGATGGGTCCACCCGAGCTTGGCCGCGGCGAACAGGATGGCGCCCAGCACGACCAGCCCTCCGCCCACCCCCAGGAGGAGCTTCGCGGCGGTCTCAAGACCCACGGTACCTCTCCCACTCCGAAACCAGGCACCCGCAGTATTTCTGGCGATAGATCCCCCACTCCCGGCTGAGTCTGCGCGACTCGCCGTACAGCGGCCGGAGGTCTTCGTAGATGAACTCCACCCCGTGGCGCTCCGCAGCCCGGGCCCCTCCGGTCTCGATGGCTTCATGATCCTGCCAAGGACTGATGGACAGAGAAGTGGAGAAGGCGTCGCAGCCAAGCGTGGCGGCCTCCCTGGCCGCCCGTTCGAGCCGCAGGCCGATGCACCGGCTGCATCGCGTCCCGGCTTCCCCCGCGACCGATGTGAACCAGGCCTCGGGGTCGTACGCCTCGTCCGTGACCAGCTCCACCCTGCTCATCTCGGCCACCTCGCGGGCCCCGGTGAGCCGTCTGCGGTATTCCAGCAACGGGTGGATATTGGGGTTGAAGAACAGCCCAACCGAATCGACGCCTTTCTGCCTCCAAAAGGGGATCGTGGCGCTCGCGCAGGGTCCGCAGCAGATGTGGAGCAGCAGTCTCGTCATCGCCGGCGCACGCTTCGGCCCTTCAGTTGAACAGCGTCTCGGGGGGCGCCGGCCGCGTAGCTGCCGGCGGCGTCACCCCGCAGTGTTCGTATCCCAGCCGCGTCAGCACCCGCCCGCGCGGAGTGCGCATAAGAAAGCCGCGCTGCAACAGGAACGGTTCGTACACGTCCTCGATGGTGTCGGCCTCCTCGCCGATGGCCACGGCAAGCGTGGAGAGGCCCACCGGACCGCCGTCGAACTTGTGCAGGATGAGGTTCAGGATCTCGCGGTCGACCCTGTCGAGGCCCTCGTCATCCACCTCGAAGAGGCGTAGGGCCTCGAGAGCGATCGACCCGGAGATGCGGCCCTCGTGCCGCACCTGCGCGTAGTCGCGGACCCTCTTCAACAGACGGTTGGCGATGCGGGGAGTCCCGCGCGACCGGAGCGCTAGTTCCCGAGCCCCCTCGTCGTCTATGCCCACCGAAAGGATCTCCGCCGAACGCTCCACGATCAGAGTCAGGTCGTCCACAGAGTAGTAGTCCAAGCGGTGCGAGAAACCGAAGCGGTCGCGGAGCGGCGTGGTGATGAGCCCACTGCGGGTGGTCGCGCCGATGAGGGTGAAATGCGGCAGCTCCAGACGGATGGTGCGGGCGCTGGGCCCCTGCCCGATGACGATGTCGATCTCGAAGTCCTCCATCGCCGGATACAGGATCTCCTCGATGGACCGGTTGAGCCTGTGGATCTCGTCGATGAAGAGCACGTCGCCTTCTTGGAGATGGGTGAGGATGGCGGCCATGTCGGCCTTGCGCTCCAGGGCCGGGCCCGACGTGGTCACTATGCTCACCCTCATCTCCTGCGCGATGATGTTGGCAAGCGTCGTCTTGCCCAATCCCGGAGGGCCGGCGAGGAGTACGTGATCGAGCGGCTCGCCGCGGGAGATGGCGGCCTCTATGAATATCCGCAGTTGCTCACGGAGGGCGGGCTGCCCCACGAACGTCGCGAGCGACCGAGGTCGCAGCGTGCGCTCGAGCTCCTCCTCGAGGGGGACCTCCTCCGGGTCTGCCAGTCTCTCTTCGTCGCTCACGGCACCCCTACTCCCTGCGTTCGTCACCAGCAGGTCAGACGCGTTTGGTCAGAGCTTCGCGTATCAGCTCTTCCACCGGAAGCTCAGCATCCAGGGAGCTCAGAAGCCTGTCGGCCTCGAGGACGCTGTAGCCGAGCTCCACGAGCGCGGCCCTTGCCAGTGGTAGCGAGCCCTCCTCGGCCGCAGCCCCGCCGGCCGGCCCCGGGCCTCCGGCCAGGCCGGCATCGCCCATCTTCTCCCGAAGCTCAAGGATGAGGCGCTCGGCCGTCTTCTTGCCGATGCCGGGCACGGATGCGAAAAGAGCCACATCGCCGGCTGCGAGCGCCTTCTTCAGGTCGGCGGCTCGTCTGCAGGAGAGGGCCGCCAAGGCGATCTTGGGCCCGATCTTGCTGACCCCTAGGAACAGCCTGAAGAGCTCGCGCTCCTCCTCGCTGGAGAAGCCATAGAGCTGCATGATGTCTTCCCGCACGTGCAGGTGGGTGAACAGCACCGTCTGTTCCCCCACCGCGGCGACATCGCGGAGAGTGACGGCCGACACATCCAGCAGGAAGCCCACCCCGCCGACATCGACCACCACGTGGTCGGCCGCCCTTGCCGCCACCATGCCTGCGATGCGCTCGATCACCGAGGCCTCCGTCGCGCCGCCAGGGCAGCCTCACTCCTCGCGACCCTCTCGAGGACCCCCGAGCTGTTCGCGTGGCAGATGGCCACTCCCAGAGCGTCGGCGGCATGGTCGGGCCTCGGCGTCTCCGCCATCCCCAGAAGCACGCGCACCATCTCCATCACCTGCTCCTTACTGGCCTTTCCGTAGCCCACAACAGCCTGTTTGATCTGCTGCGGTGTGTACTCGTACACCTCACATCCCACCTGCGAACAGGCGAGCAGCGTCACGCCCCGCGCCTGGCCCACGGCAAGGGCCGTGCGGACGTTGGCGTTGAAGAAGAGCGACTCGATCGCCGTGGCGACCGGCCGGTGCCGCTTCAGGATATCTCCCACGTCGCTGTAGATCTGCTCGAGCCTGCGCTCGGGCGCGAGCCTCGCGACCGTCTCGACCACTCCGTATTCAACGGCCCTGAGCCGGTTCCCCACGACCGAGATCACTCCGAAACCCGTGGAGGCCGTGCCCGGGTCCAGCCCCAAGATCACCCGGCCCGCCACCTCGTTCATGAGACTGAAGCCGTCATCACTCGGCCAGCGCCTGCATGACATCGTCGGGGATGTCGAAGTTGGCGTAGACCTCTTGCACGTCGTCGTTGTCCTCCAAGGAATCGAGCAGTCGAAGAGTCTTGCGGGCGTCGGCCTCGTCGAGCGCCACCGTGTTCTTGGGGATCATCGTCAGTTCGGCCGACGTGTAGGCTATCCCCGCCTCCTCCAGGCTCTTGCGCACGCTCATGAAATCGGCCACATCGCAGCGAATCTCATACACGTCGCTCTCGGCCAGCACGTCCTCAGCTCCCGCATCGATGGCGGCCATCATCAGCTCGTCCTCGTCACGCCCCGCCGCGTCGACGAAGATGACCCCCTTGCGCTCGAAGATCCAACTCACCGAGCCGTCGGTGCCCAGCTTGCCTCCGACACGGTCGAACGCGTAGCGGATGTCGGCGGCGGTGCGGTTCTTGTTGTCGGTAAGAGCCGTGACGTACACGGCCACCCCGTTCGGACCGTAGCCCTCGTACGTGAGGTGCTGATAGGCCTCCGCGTCCGCCCCCGCCCCGGTGCCCTTCTTGACGGCCCGGTCGATGTTGTCATGAGGCATGTTGGCGTCTTTGGCCTTGACGATGGCTTGGGCCAGAGTCGCGTTGTGGTCCGGGTCCCCGCCACCTTCACGCGCGGCCACCGTGATGGCCCGAGCCAGCTTGCCGAAGAGTTTGCCCCTCTTGGCGTCGACCAATGCCTTCTTGTGCTTGATCCCTGCCCATTTTGAATGCCCCGACATGTCAAAGACCTCCGCTCGAGCACCGGTGCGGTGTCATAGGGTTCGCGTGCTCCTGAGTTTAACCGAGGCCCCGGACGCCTTCAACGCGCCGGCCGCCGCCGAACCCGTCAGCGCAGCCAGCCCGACTCGGCTGCCTTGTCGCGGACCGCCCGGACCCGCGCGTCGTAAAGGTCGCGGTCCCGGCTGTATATGGCGGCCGCGAGCGCGCTCACCAGGCTGATAGGCCCCACCAACGAATGCGCGAAGAAGGTGGAATCGATGTCGGCGTACAGGGTCACGGTCCCCTTCTCGGCCAGTTCGGACAGGGAGTTGTCGGTGATAACAATGACGTCCGCGTTCTGAGCGGCCGCCTTCTCCGCGAACGAGATCGTGACGGAGTGGGCCCTGCGGAACCCAACCGCCATCAACACATCACCCGGCCCAAGACGAGTGAGTCTCGCCACGTTCGATTCCGTGCTGTCGGTCACCGCGAGACACGGGATGCCGAGCAGCTCGAACACATACGAAGCGTGTTGCGCCACCACGGAAGCTTCGTGCAGACCCACCACCAGCACGGTCCCGGCCTCAGCCAGCATGTGCACGGCTCGATTGAACCGCTCCAGGCTGTTCTTGCTGATGGTCTCTTCCAGGCTAAGACCGTCCGTCCGCAGCGACCTGGTGAGGACGTCCTCCTCGATCGAGAACCCCAGCTGGTCCTCGTGCACGACCGGCCGCGCGGTCGCTCCCAGTCTGTACTCGTCGCGCGCCGCCTTCTGCAGCTCCGGATACCCGTTGAAGCCGAGGGATTGAGCGAACCGGACCACCGTGGAGCTCGAGGTGTTGCCCTTCTGCCCCAGTTCCTCCGCGCTCAGATACCCCACCTCTTCGAGGTGGTCGATGATGTAGCGCGCGATGGCCTTCTGGGACCGGGAGAACCCGTCAAAACCTTCCCGCAAGAGGTCACTTACCCGCCGTGGTCTGGCGTCGTCCAACGTCCCTCCAGCAACAGATGAGAGTTGCATGCACTAAATTATACAACAATCATTGCAGTCATCCTCCACCCTTCATCGGAGGATGAGGCTTGAATCTGTAGCCGATGGCCCGCTCAGGACCCCGAAAGACGTTCGGCGGCCCCGGGGGGCCGCCGAACGACGGGCTTCATCAACGAGGAGGTCCGAGCCTCCTATTCGTCCTCCACCTTCTCAAAGTCCTCGACTCCTACGCCGCAGTCGGGGCAGACCCAGTCCTCCGGCAGGTCCTCGAAGGCCGTGCCCGGGGGCACGCCTTGCGTGGGGTCCCCCACGGCCGGGTCGTAGACGTAGTCACAGACCAAACAGACCCACTTATCCATGTCACTCAGCCGCCTTCCGTGCTTTCGCGTCCGCGACGATCTTCTCGGTGAGATGAGAGGGGACTTCTTCGTAGTGGTCGAACTCGAGCGTGAACGAGCCTCGGCCGCCGGTCATGGACCTGAGCTGCGGCGCGTACGTCAGCATCTCGGCCAAAGGCACCTGAGCCCTGATGACGTGCATCTCGCCCATGGACTCGCTGCCTTGCGGCCTGCCGCGACGGCTGGAGAGGTCGCCCATGATGTCGCCCATGTTCTCTTCCGGGGCCGTGACCTCCACGTTCATGACCGGCTCGAGGAGCACCGGCATGGCCTCGGTCATGGCCTTGTTCCAGGCAAGGGACCCGGCGAGCTTGAAGGCCAGCTCCGATGAGTCGACGGTGTGATATGAACCGTCGTAGAGCTTGACCTTCACGTCCACCACGGGATAACCGGCTACGACGCCCTGCTCCATGGCCTCGACTATGCCCTTCTCCACAGCCGGGATGAAGTTGCGTGGGATGGACCCGCCGAAGATTGCGTCGTCGAACTCGTAGCCCTCGCCCCGCGGCTTCGGCTCCACCTCAATCCAGCAATCACCGAACTGGCCCCGGCCGCCCGTCTGCTTCTTGTGCCGGCCCTGAGCGCTCGCCTTCTTCCTGATGGTCTCCCGATACGGCACCTGCGGGGGATGCAGTTCCACCTCCACCCCGAACCGCCTCTTCAACTTGTCGAGGATGACCTCCACATGCACCTGGCTGGTGCCGGAGATGAGCATCTCCTTGGTTTGAGAGTCGAAGCGCAGCTCCATGGCCGGGTCTTCCTCGGTCAGGCGCCGCAGGCCGTTGCTGACCTTCTCCTCATCCCCACGCGTCTTTGGCGTGATGGCGAAGGAGATCGCGGGAGGCGGGAACTCGAAACGCGGAAACCGCACCGGGCGAGCCGAATCGGACAGGGTGTCTCCCGTGCCGGTGTCTTTGAGCTTGCCCAGGGCTACGATGTCCCCCGCTCCGGCTTCCTCGATGGCCTTGGTCTCCTTGCCCTGCATGAGCAGGATGTTCCCTGTGCGCTCCTTCTCACCCGTGCGGCTGTTGACCAACTGGGAGTCGGTGGCGATCTTCCCCGAGAAGACGCGGGCCAGATTGACCCTACCCGAGAACTGGTCGTAGATGGTCTTGAAGACGAACAGGGCTGCCGGCGCGTCCGCGTCGGTCGCGAGCTTCGTCTCCCCCGTCCCGCTGCTACCCTCCAGTGCCGTCCGTTCCGGCACGTCCGCCGGGGAGGGACCGGCCAGTAACAGTTCGAGCAGCCGGTCGACCCCGATGTTCTTGGTCGAGCAGACGGGCATGACCGGGCACATCGCGCCACTCTTGATGGCCCCCGCGAGGGCGGCGGCGACCTCGTCCTGGGTGAGCTCGTTCCCGTCCAGGTACTTCTCCAGCAGCGCGTCGTCGGACTCCGCCACCCGGTCCACCAAGGCCTCCCTGGCCTCGGCAGCCACGTCCCTGAGATCGTCGGGGATGGGGCCCTCCGTCCCCTTGCCGGTGTTACCCGCATAGGTGTACGCCTTGCCCGCGATGAGGTCGACCACGCCCTTGAAGTCGGTCTCTTCTCCGATGGGGAGCGCTACGGCGACCGCCTCACCTCCGAACCGGGCCTTGAGGGCCTCCATGGCTTCGCCGAAGTAGGCCCGCTCCCGGTCCATCATGTTGACCGCCGCTATCCGAGCCACGCCCATGTCCCGGGCCCGCTTCCAGAGTCTCTCGGTCTGAACCTCCACCTTGGTGACGGCGTTGACCACCACAAGGGCCGTCTCGACCACGGGGAGGGTGCCCAGAGCCTCGGTGATGAAGGAAGCCTCACCAGGTGTGTCGACCAGGTTGAGCTTGTGACGGGCCCACTCCGCGTGCGCAAGACCGGCGGAGATGGTCATCTGGCGCTTGATCTCGTCTTCATCGTGGTCCATCGTGGTGGTGCCGTCCATGACGGTCCCGAGACGGTTCTTGGCGCCGGCCGTGAACAGGAGCGCCTCCACGAGCGACGTCTTCCCTGCTCCCCGGTGGCCTACCACCGCGACGTTCCTGATCTTGCCCGGGTCCACCAGCGCCATGACTCCTCCTCGTCTCGGCCTTCTTGGGTAGCTGTCTGGATAGCGGGGTGTCAGAACCCCATTAGCGAGGAACGCCGCCCAGGGGGCAGCGTTCCTCGCCACAGATCGCTCATGTCGGCAGATTCAATGCCGGTCTTTTCGCGGTCCTTCATATTCGGCATGTTCGCACAGCCCTTGCTCAGCTCTCTCCACCGACCTTGAGCTGATAGCGCCGTTCCTTCTTAATCCAGGCCAAAGCCCCGATGGCGGCGGGAAGGATCTCCAGGGCGCCCTCGCGTGCCTCGACGCGGATGATCTCCAGGTCACGATAGTAGACCTTGCCCGGGCCCGTGACGCTCTGCACGGTCATGGTCCGAAGGTTCTCGTCCGGCGCCTGGATGGCCGTGACCAGGCTGACCAGGATTTCTCCCTCTTGCACGATGATCTGCATGTGACGTCAGCTCCCCGCGGCCGTACGCAGCCGCGCTCGACCTATCGACCTACTCTTCTTCCTTGACGACCTGCCGGCCGTTGTACATCCCACAGTTCGGGCACACCCGGTGCGGAAGCCTCGGGCTATGGCAATGCGGGCACTCGACGACGGTCGGGGGGGTGGCGGCGTGGGTGGCACGGCGCGCATCCCTGCGTGCACGCGACGTTTTTCTCTTGGGAACGGCCATTCTCTGCCTCTCTTCTAACCTATACGGAAACCGAGTGTTTGTACCCCATCAGCCCGGATATTTCAAGAGCCACGCTCATCGCGGAACTCCAGCTCCCTCAGCTTCTGCCACCGTTCGTCGCCGCCGGTGGCTTCGCACGAGCACTCCCCGACGTTCAGATCCTGCCCGCACCGGGGGCACAGTCCCTTGCACTCCGGCGAGCAGACCAGCCGTTCGGGTAACGCCAAGACGATAGCTTCCCGGGTCACGCCGGCCACGTCCACGACCAGGTCCTCGATGAAGACGCTGAGGTCGGAGCCTTCCCATCCGTCGCGGGCCGTGGGGGCGAACTCCTGTTGCTCCGCCGCGACCTCCACCATCGTCTCGGCGAGACAGCGCGCACAAGGGCCGTAGACCCTGGCCTTCGCCGACACGGAGACCAGGAACCCACCCGCCACCCTGTCCACCGCGACGGTGACTCCCTCGGGCAGCAGGACCTGGTAGGCGACACCTCCAAGCAGCACAGGGTCCACATCCAGGGAGTAGGTGCGTTCGTGACGCTCCCCAGTGCGCAGGGAGAGATCGTTCAGATCGAGGAACACCTGACTGGTCTTCGTGCTGGGTGACGCCGGATATGAGGCTATACGGCCTCGCCGGACTGCCCGCTCTGCAGGCGCTCCCGGCCGCGTTGAACGGCCGCCAGGAACTTGTCCAGGTTCGTCTCCAGCGTCTTCAGGATCTCGTCGGCGTAGTCCTCGGCGCCCAGGCGGATCTCCCGTTCACGGGCTTCCGCTTCGCGGATGATCTCCTCCGACTGGCGCTGGGCCCTCTTCACCACCTCTTGCTCGCTGGCCAGGCGCTGAGCCTCCTCGCGAGCCTCGCTCAGGATGCGCTCGGACTCCTCCTTGGCCTCCTGGAGCATCTCCTGGCGCTCCTTGACGATCCAGCGCGCCTGCTTGATCTCTTCCGGGATGGTGGCCCGCATCTGGTCGAGCAAGTCATAGATCTCATCCCTGTCGATCATCACCTTGTCGGTCATAGGGAACGTGCTCGCACCATGGACGAGATCGTCCAGTTTGTCGATCAGAACGAGAACATCCATCCTTAGTCCTCCGCGCATCCGTACATTTGTGCGAAACGACGCTCCACGACTTCAGGGACGAGGTCGCTAACGCAGCCACCGAACTTGGCTATCTCCTTCACGCCACTCGAGCTGAGGAACGAGTGCTCGGGTGATGCCATAAGGTACATCGTCTCCAAGTCGGGGTCCAGTTTGCGGTTGAGTTGAGCCATCTGGAACTCGTATTCGAAATCGGTGAAGGCCCGAAGCCCTTTCACCAAGACATGAGCCCCCACTTCACGCGCCAATTCGACCACCAGCCCGCGCATGACGACGACTCTTACATTCGGCAGTTGCTTGGTCGACTCCTCCAAGAAGCGCACCCGCTCCTCCACATTGAAGAGCACGGTCTTGCGGAAGGAATCGTCCACCACCGCGATGACCACCTCGTCGAAAATGGTGCTGCAGCGGGTGATGACGTCCACATGTCCGACGGTCACAGGGTCATACGTGCCGGGACAGAGCGCGGTCTTCACGCGATACTCCTTCTCATCGTGATCATCGTGACCCTGGTATCACCGTAAGTCCGGTCGAACACCGTGGCTTCGCCGAGCGTCACCCGCGACGACTTGTCGCCTTCTACGATCAGCACGCCGTTGTCCCCGAGAAGCGACGCTACCAGCGGCTTGAGCGTTACTTCAACTTCCGCCAGCATTCTATAGGGAGGGTCGACAAAGAGCAAATCGAACCCCTTCTCCCCCTGTGAAAGGCGGCGGAGAGCCTGCTCGTACCCGGCCGGCATCACTCGTGAGCGGGAGTCGTAGCCCAGAGCCGCGATGTTCTCTCGGAGCACGGCGGCGACAGCCTCGTCTTCCTCCACGAAGACACAGTGCGCCGCTCCCCTGGAGAGGGCCTCCAGGCCCATGGCTCCGGTACCCGCGAAGAGGTCCAGCGCCACCAGGCCGTCGACCGGCCCGAGGACATCGAAGATCGCCTCGCGCACCCGCTCGCTCGTAGGTCTTGTGGCGCCCCCTCGCGCCACCTTGAGCCGGCGACCTCTCTTCGCGCCTGCCACGATCCGCACGCTTCCCGGGGGCCGGCCGCTCACACGCGGCCCATCCACGTCATCTTGCCGCCGAACCGTGCTCGTGCGGCGTCCAGGGCGTATCCGGCCGTCGGGGAAGGTCTTGACCTGAGCGCCTTCGACAGCAGGTTCTGGGCTTCGGCGCGCGCCTCTTCGAGCAGCGCCCGGTCTCTGATGAGAGACGCCACCTCCAGGTCGCCGACACCCGACTGGCGTTCCCCGAAGATCTGGCCTTCCCCGCGACCGGCCAGGTCGGCCTCCGCGAGGGCGAACCCGTCGGACGTGCGGGAAAACAGCTCGAGCCGCTCCTGCGCGGCCTCATCTTCACCCTCCGCGAGCAGGTAGCAGTAGGACTCCTCGCTCGCCCGACCAACCCGTCCCCGCAACTGGTGCAGCTGCGAGAGACCGAAGCGCCGCGCCCCCATGATCACCATCACGGTCGCATTGGGCACGTCGACCCCCACCTCGATGACCGAGGTGCTCACCAGCACGTCCGCCTCCCCGGCGGCGTAGGCGGCCATGGCGCTGCCTTTCTCGGCCGGAGGCAGCTGGCCGTGGAGCAACCGCAACCGGAACCCGGCCAACTCCCCCGCCGAAAGGTCCTCGAAGGTCCTGCGGGCCGAGGCCGTCTGCAGGCTCTCGCTTTCCTCTATCAGCGGGCACACCACATATGCCTGCCGGCCGCGGGCCAGCTCCTTTCGCACCGCTTCCCACATCCGCGCCTGCGATTCCTGCGGCACCAGCCGCGTGCGAACCGGCCGCCTGCCCGGCGGCATTTCGTCCAGCACGCTCACATCCAGGTCTCCGTATAGCGTCAGGCTGAGCGTCCGCGGTATGGGAGTAGCCGACATGTGCAGGGTGTGCGGCCAGAGACCTTGGGCGGTCTCGGTCCCGAGGATCGCGTCTCGCTGCCGTACTCCAAAGCGGTGTTGCTCGTCGACCACGGCTACCCGCAGGTCGCGGAACCGGACCCCTTCCTGGATGAGAGCGTGGGTACCCACCACGACGGACACCTCCCCGGACTCAAGAGCCCTGCGGACCGCACGGCGCTCGCCCGCCGGTTGGCTCCCTTTCAGGAGTCCCAGCCGTATCCCCTGCCGCCCCATCTGCTCCTGCAGACCGATGTAGTGTTGGTCGGCCAACACCTCCGTGGGCGCCATGAGAGCGCCCTGGGCCCCTTGCTCCACGGCCCGCAGCAGACAGTAGGCCGCCACCATGGTCTTCCCCGACCCTACATCGCCGTGCAGCAGGCGACGCATCGGCACGCTGCGGGCCAGGTCGGCCTCGATCTCGGCTATCACCCTCCTCTGCGCAGCCGTCGGGGTGTAGGGAAGCCCCTCCAGGTAATGGAGCGTCAGATCCTTCGGCGCCCCGAGCGCCCGCGCCTTGCGCTTCCCCTCCTTGGCCCTCTTCTGCTCCAGCACGGCCATCTGCAAGAGGAGCAGCTCCTCGAACGCGAGCCGCTCTCGAGCCTGCTTCGCCTCCCTCAAGCCCGTCGGGAAATGGCAGCACAACACCGCCTCCGCCTTCGCCGGATAGCGTCTGCGGGCACGCAAGACCGCGGGCAGCGGGTCGACCAGGTGATGCGCGCGGGGCGCCGCTTCGTGCAGCAAGGTGCGGATGGTTCGCACGCTGAGATCGGCGGTGCTGGGATACACGGGGATGAGACCCAGGATATGGCGGCTTTCGCCTGTCTCGCTCAATATCTCGTGGCGTTTGACCAGGAAGGTCGAGGCTCCCCGCTGCCGGATCAAGACACCCTTCAGAAGCACCTCCGGCCGCTCCCGGAAGGCCGCCTCCAGATAGGCCTGGTTGTACCAAGTGGCGAGGATGCTCCCGGTGTCGTCGGAAACCAGCGCTTCGAGCACCTTCACCCGGCGCCTGAGCGTCTCCCGAACCGCGCAGGACATCACGCGAACGCGCAGGGTCACCTCCTCACCCACACGGAGGTCACCGGCCCCGCACAACCGCGTCGGGGGCTCGTGCCGGAACGGCAGGTGCATGAGGAGTCCGCGGACGGTCTCGATGCCCAGGCCGGAGAGTCTCCGCTCTGTGGTTTTTCCCACACCTTTCAGGGTAGCTACAGGCGCATCCAGATGCCGGGGATCCAGGCTCCCTTTGGAGGTGATCGTGCCTGTGGACCGGCGGCTCCTCAACACCTCGAGAGAGCCCAAGGGGTAGTGGACACCACCCCTTGCGCGCGCGCTCATTCCTGTATGAAGCAGACGGCGACGGCCTTCGGGCCCACATAGGTGCCGATGACCGCCCCCACTATGCTGGTGAGTCGGATCTGGATGTCGCGGTCGGGCACCGCCTCGACGAGCTCGCGCAGCTGGGTGAGGACAGGCTCGTTGAGCCCATGGGACAGGCTCACGTAGGTGGTCGTGCCGGGTCGCGTGTTCTCCACCAACCCGTCGCGCATCACCTCCAACGCCTGGCGCACTCCGCGCACCTTCTTGTAGACGTCTATCACGCCCTCTTCGATGCTCAGCACCGGCTTGATGTTGAGCATGGTGCCGACCAGGTGCGACGCCCGGCCGATACGGCCTCCCTTGTAGAGCTGGTCGAGCGTGGTGGGCAGGAAGTAGAATATCTTCTCCTTCAAGAACCTCTCGATGTAGGCGTCGAGTTCCTCTTCCGTCGCCCCCCGGTCTATGCGGTCCATGATCCTGTCCACCAACAGGGCTATGCCGCCGGTGGCGAGCTGCGAGTCCACGACCTTGACCCCGTCCACCTGGCTGCGGGCCACCTCAGCGCTCGCGCAGGTGCCGCTCATCTGACTGCTCAGATGAACCGAATACACCCTCTCATACTTCTCCCGGAGCCTCTTGTACACCTCGAGAAAGGCTCCGGCAGACGGCTGCGACGTGCGGGGCAGCTGGAGCGCCTTGTTCAACCTCTCGTAGAACTCGGCAGGCTCCAATTCGGTCCAATCGAGGAAGGCTTCGTCGCCGAAATAGACCGTCAGAGGGACCATGGTCAGGTTGGGGTCCTTGGCCAAGTACTCTGGAAGATCGGCGGTGGAGTCCACGACCAGGGCGGTCGTCTCCCGATTGATGATCATCTGTCGCCCCCTCTCAGGTTCCGACTCAGCGCTTCCCACTACTCGGCTGCCAGCAGGACCGGATAGTACGGCTGCCCGCCGTCATGGACGTCCATCTCCACCTCTGGATGACGCTGTCGCAGGCGTTCGATCGCCTCCCGCGCCCGCTCGGCCTCCTCCCCGGTGCCCAGGAGGACCGTCAGCATCTCCTGCCCCCCCTGGAGAAGCCGCTCGACGAGATCGTCTACCACAGCCTCCAGGTCTCGCGATGCGACCACCACGTGATCGTCGATGAGACCGATGTAGTCGTCGGTCTTCACCTGTATGCCGTCCACCAGCGAATCCCGCACCGCCCGTGTCACTTCGCCCGCGACGACACTCTCGAGAGCAGTGCCCATCTCCTCGGCGTTGATGTCGCCGGGGTTGCGTTTGTCGTATGCCACGGCAGCGCTCAGACCGGCCTGTATGGTACGCGTCGGTACGACGTGGACCTCACGGCCCGTCAGCCCGATGGTCTGCTCGGCGGTCATTATCACGTTGCCGTTGTTGGGCAGGATCACGACCGAGGGGGCCACCGCCCGTTCCACCGCCCGCATGAGGTCCTCGGCCGACGGGTTCATGGATTGCCCTCCGTCGACTATGAGGTCCACGCCCAGGTTGCGGAACAAGGCCTTGTTGCCTTCCCCGGCCACCACCGCCACCACCTGGGTGAGGGCTTTGTCCGCCGCGGCCTGCGCCGACGCCTCTTCGAGCCGCTTGGTGCGCGCGGCGGTCTGCTCCTTCATGTTGTCTATCTCGACCTCGCTCAAGGTGCCCCGCGCTGTGGCCAGGCCGATGACCCTGGCGGGATCATCGGTGTGCACGTGCACCTTGATCTGCCGCTTGTCACCCACCACCAGCAGACTGTCGCCCAGTCTCCCCAATTCCTCCTCCAGGAAGGCCTTGTCGAGGTTCCAGCCGCTGAGAAGGAAGCTGGTGCAGTAGGTGTAGTCGCTCTCTTCCTCGGCGGCTTCATCCTCGTAGCGCAGGCCCTCGAAGGTCGCGGTCGGAGCCACATGGGTCGCGATGGGCACTTCCCAGCCGCCGTTGCCGTTCGCCGCCCCCTCCAGGATGACCACAAGGCCGAAGCCTCCCGCATCCACCACTCCGGCGTCGGCGAGCACCTTCAGCAGCGTGGGTGTCTTTTCCACACTCTTCCAGCCGGCCGTCACCACATGGTCCATGAACGCCTTCCGCCCGTCACCGATGGGAGCCTCTACCGCGGCCTCCGCCATCTCCCGAAGGACGGTCAGCATCGTGCCCTCCACCGGCCTGCGAACGGCCCGGTAGGCGGTGTCGGTGGCGTTGGTCAGAGCCTGGCTGATGACCTCCAGCGTGACGTAGGGCTCCTCGCCCAGGATCTCCATCGCCCCGCGCACTATCTGAGAGAGGATGACCCCGCTGTTGCCCCGTGCCCCCATGAGGGCGGCCTGAGATATGGCCGCGCAGAGCTCCTTGGTGGGGAGCCCTTCCGGCAGCCTAGCCACCGCCTCAAGGATGCCGCGCATCGTCAGAGCCAGGTTCGTGCCGGTGTCGCCGTCAGGAACCGGATACACGTTGAGGTCGTTGATCTCCTGCTTGCGCTCTTCCAGCGCCTTGACACCGGCCCTCAGCACAGACCGAGCCCGGGCGACCGTCAGCGTCGCTTCACCGCTATTCGCCAACCCGGACCCCTTGCACGTAGATCTGCAGGGTCGTGACGGGTCGCCCTATCATCTTCTCCACGTTGTAGGCGACCTGAGAGCGCACGTTCCCGGCGACCTCCGCCACATTCAACCCGTACTCCACGATTATGTAGAGCTTGATCCGCAGCTGGTCGCCGTTCTGATCCACCTTGATGCCCTGGTGAAGCCGGTCGCGCGAGAGCAGAGACGCCACTCCCCTGCGCAGGTTCGGCGAGGCCATGCCCACCACGCCGTAGCACTCGAGGACGGTCCAGCCCACGATGTCGGCCACGGCTCGGTCGGTGACCACCATGCCACCGGTGGTGGAGGGCTGAGCCCCGGCCATGTCCGCCTTCTGAGAGTCCATGGTTCGCCCGCCCCCTATTCGACCGGCGCCGGTCGTTGTTCGGCAAGCTTGTTCAGATCGGCAACGACCTGCTCGGGATCGAGACCATGCATCTTGGCGCCATCCTCGATCGTCTCCATACTCACCCCCATGCAGCCGATACACCCCATACCGTAAGCGGCGAACACGTCCCTCGCCCGCGGGTCGGCCTGCAGAGCCTCCATCAACGACATGTCCCTGGTGAAGATGGCCGTCTCCTTTCCGCCTACCTGCTCACCTCGTGCTGGTATTCTATCGTACCCAATGAAGGCGGACGGGGCCTATCGCGCGCAGCCCCTTGTCAGACAGGGTGGGGCTGCGGCATACTATTGCACTCCCCGTGCGGACGACAGAGACAAGGATGACCGAGCATGTCCAAAGTGTGCGTGATTTGCGGAAAAAAGCCCAGCTTCGGCAACAATAGGAGCCACTCTATGCGCGCCACTCCCCGTCGCTGGGATCCCAACGTGCAGAAGATCCGCATCCTCCTGAACGGTCAGCCGACCCGCGCTTACGTCTGCGCGAAGTGCCTCAAGGCCCACAAGGTGGAGAAAGTAGCCTGACCTACTTGGCGGCTTCGTCCAGTTTCCGGACGAGGTCGGCCATCTCCAGAGCCGAGAGCGCCCCATCCCAGCCCTTGTTGCCTGACTTGGTGCCCGCCCGCTCTACCGCCTGCTCGATGTTCTCCGTCGTCAGAACCCCGAAGATGACGGGCACGCCGGTCGCGAGTTGCACCTGGGCCACTCCCTTGGCCACCTCGGAAGCCACGTAGTCGAAGTGCGGGGTCGAGCCCCGGATGACCGCCCCCAGGCAGATCACCGCATCGTACCTCTTGCTCGCGGCCAGCCGCTCGGCCACCAAGGGGATCTCCATGGCCCCGGGCACCCAGGCGACATCCACATCGCCGGGCTTGACGCCGTGACGAGTGAGGCAGTCCTCCGCCCCCGAGAGCAGCTTGCTTCCAATGAACTCGTTGAAGCGCCCCACCACTATCCCGAAGCGGAGCCCTTCTCCCTTCAAGACCCCTTCGAAGACCCGACCCTTCTCAGTCATCCCCTCCGTCCTTTCCGTCGTCCTCTTGGTATTGAAGTCCCTGGTGATGGAGGATGTGCCCCATCTTCTCCCTCTTGGTCTGCAGATAGCGCACATTCGCGCGGTTGGGCTTCACTTCCAGCGGCACGCGCTCGGTGATGGTGAGCCCGTATCCCTCCAAGCCCACCAGCTTGCGCGGATTGTTGGTCATGATGCGTATGGAAGAGAGACCCAGGTCGTTGAGGATCTGAGCCCCGATCCCGTAGTCGCGGAGATCGGGAGCGAACCCCAGCTCTACGTTGGCCTCCACGGTGTCCCTGCCCTGCTCCTGCAGCTCGTAGGCCCGGAGCTTGTTGAGCAGCCCGATGCCGCGTCCCTCCTGCGCTAGGTAGAGAATCACGCCCAGCCCCTCGTCCTCGATGGCGTCGAGCGCGGCCTCCAGCTGGTCGCCGCAGTCACAACGCAGCGAGTGGAACACATCGCCGGTGAGGCATTCGGAGTGCACCCGCACGAGCACGTTCTCCTTGCCCGCCACGTCGCCCTTGACCACGGCCAGGTGTTGCTCGCCGTCCAGCAGGCTCTCGTAGCCGTACGCCATGAAGTCGCCGAGACGGCTGGGCAGGTGGGCCGCGGCCACCTGCCGCACCAACTTCTCGTTGCGCCGCCGGTACTTGATGAGGTCGGCCACCGTTATCATCTTCAGGCCGTGATGTTCGCAGTACTTCACCAGGTCGGGCACACGAGCCATGGTCCCGTCCTCGTTCATGATCTCGCAGATGACCCCGGCCGGGATCAGCCCCGCGAGCCGGGCCAGATCGACAGCCGCCTCGGTCTGCCCGGCCCGCGCCAGAACACCTCCCGCACGAGCCACGAGCGGGAACACATGGCCCGGGCGGACCAGGTCCTGCGGCGAGCTGCTGGGGTCGATGGCCACCTGTATCGTGTGGGCCCTATCGGCTGCGGAGATGCCGGTGGTCACGCCCTGGCGGGCCTCGATGGACACTGTGAAGGCCGTGCCGAACCGGGATTGATTCTCACGCGTCATCGGGTGCAACCTGAGAGCGTGAGCCCGCTCCTCCGTGAGCGATAGACAGATCAACCCCCGCCCGTGCAGAGCCATGAAGTTGATGGCGTCCGGCGAGACGAACTGGGCGGCCATGGTGAGGTCACCCTCGTTCTCCCGGTCTTCATCGTCGACGACCACCACCATCCGCCCGGCCTTGAACTCCTCGAGGGCCTCCTCGATGGTGGCGAAATCCGCTCCGTTTCTCATATGAACCCCTGTTCCCGTAAGATGTCTTCCGTGAGGCCGCCTTCCGCAGCTCCGCCGGGGACCTCGTCCTTAGTTCTCAGTTCCAAGGCCCGCTGCACATAGCGGGCCAGCACGTCGGCCTCTACGTTCACCCGCGCACCCACGGTCACCGACTTGAGCGTGGTCTCGCTCAGAGTGTGCGGGATGATGCCCACCTCGAACCAGCCGTCGGAGACGCGAACCACCGTCAGCGAGATCCCATCGATGGCCACCGACCCCTTGGCCGCGATGCAACCACTGATTTCGTCGGGGAGGGAGAACCTCACTTCCCAGGTGCGACCCTTCCGCTCGACCGCGAGCACCTCGGTTACCGCGTCCACATGTCCGAGCACGAGATGCCCCCCCAGCCTGCCCCCCAAGACCAGCGAACGCTCCAGGTTGACCACGGTGCCCCTGGTGGCCCGTCCGAGGGTGGTGCGCAAGAGGGTCTCAGGCATACAGTCCACCGTGAACCCGTCCCGGGCCAGATCGACCACGGTGAGGCAGGCGCCGCTCACCGCGATGGAGTCCCCGAGGGACGTGCCCTCCACCACCTTACGGGCCCGCAGGCTCATGCGGCCGCCCTCGCGTGAGCGCTCCACGCTCTGCACCACGCCGACCTCTTCCACCAGCCCCGTGAACATCAGAAAGGCTCTCCCGTGTAGCCCGATACGAGCACGTCGGGGCCGATCTGCCTCACCTCTGTCTCGCGCAACCTCGCCGCATCGCCCATTCGGGCGGCGCCCGGGCCGCGCAGTGCCCCACGGTTCTCCAGGCCCGCCGCCACCAGAGGGCACACGAAGACGCTGACCTGGTCGACCAGCCCGGCGTTCCACCACGACCCGGCCAGCTGCGCCCCCCCTTCCAGGAGGACCGTCTGCACGCTCCGCTCCCCGAGCAGCCTCGCCACCGCCGCGGGATCCAGCATGCCGGAAGCAGCTGAGGCCACAGCGGCGGTCTCCACCCCCCACCGCTCCACCTCGGCGCGCCGCCGCCCACTCACATCGGGGTCGCAGACGGCCAGAACCGGCCCCTCGCCCACCGTCCGCACTAAGGTGGAAGACGGGTCCAGCTCGAGGCGGCGATCGACCACCACCCTCAGGGTCTGCCGTTCGCAGGGGACGTCGCGGGCCGTCAGCCTCGGATCGTCGACTCGGAGCGTCCCCGCGCCGACCATCACCGCGTCGGACCAGGCCCGCCACCGGTGCACCAGGGCGCGGCTCTCCTCGCTCGAGATCCACCGTGAATCGCCGGAGTCGGTCGCCACGCGTCCGTCGAGGGTCATGGCGTACTTATAGATCACGAAGGGGAGGCCGGTGGTGACCGCCTTACGTTGTCCGTTGTTCTGCCGCTTGATCCGCTGCGCCGGCGGCCCCTCGGCAAGATCGACCTCGATACCGGCCGCACGCAGCAGGTCTATCCCTTTGCCGTTGACCTCGGGCGAGGGGTCGAGCACCCCCACCACGACCCGGCCGAAGCCGGCGGCGATCAGAGCATCGGTGCAGGGCGGCGTGCGGCCGTAGACGCAGCAAGGTTCCAGCGTGACGTAGATCGTCGCGCCGGCGCACAGCGGCCGGCATCGGGAAGCGTCCACCCCGGCAGAGACTGGAGCGTCCACCGGCGTACCCGCCCGGCCGAGCACGTCCTTGATTGCGGCCACCTCAGCGTGATCCCGTCCCGGCCCCGCGTGATACCCCTCGCCCAGAACCTCGGAGTCCCTCACGATGACGGCTCCCACGGCGGGATTCGGGCTTGTGCAGCCCCGGCCGAGCTCGGCAAGCGCCATGGCTCGTTCGAGATATGCGATGTCCACCTGGCTGAGTCCCAACAGAAAACCCCTTCAGCCTATGGGCCAGGGGTCGGGATGGCGCGCGCTTCATACCGCGCGCCGGCCTTCTCTCATCCAGACTTTGACTGTCGGCCCAGGGCTCTCACCTGGTCAGCCCCTGAGGGCTCGCGGGCTATCACCGCCGGTAGGGAATCTCACCCGACCCCGAAGACCATATGTCGTCTCGCACCATGCAGGTGCCGCGCACCTCACGGTGCGGTACAGAATCTACCACACCGGACCCCGACCCGTCATCAGCTCCTGCAGCACCCCCGCCTCGGCCCCGGGATCCTCCGCGCCGAATACCGCGGATCCGGCCACTATCCAGTTGGCCCCCAACTCGACCACCCGGCGGATGTTCTCCCGATTCACACCTCCGTCCAGCTCGAGCGCGGCGCTTTCGGGAAGCATCTGCCGCAGGATCGGGACTTTCTCCAGAGCCCTCTCGATGAGCTTCTGTCCCCCGAAACCGGGGTTCACCGTCATGACGAGCACGAAATCCACCAGTCCGGCGACCTCCCGCACCCGCGACACGTCGGTGCCGGGGTTGAGAGCCACGCCCGCCCCCACGCCCAGAGCCTTCATGATCTGCACTGCGTGATAGAGATGCGGGCCGGCCTCCACGTGCACGCTCAGAGCATCGGCGCCGGCCTTCGCGAACGCCGCCAGGTAGTCCTCGGGGTTCTCGATCATGAGGTGCACGGAGAGCAGGCCACCCCGCTCGTGGACCAGAGGAGCCACCGCCTCCACCACGACCGGCCCGATGGTGATGTTGGGGACGAAGTGACCGTCCATCACGTCGACATGGATGATGCGCACTCCGGCCTCCATCACGACGCCGATCTCCTCCCCCAGGCGCGAGAAATCCGCCGAGAGGATGGATGGGAGCAGGTGGACTTCCTTGTACACAGCCGCGGGGATCGTCATATGATGGCCTCCTCCGTCTCCACGCTCTACCCGGCTACTGCTCATCCCGCCCTCTCATGCGACGACCCGGTTCGAACTCGAGCCGTTCCGGGACACGGCCCCCGTAGCCGCGCAGGAACGCCGCGGTGTCCATCTTGCTCTTGCCGGCCGGCTGGACCTCCAGGACCTCGACAACCCCCTCGCCGCAGCCCACGAACAGCCGCCCGCCGGCGGTCACCACCCGCCCTGGGTCGCCGGAGACCGCCAGCGCGCCCGCGGGCACGGGCCGAAGCCCGGGCTGCCCATAGGGCCAGGTGCGCCAGATCTTCAGTTGCAGGCTACCGGCGGTCGCCCGCGTGCCGATAGCAGGGGACAGAGACCGCACGCGATCGTGCACCGCCTTTGCGCCCGCAGATGCGTCGAAGCGACAGTCCTCGGGGCAGAGCTTGGCGGCATACCGACTCTCACCCTCCTGCTCGTGCCAAACCAAGGTGCCGTCGTCCAGTCCGGTCAGAACCTGGTCGATCCCGGTGGCCCCAAGAAGAGCGAGGATGCGCGCGATAGAGCCGGCGTCGTCGCGCAGACCTATCGACACCGACGTCTGCACGGCCCAGGGACCCTGGTCGAGAGCCTGCGTGACACGCATGATGGTGACCCCGGTGAGGGCCTCACCGGCCGCCAGGGCCCGCTCGATGGGAGCCGCTCCCCGGTAGGCCGGCAGCAGGGAGGCATGGATGTTGAGGCACAGCACCCCCTCCAACAGCGACGGCGAGAGAAGCTGCCCGAAGGCGGCGACGACCAGTGTCGAGGCTCCGGCGGCTCTCAGACGCTCCAGCACGGCCGGAGAGTTGATGTCGTCGGTCTGCAGGCACTCCAGTCCGAGGCGCGCGGCCTCGGCCGCCGCGGGCGGCGGCGACGGCCGCAATCCCCGCCCCTTGGGCTTATCGGGCTGCGAGATGACGAGCGACGGCCGTCTTCCCAGACCGTCCAGGTCGCTGAGGACCCAAGCTGCGAACTGAGGACTGCCGGCAAAGGCGAAGTTCACGTCTCGACCGCTAGGGCCTGCTCGCGTAGCTCCTTCATGACTCGGCGGCGCTCCTCAGGGCTGGTCCGGTCGAGGATGAGGCGGCCGTCCAGGTGGTCGATCTCGTGCTGGGCGATGCGCGCGGGGAGACCGGCCAGACGCACGCGGAGCGGTTCTCCCGTGACGTCCTGGCACTCCACCACCACTTCCTCCGCCCGCGACACCTCCATCGTCGCCCCCGGCACAGACAGGCAGCCTTCCGACTCCGTGCACCGGGCCTCCGATTCCTCGACGATCACGGGATTCACCCAGGCGTACCGCTCCTCTTCGACGTCAGGGTTCCTCCACACCATCACACGGCTGACCACGCCGATCTGGTTCGCCGCCAGTCCCACGCCCTCGCCCCGCACCATGACCTCCGTCATGACCTGGGCCAGCTTCTTGAGCCGGCTGTCGAACACGGTGACGGATTTGGTCTGCTGCCGGAGGACCGGGTCTCCCACCGTGCGTATCTGTTCCAGAGGGACCGCCTTGCCGGCCTCCGCCTTCGAGGATGCTCTCTTCGCGCTCATTCTGGGCCTCTTCGCTCCGATCCTCAGCTCAACCGAAGGACTGCGGGTCTACATCCACAAGGAGCGTGACCCCGCGGCGTCTGTACGGCTCGGACAGCTGAGCCATAGCCTGGCCCACTATCCGCCGCGCGCGCTCTCCGTCGCGCGTCGCTATCAAGAGGTGCCACCGTGCGCGACCGCGCAGCTTGGGCAATCGCACCGGCCCCTTGATCTCGCCACCGCTGAAGTGGGCCGCCAGACGTTCCACCAGGTACTGGGACGCGGCCTGCGCCCGCTCGACGCGCTCGGCCGCCGTCGTCACCCGGATGAGCTCCGTGAACGGCGGGTAGCCGAGACGCTCCCGGACGCTCAGCTCTTCCTTGTAGAAGCGCTCCTCGTCCCGCTCCAGCGCCATTCTAATACAGGGCACATCGGGATTCCAGGTCTGCACGAGCACCCGGCCGGGTCGCTCGGCCCGCCCGGCGCGGCCGGCCACCTGGGTCAGCAACTGGAAGGTCCGCTCCGCCGCCCGGAAGTCGGGGAGGTACAACCCGGTGTCGGCGTCGGCCACCAGCACCAGCGTGACATCGGCGAAGTCGTGGCCCTTGGCCACCATCTGAGTCCCCACGAGCACGGCGGGACGGGTCGCGGCGAACTCCTCCAGGATCGCCTGCACCCGGCTGCCGCTGGTGAGCACGTCGGAGTCCATGCGGAATACCTGTCCGCGTGGCACCATCCCCCGAAGCTCCCGGTCAAGGCGCTCCGTCCCCGGGGCCGCCCGCGTGAGCGGGGCCTCGCCGCACTTGGGACACACGGCAGGCTGGGCGTAGGCTCTGCCGCAGTGATGGCAGACCAGACGACGATCCTGGCTGTGATAGGTAAGGGAGAGCTCGCAGTCCCGGCACGTCATCACATGCCCGCACAGGTCGCAGTGGACATGCCCTGCGAAGCCCCGCCGGTTGAGTAGGACGATGGCCTGCTCGCCTCGTCGCAGAGTCTCCGCCAGCGCCTCCCGCGAGCGCGGGGCCAGCAGCGAGGCGCCTCCCTGGCGCCGCATGTCGACCACCTCGCATTCCGGCGGAGCGCCGGCCGCCCGGTGGGTCAGCCGTATCCGCTCCGCGGGCCGCTCCATGTCCTCCACCGCTGGTGTAGCGCTCCCCTCCAGCAGCAGCCCCCTCGACTCCCGCAGGCGCAGCGCAGCAGCCGTCCTTGCGTGATACCGAGGCTCGTCCTCCTGTTTGTACGAAGAGTCATGGCTCTCGTCGATCACGATCAGCCGGAGGTCGCGCACCGGGGCGAACACCGCCGAGCGGGCGCCCACCACCACCGGGGCCTCCCCGCTCGCTATGCGCCGGTACTCCGTCAGACGTTCCCCTTGGGCCAGGCCGCTGTGCAACACTCCCACCCTGCTCCCGAACCGAGCCCGGACCCGGCCGATCATCTGCGGCGTCAAGGCTATCTCCGGGACGAGCAGGATCGCCCCCGCTCCCTCCTCCAAGACATGGGCGACAAGCCGCAGGTACACCTCGGTCTTGCCGCTGCCCGTGACACCCCACAGAAGGCGCTGTGAGAACCCCGGCTCCGCGTAGGCTCCGAGCAGCGCCTTGACGGCGCTCTCTTGCTCGGCCCGGAGGGGCGGCCCCATCACTCCGCCGGCAGCCTCGACGCCCATGGGCCCGACGTCCTTCGCCTGGGCCTCATGGCCCGGCGCGCCGGCCCGCTCGCCCGGCCGTCTTGGCCGGACCTCCACCAGTCCCTTCGCCGCCAGGGCCCGGGCCACCGCCGGACCCACCCCCACCTGCTCGCACACAGCGGCTATCGCAGTACCTCCCGCCGGGATCGCGTCGAGCAGCGCCTTCTGCTTGGCGGTGAGTCGCGCGGTCGGGCCGCCGCCGGGATCAGGTGCGCCATGGGCGCCGCCGGGGCCGCATCCGTCATCGGCGCCCCCTGTACCGCCGGGATCAGGTGCGCCATCGGCGCCCGTCCCCCCGGTGGTCCGCTCCACCCAGGTGTTTCGACTCCCCCCCACCGGACCACTCCGGCGCGCCGTCGTGGGCGGCGCCACCAGTCGCAGACACGATTCGTACGACGCCAGAAACCTCGCGGACAGCGCGTGAGCCAGGGTGAGCAGCTCCGCCGGTACGCGGTCTCCCATGACCGACTCGACAGACCGGAGCTCTCCCCCCGCGCACTCGCCGCTGGCCCCCTGGCTCTCGACGACCGCGAAGGCCTTCCGGCGGCCGAAGGGAATGCGCACGATAGAGCCGACCCGGACCTCGCCGGCCAGCTCCTCGGGCACGAGGTAGTCGAAGCGCCGGTCGCCCAGGTGCCGCAGCTTGAGGAGCGGCACCACCTGGACCACCCGCGTTCTTGGTTCACCAGAGGCCGGTGCCATCTCCACCTCCGGCTGCCTCGTCACCTCCGCTCCGCGGCGATGCGCCCTAGCTCAATCCCGCGTCGCGGCGCAAGGCCTCGGCCTTGTCCGTGCTCTCCCAGGTGAAATCGGCGTCCTCACGCCCGAAGTGCCCGTACGCGGCCGTCTTCTCGTAGATGGGCCGGAGCAGCCTGAGGTCACGGATGATGGCGGCAGGCCTCAGATCGAAATGGCTCTGCACCAGGTCCGGGATGAGCGCTGAATCCACCTTCTCCGTCCCGAAGCAATCCACCATGATGCTCACCGGATGCGCCACCCCGATAGCGTACGCGATCTGGACCTCGCAGCGGTCGGCCAGACCGGCGGCCACCACGTTCTTGGCGACATAGCGGGCCGCGTAGGCCGCCGAACGGTCGACCTTGGAGGGGTCCTTCCCCGAGAACGCCCCGCCGCCGTGACGCCCGAAGCCTCCGTACGTGTCAACGATGATCTTGCGCCCTGTGACCCCGGTGTCGCCCATCGGCCCCCCGATGACGAACTTGCCCGTGGGGTTCACGTAGAGCTTGGTCTTCCTGAACTGCGGATCGTACAACCCCTCCGGCAGGATCGGCCTGATGACGTGGTCGATCAGGTCGGGCCGCAGCAGCGTGTCTATGTCGATGCCGTCCTTGTGCTGCGTGGAGAGGACCACGGCCGTGATGAATTCCGGCTTGCCGTCGACATACTTGACCGTCACCTGACTCTTGCTGTCGGGACGCAGATACCCGAGTACGTCGCCCTTGCGGATCTCGCTGAGGCGATGCACCAGCCGGTGGGCGAGATAGATGGGCATGGGCATCAGAACGTCGGTGTCGCGGCACGCGTAGCCGAACATCATCCCCTGGTCGCCCGCGCCCTGGCAGTCCAGTACGTCCTCATCGTGAGGATCGACCCGGCACTCGAGAGCCGCCGACACGCCTTGGGCGATGTCGGGCGATTGTTCGTGGATGGCCGTGACCACACCGCAGGTGGAGGCGTCGAACCCGTATTTCGCCCTCGTGTAGCCGATGCGCTCCACCGTGTTCCGCACGATGCTGGGCACATCGACGTAGGTGGAGGTGCTGATCTCCCCCGCCACTACCACCAAGCCGGTGGTGATCAGCGTCTCGCAGGCGACGTGGCCCTGTGGGTCGTCTTTCAAGACGGCGTCCAGCACCGCATCCGCGATCTGATCGGCGATCTTGTCGGGATGGCCCTCGCTCACCGACTCCGATGTGAACAAAAAGTCACAGTTCTCCACAACGACCTCCAAGACTGACGTTCAAAGCCGGGACCCACCCGGCCTGTGCTCACCATCGCGGCAGTGTATCAGACCCCCCGGATTCACACTCCGCGGTTGTCGATGACCCGGTTGGCCACACCCGGCGAACGGGGTATGGTCTTGGGCTCCACCAGCCGCACACGGGGCCGGATTCCCAGTTCCTGGCGCAGGCGCTCCTCCACGTGTTGCTGGAAGCCCTGAAGCTTCCGAACGGCGTCGGAGAAGAAGGAAGGCGCCACTTCCATCTGCACCTCGATCTGGTCGAGCGAACCCTCTCGGTACAGGATGACCTGGTAGTGAGGCTCGGCCTTCTCGATGTCCAGGAGCACGGCCTCGATGGAGGCCGGGTACACGTTCACTCCCCGGATGACGAACATGTCGTCGGTCCTCGCGTAGACCTTGCTGTGCCGGGCGAAGGTCCGCCCGCACGCGCACGGCCTGTAGCTGATGCCGGCCAGGTCGCCACTCCGGTACCGTATGACGGGCACCGCTTCCTTGGTGAGCGAGGTGAAGACCAGCTCACCTTCTTTCCCTTCCGGCACTGGTTCGCCGGTCTCCGGGTCCACCACCTCGACAAGTAGGTGGTCCTCGTTGATGTGTAGCCCGTCTTTGTTCCAGCACTCGAAGGAGACGCCCGGACCTATGACCTCGGAGAGCCCGTAGATGTCGCAGGCCGACATGCCGGTGCGCTCCTCCAGCCTGGCCCGCAGCTGGTTGGTCCAGGGTTCGGAGCCCAGCAGACCCACCCGGAGCTTCAGGTCTTTGAAGTCGTAACCCGACTCCAGGGCCACGTCGGTGAGATGCATAACGTACGAGGGGGTGCCCACCAGCACCGTGGTCTCGAAGTCGCGCATGATCTGCAGCTGCCGGATAGTGTTGCCGATCGAGGCGGGGATGACGGTCACACCCACGCGCTCCAGGCCGGCATGCATGCCGAAAGCGCCCGTGGTGAGGCCGTACTCGAAGGCTATCTGCGCCACGTCGTGGTAGCGCGCGCCGCCGGCCACCGCCACCCGCGCGCAGAGCTCCGACCAGGTGCTGAGATCGCCGCGGCTGTACCCCATGACGGTGGGATTGGACATCATCCCGGAGGAGGCATGGACGCGCACCACCTTCTCGAGCGACAGGGCGAACAGACCATAGGGGTAGGCCGCTTTGAAGTCGGCCTTCACCGTGAAGGGGACCTTGTGCAGGTCGTCCAGGCTGCGGATGTCGCCCGGCTTCAGCTTCATGTTCGTCCACCGTTCGCGGTGGAACGGGACGTTCTCGTACACCCACCTCAGCGTCATCTGGAGCCGTTTGAACTGCAACTCGCGCAGCTCCTCCCTGCTCATGGTCTCGTACTCGGGGTTCCAGATCTCGTTCATGTCTTCTCCATCCCGCGTCTGTGCCCGGCGCTGCGCCGGCCGAAGTAGATAGCCCGCACCTCCGGGTCGTCCAGCAACGCCTGAGCGGAATCCTCGAGCACGATGCGGCCCCTCTCCATGACCAGGCCTCTGTGCGCCAGGCTGAGGGCGATGCGGGCGTCCTGCTCGACCAGGACCATGGTGAGGCCTTCCTCGTTCAGACGGCGAAGGCTCGTGAATATGTCGTGCACCACGATGGGCGCGAGGCCCATGGAGGGCTCGTCCAGCAACAGCAGCCGCGGCTCGGCCATCAAGGCCCGGCCCACGGCCAGCATCTGTTGCTCTCCCCCGGAAAGGGTACCGGCCTGCTGGCTCATCCGCTCCTTCAGCCTGGGGAACAACGCGAACACGCGCTCCAGGCGCTCCGACGCGGGGCTGCCGTGCCGCCGTCGGGAGTAGCCACCGAGCTCCAGGTTCTCCTCCACGCTCATCGGGCCGAAGAGCTGGCGGCCCTCCGGTATCTGGATCAACCTGCGAGACACGATGTTCTCTACGCCCAGCGAGTCGATCCGCTGCCCGTCGTAGGTGATAGAGCCCCCCGAGATCCGGACCACTCCCGAGATGGCCCTGAGCAGCGTGCTCTTGCCCGCGCCGTTGGCCCCCACGATGGTGAGGATCTCGCCCTCACCGACAGTGAGGTCGATCCCGTGCAGGACCTCGATCCTGCCGTAGCCGGCCCGGACTCCGCGCAGCTCAAGCACGCCACCCTCCCGCCGCTATTCCACCAACACCCAGGTGCCTCCCTCCACCCTGACGATGATCATGTCGTCGGGTGTCAGGCCGTCGTGGTCGGTGGCTGAGTAGTTGTAGATGCCGTCCGGGCCGGCGAAGCCCTGAGTTGAGTTGAGAGCCGTCTGGAGGGCCGCCGGGTCGGTGCTCCCCGCCTTCTCTATCGCAGAGGCGAGCAGCGTGATGGCCTCGAAAGCGTACCCGGCGAAGGCGTTGGGCGACTCACCGTTGTACGCCGCCTGGTAGTTCGCGATGAACTTGTCGGTGACGGCCTTCTGCGCCGGTTCGGCTATCGAGCTCGGCACCAGCAGCCTGCCCGCGGGGAAGACGACGCCTTCCGCCGCGTCGCCGGCGAGCTCGATGAAGGTCTTGTTCGCAATGCCGTGGCTACCCACGTAGGGGATGTCCATCCCCAGCTGCTTCAGGTTCTTGGCCGCCAGGGCCGGCCCCGGGTTGGTCCCCCATACGATGAGGGCTTCCGGCGACACGCCTTTGATCTTGGTCAACTGAGCCGTGACGTCGGTGTCCGCCGTCTTGTACGACTCCTTGGCGACGATCTCCAACCCCAGACCGGGCGCCGACTTCTCGATCTCGGCCGCCCCGGAAGAGCCGAAGGCGTTCTCGTCGTGGAGGATGGCGATCCTCTTGACGCCGAGCGACTCCGCCACGTACTTCAGCGCCCGGGCCGCGGCCATGGCGTCCTTGTGCGGGGTGCGCCAGATCCATTCCACCGGCGGAGTGTCGGTGATGTCGTTCGCAGCCGCCATAGCTATCTGCGGCAGACCCTTCTCCGCCGTTATCGGTTTCACGGCAAGCGTCGGCGCCGACCCGGTGGCGGCGATGATCGCCACCGCCTTCTTCTGGTCGATGAGGCGGTTGGCCGCCGTGACGGCCTTCTGCGCGTCACTCTCGTCATCCTCAATCAGGATCTCGACCGGGCGTCCCAGTACGCCTCCGCCGTCATTGATCACGGTCTCCATCATCTCGAGCACGTTCCGCTCCTGCGCGCCCAGCGCCGAGTTGGGGCCCGTCGCCGACACGATAGCCCCGATCACGATAGGATCGCCCGCCGGCGTGGAGTCCCCCGTGGTCGTAGCGCCCTCACCCGCCGTGGTAGTGGTCGTCTCACCGCCGCAGCCCGTGACGACCGCCGCCATGAGCGCCAGCGCCAGCACCGCCGCGAACACCAGGGAGACCCCCCGCGCAGAAGACCCCCCGCGGCCCCCGACCTTCTTGTCACGCCCGTTCTGCATCACCCCAACTCCTCTCCCAGATACGCTTTGATCACTTCCTCGTTGTCCTGGATCATGAGTGGCGGGCCCTCGGCGATCTTCCGCCCGTAGTCGAGCACCACCACCTCGTCGGATATCTCCATGACGAAGGTCATGTCGTGCTCCACCAGGAGCACGGTCACACCTTCGTCCCTGATCTTCCTCACCGTGTCGGCCAGCCTCTCCGTCTCCTCGTCGTTCAGACCCGCCGCCGGCTCGTCCAGCAACAGCAGCTTCGGCTCCGAGGCGAGCGCCCGCGCGATCTCCAGCAGGTGACGTTCCCCCATGGGCAGGTTCTCCGCCGGCTCCTGCGCCTGATGGTCGAGGCCCACCCGGCGAAGCGCCTCATGAGCGGCCTTGAACGCCTCCTTCTCCTCCCGCCGGTGCAACGGCAGGCTGAGGGCCGCCGACAGCACCCCGGCCTTGGTGCGCGAATACCGGCCCACGGCTACGTTCTCGAGCACGCTCATGTCGTCGAACACGAGGCTGTGCTGGAAGGTCCTCCCCAGGCCCAGCCGGCATATCCGGTGCGGAGCATGACCGGTCACGTCCTCTCCGGAGAATACCACCCGGCCCTCATCGGGGCGGTAGGAGCCTGAAGCTACGTTGAACAGGGTGGTCTTGCCGGCTCCGTTGGGTCCGATCAGCGCCTTGATTTGCCCCTGATGCACGGCGAAGGTGACCTCCCGCAGGGCATCCAGCCCTCCGAACCTCTTCGACACCGCCTCTATCTTGAGGATAGGCATCCCTGCTACTCCCCCGCTCCGGGCGGTCCCGGGCCCCCCGGGCCGCTCCGCGATCGCCGCTCCTTCACCATCTGCCAGAGACCCCGGGTGCGGCCCTGCCAGAGCACCATGATGGCCACCAGGAGAACGCCGAACACCAGGTTGGTGATGTCGTCGTTCACCCGTTTCAACAGCTCCGGCAGGATGACGATGACGAGAGTCCCCCACATGGCGCCCCACACCGTCCTCAGGCCCCCGATGATGACCCCCGTGATCAGGATGATCGAGAAGGTGATGGTGTAGCTCTCGGGGCTGATGAAGCGCACGTAGTAGGCATCGAAGCTCCCGGCTATGCTCGCGAACACCGCCGCCAGCATGAACACCTGTACCTTGCGGTACGAGGTGTCGACACCGAGGGACTTGGCCGCCGGCTCGGAGCGATGCAGGGCCCGCAGCGACCGCCCCACCCGGCTGTTCGAGAGGTTGAGCGAGAAGCGGAGCATCAGGAGCGCGACTCCCCACACCACCAGGTGGTAGGCCCTGGGCCCGCTCAGGCTCAGCCCACCGATGGAGAGCGGCGGGATGCCGGAGATGCCATCGGTGCCGTTGGTGAGGCCCTTCAGTTGGATCAGGAGGATGTAGATGATCTCGTTCACTCCCAGGGTGGCCATGGCCAGGTAGTAGCCCTTGAGCCTGAGAGCCGGCATGCCCACCAGCCCGGCTATGGTGGCGGAGACCAGAGCCGCCGTCCCCATAGCCAACCAGGGATCCCACCCCAGACGCGTGGTCAGGATGGCCGCCCCATAGGCGCCGATGCCCACGAACCCGGCCTGGCCGAGCGAGATCTGCCCGGCCTGGCCCAGCAGCAGGCTGAGGCCCATCGCCATCATGAACTTCGTGGCCATGAAGGCCAGCACCGACAGGTAGTAGGAGTCGCTCAGGTAGGCGGGGATGGTCATGACGATCACCGCGAACACCAGGTACGCCGCGTGCCTGCGTAGATAGGCGACCACTGTGTCCAGCCCCGTCATTGTCTGTTCACCATCTTGGCCCCCAGGAGCCCCACAGGCCGGATGAACAGCACCAGAAGGAGGATGACGAAGGCGATGGCGTCCTTGTAGCCCGCGGAGACCACGCCCACTCCCAACGCCTCCACTATGCCGAGGATGAACCCTCCGAGGACCGCCCCCACAGGGTTGCCGATCCCGCCCAGCATGGCGGCCGCGAAACCCTTGAGCCCCAGCAGGGAACCGGAGTGGAAACCCATGAAGCTGATGGGGGTGATCATCACGCCCGCCGCCGCCGATATGGCGCCCGTGAGCGCAAAACTGAAGATGACCACCCGGCTGTAGGAGATCCCCTGCAGGCGGGCGGAGGTGGCATCGACTGCGCAGGCCCTGACGGCTTTCCCGAACAGGCTCTTGCGATAGAAGAGCTGCAGCGCCACCACGATCACGATGGTGAGGCCTACCACCCACAGGGTCTGAGGCACAACCGTGGCTCCCCCCACGGATAGGGGCTCCTCACCCGAGAAGGCCGGCAGAGTGACGGCGTCCCTGCCCCAGATGAGCATGGCGGCCGTCTCGAACACGAACGACGCCCCAACCGTCGCTATGACCTGAGCGAGCACGCCCTTCCGCAGCAGAGGCCTGATGGCGATCCGTTCGAAGCCGACGGTCACCAACACCACGATAGCGACGGCGCCCAAGAACGCGCCCCACAAGGGCGCTCCCGCCCCGTACAGCCCCACGGCGATCATCCCTCCCAGCATGACGAGCTGGCCTTGGGAGAAGTTGATTATCTGCGTGGCGTTGAACACCAGGGTGAAGCCCATGGCCGTGAGCGCGTACACGCTCCCGCTGGTGATGCCGCTGAAGATGTATTGAAGGAACTGCTCGAAGGTCACGATTCGTCCGCCGCCGTCGTCCCCGGTCAGACGAGGTCGCCGGGCCCAAGCACCCGGAACCCGTGTTCGACCAGCAGCGCCTCGAGCCGCTCCAGTTCCTCAGTCTTGAGTAGGAGCGAGTCACGCGTCCCTAGGTATATGTATTCGATGTCCAGACCCGATTCGGCCACCAAGCGCGCCACCGCGGCCAGGACGCCCGGCTCGTTGGGCAGGAGGGCGCAGACCACCGGATGCTCCACCACCGCGTACCCTCCGGCCGCCAGCAGCTCTTTCGCCTTCTCCACCTGGCCGACGACCAAGCGGAGGATGCCGTAGTCGGCCGTGTCGGCGATGGTGAAGGAGAGGACGTTGACGTTCCCGTGCGCCAGGGTGGCGAGAGTATCCGCCAGATGTCCCGGCTTGTTCTCGACGAATACCGACAACTGAGGAATGCTCATCAGGGCCCCCACACGGTCGATGGACGCTTGGCAGGCACGCCGACCCCCAAAACGCGACGAATGGACGCTATTCTAGTACACAGGATGCATATGCGCGAACAGTGCAGGCGCGTGGCTCTGGCGCTCGATCCTCCCAGCCTGCTGATCAAGAGAGGTCGGGTGTATTCACCGTTCACCGGTGAGTTCTACCTGGCCGACGTGGCGATCTGTGATTCGGTGATCGCCGGAGTCGGGGACTATCCAGGCGGCGCCACCCAGGTGGTCGACGCACGGGGAGCCTGCGTCCTGCCCGGGTTCATCGACGCCCACGTCCATCCGGAGACATCCCTGCTGTCCCCTCCCCGCTTCGCGGAGGCTCTGGCGATCCACGGCGTCACCACCACGCTCTCCGAGCCCCACGAGATCGTGAACATCCTTGGGCGGGCGGGGATGGACTTCTACCTCTGGGCCCGGCCCGGTCTGCCGCTGGACCTCCGGCTCATGGTCCCCACCACCGTGCCCGCCTCTCCCTTCGAGAAGGCCGCCGGCAGCCTTTCCGAGGCTGAGGTCGCCGAGTTCCTGGCTGAGGAAGGGGTCACGGGCCTTGGCGAGGCCATGGACTACATGGGCCTCATCTCCGGGAGTTCTTCGGGGACGCTCCTGCAGGCTGGGCGCCGGCAGGTGGTCGACGGCCACGCTCCCGACGTGACCGGGCGGGAACTGGCCGCCTATCTGCTTGCCGGGCCGGTCAGCGATCACGAGACCTCCGACCCCAAGCTCCTGCTGGAACGGAGACGGCTCGGCATGTGGATACTGATCCGGGAAGGCTCGGCGGCGCGTGACCTGGCGCGCTCGCTCCCCTTCCTGGTCAAGTACGGCACGGAGCGCACCGCACTCTGTACCGACGACCGGAACGCCGCGGCGCTCGCTGAGCACCACCACATCGACGGCGTGGTGGGCGCTCTGGTGAGGGCCGGCGTGGGGTTGAACGAGGCGCTGCGCGCCGCCTCGGTGAACCCCGCGACTCTGTACCGCCTGTACGACCGGGGGAGCGTCACTCCCGGCCTGCAGGCCGATCTTCTCGTGGTCGACGACCCGTCGTTCCCCCACCCCCGCCTGGTGGTGCGGGCCGGCCGCGTGGTGGCCCGCGACGGCAGCCTCACCGAGGCATTGCCCCCGACCCCTGAGCTGGTCTCCACACCCTTCGAGCCGGCCGTGACAGCGCCCGAAGACCTCGCGCCGCCCGCCGCCGACGGTCTGCACCGGGCGCGAGCCATCCATATCGCGCCGCGCACGATCGTGAGCGACGAACGGATAGTGGAGATCCGCGCGCGCGGCGGCCGCCTCCTTGCCGACCCCGACAAGGATGTGGCCCTCATCGCCCTCCTCGAGCGGCACGGGCGGCGGGCGTCGCCGGCGGGGGGCCGGAGCCCGGCGGGCGCCCGGAGCCTCGCAGACGGTCGCAGCCCGGCCCACGCCCGGAGTCCCGCCGGTCATGGGTTGGTCAGCGGCCTCGGCCTGAGGCGAGGCGCCATCGCCACCACCATCGCGCACGATGCTCACCACCTGCTGGTCACGGGCATAGACCCGGCCGACATGCTGGTGGCGGCTCGAGCTGTGGCGGAGGCCGGCGGGGGGCTCGCCGTCGTCGACAGGGGCGGGGTCCAGTTGCTCCCGTTGCCGCTCGCGGGGCTCATGACCGACCTGCCGGTCGGTGTAGTGGGGGCCCAGCTCCGCTCCCTCGAGGCGGCGGTCGCCACATTGGGAGTGGACTTCGAGGAGCCCTTTATGGTGCTCAGCTTCATAACGCTGAGCGTCATACCACGGCTGCGATTGACCCTCGACGGCGTGCTGGACGTGCAGGCCCAGGAACTGGTGCCGGTGGTGGTGGGCTAGGAGCCGGCTCTAGCCTCCCGCGGGATCGGGGCGCAGCGCTCCTTCGGTGTACTTGTTGCCCGCGTTCCACAACAGCCACTCGTCAAACCCTTGGCGTTCCGAGGCCTCGATCTCGGCCTTGACCTCCTCCACGCCGTAGTCGACACCGTAGTCGTCGTCTTTGAGCCAGGGCCTTCCCTTGGCGCCCGTACCGGCCAGCCTGCGGGCGGTGTCCTTCATCGCGGCGGTGACCAGTTCGAATGGATGAGCATCGGGTTTGTCCAGCCCGTACGAGCCGTCATCGTAGTGAGACGGATACACCATGGGACAGACGATATCCACGTTCTGACAGACCTTCTCGATCTTCTGTCCGAAGCCCCCGTCGTCGGTGGCATGCACGGTGAGGCCGAAGACGTCCGCCGACACCCACACCCCCAGCTTCTCCAGCCGGGCCCGGGCGTAGGCCAGGAACCCCGCTATGGCGTCCTCCATCTTGCAGTACTTGCCCGGATAGGAAGCCTTCGAGATCGGACCGTCCGTAGGGAAGCGCACGTAGTCGAACTGGACCTCTCGGAACCCGCGTCGAGCCGCATCCTCGGCCACCTGGACCAAGTACTCCCAGACCTCGTGGTTGTAGGGGTTGGTGTAATTGAGACCTTTCCAATCGGCCCACATGCCCCCATCGGTGCTCTGCACGGCCAGATCAGGCCTGGCCTCGGCCAGCTTGGTGTCTTTGAAGCAGACCACCCGGGCTATCGGGACGATGTCGTGCTCGGCAAGGGTGGCCAGCAGTCCATCGACGTCGGAGATCCGTTTCTCGACCAGCCCATGCTCCTTCGCCAACGCGATATCGGCGTCGTACGTCACCATCCCGAGGTCTTCCTTCACATCGATGACGAACGCGTTGATCTCGGTCCTATCGGCCAGCCCCAGCAACTCGTTCATCCTGCCGGTGTCTCCCGCGACATAGCTGGTCACGTAGACCCCCTTCACGGGGACATATGAGAGATCGCGCAGCGCCACCAGGTCCACGAGAGGCTCGACCTGGTATTCGGAATCGACGGGCATGACGGAGGGTACGGTCACCGAGTCCCCCTCGGACTTCCATGGGAACCCGGCTCCGCCCACCATCACGCTGCCGAGAGCCCAAAGAAGGATGAATCCCGCTGCGAAGCCGGCCGCTCCTAAGAAAGCGATGAAGGCCATGCGGACTCCTGCGCCTCGGCGCCGCCGGACAGACCGGGAATTACGGGGACTCCTGGTGGGATGGGCTTGAGCCATGGCCCGGACAGTTTACCAGAGCCTTCTGCTAAACTTTCCGCGATATGCGGCGAGATAAGGTCTTCCGGTTCGTCATTCTCACCTTCGCGATCGGCGCCTTCGTCGGCCTGATAGGCGGGCTCGCGTTCGGCGGTGGTTCGGGTGAAGGCACGCCCAGATTGGCGGCCGGGACCTCCGACGACACCCAGGCCGCCACCGCCGATTCGTCGGCCGACACGTCCACCGTCTCCGAGCCCATGACCCCTGAACGGGCGGAGGCCATCGGCGCCAACGAGATGGGCCGGTTCCTCGTGCTCATGTACCACCATTTCGGCGCCGAAGAAGCAGAGTGGACCCGCACCCCCGCCAACTTCCGCAGAGACCTGGCCCTGCTCAAGGCCGAGGGCTTCTATCCGGTCAATGTACGCGACCTGGTCACCGGCAACATCGACATACCCGCCGGCAAGACGCCGGTGGTCCTCACCTTCGACGACTCCAGCTCCGGGCAGTATCGCATCCTCGACGACGGAGCCCTCGACCCCGACTGTGCCGTGGCCATGATGCAGGACGCCGTGGACGACGGGGATTGGGCCTCTCGAGCCTCCTTCTTCTGCCTCATCGACGTCGACTCCAAGGATCGCGAGATCTTCGGCCAGGAGGAGGTCAGGAAGGAGAAGCTCAGGAATCTCGTCGATTGGGGATACGAGGTCGGCAGCCATACTGTGACCCACCTCGATCTCGGCAAAGCCTCGGAGAAGGAGGCCGTGAAGCAGCTCGCTCAGTCGCAATCGATCCTGGAGGGGCTCATCGGCGACGGCTACGACGTCACAAGCCTCTCCATCCCCTTCGGTTCATACCCCGAGTCCGACACCATCCTCGCTGCCGGCCAGCACGAAGACATCACGTATGCGTACACGGCGGCCCTCTCGCTCGGTGCGGTACCCTGTCCTTCGCCGTTCTCCACTGAGTTCCGGCCGCTTCACATCCCGCGCATCAGGGGCAGCGCCAATTTCATCACCGACGCGATCAAGGCGTTGAAGAAGAGCCCGGGACTGCGCTACATCTCGGATGGCGACCCCATCACCATCTCGGCGCCGCAGGATCTCTCTTCCGAACTGGGCGAGATCCCGGACGACCTGGGGCGCAAGATAATCCGCTACTAGTCGCGCGACCGGCGCGCCGGAGAAGCCTCCGGGACCCGTTTCAGATCCAGCCCCTCGGCAGCTTCCACCACCTCGGATACACCGCCGCAGAGTCCGCAGGCGTAACGCTCGCCGGCTTTCGCGGAGATCCCCAGATGTACGAGCACCCCACAGTGCGGGCAGGGGACGTCAACATCGGGCTCCCTGCCCTGGAGGGCTATCTTCTCGCCCACGACCTCCCACAGAGGATCGTGCTTCTTCTTCGTCATCACTCCTCCCGCCCCGCGGGGCCGGTCCCGGTGCGGCGGGCCGGTGTCGGGCGCCCGCGCACTGTGGCTGCGGTACGGTATCCTGACCTTTCGGAGGGAGTCTCTCACAGGAAGCCACGCCCGGCCAAGAGCCACGCGACCGGAGGCCGACACGAGCGCATCAGACAACAGAGCCGCGGCGGCGGGCAGCCAGGCCCCTCAGGGCAGCGGGGCCTCCCAGGGGACCGACTTGGGCGGCGAGACCCACCCGAGGTCCCGTCTGGGCACCGGGGCCTACTCGGTGTTCGACCTGGGCGTCGCCCCCTATCTCCCGGTACAGGAGCTGCAGGGCCGGCTGCGCTCCGCGGTGGCCGACAGGACCATTCCCGGCGTGATCCTCCTCCTGGAGCACACGCCCGTCGTCACCCTCGGCAACCGGCGCACTCCCGGCGATCTGCGCGACTCCCTGCTCATCGCCGGCAAAGGGCTGGAGATCGCCGAGTCGGAAAGAGGCGGCCAGGCGACGCTCCACGCTCCCGGCCAGTTGGTCAGCTACCCCGTCGTGCCCATCCCGCATCGGGACCTGCGGGCCTTCGTGAGAGGGCTGGAGGAGGCGCTGCTGCTGCTCTTGCAGGAGTTCGGCGTGAGCGCCCACCGGCGTGAGGGCCGGCCCGGACTGTACGTCGAGAGCCGCAAGATCGCCTCGGTGGGCCTACGCTGCCACCGCTGGGTGTCCAGTCACGGCACATCCCTCAATGTGAGCGTCGACCTAAGCCTCTTCGATCTCATCGTGGCGTGCGGCGAGCCCGAGCTGCGGCAGACCAGCCTGCAGGCGCTGACGGGCGAGGCGCCCTCCATGAAGCAGGTGAAGGCCGCCTACCTGAGAGCGGCGGAGACGGTGTTCGGCTGGAATCTGTGTGAGTCGCGGGAACTCGCCCACTCAGAGGTGGAGGCCGCTCTGGGACTCTGACGGGTCCGGCGACGAAGTGCCCACGGCAGGATTCGAACCTGCGACACCTGGCTCCGGAGGCCAGTGCTCTATCCCCTGAGCTACGTGGGCGCGGCTGATGGCGATGCCGACCGGATGGCCGGCCGAGCGGCCGGCGAGGGGCCATTATACTCGTTCGAGCCGCGCCCGGCCCTTCTCAGGATACGGCACGACCAGAGTGTCCAGATCCCGCGGCAGGAGAGCCCCCGGGAAGACCTCCCGAGCCTCGTCACGAAGCTCGCGCCAACTGTGCCGGGAGCTGATATGCGTAAGCACCAGCGTACCCGCTCCGGCCGCTTGGGCCACCTCTGCGGCCTCTCTAGCCGTGGAGTGGCCCGTCTCCAGGGCGCGGTCGATCTCGGACATGCCGAAGGTGGAGTCGTGCACCAACACCGACGCACCGGCGGCCAACTCGACCACCGAGGTGCAGGGCCGCGTGTCTCCGGTCACGACCACCTTGCGGCCGGCCCGAGACACATCCATGACCTCTTCGGGTCTCACTTCCCGGCCATCGCCGGTGGTCACCGTCTCTCCGCGCTGCAGCCGCCCGAATTCGGGGCCGGGCTGGATGCCGAGCGCGACGGCCCGCTCCGGGTGGAACATCCCGGGCCGGGACTTCTCCTCCAGGCACCACGCCAGCCCGGGCAGCCCGTGGTCGGTGGGGGCAGTCTTGAGCCAGAGGTCCTCCGTCTGGAGGACGGTCCCCTCGCCCACCTCTTCCACCAAGAAGGGGAAGCGAGGCCTGCCGACCAGACGCTCGGCGTCGCGAAGCATCTCGTAGAGTCCGCTCGGTCCGAAGAGCAGCAGCGGCTCCTCGCGTCCGAGGAGGCTGTAGGTCTTGAGCAGGCCGGGCAGACCGAGATAGTGATCGCCGTGCAGGTGGGTGAGGAGGATCATGCCGATGCGGGCCAGCCCCACCGACCGCATGAGCTGACGTTGAGTCCCCTCGCCGCAGTCGATGAGCGTCCGCTCTCCCCCCCGCGCGAGAAGCACGGCCGGCGAACCCCGGTCGACCGTCGGGGTGGCTCCGGCCGTCCCCAGGAACACTAGATGCAGATCCAAGCCGGGCCTTCCTCAGCCCCGACCGGGGTCCCGGGCAGGGTCGTCACCCTTGGGAGGTCTGGCGGTCATACGGATGCTGTCCTCCGTCTCGCCCGAAGGGTCGTGGAAGAACGTGGGGTTGCAGCAGGCGGACGCGCCGGCGGACGCCTCGTAGGCCTGTTCGATCCAGACTCGGCAGTGGCTGAGCGGCGTCCTGTTCACGCGCAGTGGTCCGTAGGGATCGGCCCCCCTCCGCGGCGCCTTACCGTCCTCTGTGAAGGCTCCGAGGTCCAGCTCCGGCGAGAAGACTTTGTGCAGACAACCGAAGTAGGTTGTCTCTCCATCGTGATACGAGTAGATGTACGGGCAGCCGGAGCGAAGGCACTGCCAGGGCGAGACCACCCGTTCGCAGACGACCTCGCACTCCCGGCATTCCAACCTCAGCCGCTGCCGTCTGTTGCGCCAAGGTGTCGCGGCGTCAAGCTTCTTGTCTATGCTCTCCATGCGCGAAGTATACCGTCGCCGGCCTATTCCATACCCTCCCAACGTGTTCCGGGCACGAGTCGTGCCCGCTGGAGCGACCTGTCCGTCGCCCAACGGAGGATGCTGCGCGAGAAGAGAAGGCGTCCGTCGCCGCCGAAATCGACGCCGCCCGTGACGATGACGGCCCCGTGCACGGTGGTCCCAGCGAGAAGGAGCGAACCGTCGTCGACCACCACGACGCCGTAGAGATCGCCGAGGTCCTGAGCGTCGAGTTCCGCGCCGCCGGTGGCCAGCACGAGGACGGGTTCCTCGGGCGTCCCCATCGGCCCGTCCAGCGCGTCCGACAGCTGCAGCCTACGCCCGGCGCCCCGGTCCAACAGCACCACCTGCGGTCCCGGCGCCACGGCAGGGAGCGTCATCGAGCCGTCCCCGGTAGTGCCGCGCGCCGCAGGCGCGCCGGCCTCCTCTGCTTCAGTGCCGCTCACCCGGGCTGCCGTTCGCTCCTCCACCGCCTGCCTGGACTCCAGCGCGGCCCAACCCGGGTCCAGCCGCCATGGCTCTCTCATCCCCAGCAGCGCGCAACCCTCGCCTAGGAGCGGCCTGTCCGGAAGGCCGACCACGTAGCCCACGGCCGTGCCGCCCGACGCTTCGCCGCCTCCCCCCTCGGTCTCGACCGCCAGCCACGGCTCGGACCGCCCAGGCGCCGCCGTGACCGTTTCCGCTACCAGCGCCGCCAACGGCAGGTCGACGCCATCGCGGCCGCGCTCCAACCAGGCTGAAGCCGCCAGCGCCGAGACGGCCGGACTCTGCCGCACCGCCGCCTCCATCACCCAGCCCACGCCGCCCTCGAGCTCCGATAGAGCACCCTCCACGGGTCCGGCCGCGGCTGGACCCTCCGCCTTATCCCACACCACTCTCCAAGCCGACGGCTCCCACCCGGTCAACGACATCTGCCGAAGCGTCGCCAATCCCCGGTCCTTCTCCGCGAGACGCCCGCGCCCGACCGACTCATCGATCATGCTTCTCTCCGCGCAGAGGACCACCGCGGAGACGGCCTGCACCGCGACGGCGACTGCGAGGCACATGAACAGCACCAGCAGAAGGATCGAGCCGCTCTGGCGGCCACGGTGCACCCCTGCTAGGGAGCCTACCGCCATCATCTACCCACCCTGGCGATCGTCGCGACCCGCACCAAGCCGCGTTCCCCCTCCACATCGGCACGCACCGTCAGGACCACGGCATCGACCGACCAGAGCCCGGCCCCGATGACCGGTCCCGGGGTCTCCACGCCGTCGACCACGTAACTGAAGGCCGAACCCGGCCGCACCCCCTCCAACATGGTCTTGTGGTCTCTGAAGAGCGAGTGTCTGTACCAGCTCGGGCGTGTGGCAGGGCAGTCGCCCCAGCGACGCATGAGCGCGCCGCCCGCAAGCTCCCATTCCACCAGGATGGGCGATTCGCCCGGCTGCGTCCGTTCCAGGAAGACGGCCTGGTCCGCGGTCGCCTCCAATAGGGGGCCGTTCACCGGGAATCGGCAGCCAACCCCCGAAGCCAACCTGAGATCGCGCTCCAGGCGCGCCACCGCCACCCTGCCCTGCAACCACTGCACCGTCCGGTCCCCCTCCCGCGCCCCGGCGCTCTCCAGCGAGAGCCACAGAGGCGCGGCGGCGGCCGCGAGACACAGAGCGAGCGCCATGCCCACCAGGAGCTCGACCACCGAGAAGCCCCCGCTCCAACTGCCGGCCCCCGCTCCTGACCAAGGCGCTTTAGAAGTACAGGTCGACCGCACGGCCCTTCTCCGCATACCAGGATTGGGCCCGGTCCCCGGGCGCCTCTGGTCCCAAGCCCACATCACATCGCCCCGCGCCGGACGGACCGATCAACAAGGGCAGGCCCAGCGGACCGACCTCGACCGGCCCAACAGCCGTGTCGACCCTCACCTCCGGATTCGCAAGGGCCGGCGCATGGATCACCGAGAGGTCATCATCCAGGAAGCCCGCGCCGCCTTCGGCGGCCGTCGCGTCGATCGCCGTGAGCCTGGGAGCTTCACCCTCTCTTGAGGCAACGACAGAACGCCAAGGCGCGCCCCAGACCCCCTCTCCCTGCCGCGCCCGCACTGTCAGTTCGCGACCCTCTGCACCCGCCCACTCCGACGCTCGCAGGGAGACGGACCCATCCGGATCAGACACGAACTCCCCGAGCAACCATCCGTCCACCCACACCCCGACCGTCAGCGAGACGTCGCCTCGACACTGGACGGAGAGATCGAGAACAGGGCCGGGAGTCCATGCGGCGCAGACGACCCGTGGGCCCCATCCCCAGGCCTCGTCATCGTTCGACTCCTCGACGGCCACCGCCAGGTTCTCGCCTTGCCCCCGGACCGCATCGGCCGCCCCGAGCGCCGCAAGAGCTCCGGTGGTCAACGGGACAATCAGCACCGCGAGGAGCACCGCCGCCGCCATGACCTCCAGGAGCAGGAACCCGCTACTCCCGCGGCCGAGGAGGAGAATTCCCGCCATCGTGGCGCGGAGACGGCTCACCGTCCCCCTACCTCTCGAGCCCTGACGGTGAGTCCGCTCACCGGGCGCACCACGACCCGGTATGCTGCTCCCCGGCGACCGAAGTGCAAGGTCCCACCCCCATCGGGCGACGCCTGGTCTCCCCGAAAAGTGACAATCACGTTATGGGCGGCGGCCCAACGCGGGAGATCGGTACGAGCGGGCGCCTCTGGAGCCGCTCCGCTCAGATCCCCGCCCCACGTACCATGATCGCCACGTAGGATGCACTCTCCGTGCCCATAGACGAGCTCCCCCGCGCCTCCCTGCCACAACACGCCGATCTGGGCCCAGGCAGCCGCCGACTGCCAGCACTGCGCCGCCCCCCTGGCCTCCGCGCCACGCGGCCCGCCTGCCAGCGCCGCGGCGCCGCCGGCGAGACATAGGCCCACGACGGTGAGGACCAAGAGGAGTTCAATCAGACTGAACCCCCCGGAGGAGTAAACGATGCTTCGGCTTCCCATAGCCCCGCAGGCTACAGGGGTGTCTACATCCTATCGGAGCGACTTAGGTCGTATGTTGGCGGCAGGTGTGCCACCCGAGAGCGTCCAGCATCACCACCCCAGGTCGGCGCTCCCGTCTATCACTTTAACCTTGACGTAGCCGGTATTGCCCACCGTCAGCGAGTCGACCTGGATCCCGAACCAGTTGCCGCTCTCGCTGCGGCTGGCCATGTCACAGACTTCTTCAGATTCGGGATAGAAGACCACCTCGTTCTCGCCTGCGTCCGCGACCACCGATCCGTCGATCGTCGGTGGAGCTGTCGTAACGAGATCGCTGTCGCTTGGGAGGAAGTGTATGCTGGTCTCGATCTCGTTCAGCATGTCGGTCGTTATCTCTGAGTAGTCGCCCCCAGTGTCGACGTAGGCGGTCTGCACCGCCGTCAGAGCGTTGCGAACCAGTGAGAAGGCCGCGCTGTCCTGCGCGTCCTGCCTCTGCCCCAGATACGTGGGGATGGCGATGGCCGCGAGGACCGCGATGATGATGATCACGACCAACAGCTCTATCAGCGTGAACCCCGCGTCTCCACGACTTCCCCGGACCATTCGTCTTCGTATCCTCTGCATGCTCTTCATGAGTCCCCGCACCTCGAATATCTTGATGGTTCTCTTGAGTTTCCGCGACTTCCTAACGCAGGTCCGTGACGGTGACCCCGTGCAACGAACCTTGCTCCACGATCGTCTCGGCCTCGTCGGTTCTGCCTTGGCTCTCCAGCAACTTCACCAGGATCGAGTACGAGTGGCCGTAGTCGGGTTCCATCTCGATCGCCTCGCGTAGCCTCCGCTCACCTTCTGTCGGGTCCCCCGCCGCGATCAAGGCCTGGGC
>CAZQDY010000003.1:0-116696 GCA_964592075.1 uncultured Gaiellales bacterium
ACGACGCTCTTCCGATCTGCTAGTGAACCACTGCTGGGTGGCAGGCCCGAAGAATTCCATGCCGCAAAGATACCCTGTACAGCCTGTCGGGGAATCAGGACTCGTCCTCGTCGGGCCGGACTATGCTGCAGAAAGCCCTCCTCGCGTTTGGAATCCCCACATGGCCTCCTCATCACCCCTGAGCAGCCTCACCTGATCGCGCCGACCTCCTCTGTTTTCGCGAAGGGCCGGTTTGGGAAGGTGAAGGCATGAGCCTGCAACGCGCGCCGAACCGCCACGAGGAGCCAGACACGCTGTGACACGGTTGCCTGCCCACAAGACCCGTATCGTCTGCACCATCGGGCCGGCGTCCCAGTCCGAGAGGACGCTGGAGCTGATGATCCGGTACGGCATGAACGTAGCCCGGCTCAACCTGGCCCACGGCGAGCCCGACAGTCATCGGGCCATCATCGCCGCCGTCCGGGCGGCCTCCCAGCGGCTCGGGCGCAGAGTCGCCCTGTTGGCCGACCTGCCGGGACCCAAGTTGCGTGTGGGCGGGTTGGAGGGAGACGAGGTCGACCTCGAGCGCGGGCAGTTGGTGCAGTTGGTGGCTGGGGAAGCCCGTGATGACTCAGACCACGCCGGTCGCGCGTCGGAAGCGTCCCGGTCCGAGCGGCGGGCACGGCAGCCGGCCGAATTGGTCCGCATCCCCTTGGGCCTCCCGCAGCTCCGTGTATCGCTCAGACCGGGTGACGATGTGTTTCTCGATGATGGTCTGCTCCAGTTGCGGGTAGCCGAAGACTCCGGATTGGCTCGAGTGTTGGTGCCCGGCCGCCTGCGCTCTCGCGACGGTGTGGCTTTGCCTGGTGCCGACCTGGGTGTGTCGGCCTTCACCGGCCGCGACCGGGAGCTCCTCGCCTTCGCGCTCCGGGAGGGGGTGGACGCGATAGGAGTCTCGTTCGTGCAGGGCCCCGAGGACATCACGGCCGTCCGCGAGGCTTCGGCGGAGATGGGACGCGACCCTTTCATCATCGCCAAGATAGAACGCTCCCAAGCGCTGGAGCGTATCGACACCATACTGGAGACGGCCGACGGGTTGATGGTCGCCCGGGGAGATCTGGGCGTGAACATCCCCATCGAACGTATCGCTGTGGCTCAGAAGCTCATCATCGATCGAGCCAATGTCGCCGGGCGCCCGGTGATAACCGCCACCCAGATGCTGGAATCGATGACGGCGCAACGGCGCCCCACGCGCGCCGAGGTGACCGATGTCGCCAATGCCATCCTCGACGGTACCGATTGCGTCATGCTGTCCGAAGAGACTGCCATGGGCCGGTATCCCACGGAAGCGGTAGCGACGATGAGCCGGGTCGCCCGCATCACCGAGCGCGAGCTCCGCACCACACGCCGTCCGGCCTCGGACAGCACTTCGGTCCGCGGGGTGCTGGCCGAAGAAGCCGCAGTGACCGCCGAACGGCTGAAGGCCCGTTACATAATCGTTCCTACCGATGGCGGCATCACCGCTCGAGCTGTGGCCCGCCTCCGTCCGGACTCCTGGATCGTGGCCTTCAGCCCCTCCCACGAGACATGCCAGCGGCTGCAGTTCTCGCGGGGGATCCATCCGGTGCACGTGCCGGAGGCCGCTGGTGTCGCCCAGGCCGGCACTCCGGATCTGAGCAGGGGCGTCCCCGTCACGTGTGGGGAGGTAGATTGGCACGGTATCGCCGGCCGTTGGTTCAGCGACCGGCGGCTGCCGGCGGGTCTTGCCGTCATGATCCAGGGGGGCAACCGCCTCGAGGTGATCGAGCTGCCCGGGGAGACATGATCGCGCCAGAGTCCAGACACGAGCAGGTCGACGCCGTGCGGTCGGAGCTGAGCAGAGAAACGCTGCCCTGACGGGCGTGCGATCCGCGGCGGGTGGGTATCACCGTGACACGTCACGCCGGCGGCGCCTCGAGACTGCCGCGTAAGTCACGACTGCAAGGGAGGGAGATCATATGAGCGTACGATCCCTGGGCTCGGCGATCGCCGCGTTCGCTCTGATCGCGGTAATCGCGTCGGTCTTCGCGACGTCGACAGCGGTCGCAACCGCCTCGCAGCCCGCGGAAGCGACCTTCCTCTACGTGTCGGCCAACCGAGTCATGGAGTACGACGCCGCCGCCGGTACATCGACCGCTCTCGAGTACATCGACACGGGGACTCCCATCATGCCCGCGCGCGCCCTGGGCGGCGCGGCGCTCTCCTGGTCGGTCCACACGTCGGCAGGGCCGCTCAAGACCTACGTGAGTGAGACCTTCAGCGACCCCGGCAAGACCACCACGCACGTCATCACCGGCGACTTCTACACCTTTCCCAGGCTCTCTCCCGACGGCACCACGTTTCTCTACGTAGCCGAGGAACCGGATCCGCTAGGTGGACTCACCAGCAACCTACACGTCCGGCGGGTCGTCGACGGAGTGGAGCTCTTCTCCATAGCGAACGTCGATGCCGGAGATTGGTCGCCTGACGGCAAGAAAGTGGTGTTCGCCAGCTATCCTCGGACCCGCTTCGACCCCGACCTCGTCGCTATGTACCTGTATGACGCGGCCACGGCCACCGAAACCAGGCTGCCCGCGGTCCGTATCGCCGGGGTCGGCGACATGAACACCTACTCGCCGCGGTGGTCACCGAGCGGAGACTGGATCGCCTACCAACGCCATAACCAGGATACGGTGGACATCATGCTGACCGACCCGGCCGGCTCCACCACCCGGATACTGGCCACCAAGCCCTTCGAGCGGACCGGCATGGGGATGGAATGGGTGCGCATGCCCGACGGGACCGAGCGCCTGTTCGTAGACACTCTGGAGCCCGGCGGATCCCCGTACGTCATCGTGGAGGTGCCGGGTCCCGATTCCGCCGGGTCGGGCGCAAGGATCGTGCACGGCGCGCTGTTCGGGCAGGCCCAGCCCGACTTCACCGACGTCACCCCTGTTCACCCGTTCCACCGCCAGGTCCGCGACCTCGCCTCCCTGCGCGTCATCGGGGGGTTCGACGACGGGTCGGTCGGTCCGGAGAAGCTGGTCACGCGCCAGCAGTTCGCCAAGATGATCGTGAAGACTCTCGCCCTAACGGTGACCGGGAACGAGCAGCCCCCCTTCACCGATGTGCCCGGCGGGTTGGACCAGACCGACCCGCTGTATCCCGACAAGTACGTAGCCGTGTGCGCCGCCGCCGGGATCACTCAGGGCACGAGCGACCCGACCAAGTTCTCCCCGTATGCCAACATCACCCGGGCCCAGCTCATCACCATGGTGGCTCGGTCGGCCGGTCTGCCCGAGCCGCCGGCCGGTTACACCCCGCCCTTCGGCCAATTCTCCGCCGACCACTACCCCTGGGCGCGCAGGGCGATGCACGCCGGGCTGCTGGAAGGGCTTCCCGGGATAGGGCCCAGCTACGACTTCTGGCAGCGGGCCACCCGAGCCGAGGTCTGCGTGCTCCTGTGGAACCTGCTGCAGCGGTAGTTGCCGCAACGTGCCCATCGAGAGGGGGATTCCGTGTTTGACATGCAGTCGTGGCAGTGGATCACCTGTCTGGTGATCGCCATCGTAGCGGTCGGCGCTATGTCCTCTGCCATCGTCCGTTTGTTTACGCGGCGAGCCTCTGCGAAGGCCACCCTGCGCAGGGGGAGCCCGGTGGAATCGGGCCTTTTCGTCAAGACCGTGCCGGGAGACGCTCAGGTGTTCGACGCATGGGCGTATCGGATGGCGGCGCGGTTCGCCGGACGCAGCCGGCTGACGGTCTATGAAGACCGGGTGGTCGTGGCCGGCCCGCGAGTGCCCCGCCGGCTCTACCAGGTTTGGGTGTGGGACCAGGGTGTGCTCCTGGCCCTGGTGATCCCGCTCCTGGTTGCCGCCATCGTCAACCTGGACTGGCGCTGGCTGGTGGTGGCGGTGGTCACGGCTGTCGTGAGTTTCGCGATCTCCATGGGCGGCGCGGGGCTCTGGCCGGGACTGGGAGAGCTCTTCGAGGAGGAGGGCTGCTTCATGGCGGTGGAGTTCCCGCGCAGTTCGATCCGGGAGGTCGACATCGGGAAAGGTTGGTCGAAGGGCGGGTTCGGGGTGGTGCTGTTCCCCTACAAAGCCGGCATCGACAGGATGTCCAAGGGATTGGCCGTCTCGTTCTTTGCTCCAGACGAGGATGGACGCGAGGTCCGCTTCGCTCTCTCCATGTACACGACCGAGAAGGCTCGTGAATTGGCCGAGGTGCTCAAGGGGACGACTGGCCGCAGCAGCTAGAGACGGGTCCAGGCTTGTGAGGGGATAAGGCATCTGCGCGCGTGCTCCGACCTGTGACCTACGGGGAACCATCCGAGCCGACTGCCGGGTCCAATGAGCCGACGGGCCACGATGATATCGGGGAGGGGACCGATGAAGCCGACGTTCCATCGTAGGGTACTGCTCGCTCTCCTCACACCCCTGCTGGTGGCCCTTGTCGTCTCGGGCTGCGGCGCGGGCGAATCACAGGGTTCTGAGGTCCGATCGTCCGCCGACCAAACCACCACCGGCGCGAGCGTTGCTGGTCACACCGCCGCCACCCTGGCCTCCGCTCAGAGCCGCCTCGAGCCCTCTCCGGAGGCCGAGGCTCACATCCCCGCCCTGGTAGCCGGCAATACCGTTTTCGCCGTCGACCTGTTCAAGGCGGTGCGAAACTCAGACGCTACCAGAGCTGGCAATCTCGTCCTCTCCCCCTACAGCCTCTCCCTTGCCCTGGCCATGACCTACGCCGGAGCCCGCAGCCGGACCGAGGCCCAGATGGCGGAGGTCCTCCACCTCGAGATGCCCCAAGAGCAGCTTCACTCAGCGTTCAACGCCCTCGACACGGAGTTGCTTGGGTCTGACGCCGAGAAGCTGACCACCGCCGCCTCAGCCTGGGTCTTCCCGCCGGTCGTGGGACCTGGAGCGATAGTCCGCATACGTGCGGACTACCTCGACCTTCTCGCCCGCAACTACGGGGCCGCGGTCCACCAGGCGCCGGGCGACACCGAGGAGGCGCGGCGGATGATCAATGCCTGGACCGAGGAGGCCACGGAAGGCCTTATCGACGAGATCCTTCCCCCCGAATCCCCGCCCGGAGAGTGGACGGCTCTCGTACTTGCGAACGCCACGTATTTGAAGGCCGCCTGGACCTACTCCTTCCCGGCAGAGAACACCCGCCCGGCTCCGTTCTACCTCAAGGACGGCAGCGCCGTGGACGTGCCGATGATGAGACACTTCATGCCGTACGAATACGCGGAGGACGGCCCCTGGGCCGCCGTCGACCTCCCCTGTCTGGGAGATGAGGGACTCACGTCTCGGGGCGATATCTCCGCCGTCTTTCTTCTGCCTAGAGAAGGATCGCTGGACCAGGCGGTTGCGGCCACCACGGCCGAGAGTCTCCAGGGCCTGCTCTCCAGACTGCCCCACGGGGACGCGCATCCCGACTGTATTGCGGTCAACCTGCCTCGCTTCAAGTTCGACACCGCGCTCGAGCTGAAGGAGCCTCTGAAATCGCTGGGCATGGTAGACCTCTTCGACGCGGCTGACCTAAGGGGCGCCTACGAGCCGGTTGGCGGCGGCGGCGCGGCTGGCGGCGACGACGCTGGCGACCCATCTGGCATCGGGGTCGACGAGGTCTACCACGGGGGCGCGATCGCCGTGGACGAGAAGGGGATCGAGGCCGCTGCGGGAACCATGGTGGTACAGGTGGGGGGCCTTGGACCCGGGGAGATCACGTTCGACCGGCCCTTCCTCTTCCTCATCCGTCACGTCCCCACCGGCACAGTTCTTTTCGTGGGGCAGGTGACGGACCCGATCGAACCGGCAGCCCAGGGAGATCACCCGAAGCGATGAGTCCACACCAGTTCTGCCGACCGCGTGCTGGCCGCTTGACGTCATATGTGGCAGTCCTCGTACGCCTGCGCTGGCAAGGTGAACACGGCAGCCCGCTGCTGGGTGCGGTGTTCATCTACGCACCCCTCATGCACGTGGCCGCCACGGCCGTTCACGGAGCCGTGCGGAGGAATGCGGTCACCACAACGTGGCGGCCCTGCTGCTACTGACTAGCTGCCTGCCGGTGCTCTGGCTGCTCGCTATGGTCGTCCCCCACCCACCGGTGCCCGACCAGCACCTGCCGCTCATCTACTACACGCCCGGGTTATTGGCCGCCTGCCTCGTGACGTGGTTGCTGCTTCGGCGGGGCGCTCGCCTTCTCGAGCCGAAACACGGGTAGCTCGGGCGGCGCTGTGCCGGTCTCGCCCATCCACAACGGGCCGTGGCCTTGGAACAACTCACGGGCGTCACCAGCCTCTTCTCTTTCTTCGATACCGACGACCCCGGCCCTAAGCTCTGCCCGACGGCGGTGTCCGGAGCGCTCCTCCCGTGCGAGCCTGTTGCCGCTCAAACGCCGCTGCCGTGCCGAACGCCGTGAAGTATCTGTGCCAGGCAGAGTCGGACGAGCCGAATTCGTTCGCGCCGAGAAAGTAGTCGAGAAGCGCCTCCCGCAGTCGAGTGAGCTCCCTCAGACGTTGCCTGTGACGCGGATCGGCGATGGTGAGCTCGAGGAGCTCCAAGCCGCGATAGACGGCGTTGGCGCTGAAGTCGGCTCGGCCCCGACCTGACCATTTGATGGCCCGCTCGACCTCGCTCCCCACGTTCGCAAGCTGCTCCACCAACGAGAGCGACTGCCACCTCGCATCGGTGAGATCGGCGTGAAGAGCGCTCATCGGCGCACCAGCGCGCTGACGACGTCGAGTATGCGACTACGAACACCGGCATCATCCACTCCGCGGGAACGGTTACCTTGGGAGGGACGGATGTTGATCATGGAATCGAACTCGATCCACTCATCCGTGGAGAGATCGGGATACAGATTGATGCCCCAGAGGTCGCCCTGCGTGGAGCCCTGCTCGATGAGCAGCGCCTCCTCGTCCGAATGGAGATCGGCGTCGACGGCCATGACACCTCTCCGGACGTCTACCACCGCCTTGACCAGATCGCCGAACCGGGCTTCCGCCATCGATCTCAGTTCGACCATAGTGATTCCTGTCTCGACGAGCTTCATGGGCCGACTCTAGCACACGCGGACGCGGCCACCCGGGCCGTTCTTCCCTTCGTCCCGCCGCAGGATCTAGGCAAGTGCGACTCCCTCCACATTATACCGTGTATTGCACAGTAATGTTGCACGCGCTATAGTGTGCGCATGGCACTGCTTGATGACATCCTTGCGGCGCAGATCCAGGAGATCCGTCGCGGCACGATCGTACTGGCCTGTCTCAGGTTGCTCGAAGAACCGCAGTACGGCTACTCGCTTCTTTCCATACTGGAGAAGAGCGGTTTCCCAGTCGAGGGCAACACTCTCTACCCGCTGTTGCGTCGGCTGGAGAAACAGGGATTGCTGACGAGCGAATGGACGACCGCCGAGGCCCGGCCTCGCAAGTACTACCGGGTCTCTGAAGCAGGACGAGAAGTCGCCGCGCGACTTCTCGAGGAATGGGAACGTCTGCGAACCGGGCTGGACCTACTGTCCACCGTCCAGGCCGAGGAGGATGAACCATGAGCACCATCGTCGACCGCTACGTGGCCGCCGTCGGCAACCGCCTACCGGAGAAGACCCGCCGGGATGTCCAGGAGGAGCTTCGCGCCATCATCGCCGACATCATGGAGAGCGAGTACGGCCATCTGGGAGCCGATGAGGCCGCGGCCAAGGCGGTCGAATCACTCGGCGACCCGGTGAAACTGGCGCGCGAGTACGCCCCCCGGCCCCGCTATCTGATCGGCCCTGATCTGTACGACGACTATCGCAGACTGCTCGTGATGCTGGTGGCCATCGTGGCTCCTATAGTCTTGGTGGTGGGCATACTCGCCCGCGTCCTCGACCCGCAAGGCTTCACTGCCGGGGACGTTGGCACCGCCATCGGATCGGCCATCCAGGCGGCGGTCTGGGTGTGCTTCTGGGTCACCGTGGTCTTCGCGATACTCGAATGGAACGGGGTCCGTTCACCCCGCCCCGCCGGTCGACCTTGGACCGCCCAGGACCTCCCGGTCGAGGTGCCGGTCCGACAGGTCAAGCTGAGCGAAGTCGTCGTCACGGCGGCGTTCACCGCGGTGTTCATCTCTCTGCTCGTGGCGCAGCACTTCCGCTCGGTCTTCAGCGACGACGAGGGGCCCATCCCGCTCCTCGATCCCGCCCTCTGGAACGGCTGGTTGCCCGCGCTCCTGGTCTTGATGGTCGCGGGTATAGCAGTCGATACCCTGATCTACCGCAGAGGTCGCCACACCCTCGAACTCACGATCGCCTCGACCGTGGCGGATGCGGCATTCGGGGCCGTCGCCGCGGTGACCATCCTGACCCAGACCATCGTCAATCCGGTCTGGCTGAAGAGGCTTGAGCTAGAGGTCCCCGAGTTGGACCCAGTCCATGTTGTGGCGAATAGAGCCGCGTGGACCGCCGTCATCCTCGCGATCGTCGCCTGGTCCATCGCAGAAGCCTGGCTGAAATACCGGAAGGGACAGTCGCGCTAGGCCGACCCGAAAACCGATTCGCAGCCCCACCTTCAAGCAGGTGAGCGCGCGCCTCTCTTCCCTTGCCTGATCCTGCGCCATACCTGCTGGATCAGCCCCACGATGCCGTTCGGCAGAAAGAGGATCGCTACGATCATCACCGCTCCGAAGATGAGCATGAACACCTCCGGGAATGAGGTCAGCAACCGCTCCCTGAGGAAAGTGAAGATCACTGCGCCGATCACCGGGCCGACGAGGTTGTGCATGCCGCCGAACAAGGCCATGAGGACGGGCAGGAAGGTCTGGTTGAGACTGAATGCGACGCCAGGATCCACATACGAGCGGCGCGTGGCTATCACGGCCCCCGCCATGGCCATTAGGATCGCGCTCAGGGAGAAGACGAGCACCTTGGTACGAACCACGTTGATCCCGCTGTGCGCGGCGGCCTCCTCGTTCTGGCCGATGCTCGCCAGCGCCAGCCCATGCCGTGAACGCTTGAGCAGCCAGGCCACAAGTATCGTAAGGACACAGACGCCGAACATGGCGAAGTACACGGTCTCGGTCGGCTCTGTATCAACGAACCGGCCGCGCGTGCCGCTGAGCACCTGCTCCACCTCGCGGATGACCTGGTCGACAAGGAGCACCAAGCCGAAGGTGAGGATGCAGAAATAGGTATCCCGCAGACGAAGGGTCAGCACACCCACCACCAGCGCGACCACGAAGCCGGTCGCCCCGGCGGCGATGATGAGCACCAAGAAGGGCATCGTCCCGCTCAACACGGCCGCCATGTAGAAGCCGAGTCCGTAGAAGGCGGCCGTTGCCAGGGACATGTAACCGCTCGGCCCCGAGAACATGACCCAGGCCACCGTCAGGATGACGAACTTCATGATCTCCGTGAGAAGAGTGATGCTGTATCCCTCGTACCACGAGGGCAGCACGGCCAGGAACACGAAGACGACCGCCAGCGACGCCAGGGAGGCGTGCTTCGCGGACGCGGATCTGAGGAAATGGATATTCATCTATTTGCCCATGAGGCCCTTGGGCCTTACCAACAGCAGCACGACGAAGATGGCGTAGAAGGCGATCATGATGAGCGATGGCTTGTAGTAGGTCACGACCGCCGACACAAAACCCAGGATCAACCCACCGGCCAGGGATCCGGTAATGCTGCCCAGACCGCCCAGCACTACCACGATCATGGCGTATATGGTGTACGCGAGACCCATGCTGGTAGTGATGCTTTGGTACACCAAGCTGATCAGGCTGCCCGCCATGGCCGCCATGGCCAGGCCCAGCCCGAAGCAGATGGCCAGCACGTTATCGATCTTCACACCCATCAGGCCTGCAACAGTCGGGTCCTGGGCCGACGCCCGGATGGCCTTGCCCATGCGGGTCCGCGCCAGGAACAGGTAGAATGCGGCCGCCAGGACCACCACGAACGCCAGGGCGACCAGGCGGTTCACGGGGATCCTCGCCGCGGTTATCGAGGTGACCAGATAGGAGTAGCCCTCAACGTCCGAACCCCAGAGCAGAATGGCTATGTTCTGGACCACGTACAGCAGCCCGAACGTAGCAAGAAGCGACTTTCCCTCAAACGCGCGCATATCCGGGGAAGTCCTCATCAGGCGGCGGAAAATGGTCTTGTGTAGAACAAAACCCACGATGAACATGAGCGGGCCCGTGACGAATATGGAGAGAAGGGGGCTCAGCTTGACGTTCACGAACAGCCAGAAAGTGAGAAACGCCCCCACCATGATGAACTCGCCGTGGGCCACATTGAGAACGCGGGCCACTCCGTACTGAAGGCTCATCCCCACCGCCACGAGGGCGTAGATGCCTCCAAGCAGGAAACCGGCGATCACGATGTCCCTGAGGGCTGTCATTCTCCATCCATCCCAGTTCGGGTCCGTTCTAGGCCCTTCTCCAGCTCCGATTCGAGTACGTCAACATGCGGCACATGCGGCGACAGGCCCCGGAGGGGCGCAGACCCGGAGGTCTGCTGTTCCGAAGTTCTGCGCCCCTCAGGCGGCCTGCACCGAATACGCGACAGCTTGGTTCTGCCCTGATGCCGTCAGTTCATCGACCCGCCGACCCGCTCACTGACCGGGCCACGGTGGCTTGGGATAGATTGGGCTTGCGGTGCGCTTCTCGCCCACATCGATCACTTCGATGACACCGTTCTGCCACTGGCCGATCTGGCCCGCATAGCACTCCTTCGCCAGGAGTTGGCCGTCGAACCAGGTGTCTCCCAACACCGTCTCGAAGTGCTCGGTCTTGAGCACCTCTGCCACCTTCGCGTTGTCCAAAGTGCCGGCCTTCTCGATGGCCTGCTTGAGCATGTCCAGCGCGGCCACGAAGTAAGCGTAGCCGTAGTAGTTCATGTTCCCTTCCGACCCCACGCGCGCCAACAGCTTGTCATGCAGCTCGCCGAGAGCCGGAGAACTGTTCTTGCTCCATACACCGTAGCCGCAGACACCCTCGACGACCGCATGGCCCTGCTCCAGGCCTCCCTCCCCGCCCATGGCGGCCGGGAAGACCCCGAAGGTCCCGCCGGGGCCCAGCACCAGCATCTTCGGGCTGTAGCCCAGCTGGATCATCTGACCGACCATGGGGAAGTTCTGGTCGGGATAGCAGCAGGCCAGGAGACTGTCTGCGTTCGTGGCCTGGATCTTCCTGAGGATCGGGGCGAAGTCCGCAGTGCCCATCGGGACCTGCTCGTCGTAGACGAGTTCGATACCGGCCTTCTCGGCCTCGGCTCTCACGACCTCGGAGTACTCCAAGCCGTGCAGGTCTTCGACGTAAATCATAGCCACGGTCTTGACGCCGACTTCCTGGTAGATCTCGAAAAGCGCCGGCATGTCGTAGTGGTCGGAGTAGCTGAGCAGGCCGAAGAACATCGGGAAGTCGGGGAGCAGCTTCTCAATACTCTTGGCTCCGGCTTCTCCGGCTATCAACAGGTAGCCGTGATTGTTCGCGACGTTCGCCGCGGCGAAGACGAAGGCGGTGCTGGCCGGCGAGAGCACGAAGTCCACCTTATCCTCGACCATGAGCTTCTCGAGCAGAGTCATACACATGTCAAGGTCGCTCTGATCGTCGTAGACCTTCATCTCCACGGGCAGCTTCTTGCCATACTCCGCTACGTGTATGCCTCCCTCCGCATTGACCTCTTCCGCCCACATCTTGTATATGGGGCCTAGGGCGCTCTCTTCGTAGACACTCAGAATCCCGCTGATCGGACGGGCGGCGCCGATGACGATCTTGTCTTTGCCCCCGAGAGTGGTGTCCGTCGAGGCCTGGGTGGTCGGGCTCGCTGAGGTGGTGGGCCCGGCCGTCGTCGCAGGCCCGGCCGTCGTCGCAGGCCCGGCCGTAGTGGTGGTCTCATCGTCGCCCCCGCACGCGACCGGCATCACGGCAAGCACCGCAAGTGCGACGAACAAGACACATAGCCTGTAGTAGTGACGTTTCATCCTTCACAGACCTCCCCTCACTCTTGAATTCGCACCCTCATGGGCGTGCCCGAAGTACCCGCCTGGCGTCCGAGCGGGTCTCGTTCATGCCCACCGCTGATTCACTATACAAGGGTGCGCTGACGGGAACAACAACGGCTTGGACCGCCCCGACATCTCATTGCGTCTGTGGCCAGGGAACCGAGCAAAGATGCCCCCGCGTCCATCGGCTGGAGGTGCCACCGTGTTTGGGAGGGCGTATACGGCGCGCGGTTCACAGACCCTTGTCGAGGTCCGCACGCCTGTGCGGCGTGTGTCTTGCCACGGTCGTCGCGATCAGCCTCTCTGCTGGATGCGGGGAGTCTTCCTTCACCCACCGAGCCGGTGATGACCACCTCTCCATGGGCCTATTCGTGGCCATCGACAGAAGCCTCTGAAGCGGCCGACTCGACCATTCGGGGTTGGCCGTCCGGCATCGAGATGCTCGTACTCAGCACCGGGTATGCGCTCTACGGAGTGGACCACAGCGGCATCACTTGGAGTCAAGAGATGCAGACGCGACCTGGAGCGAGTGCTGACCCCACGATCGAAAGCCAGGAGATGGTGCTCTTCGACGGAGTGGCTGTCAGCAGCAACCAGCAATTCGTAGCCTATGTCGACCACGGAGCGGAGATCGTCGTCCGCTCCATCCGCGACGGCGCGGAGGTCGGCCGCGTCTCGTACCACGCCGAAGGGGGGACCCAGTTGCGTTGCCTGTCTTCAGACGGCGACTTCGTCGCCTTGGCCTCGGTGCCCCCGGATCTGCCCGAAGGAACGACCGGGGACCGGCTTCCCTGGCGGGTCACCATCGTGGACATGCGAAGCGGGCAGGCGACGACGGAGCAGCCGCTCGAGGACCTCGTCAAGGAGCGCACGGCCGATGATCCAGAGATCCAGTTCACACTGTATTCGCTCGATTGGCTGCCGGGAACCAAGCTGCTCGTCCACTATGCCGGATGGAAGTCCGAGACTTACCGCTACGACCCGGTCACAGGAGCCATGGAGTCGATCCCCGGCATGGACTGGGTGATCAGCGTCAGCGACGGCGGAACCGTCCACGGCAGCGGTACCGTCAACGGCAGCGCAACGGAGCCCCAGGGCGTTGAGCCCCTTGTGTGGGACGGCACGACGACGCAGACGCTCGAGCTCGCACCCGCCCCGGCGTACGCCTTGGGGGGAGCCTTCAACTCTCTCGGGGATGCCCTCGCAATCGAGGTGATGTCGCCTCGGCATGAGCCCCGAGGCTGGCAGGTGTTCCGCCTCAACCAGGGGCGCTGGGAACCCTCAGGCCCACTCGCGGAGAACTCGTGGATGAAGGCGGCCCCTCGGGCGCTCAGCGACGACGGCGCTGTCGCCTTTGCCGCCCTGGAGGGAGGCCTCCTGTGGGAGAGCGGCCAGCACACAGCCCTTCTTTCCTACGATTTTCGGACAGGCGTGTGGCAGGAGTGGTTGGGGCCTGAAGATCTCTTGGTCGACTTCGGTGAGTACCCCTTCGTGGCGATCATCCCGAATGGTGGATAAGATCAGGTAGAGACCCTGCGCATTGAGTCTGGTCCATGTGTTCTGGGCGGGGTCGTACGTCCACATGTCATTCAGACAGCCTCTGGCGCCCTCACCACCGAACAAGACCATCCGGTGGCTGTGGCCTCGTAAGGGAGAGCAAGAGGGGGCAATGTGGTAGGGAACCAACCCCGCCCATCGGACACTATGCGAACATGAGCACAGAAATAGATCGCTATCTCTGGAAAGAGAGCGTGGGCGGCGACCCAGCCGCTTTCGGCGAGATCTTCCAGCGCCACGCCCGCACCGTCTACAACTACCTCTTCCGTCGCTGTGGCGAATGGGCCACCGCGGAGGACCTCACCTCCATCGTGTTCCTGGAGGCCTGGCGACGGCGCGGCGACGTCACGCTCGTCAACGACTCGGCGCTGCCGTTCCTGCTGGGCGTGGCGGTCAACGTGCTCCGCAACCGGCGGCGGGCGGAGTTCCGCTACCGAGCGGCGCTCAGGCGGCTGCCGGCGCCGGCGGAGGGGCTCGATCACGAGGGCGATGTTGTTGACCGGCTGGAGGACGAACGGATCATGCGCGGCGTGGTTCACGCCTTTTCCCGGCTCCCCAAGCGCGAGCAGGATGTCGTTTCTCTCTGCGTGTGGGCCGGCCTCACCTACGAAGAGGCGGCTGCTGCGCTCGACATCCCGGTCGGAACCGTTCGCTCGCGGCTATCGCGCGGCCGGGGGCGCCTGCGGGAACTCATCGGCGAGCCCGGACATGAAAGAGCCGGTAACGCAGAAACGCACGTGGGACAGGAGGTCACACCATGAACGACGATCTTCGCCTTCCGGGCGACCGGGACCTTCCTGCCTCCCGCGCGCGCTCGCGAAAGGAGCACCTGATGAGCGAGATCCGTCGACAGAACGAGCGCCGGCCGGTCTTCCGCCGGCCCCTGGTCCGGGGAGCAGTGGCAGCCGTGACCGTGGCGGCGATAGCCCTGGCCGTCCTCAGCGTGGTGGATGTCTTTGGCGCCAACGGCCCCTCCATCGTGGAGAAGGCCCGGGCCGCACTCGCGGTGCCGGAGAACACGGTGCTGCACTTCAAGGCGGTCAGCACCGAGAACGGTGACAGCTCGACCATGTGGTCGGCGGAGATCTGGCAGTCGACCTCCACCCCGGCCGCCATGCGCTGTGCCGAGACCGTCTTTCCCGGGAGGGCGCCTGCGGAGCGGCAGTATGACGCTTCGGGCACTCAGCGCATCTACGACCCGGAGACGAACACCATCTACGAGGTCGACCGGCAGACGGCCTCCGACCGGCAGATCCCGCGTGCTGAGGCTGAGATGGAGGCAATCTTTCTCAAGTTCAAGAAGGATGCCCTAGATCTCTTGGAATCCAAGGACGCCAGGATCGAGAACGCCACGTTGCCGAACGGCCGCGAGGTCATACGCATCACGAGCACGACCCCCGGCGCGGCCGGCGCGCCGGGCACGTACGTCATCGACGCCCAGACCAGCGAGCCCCTGCAGTGGCAGGCTGGGGACGGTCAGAGCGCGCTGACCATGGACATCACTCTGGAGAAGTTGCCGGCCACCGACGAGAACCTCAAGCTGATCGATCTCGTCGCCCAGCATCCCGACGCGATAACCCACGACGACCCGGCCGCCTACAAGCAGGCCTTCGACAGGCTGTTCACCATCGACTAGGGGTCGTCCCCAGCGACAAATCGGGGTGGAGGCGGGCCGAGGCCCACCTCCACCCCGGTCAGGCCTCACGCGTCCCCATCGGCCGCCGGCGGCGGCAACACCTGACCCTTCCTCGGCTCCAGCTTGAGGGCGGCGATGGCGCAACCGACGGCTATCGCCAGAAAGACCGCCGCTATGACAAGGATGGTGGTCAGCATGCTGTCGAAGTTGCCCAACCACCCGGACAAATACGAGTCGCCGTAGGTCTCCGCGTAGTACTCCTCCGCCCAGTCTCCCTCGAACCATCTCAACCACGGGATGGCCAGGAAGCCCGCCACCGCGAAACCGAAGAAGACTCCGGCCATCTTCCTGAGGTCGCCGATACCAAGACGCGTCCGAGGATTGAGCGGGTAGTGCACCGGGTCCTTCTTGGCGAGGCCGCCGTATCTTCTCTTCCAGAACACGTACACGACCGGTCCCGTCAGGATGCCGAGCAGTCCGCCTATGAAGTAGTCGGTGCCGTTGACGAAGAACGACGCCACTCCGATGATGATGGGTATGACGCAGAGCAAGACCAGGAACGGATAGCCTCCCCTGATCTTGAACTTGTACGCCTCATCGGGAAGCCTCTTCCTGAGGATCATCGCTGAGATGTAGACCATGATGTATGACGAGACGAGCAGGAAGACATCCACGATGACGACCGTGGTGAAGGCGAAGTTGCACAGGATCAGGTTGACGATCGCCACGGATAGGACGGCGACATACGGCACTCCGTGCTTCTTGTCGACCTTGACGAGGACCGGCGGCGCCAGGTGGTCGTCGGCTAAGGCGAAGAACCCTCGTGACCCCGACGCGATGTATGTGTTGTAGATCGAACACTGGGCCAATACGGCGATGATCACGAAGAAGATGCCGAATCCGGCCCCCCAGAATGTAGTGACCACAGTCGAATACCCGACGCTCTCAGCGGTCGTGCCCCATTCCTCCCATGAACCTATCGAGGCAAGGCCGGCCATGGTCGGAAGTATGTAGACGGCCATGATCAAGGGGATGGTGAGGAGGGTGGCCTTGGGGATGACCTGCGGGTTCTTGAGCTCTCCGGCTACGGTGGACATGGATTCATAGCCGGAATACATCCACATGCCGATGGCCAAGCCCGCGCCGATGAACATGATCCACTCGCCGAAGCCGATACCCGTCACACCCATGATCTCACCATGCGAGGTGAAGGGCTCGAACGGGTTCCCGCTCCAGTTCATAAAACCGGCGATTGCGACGATGGCGAACGCGACGATGACGAGGATGGAAAGGATCGTGGTTATGATGCCCACGTCTTTGACGCCGCGGATATTGATGTACGTGAAGATGATGATCATGGCCGCTTTGATCGCGAACTGCTCGTATCCGTTCAGATCCCACTGAGACGCGAGATAACCGCCTGCGAGGATCACGTAGAGGGTATTGTCGATATAGACGGAGATGGTCCTCCACCAGCCGGCCTGAAAGCCCCAGAACTCGCCCAGCGCTTCCTGCACCCACTTGTAGTAACCGCCCTCCTGGGGCCTGGCGGAGCCGAGTTCCGAAGCCACGAGGCCGAACGGCAATCCCCATAAGAACGGAAGCACCATGAGCATGACCAGCGTCAGACCTGCGCCTGACTCGGGGATCATCTCCTCGATGCCGTAGGCACCCGCGGCCACCAGGGAGAAGATCATGAAGACGACCGTCGAGACACGGAGATCGTGCTGCTTGAGCCCGTGTTGGCCGACGTCCACCTTCACCGAGCGTTTATCGACAGTAGCCACGTGGCTCCCTCCTTCACGGCCGGTCTGACTGACCCTACGGGTTCCCCCCTGACGCGGGCACCCGTGAGCGAGGCCGGTGAGTACTGCGATGCCCCGCGAGAATGCCCAATGCAGGCAGGGCAAGCGTAGCACCAGGCATGGCGCAAAATCTAGCTGTGATTTTCGGCGGCGGCACGGCCGGCCCTGGGGGCCGGCACGGACTGGGTCCTAGAGGACGCTCATCGCGGCAAGGAACCCTTCCTTGACGGCGGCGTCCACCTTGGCTGGGCGGACACAGTCGCCGATCTCGTCGCAGGGTATGGTTCCAAGCGACTCCTTCAGACCGGATGTGTCGTTCGGCCGCATGCCGAGCGCGTACACCACCGTATCCGCCTCGAGCCACCGGACGGTCGCGTCCCTGCCCTCCACGCGGACCCCGGTCCGGGCCATCTCCAGGCACGTTCTGCCGGTCAGCAGTCTGACGCCGACCCTCTCCATCTCCAGCAGGAGCGCCTCCCGGTACATGCCGAACGACTCGTCGGCCGCCCGGTCGAGCATCTCCACCACAGTCACCTCATGACCGGTCTTCGCCAGGTGCAGCCCGGTTTCGCAACCGACCAGGCCACCGCCGACCATCACGATCCGCCGGCCGAGAAGGACGCCTTCCTCGTAGACGGCAAGCGCGGGTACGGCCGTTTCGATCCCCTTGATGGGGGGCACAAGGGCCTGCGAGCCGAGCGCGAGAATCACCACGTCCGGCTCCTCTACCGCGATGGTCGCCGCCGTCGCGTTGGTGTTCAGCCGCACGTCGACGCCCCTCAACCCGACCTCGTAGACGAGAAGGTCCTTGAAGCCCCGTAGATCCTGCTTGTCCACGTCGGCGTCTGTGAACTTGATGATGCCGCCCAGCCGCGCTGCGCGCTCCACGAGAGTCACCCGGTGGCCACGATCGGCAGCCGTGATGGCGGCCTGCATCCCGGCGGGCCCTCCTCCTATCACCAACACCTTCCGCGAAGCAGCGGGCCGCGGCATGTCCTCCACCGGCACCCTCAGATTGGCCTTGGGGTTGATGGTGCAGTCGCCCACCTTCTGGATCATCGGCTCATCGTCGTCCGGCGGAACGTAACCGGCTTCCGGGCTGCCCGGGAAGCACTTGTAGCAGCGGATACAGCGCCTGATCTCACGCTCCCGCCCGGCCAGGGCTTTGTTGGGGAGTTCGGGATCGGCGATCATCTGCCGGCCCAATACGACGTAGTCGGCCTCCCCCTCGGCCAAGATCTTCTCGGCCAGTTCGGGTGAGTTGATGCCCCCCACGACACCTACCGGCATGCTGGTGTGCCGCTTGACGGTGGCCGCGAGGTCGGCGTTACAGGCGTGAGGAGCAAACATGGACGAGAACTGATTGGTGACGACCGGATCGTTGTAGAGGCCGACGGAGACGTGCACGCTGTCGACGATGCCCTCCAGCATGTGGACGAACTCCCCCACCTCGTCCGCCTCTATTCCGCCGGGCACGCCGTCGCGTCCGCCGACGCGGGCCTCCAGAAGGAAGTCGGGGCCGACGGCTTCCCGCATGGCCTGGAACACCGCTCGGGGAAAGCGCGCCCGGTTCTCGAGACTGCCGCCGTAATCGTCGGTGCGCTTGTTCCACAGAGGTGAGAGGAACTGGGAGAACAGCCAGCCGTGCCCCGCATGGACCAGCACCCCGTCGAAACCCGCTGCGCGCATGTACACGGTCGCTCTCGCGAAGTCCCGGCAGACCTTGTCCATCCTGGTCTGGTCCATGGCTTCGATCTGCTGCCCGTCCCCGCGGGTATAGGCGCTGGGGCCCCAGGGGTCCGGCTGGCCGGGCAGGGGGGTCTTCTCCCCGCCGGCGTGGAACAGCTCGATGAGCGCGATGGCTCCGTGCTTCTTGATCACCTCGGCATAGTGGCTGATCTGATCGAAGTGCTTACCGGCGGGAACGGCGAAGTCGATGGGGTCGAACGGCATACGTTCGGCGTCCTCGGAGTTCACGCTGGTCTCTCCCACACTCACCTTGGCCGCCCCTCCCTTGGCGGCCGCTTCCACCTTGCGGTAGGCCCGGGGCGCCAAACCCGGGTACTGGACGACGGCGCCGAAGACCATGGGGGCGCACATGATGCGGTTCTTCATGGTGTGACGACTAAGGCTCAGAGGCGTGAACAGATGCTCGTATGACATGCTTGGGCGCTCCCTCTCCGCTTCCTTCCCGGGTATCCCGGCGCGTCGACCTATGAGAGCATTGTACTGCCTGCGTGCTGCCTGCCGACGCACGGCCTCGTGGAGCCGATGAGTAAGAGTAGTTCGTGACCGGAGCCGCGGGGTTCGAACGTCCCGCCATGCTCTGTCGGATACACTTGCACCCCCTTCCTCCATAAGTGGGTAGGGACACCCACCGAAAGGAGGAGCATGAGGGAGCACCCACCAGATGGACCCGAGGCGGGGACTAGTCAGCCGGAGCCCCCATCGAGCGACGCGGAGTTGATGCGTCGCGCCAAGAACGACGCGGACGCGTTCGCGGAGATCTACCGCCGCCACGTGGCCGACGTGCACGACTGGCTGGCCCGGCGTTCGTCCCGGTTCGCCGTGGATCTCACCGCCGAAACCTTCGCTCAGGCGTGGGTCGGCCGCCGCCGCTTCTATGACGACCGCGACGGCTCGGCCTTGCCGTGGCTGCTGGGGATCGCGCGGAATCTTCTGCGTGACTCCGAGCGGCATGCGTGTGCGGAGACCAGCGCCCGGCGGAAGCTGGGATTACCGCTCGATTTCGTCGAGGATGCCGGGCTGGCGTCCATCGAGCAGGCACTGTCGCCGGATGAGACGCTCGATGGTGCACTCAGCGGCCTTCCCAGGCACGAGCGGGAAGCGGTCGAGCTGCGGGTCTTGGAAGAGCTTCCGTACGACGAGGTCGCGAGACGACTGACCATACGGCCGGCGGCTGCCCGTCTACGGGTGTCGCGCGGTCTGCGCCGCATGAGCACAGCTCTGCAGGCAAAGGAGGGACTATGACTGAACTCCCCGAGAGTCTCCGCAGATTCGAGACCAAACTGGCCGCGGCCGCGACGTGCGACGTGCGGCGGTCTGCACGGCGCAAGCGAGTCGCGTGGCGGTTCGGCGCTGTGGCCGGCGCCGGGCTCGCGGTGTTCGCGGCCCTCAGTGTGATCAACGTGTTCGGAGCCGGCGGCCCCTCCATCGTGGGCAGAGCGGTTGCCGCTCTGGCCGAGAGGGCGGAGGCCATCGTGCATGTGGTCATGGTAGAAACGCAGGATACCGGTAACGGCACAACGGTGGAGTGGCGCTGGGAATCGTGGGAGACCACCTCCGAGCCCTGCGCCCTGCGCTCGATCCAGACGCAGCCCGACGGCTCGGTCATCGACTCCGTCATCAAGGACGACCGCATCCAGCTCTACAGCAGGGCCGGCGGTGTCATCTACGATGTCGTGAACACGGCAGGCGCCTGGGACAAAAGGGTGTTCGAGGACTTCCGGCGCACAGCGACGCGTTTCCTGGAGTCCGGTAGGGCACAGGTGAAGGGCGAGGTCGCTGTCGACGGACGCGCCGGCATCGAGATCGCTTCCGATGACGGTTCCGAAGCGTACGTGATCGACGAAGCGACAGGCGCGCCCATCGAATGGCGCACCACCGGTGATAGCGGCAGCTCCATCCTGCGGTTCCCGGTCTTCGAGGAGATGCCTGCCACGCAGGAGAACATGCGCATGTTCGATCTCACCGTCTTTAACCCGGACGTCCCGGTCGACCACGATCTGGATCACTACGAGGACTTCCAGAAGAACAGCTGGCCGAAGGGATGAGCCGGTCAACACGGGCTCGCCTGTCTGTATGAGCCGGGAGCCCCGGCAGCCTCAGGCTGCCGGGGCTCCCGCCGCGCTCCAGGAGCGGACCTCCCCCAAGCTCAATGGCGCTCAGAGACCGGGGACCGAGACCTCGCGCGAGAGGCGCAGCAAGCTCGACGTAGAGTCGGACGGCGCAGGCCGGCCCAACAGGTATCCCTGGCCGATGTCACAGTCATAGGCGACCAACAGGGTCTTGGTGGCGATGTCTTCGATTCCCTCGGCCACTACTCTCAGTCCGAGTTCGTGAGCCAATCCGATGGTGGCGCGGACAATCGCCGCATCCTGTTTGTCCGTGGCCATGGGCAGCACGAAGGACTTGGCGATCTTCACTTCGTCGACCGGCAGACTCTTGACGTACGAAAGCGCCGAGTGGCCCACGCCGAAGTCGTCGATGGCCACACTGACTCCCCGGTCGCGTATAGCCCTCAACGCCTCAATGCTCCTCTCGGGGTCGAGCATCGTGCTGGTCTCGGTGAGCTCGACCATCAGCAGGCTTGGGTCTACTCCGTGCAGGCGGACCATGTCCCCGATCCGCCCGGGTAGATCCGGGTCGTCGAGATCGCGGGCGGACAGGTTGATGGACATACGGACCCTGACGCCACTCGAAAGCCACGACGCGCTCTGGGCAAGGACGCGGCCCAACACCCATGTGGTGAGGCGGTCGCTCAGCCCCTCCTGCTCGATCAGGTCAGCGAACTCGCCGGCTACGATGAGGCCTCGGCGCGGATGATTCCAGCGCACTAGGGCCTCCACTCCGACCACCTGGTCGCTGTCGAGACGGACCTGGGGTTGATAGTAGAGTGTGAACTCGCCCCGCTCGAATGCCGGACGCAGATCGGCCTGCAGTTCCAGGCGACCGGGCGTGTGACGATCGCCTTCCCTCTCGTAGAGGGCATAGCGGCCGCCGCCGGCCCTTTTGGCTGCATACATGGCGATATCACCGAACCTCAGAAGGCTTTCCACGGTGGTTCCGTGTTCGGGGTAGAGGGCGATGCCGACGCTGGCCGACAGTCCGATGCTCCGTCCCTCCACCTCGAAGGATTCCTTGAACACTTGGAGGATCCGGAGGGCGACCCGGCATGCGTCGTCGGCGTCCTCCACCGGCACCACCACGGCGAACTCGTCGCCACCCAGACGGGCCAGGAGATCAGCCGAGCGGAGCGACCGACGCATCCTGGCGGCCACCAGTTCGAGCACCACGTCGCCGCAGTGGTGGCCCATGCTGTCGTTGACCTCTTTGAACCGGTCGAGATCCAGGATGAAGAGTGCATGAGGCGCGGGCGACGCCTCGGACGATGACACGAGCTCCTGCAGACGATCGCGCAGGCGCGTTCGGTTGGGCAGGCTGGTGACGCTGTCGTGCAGGGCCTGGAATCTGAGGGCATCTTCCCACGCACGAGTCTCGGTGATATCCCGAGCGATGCACTCGTACGCCACGACCCTGCCGTTGCGGTGGACCGCGCGGATACTGACCTCCAACGCGATGCTGCGGCCGTCCTTGTGGCGCACCATCACCTCACGACGTTCCTGATCTCCGTTCACAAGAGGGTGGAAAGCGGTCACCGGGAGTTCTGCGCCCGCCAGATCGCCGAGAGGGAGTCCGATGAGTTCCTCGGGTGAGTACCCGGTCACGGCCTCGACCGCCGGATTCAGACTGGTGAACCGGCCTCTGAGGTCGACGGTGAAGATGACGTCTCGCGCATTATTCACGAGATCGCGATAGCGGCGCTCGCTCTCAAGAACCGCCTCTTCGGCCCTGCGCCTCTCAGTGATATCGCGCAGCACCACCAGGTGGCCGGGCCGGGGCCGGTCGGCTGCGCCGATCAGCGAGACCAGGAAATCGAAGACATGGACGCCGTCCTCCCGCTCGGTGGTGAACTCCCCACGAGCCGTTCGGCCTCCAGCCGACCTGGAGGATCCGCCATGGTCGCGCAGAAAGCCGCCCAGATCGGCCCCCAACAGCGGCGTGAAGAGACCCCCGAGGATCGAGGCGGCCGCCGGATTGACATCCATCACGCGGTCTTCTTCGTCCAGGACCACCACCCCATCGGACATGGCCTCGACGAGGGTGTTCTTGGCCCTGGTCCTGATGCCCAGGGACAGATCGAACAGACGGAAGCGGGACATGGCTATGGCGATCGATAGACCGCTCAGGAAGAACCCGAACGGGGTGATATCTATCGACTCAGCCGATAGAGCTCCCGAGAGATAGGCGAGGTTGGCCACCAGAGGCACGACGGCCCCCAGCACGATGAGACTCGCTTGGGTACGGTGGACGCGGGGCAGGCTCGTCGCGGCCCACACAAGGACGACCGCGCCGATGACAACGAGTGTGTACGAGTAGACAGAGTGTATCCAGAAGAAGAAACCGTGACCCACACGGATGCCGCCAAGAGAACCGGCCGGGTGAGACTCGATGCTGCTCCACATCAGACCATGCAACTCGGTCGAAGCCACGAGGACAAGGGTCAGCGCCGGGATGATCGCGTAGAACCACGCGCGCCGGCCGCTCACCCAGCGTTCTTGGCCGGTGTATCGGAGGGCGAAGACGAACCAGAGCACCGGCACCGAGACTATGGCCACGTACTGTACTTTGGCCATGGCGATCTTCGTGGCCAATCCGGGGAGCACGATCTCGAGCGAGTAGAGGAAGCACCACAGCCCCACGGAGGCCATGAGCAGGGAGAAGCACCTGCTGCCTATCGCACGGTGTCGCCAGGAGAACACGGAATAGACCCAGGAGACGATGGCGGCCATGCCGAGAACAGCCACGGCCACCACCATCCAAGCGGCCCACGGCGTTTCCACCACTCTTCCTCTCTCCCACGGCAACCGGATTGCCCTTCGAGTGTATATCGGTTGGTTGGAGCCCCGACTTGAAGAGCCCGACAGCCGTATGCCCGGCCGCACCTGGCGCTACACTATGATGTGGCGCGTCATCCTGGACGGCGGGCCGGGCGGATCCCACTCGTCGCACCGCTCTTCGTCCAACTGCTTCTCCTCCCGGCGCCGGGGCTCATGATCGGGGCCCATCGTGTTGATGCTCGTTTCAGTGATTCAAGCTAGTCGGCCGGTCCGGCTCTGTTAACTCGCTTTGCGGCGCATCCCGGCATGAAGAAGGAGGCAAGCGCATGGACAGTAGTTCAGACGCACTGATGCAGTCTGTCGACACCCCCCGAGAGACTCTGGCCCTGCTCGTCGCCCGCCACCTGGTGATCGGTCGAGGAGCAGAGATGGAGGACTCCTCACCGGTCAAGATAGCCCTGGCGAAGCTGACTGATCTCGTTGATCGCCGGCAGATCCCCGCGAGTCAACACCAGCAGCTCCTCTATCTCCTGCAGTCGCTGGAGGGTTGTGATCTAGACCATTGCGACAGGACGAGCGAGATTGTCAACAGGGTCGCAATGTCGGTTGCGCTCTGGCCCGAGGAGTTCCCCGATCACGAGCTCGAGCGGCTTCGCGACATTCTTTACGAAGCACCCGAGGGTCTCTGACTCGGGTCTTGTGCGCGGCGCCCAGCCGGGCCGTGCGCACTGAGTCGAATCCCCGCACCCGAACCGTGGGCGCTATCATCCCTGCGTGCCTGTAATCGCCGGCGCACTGCGTCCCACAGACTGCATCAAGCAAGGTGCGTCACACACTCGAAGGAGAGCAGCAGAGATGAGAGCAGCGTTTGTTGTGGCGCCCCGCAAGTACGAGATATGTGACATCCCGATCCCGGAGATATCCGAGAACGAGATACTGGTGAGGATCGAAGCCTGCGGGGTCTGCTCGAGCGACATGACCGCCTACAAGGACTCCTACAGCGAGGAGATGAAGAGGGCCAATCCCTTCCCCCGCCGCGCCGGGCATGAGCCGGCGGGGACTGTGGTGGAGGTCGGCAGGCTGGTCAAGGGCTTCGAGGTGGGCGACAGGATCACCGGCTATTTCGCCGACGACGCCTACTCTGAGTACGTGGCCGTCGACCCGAGTCATTTCGCCGCCCACCGCGGCCACCCCTACATCATCGAGAAGATCCCGGGCGGGATTCCCTTCGAACATGCCCTGGGCGAGCCTTTGATGAGCTGCATGTCCATCGCGCGGACGGCCACACCTGAGTCCGGGGACTACGTCTTTCAGATAGGCGCGGGCTTCATGGGCCTGGGGATCATCGCCGGGGTCTCCTCCCCGAAGCTGCGCGACTACATCGTCGCCGATCTCGACGACAGCCGCCTCGCGCTGGCCCAGGAGCTGGGAGCCACCATCACGCTCAACCCCTCTAGGGTGGACGTGGTGGAGGAGGTTATGAAGATCACCGGGGGCCGGGGCGTCGACGTAGCCATCGAGGTGGTCGGCCACCCGGTAGGCATCAAGATGACCGGCGACGTGATCAAGACCAACCGGGCCAAGGTCATCCTTGTGGGCTGGCACCAAGCGCCGGATACCTATGAGCTGTTCAACTGGATCAAGTGCCCCATCATCTACAGTCCTCAGGGGATCGGCATGTCCACCGACTACCGGAGCGAGCTGGAGCGCGCCATGTGGGCGCTGGGGAAGGGCATCTACCCGATGGACAGGCTGGTCACACATAGGTACAGGCTGGAGGACATCGGCCAAGCCTTCGAGGACAACCTGGACAGGAAGCCCGGCTACATCAAGGGCGTGGTCATGCCTTTCATGGAGTAGCCGGCATGGGGTAGGCAGCAGCCTGGAAGAGGACGGCCTCGGGCACGGCTGCTTGGACATCTGTGGGCACGGACACGTATAGTTCACGCATGCCCACGTTCAGAAGACGTCACAACCGCACACACCGGCTGTTCTACGGATGGTACGTAGTCGCCGCGTCGTTCGCCATCCTTTTCCTCACCGGGTCGGGAAGCGCGATGATCGGCGTCATGATCAAGCCCATGGGCGCCGACTTCGGTTGGAGCCGTACCTCGATATCCTCGGCCATCTTCGTCAACATGGCCGTGTACGCGGTGTCGATCATCGTCACGGGCCGGCTGTACGACCGCTTCGGTCCCAAGTGGGTCATCGCGTGTTCGACCGTCCTGTTCGCCGCGGGGTTCGCGCTCATGGCGACCATGGATTCGTTGTGGCAGTTCCTGCTCTACTACGGAGTGATCGCCGCCGCCGGGCTCGGGGGGACCACCGTCCCCCTCTTCGGCTCGCTCATGGGCCGGTGGTTCGACAGGTGGAAAGGGTTGGCTGCAAGCTTGGCGCTGGCCGGCAACTGCCTCGGCCAGTTCCTCCTCATACCCGTGTTCTCCGACCTCATCGATGGCTCCGGCTGGCGCGTCACAAGCCTCTGGATCGCCGGGCTCTGTGGCGTGGTCGGCCTGGTGCTCACGTTCACCGTCATCCGCGGCGATCCGGGGCAACTCGGCCTGAAGCCCTATGGGGCGAACGGCGGAGATGGAACGGCCACGGAGCCCCGCCAGGCAGGAGCGGCTGCCAAGCTCTCTATCGAAGCGGGCGCTGCCTCGACGGCGACGGCGGTAGCCGCCGGCCCCCGGGACCTGACCCTCCTAGAAGCGATGCGCACGCGCGCATTGTGGCTCTATACCTTTGTCATGTTCGTGTGCGGCAGCGGGGACTACTTCGTCTCCACCCATCTGGTGCCCATGGTCACCGACTACGGCATCTCTACGTCGGTCGCGGCCAGCATGTTCGCCTGGCTGAGTCTCATCAGCCTGGCCGGGATCCTTGTCGCCGGGCCTGCCTCCGACGCCATCGGGTACAAGATCCCCATCGCCGTCACCTTCGCCCTCCGGGTGGTGGTGTTCGCCATCCTTCTCAAGTACCAGGGGATAGTCCCCTTCTGGGTCTTCTCGGTGAGCTTTGGCTTCACGTTGCTCGTCACCGCTCCGCTCACCCCCATGCTCGTCCGCACGCTGTACGGAGTCACCCATATCGGCTTCATCTCGGGGTTCATCACCACCGTGCACATGGTCGGAGGAGGATTGTGGGCGTACCTGGCCGGCATCATCTTCGACAACACCGGCGACTACCGGCTGGCCTTCTGGATCTCGCTGGGATTCGCCGCCGCCGCCACCGTCGCCATGTTGCTCATCCGGGAGGAGCGGCATCTCCCCAGGGGAGGGCCGGCCGCCTAGCTACCGGCGTCCTCCGGGGAGCCTCCCAGAGCAGCCCGCAGTTGGTCGAGCATCTGCTGCTCGCCCTCGCTCACCCGTACCGCTCCGAACCCCAGGAAGCCACCCTCCTTGGCGGCGTCCGCGGCAGACTGAGCCGCCCTCATGAGCCACGATCTGAAGGCCTCAGCCTCCAGCGGGGTGGCCTTGGCCGCGAGTATGCCGCCCACCATGCGCATCTCATCCAAGACCTGCTCCCCGACCTTGGACGGGTCGGGCTTGAAGTCGTCCAGAGGATTCCTGCGCGCCTCCATCATGGTCTTGGCTTCTTGTGCGACCGCCGCGAGCAACTCCGCCGCGCTCTCGGGGGCGGTCATGATCCTCATTGTGGCCAAGGCCTCTTTGGCCGCCTCTATGGGGCCGCCCGGATCGGCGAGAGTCAGGGCCAGCCCCGCAAGGAGCGGCGCCCGAACCAGCTTGGTCCATTCTTCAGCCGTATAGTCAGTCTTGGAACTCATGGCCCCGACCTCCTGTCGTGTTGGCTGGCACCGGCCTTCCCGCGGCTCCGCGGCTGTTAGAGCGCTTCAAGACGCTGCCGCAGCTCCTGCATCTTGCCTTTCACGTCATCGATCTGATCGCGCATGTCCGAGAACCTGTCGCGTTCGGCGCGCACGAAACGAGTGTAGGGAGCCACCGCCTCGCGGATGCGAAGCAGACTGCGCTCACTCTCGTGGTCGAACTGTTCCCCGAGCGCCTCCCTGAGTCTGGAGTCCAACTCGGAGATGCTCTTGCTGAGCTGGGTCTTGGCCCTCGCCCGCCGGGCCGGGAGGATGAAAAGACCCATGGCTGCCACGAAGCCGGCCGCAAGGATGCCCGTGACATCCACCAGCGTGGTCGAGGCCAGGATGGCCACCGTCGCGCCCAGACTGACCGCTCCCACTTCGACGACCGCAAGACCTGCCACCGCGTTCTGCACGGAGTCGGCCAGCCGGGCGGCTTCCACGTCGGGCTCGTACGTGTCGGCCGTCTTCTGGGCGGCCCGGCCTATCGTGTCCAGGAGCTGTCTGCGGTCGTTGTCGAAGCTCCCAAGATTGCCGATCACCCGCCCGGCGTGGTGGGTCCGTCGCTCGGCAAGGTACTGATTGAGCGTCTGCCACTGGCGAAGCTCCGAGCTCACCATCCAGTCGATTATGGCGTCGACCTTCTCTTCGATTTGCGCCGGAGCGTCCGCGACCACCTTGCGTTCAAACTCCTCTTTGACCCGAGTCTTCTTGATGAGGTCGAAGATGCGGCCGATCCGCACGGTATCGTCCAGGAACTCGTGGCCGCGCTTCTCCATAGCGTGAAGCACACCGTCCACGTCGGTGAGCCGGAACGAGAACTCGTGGCTAAGGTCTTCGCGGTAGTGGTCCAGCTGGTGCTCGATGCTGTCGAGAGCCGAGATGTCGTCGGCCAGGATGTCCAATCGCTCTTGAGTGGCGCTGCGGTACTTGTCGGCGAGGCTGAGACCTACTCCCAGGGGGTTGAGCAGCTTCAGCCGGACGCGCTCCTTCTGATCGAGGGTCTCGATCAGGTACTGCTGCAGGGCCGGGAAGCGGCTCTCTTTCATGAGAGGGCCGTCGCTTTGACCGGCGAGTCGGGCTTCCAACGCCATCCGCGCCGAGACGGAGAAGACGTCGGGGGAGAATCCCAGGAGCCGCTCGGCGTTCTCGGTGACGAAACGCTCGATCTCCAGCCGTTCATCGTCGCTGCGCAGGAGGTCGGCTTTGTTGACTACGAACACGAGCTTCTTGCCCCAGCTCCGGATCTTCTCGATGAACGACCGTTCGCTCTCGGTGAAGGCCCGGTCGGCCGAGGTGACGAACAGCACCAGGTCAGAACGCGGTATGAACCGCTGCGTGATGGCCTCGTGCTCACGGTCGAGGGCGTTGGTGCCCGGTGTGTCGACTATCTCGACCTCCCGCAGCAACTCTATGGGGGCCTTGACGTTCTGGATGCCCTCCCCGTCCACCTCGCGGGCCACATGCGGTCCATATGCGATCGTATGGATGCAGGTGGTGGTGGGCGTCACGCCCTCCTCGAGCAGCCGGTCGCCCAGCAGAGCATTGATGAAGGCGCTCTTGCCCGAGTTGAACTCGCCCGCGACCACCAACAGGAACATCTCGTCCAACTGGCGGACCGAGCGCTCCAGGACCTTCTGATCCTCGTTATCGGCCTCGTGCCGGGCGAGCGTCATCTGGAGTTCGCCCAGCAGGCTCCGTTCATCTGCCAGGAGTCGGTCGTGCTGCTCGGTCAGGATCTTCTTGCGCATCACGACTCCATAGGTGGGGGGCGTAGGCGTGCCCCGCATGCACTCCATTATAGGCAATCACGAGAGTCCCGCCACTCCGGCCCTCGGAGTGACGGGACTCTCATCGCGGGTTCATCCTGCAGGGTGGATGATCAGTCTTCCAGGACGAAGGTGACCTTCATGTGGACGCGATACTCCGTTATATTGCCTTCGTCATCCACCGACACCTCCTGGTTCCAGATCCAGGCGGACTTGACGTTCTTCAGTGTCTTGTGGGCGCGGGCGACGCCTGCCCTGATGGCATCGTCGAAGCTCACTGTCGATGACGACTTCACCTCGGTGATACGCGCTATGGACATAGGAAGCTCCTCTCATGTGGTTGTCCGGGATATACCTTCCAGCGGCGCCTGTCCAAACCTTATGGCGCCCACGAGCCTCCCGATGGTTTGGCCTTCGGTGATCACAGGTACAGACTGCATCAGGGCTCTGGCGAGTGAGAACAGGGCCCGCCAAAGAGACAAAGGAGACCCTTGTGAACTGGCTTCTGATCCTGTTCATCATCGTGGTGATAATCGTCTTCGGCCTTGGCTTCGTGGTCAAGTGGCTGTTCTGGATCGCCCTTGCTCTGTTCCTGGTGTGGATCATCACTCTCATCATCGACCGTCTTCGCCGGCGGTGAACCGCTGCTGAAACGGAGGGCGGCCGCACCCCGGCCCCGGGCCCGGTGTGGCGCTGGACTTACGCGCCGCTAGGGCCTAGGGCACCGCTAGGTAGTCGTTACGCACGTCCTGGGATATCAGCCCGTCTCTGACCTCTATGATGCGGTCCGTTTGCTGCGCGATGGCGCGGTCATGCGTGACGATGACGAACGTCGTCCCCATCTCGTTGTGGATGCGACGAAACAGGTCGTACACCAGGGCCGAGTTCTCGGTGTCCAGGTTGCCGGTCGGCTCGTCGGCCAGCAGGATATCCGGAGAGTTCATGAGAGCGCGGCCTATGGCGACCCGCTGCTTCTGCCCTCCCGAGATCTGCTCGGCACTCTTGTCGGCCACCTGCCCGACACCTAGGAAGTCCAAGATCTCCTCGGCGCGCCTGCGGGTCTCTGTTGTCGCCCTGGCTTTGTTCTGCGAGCCGCCGATCCAGGTGGGGATAAGCAGGTTCTCGCGCACAGAGAACTCAGGCAGCAGATGGTGGAACTGAAAGACGAAGCCCAGATACCGGTTGCGGAACGCCGCCCGCTCCTTCTTGCTGAGCGCGCCGACGTCGGTTCCCAGTAGGCTCACGGTCCCTTCGGTGGGACGGTCCAGCAGCCCGAGAAGGTTGAGCAGAGTGGACTTGCCGCTGCCGGACTGCCCGATGATGGAGAGAAACTCCTTGCCTTCCACGCGGAACGCGACCCCGCGCAGGGCTCTTGTCTTGACCGCAGTGCCGTACTCCTTGGTCACGTCGTTCACTGCGATGATGTCAGCCACCTTGGATCACCTGGATCGGGTCGAGACGCGCGGTCTTGCGGTAGGGGATGATGGCCGATATCAGGGCGATGGCGATGCCGATGCCGGCCGATAGAAGCACGAAGCCCAACCTGGGTTCGATGGGGAAAAGCCCGGAGTCGCCGCTCTTGGCCACCGAGCTGAACACCGCTATCAGCGCCAGACTCACGGCGATGCCTAACGCCGTCCCGATCGCTCCGAGGATTCCCGCCTGGTAGAGGAACACCAGCCCAGTCTTGGAATCGGACATGCCGAGAGCTTTGAGGATGCCGATCTGCCGGGTCTTCTGCACCGCCGATATGGCCAGAGTGGAGGCGATGCCCAGCATCACCGCGATGATGACGAACACCTGGATCATGTACGACGAGGTGCTCTGGCTCTGAAGAGCGGTGAGCAGGTCGCTGTTCTTGGCCTGCCACTCGCCGACCGTGAGCTGTGGGAAGGCCGCCCGGAGACTCGTCGCCACCTCGGGCGAAGCAAACACGTCGGCTATCTGCATCTCCACGGCGCCCACCCGGTCGGTGGACCGGCCAAGCGCCGAACTGGCCAGCTCCAGCCCGGAGAAGACGGAGCGCTCGTTGGCGGCCTGGGCTCCCAGGTCGAACACGCCCTCGAGTACCGTCTCCACCGTCGACCCGTCGGCCAGAACCAGGCGCACGGAGTCGCCGGGAGCGAGCCCGTTCTGTTCGGCCAGATCCTTGCCGACCGCGATACGGTCGCCGGCCAGCGAGATCTCCCCGGCCACCAGCTTCTCCGAGAGTCCGTAGATGGAGTCGAGATCGTGAAGCGCGCCGCCCTTCACGACCACCGGCACGCTTGCATCTCCAACGGGCAGCAGCGCGGAGAGGCTCTGCACGGGGGCCACCGCCGTCACACGGCGGTCGGCCCTCACGGTTGCCGTGTCCTCAGCCGTGAAGGAAAAGGCCGCCTGGCCGCCGGCCGGCTCAAGGCTCACGTGTGAACTCGAGCCCACGGTCTCGTCCACAAGCGAATCCTGCAGACTGGTGATGAGAGAGCCCACGAATACCTGGACCGCGATGCCTATCGCGATCCCCAGGATGATAAGGAGGGACTGGACCTTGTTGCGCCATAGGAAGCGCAGGGCTATGCGCAGCTCAAGCATCGGCGAGTTCCTCGCGGCCTACCTGCGCGACCAGTTCGTCCATGAGCGCATCCACGGATTCCACCGTGTACTCCTCCCAATCCTTAACGGAGCGCGTGAACGCCGGACCGCCTACGATGATGCGGGCCTCGGGAAGGCACGCACGCAATCGCTCGACCACCTTGTGAAGCGCGGCACGCTGGAAGTGAGTGGAGGCGGACAGGCAGACCACCGTGGCGCCGGTGGCGCGGACCGACGCCACCATCTGGTCCACAGGAGTCATGGCGCCCACGTAGACTGTGTCGAAACCACGCATGTCGAAGCGGTCCGCAAGCATGCGCAGGCCCACGTCGTGCGTCTCCTCCGGCGGGCAGAAGAAGGCGACGGTCACACCGACGGCTTCCACCTGCGCCTTGCGCGCGAGCACCCGCGGATACAGCGCGTCCATGGCCGTGCGGACGGCTCCCACGATGAGGTGCTCCTGCCAGACGGCGGTGCGCCCTTCCTGCCACCCACGCCCGACTGACTCCAGGAACGGCTCGAGAACACGGTTGTAGAGGTCCTCGATGGACAGGCCGCCGTCGACCGCGGTCAGGATGACCTGCACGGCCTCCGGACGGTCGTTCTTCTCCAAGCATGCTTGGAGGCTCCGGGTCAGCTCTTCCATGGCGGTTGTGTCTGCCATGTCTGGGGTCTCCTCGATCGTACTCCACGGACCTCTGGCCGGACTGTACCCAAAAGGCGCCGGTGCCTGCACACGGGCCCGGACGGCGCCGGACCGTGGCCCAGGCGCGCCCGAGGCTCCAGCTCGCACGTTGCGGCGAAGGCCCCGGCTCCGCCGGGGCCTTCGCGCATCTTCGGCTCTGTCCAGGCTTCGCGGCCCGAGCCCAGAGGTCGTGCCGCGGTCTGCGTCTCCGGTCTACTCGAACGCCTGCTCCGGCTTCCAGATCGTCCAGACCTTGCCCACCAAGTCCGGGGCCGGGCTGAGCGTCGCCTTGCCGGGTCGCCAGCCGGAAGGAGTGACCTCCCCGGTCTTGGCCACATGCTGGAAGGCCTGTACCTGCCGGACAAGCTCGGAGACGTTGCGGCCCACTTCGGAAGTGAGCACTTCCATGGCCCGGATGTTGAAATCGGGATCGATGATGAAGCGGCCACGGATGTCCACGCCGCCTGCTTCGTCATACACGCCGTAGACCTGGCCGACGTTGCCCCCCGGATCGGTGAGCATGGGGAAAGGCACCCCACCCTCGACCATCTTGGAGAGCTCCTCCTCCTGCCAGATCTTGTGGGAGAAGCGGGAATCGACGCTCATGGCGAGGACTTCAACGCCCATAGCCTTGAGTTCGGGGTACTTGACGGCGACCGCCGACAGTTCGGTCGGTCAGACGAAGGTGAAGTCCCCCGGATAGAAACAGAGAACCACCCACTTGCCCTTGTAGTCGGAGAGCTTCACGTTCTTGAAGCCCCCCTCGACGTAGGCGTTGACTTCAAAATCCGGAGCCGGATGACCTACTCGCGCTAACACTTTCGGTGTTACCTCCTCGGCCGCGGGGGCCGGACTCGACGTTGCCGTTCCTTTGCTCGGGGGAACACCGAGCACGCCTCCTGCCGGTTTGACGCAACCGTCCTTTGGCTCAGCCATAGCGCTCCTTTCTCTCGCGTCTCCCCAGTAACAGGTATTACCGACAACACGCCGGTCCTAATCCTGGGCGACGCGACGGCTGCGGCGTGACAGCCAAGAAGCCGACTTGCCGAGCGCCATGCTCGCGGTCCGGCCCAGCTCAGTGCACATGTAGAAGACGAGCGAGACCCAGCCTCGCACGCATTCGGGACCCGGCCGCGCGTGTATAGTGGACCGACGACCGCGGTCGACCGCGTCGGGGCGGGGCTGCATGGAGGGCATGGGATCTGACATGAAGAGCGAAGCCAAGAGACAGGTGCGAGCCGCCTACAAGGAGCGCGTCGTGGCCGGCGGTGTCTACGCCATCACCAACACCGTCACCGGCAAGAGGCTCGTGGAAGCCACGCAGTCCCTCGCGGCGAGCCGCAACCGTTTCGAGTTCGCCCAGACCACGGGCTTGGCGGTCGCCCTCAAGCTCCAGAAGGACTGGGACACGTACGGTCCCGAAGCCTTCGTGTTCGAGGTGCTCGAGGAACTGAAGAGGGGCGAGACACAGACCCCACAGGAGTTCGCGAACGACCTGAAGCTGCTGAAGGAGCTATGGCTGGAGAAGGAGCACCCCGCGGGACTGTACTGACGGCCACGACGTCCGGTGTGCGAACCAGCGTCGTGTTTGCCGGCTTTCCACTTGCGATCTGTCTCGCATGCGCTTTGGTCCTTGGGTCGTGCGGCAACGCAAGGTGTGACGCGGGACGACACGTGGGTATATGACCCTGTGGCCGGCACCTGGAGCCTGGTATCGGCCGGAACGCCGGACGGTCCCAAGGGCCGCGTCGACCACGCCATGGTCCATGACCGGACGACCCGGAGCATGATCATGTTCGGCGGCCGCAGCGCCCCGGGGAACAGCGCCGACATCACCAACGCAACATGGGAGTACCGGCCCTGAGCCGACCGCGTCCACGAGTGAAGGATGTCAGGGATTGTCAGCACCGCAGAGACTCAGGCGCCTAGGGAGCCGACTGACAGGCAACTACTGGTTCTTCCCGGCAGCTTTGGTGATCGTCGCCGTAGGCCTGGCGTTCTTGATGCCCTGGATCGACAGGCAGCTGGGCGGAACGGCGGGCACCATCCCCAGCTGGATCTTCGGGGGAGGTCCGGACGGAGCTCGAGCGCTCCTCTCCACCATCGCGGGCTCCATGATGACGGTCGCGGCCCTCACCTTCTCCATCACCATCGTGGGCCTCACCACGGCGTCGCAGCAGTTCGGCCCGCGGCTCCTGCGCAACTTCATCCAAGACCGAGGGTACCAGGTAGTGCTCGGCACCTTCCTGGCGGCTTTTCTCTACTGCCTTCTCGTGCTCCGGAGCGTCGAAGAGATCGGCGAGGAGCACTTCGTCCCCTACGTCTCGCTGACCATGGCGCTGGTCTTCGCGGTGGCCGGCATCGGCGTGCTGGTCTACTTCATACATCACGCCGCCTTCTCGCTGAGAGCGGACAACGTCGTGGCCGCCACGGGTAGAGAACTGAAGGTCGCGATCGACCGGCTCTACCCCGAGTTCCAGCACAGGTCGGCACACAGGGCGCGCACTAACGATCGAAAGCTGCCCGAGGGTTTTCCTTCCGGCGCCCGTAATGTGTTTGCGCGACAGAGCGGCTACATCCAAGCCATCGACCACAGCCGGCTGGCCAAGGTGGCGGCGGAGCATCAACTCGTTCTGCGGCTCGATTACCGACCGGGCGCCTTCATCACGGAAGAAGGAGTCCTACTGGAGTCCTGGCCTGACCGAGAACTCGATGAGGACGTGCTCAAGCGCATTCACGAGTGCTTCGTGATAGGGCCGCACCGTCCGCTTGCCCAGGACGTGGAGTCCGCCATAGAGCAGCTGGTGGAGCTGGCCCTGCGGGCACTGTCCCCCGGCATAAACGACCCCGACACGGCTATCCTCTGCATCGACCAACTCACCGATGCCCTGGCCCGAGCCGCCGACCGAGACATACCTCCGGCGCTGCTGCCGCCGGAAGGAGATGTGTGCCTGGTCACCTATCCCCTTGGCTTCTCCCGCATGACCGATCTCATGTTCAGCAGGATACGTCAGTACAGCCGGGGAAGCGTGCCGGTGACCGTACGCCTTCTCGAGTCGATCGCGGTTGTCGGCCCCCGCGTGAAGCGTGAGGCGGGGCGGGCGGCGCTCATGGCTCAGGCAAACATGCTGAAACGATCGAGTGATGAGGCGATACCGGAATCGGATGACCGCCGGCTCGTCGACCTGCGCTTCAGGGCAGTCGAGAGGGCCTTGACCGAGCCCGCGGCGAATGGATCATGAACCCACTCCCAGATATCGCCGCGTCGGGCGAACGAGCGCCATCACCAGGATGAGCACGCCAAGCAGCCCCATGCCGATCTGCAGGCCGAGCCCCGTGCCCGGTAGATAGCCGAGCAGGACGACCTCGGTGATGATCCAGATGACGAGGCCCGCACCTGCCACGATCGCGAACCACCTGCCCCATCTCCGGCGTCCGGCCAGACCATAGACCGCGACGAGCGGCGGAAGGCCCACCACGATGAGCAGTATCAGGCCCGGGACGAGAAAGTCGCTGAAAGGGCTTCCATCCAGCATGCTGAGCGGCATGCCGATGTTCTCCACCGGGTCCTGCACCAGCCCGACACCGCCCCCGATGGCCCCCAGCGCTTGGATGCACAGGAAGACCATGAGGGCCCAGACAGCCCCCGGTCGGCGGTTGGACAAGGTCGGCATCTGACTCCTCGTGTCGTTGGACGTGGCGCTTCAACCCATGACAGCGACGGGGCCGATCCCGGGCCAGTGGACCCGGCGTACCCATCCGACCGGATGACCCGGACCTATCTGAAAGGATTACCCGTCATACCCGTTCGGTCGATTCTGAGAAACTGCCCCCGGGCGATAATCCTCTATAGGTAGGTGCGGACATTGAGACCGAGACGGTGGCGGAGCCACCTCCTCGGTTGCCCAACCTCGATCCTCAGGAGGATTAGATGCGCTCGAATCCATTCCCATCCCAGATCCCAAACGCGGGGATTCTAGCCGCCTGCGTCCTTGCGTTGGCGCTGGTCTTGTCCCTTGCCGCCGCCGGACCGGCCATCGCCCAGGACAACGGCGCTGAGCCTCCCGTGTCCGGCACGATAACCGACGCTGCGACGGGTGAGCCTATCGCCGGAGCCCTCGTGACCCTGCTGTTGGGCCACCCGCCGAACGAGCCTGGTCCTCCCAGCGGAGCCGGCCAGGTGCCGACCGATGAGAACGGCGCCTACGCCTTCACCGAGGTGGCGGACTACCCGGACCGGGACTACAGCCTGATCGTCGAGGCCGACGGATACCAGACGGGTCAAAGCGACCCCTTCATCTACGATGGCAGCGCTCCTCTCCAAATGGACATGGCTCTCGATGCGGAGGCAGGGGACCCGGTCGTGACCGGTGTGGCCGTTGACGCCGACACCGGACTGCCCATCCCGGAAGCTACTGTATGGGTCATGTACGGTCCGGATCACGGCCTGGCGGGCCAGGCGGTGGAAGCAGACGGCACGTTCTCCATCTGGGGGATCGAACCCAACCGGGACTTCACGGTGTGGGCCGAGGCCGAAGCACTGGGCTACGAATCAGCCTCCTCGGAGACTCTGCTCTACGACGGCGAGAACACCATCGCAGGGATAGAGATAGCCCTTGTCAAGGCGCCTGTCGCGCCCGTCGGCGCTCGCGGCATCGAGCACGCTGCTCAGTTCATGGGCGACTTCGATTCCGGGCTCACCGACATCGGACAACTCTCCCTCGAGGCCCAGCAGGCCATCAACGCCCTCGCATTCTATGAGATCACTCTGGGCAGGTCCGACGGGACCTATCAACCCACCGCGTCGGTGACCCGCTCCCAGATGGCGCTCTTCCTGGCTCGGGTCTTCCAGTACGCGGTCGATACCACCGATCTGGAGGCGCCGGCCTCGATCACCGATCCCGGCTTCACCGACACCTCAGCTCTGACTCAGGAAGCGAAAGATGCAATCGCCCTCCTCTACACACTGGGGATCACGCAGGGGACCACGGCGACGACCTACTCACCCTACGCCGATGTGACCCGCCGCGACATGGCTTCGTTCATGGTGCGTCTCCAGAACGTCCTCGAGCCCGGCAGCTACACGACGACTGAGTCCTTCTTCTCCGACGTGCCCGACACGTTGTCTCGAGCGGCGGACATAGATGCCCTCGCCGCTCAGGGCATCTCGGTCGGATACGGTGACGGCACGTTCGGACCGTTCGACTCGGTGACGCGCGCCCAGATGGCGCTCTTCATCATGCGTCACATCGATGAGAACGTGGAGGCCGGCAGGCTCCCTGCGCTGGGCGCTCCTAGCGACAGCTAACACCAGGAAGCACCAGACAGGCTCCACCGGTGACGTTTTGAGAAATCGCCGGTGGGGCCTGTCGCTGCACTCACCGACGGCCGGCGGCGCTCCAAGAGACAGCTGGTGCCCGGGCCTCGCTCAGGCTACACGTCCTTACGGATGCCGCAGCCGTCCATGATCGTCTCGACGTCTTCCCACTTGTTCAGCGTATAGATGTGCAGGCCCTCGATGCCGGCCTCCATGAACCTGTAGATCTGGTTGATGGTGTAATCGATGCCGGCCTTCTTGAACTCGTCGGGGTTATCGCCGCACCTGCCGATGATCTCCGCAAGCTCCGCGGGGATTGAGCAGCCGTTGCTGACGGTCATGCGGATGATCGCGTCCTTGTCCAGCGCCGGCATGATGCCGAGCACCACCGGAGCGCTGATCCCGGCTTCGCGTATGCGATAGACGAACTCCTTGAACGCCTCCACGTCGTGGCACAACTGCGACATGAGGAACTCGGCGCCGTTGTCCTGCTTGCTGCGCAGATGGGCGATGTCCGCGGCGAACGAGGGCGCCAGGATGTGCTTCTCCGGATAGCAGGCGGCCGCGATGCAGAAATCGGGGAATTCCTTCTTGATATACCGGATCAGTCCATCGGCGTAACTGAAGTCGCCCTGTGTGCCTTCCCAACCCGCGGGCAGGTCGCCCCTCATAGCCAGGATGTTCTCCATGCCCATGGACCGGTAGTGCTCGAGCTCGCTGTTGATCTTCTCCTTGGTGTTCCCGATGCAGGTGAAGTGCGTCATCACCTCGGTGACACCGGCGTCCATGATGGTCTGGCACACCTCCACGTTGCGGCCCGCGTTGCTGCCGCCGGCGCCGTATGTGCAGCTGATGAAGTCGGGTTTGTAGTTGTAGTAGTACTGGAGCGCCGACCTCAGCTTCTCCATGCCGGCTTCGGTCTTGGGCGGGAATACTTCGAACGAGAAGCTCATTCTCGATTCGAGGATCTCGGCGATTTTCATGGCTATGGCCCTTCTTGAAATCGGTTTCCCGGCGGGACTCACCGACTGTAGTGTCCCCGGGCCATCCCGATTCAAACGCGACGGTCCGGATCTCCGAGGACGGCTGGAAAGCCGGGCAAGCGCTCACTGCTACAATTGACCGCGGCGATGGCTTCCGCTACCACCGCGGCGTGCGCCGCTGATGACGCCTACCACCGATAGTCGAAACGCGCGAAGGCGCGACCGGAGGAAAGGTATGCGATCATGCGGACGAACACCGGTGAGCTTCCTGGAGACGGGGCTCGCGACGATTAGTGGCATCCAGGCCGATTTCCACCTGGAGTCACTCACCCCCCAGATCTCTGCCCTCGCACGCTCCCTACCCGAGAGGCACGTCGTCAATGTGGCCGTCGTTGGTCGTTTCAAGGCAGGCAAGAGCTCTTTTCTCAACGATATCGTGGGCCGCGAGCTCCTTCCGGTAGACGTCCTGCCCGCCACGTCTGTGATCACTCAGGTGTCCTACGGTCAGGCCGACCGGGCTGAGGTGCGATACCTGGATGGTAGGTCTGGGGAGATCGACCTTGGCGAGCTGGCGGAGTACGTCACTGAGAAGAACAACCCCGAAAACGTGAAACGCGTGGGCGTGGTCGACGTTGAGCTTGAGTCGCTTGCAGCCTTCCGCACCGTTCGTTTCGTCGATACGCCGGGGCTGGGAAGCATCTTCTCCGAGACCACCAAGACCAGCCTCGAGTGGCTGCCGGACATCGGAGCGGCCGTTGTTGCTCTGACCGTCGATCCACCGCTGGCCGAGAGCGACCTCCGCCTTCTGCGTGACGTGATGCGGTCGACCCCCGAGATCGTCATCCTACTCACCAAGGTCGATCAGGTGGCCGGCGAGCAGGCGCATGCGGTGGAGACCTTCATCAGCAGTGAGATCCGAGAGCGACTCGGTCGGGAGATCCCCATCTACCCGTACTCGACCAGGCCCGGCTTCGAGCATCTGCGCGACCGTTTTCGCGACTACTTGGTCGATCGTGTCGTGGGCCATCACGAAGAACGTCTGGAAGAGATACTGGGGCACAAGCTCAGCACACTCGTGCGGGAATGCAGAGAGTACCTGGCTTTGGCCGAGGCCGCGACGGAGGTCGACGAGCACGCACGGGCCGGCCTGCTCGAACTCACACGCCGCGAGCAGGGCAACCTGGACCAGGTGCATCGAGCCATCCGCGTTCTCGCTCGAGACCTGGAGCGCCGGGCGCACGACACCCTGGTGGAAGCCTACTCAGGATTGCTCTCTCTCACCCTTGCCTCAGTCGCGACCGACTTCGACACCCAGTCGCGTGCCTGGCGCGGCCACCTGGGCAAGACCTCGGAGGCCTTTCAGCGATGGGTAGACACGGCGCTGCGGCGAGAGATGGGCAAGGTGCTGCCCAGTGGCGAGAAGTTCCTCGCTCCGATCCTCGCCGAGGCGGAGGGCCTCTTCAGGCGAGCGGTGCGAGGCTTCCAGGACCGCCTGGCCGGGGCCGTCGAGACGGCCCTCGGTCTGCACTTCTCGGGAGCCACGTTCGCGGCCGAGGTCGAGCCGCCCTGCTTTCCGCGCATACGAGTGGACAAGACCTTCGACATCCCGCTCGATATGGCGTGGTTCGTCGTGCCTATGCCCGTGTTCCGTCGCCTCATCTACCGGCGTCTCCGCTCGCAGCTACCCTGGGAAGTGGAGAAGAACCTCATCCGCCTTGCCGGCCAGTGGAACGAGGCCGCCAAGCGGTCGATCGAGGGTATGAGCAGGCAGGCCCAGGATTTCATGGACCGGGAGGCGGCCACCGTGATCGATCTCGCCACATCGGGCGAGAACAAGCGAGAGCGCGTGATGGCGGCCATGGCCAGGTTGGACGAGATTGACTCTGGCGAACAGGGATCTCTGCCGGCTCGTCCCATGAAGGCCGCCGAGAAGGGCACGCCGCACACCGATGGGTGAGGTCTGCTTCGCTTCCACGATGACCGTGCGGGAGCCGCCCGTCCCCTCGCCGGGCGGCTGCACACATCCGCAAGGGCGGTCAAGACGGCGCCGGACCCTGCCCGTATCCTGATCCAGCGAAAGGAGACAGGGTGCTCACGGAGTGGGAACAGCGAAAAGCGGTGCAGCGCATGCAGGACTACATCGAGGACCACCTCGGCGAACCGGTGACCCTCGCCGACCTGGCGCGGGCCGCGCGCTACTCGCTGTACCACTCGGCGCGGATGTTCAAGGAGATGACCGGCCGGACTCCCTTTGAATACCTGCGGATGCGGCGCCTTTCGGCCGCGGCCGTGGAGCTGAGCAAGGAGCAGAAGCGCGTGGTGGACGTGGCCTTCGACTTCGTGTTCGACTCGCACGAGGGCTTCACGCGGGCCTTCGCGCGGCAGTTCGGCGTGCCGCCCTCCCGTCTCCAGGAGGTCGCCTGGCCGGCCCATCTCTTCCACCCCGAGCCGGTGACCGAGTTCTACCGAGTCAGACAGAAAGGAACGAACGGCATGGCCGAGACAGCGAAAGGCAAAGAGCAGGACAAGAAGCAGGTACAGACGGTATTCGTTCAGATCCTCGAGCGGCCGCAGCGCAAGCTCCTCTTTCTTCCGGGCAAGAGCGCGACGCACTACTTCGCGTACTGCGAAGAGCTGGGCTGCCAGGTGTGGGACGACCTGAAGACGATCCCCGAGGCCCTCCAGGAGCCCATGGGCCTGTGGATGCCCGACAACCTGCGGCCCGAGGGGACATCCACCTACGTGCAGGGCGTGGAGCTGCCGACCGACTACGCCGGCCCCGTGCCTGAGGGCCACCGGATGATCGAGCTGGCGCCGTGCAAGATGCTCGTCTTCAGGGGGAGCCCTTTGACGACAAGGACTTCGAGCAGGCCATCAGCTCACTCTGGGACGTGATGAACAGCTACGATCCGAACGTCATCGGATATGAGTGGGCCGACGACGAGGCTCCCCGCTTCCAGCTGGCCCCCATGGGATACCGGGGGTACATCGAGGGAAGACCGGTGAGACAGCTGGCGCCCGCCGCGTAGGGGCGCGGCGGCGCGGTGAGACCCGGCGACTAACTTCGCGCCGTGAGGGTACATATCAACCTCGAACTGAGCGGCGCAGTCTCGTAGGTAACAGACCACCGGCGAGCGAACCGGGGAGGACGAAGTGGACGCCCAACAGATCATCCTGCTCCTCATGAACGTTCTCGGAGGCGCTGCAGTAATAGGCAGCTATGTCCTCTGGCTCCGTGGAAGCCCGGGCGGCGCGAACGCTCTGTGGGGCGGGGTCCCGGCACGACTCCGGCCCGTCTATACGGTGTCCATGATCCTCTCCGCGATCGGCTACCTCGCCGTCTTCTACTACCTTCACTTCGAGCCCGTGCCCGAGGAGGTGGAGATCGGCGGAGGGGGTGGATTCGTCTGGTTCATACCCATCATCGTCCTGATGCTCTTCCCGTCCGCCTTGTGGATGCCCTTGTCGAGCCTCTACGTAGATAGGCCTAGCAAAGGCGCATGGCTAGGCGTTCGCGCAGTCCTTTTCGTCGTGGGGGTTGCCTCGATAGCACTCGCTTGGGCGCTCTTCACCCTCAGGCCCAACGACGGCGACACCGCCTACTGGTTCGCGGTGGTGGGGAGTTGCTACTTCGCCTTCCACACCTTCGTCTTGGACGCGGTGTTGTGGGCGGCGCTGTTCAGGCGCCGGACCTAGCCGCCGGCTGGACGGCGCCCGCCCCGGTCCGCTTCGTCCGGCCCCCGATGAGCGGCAACCCGGACTAGAATGGAGTCACATGGCTGCTCGATCATCCAAACCAGGGATCGCGCTCGCCGCCGTCGGAGGCATCGGGGGGATAGTGGTCTCCTCGTGGGCCTTGAGTGTCTCGGCGCATCGAGGTGGCGGAGAGCCGATGGTGGACGTCGGCGAAGGGGTGCTGACGGCCTACTCCGCCGCCATGCTCCTCCTCTTCTGCGCTACGATGGTCGCTGTCATCATCAGTCTCATAAGGCCCAGGGTGGCCGGTCTTGCTCTAATCGCCATCGGCGGGCTCACGATCGTCCTGGTTGTTGTCGGAATCTTGATGTGGCTTCTCGGCGGGCTGCTCTTCGCCCCCTTCGGGTTCCTGATCCTCATCGCCGGTGTCCTCCTGATGGTTAGCCGCATGAGCGCGGCCTGACGAGTGACTGGTATCGCGGTCCGAATCCGCTGCGCTTAGACCTGGGTACCGCTGCTCCGCGCACCGTGCGGTACCCTCTCCCCTCAATGAACATCCAGCAAGAAGGAGCCAGACAGTGGAGCTGAAAGCCGTCAACCCGTGGTCGTGGCAGGACCGGTTCGATTTCTCCCAGGCCGTAGAGGTCTCAGGCGTTCAAAGGACCGTCTACTGCGCGGGCCAGATATCGTGCGACGCAGACGGCGGTCTGCTTCACCCCGGCGACATGGAGGCTCAGTTCCACTGCGCCCTCGACAACCTGGAGCGGGTGCTCGATCAGGCGGGCGGCCTGAAGCTGGCCGATATCGTCCGTCTCAACTACTACGTCACGGACGTCCCCGCTTTCTTGGAGGCCGTGCCCAAGGTGGGAGTACGCCTGCAGGCGGCCGGGTGCAAACCGGCGTCCACGGTGCTATGCGTCCTGGGCCTGGCTCAGCCGGAATGCATGATCGGGTTGGAGGCAACGGCCTGCGCGTGACCCGCGGGCTTACGGCACACGATCTGGGCCATGGCGCGTGGAGGGTCTTTCAGAAGGCCTTCGAACTGGTGGATGATCTCCCAGTCCTGGAACCAGCCGGCCAGCTCGCCGGGCTGCAGCAGGAAGTCCGGGTTGTGAGGCCTGCCGTACTTGGGTTGCTCGACGGTGAATGTCTCGTAGATGACGATCCCCCCTTTTCGAAGCGTTCTCCGCAGATGGGGGATGAGCGGCCGGTGAAGGTAGCGGAAGACTAGGACGGCCCGGTAGTACTCCTCCGGGAGTGGGTTCGCGCCGGTCTCCAGATCGACTTCCCAGAACTCGGCCGCGAGCCCGCGCCGCGCCGCCGACCTCCGAGCCTCTTCCAGCGCTTCGGCGGACCGATCCGCGAGGACGACCGGGAGGCCCAGGCCGGCCAGGAAGAGCCCATTCTCGCCCGAGCCGCAGGCCAGATCCAGAACGGGACCCTCCAGGTCCGCATCCTCCAGGAGGGAGCTGAATCTCAGCAGTACCGGGTTAGGAGCCATCGAACACCTCCCACACTCGGCCGTCACAGCCACGCCTGCCTTGAGGGCCAAGCGGACGGGCACGCTAAAATGGTATGAAAGCATGTCTTGCCCGCAGGCTCCAGGTTCGCGGTATGACCCGTTCGGAGGATTAGATGGCGATGCGACTGACAGATGGGATACTGGGGGACATTCCCATGATCGTGACGGCCGGGACCATAGACCACGGCACATGCGGTGATCTACAGGCCGCGCTGCGCAGGTGGACGGAGGCCCGCCACAACATCGTCTTCCTGGACCTCACGGACGTCATTCAGATGGACGATGCCGCCCTCTCGGTGCTCGTGGATTGGGTGCAGGCGCTGCGCGGGCGAGGATGGCTGGGCGTGATCGGTGCGGCCGACGGCGTCCGCCGCTTGTTGGAGGACGCGGGTCTGCTCGCTCATCCGAACGTGCGCACCTTCGAGACCCGGCAGGCCGCCCGCGTCGCGACAGGCGAGCGGCAGAGCACCTAAGGGACGCGCTCCATGGCTGAGAAGAAGCACGAGACACACGCGAAGACAGAATTGCCGTTTGCGCGTCCGGCCTTAGCCATCGCCATGGTTACGTGGCTGGTCCTCATCCCGGCCCTATCGGGGGGTTGCGCCAAGCTTGGCCCTCCGAGTGGTGAACCATCCATCCGCGGGCCCATCACACATATCACACCGGGTTCAGACGGGCTCGGGACCATCCTCGTCGAGGAGTCATCGCCCCAAGGGCTCGACCACGACAAGGCGTCCCTAAGGGTCGGCGAGCACACGAAGCTCCTGAAACGTGGGGATGCCGGCTACGTCGAGATCACTTTCGATGACATGACGACCGGCATGCTCGTCGAGGCCTGGATCACGGGACCGGTCGCGGAATCCTATCCCGTCCAAGCAGCCGCGGGCGCTGTGGTGCAACTGGAGTGATCACCTTGGCACCGGATCCCTCTCTCCGATCCGGCCCCGACGAGGCCCGCGCCTTGCTCCAACAACGCTGAGCGTTATCCCTGTGGCCAGGAGCACCACTCCCCCCGCGATCAACCCGATGATCAAGGGCTCGATGATGCCGAATCGCGCGCTGAGTTCCATGTCGACCGCGACCGGCGCGCTCGCATCGCCGTTCATGATCAGCAGCGCCCAGTCGCCCTCCTGCAACTCCCACTCCAGCGTCTGACTTCCGATCCCGGTGACCTCGGCCACCCAGATGTCCTGTCTCGACGGAGGACCGGGGAGTGTCGTTCCGTCCACGTGGTCGTATTCCACCGAGCCGGCCCGCAGATCGATGCTCGTGACACGATCTCGGGCGGCGCCGGAGACGTACTTGGAAACCTGCGCGGTGGAGCCGACGCCGATGAACACCGGGATGGGCAGTCTGGAGGAGCCGGTCACGCGTATAGTGGTCTGGGCATGAGTCAGACCCCACCTCTGCCATCGCCCGGCGAGTTGTCCATTGATGTCGGGAGCGGTCAGGGCGAAACCGTTACTGCCTACGGTCTGCGTGGACGTGCTGAAGAACCCGGAGGGATCACTGTATAGTCGATCGACCACGAGAACGAAGATGCCGGCTGCCACGGACAGGGCCCCCATGAGGGTCAGCAGGACTCCGAGGATCACTGAGACGACTTTGAGCAGGCGCATCGACCCAAGTTTACACGAGGTGCTCCGCTCCTCATCTCGAGCCGGATGGCGTTCATAGCTTGAGGCCAACCACGCGCTCGCCACCGAGGCTCGAGTCGCGATCCTCAAGAAGCGTCTGAGCCCGCCTCCGCTTACGCTCAAGGAGGTGCAGGAGGAGGCGCTCTCCTCCGGGTGGATCGACACCACGGGCCGCCGCCTCGACGACTCCACTTTCATGTTGCGGCTCACTCCGCGCCGGCCGAACAGTGAATGGTCGATGACGAACGCGCGGCGGGTCGAAAGACAGGCGGCGCAGCGCCTGATGACGGAAGCAGGCTGGAGAAGCGTCGAAGAGGCTAAGCGCAACAGCCAATGGAATCTCGTGATGCCGGTGGAAGAGGTCGATCTGATCCCGCCGGTGCTTGACGATGCTCTGCGCGCCACGCCCGGTGGCCGGGAGAGATACCCGGCCCTCCCCCGCACACGCCGCAAGCAGATGCTGCGCTCGGTCTTGAGCGCGAAGACCGAGACGACCCGGCAGGGCCCGTGCGGGCCCTGCCGGGTCGCCTCTTGAGTCCTCGGCCATCGCGGCCCTCAACGCGGCAACCGTGTGCCCTGTGTCAGCGGCTCATCCTGTAGGTGACGGTGACGTTCGCGCTCACGTCCAGACTCTGCGGGGTGATCGGCGGCGGAGTAACGGCCCCCGCGCCGGCCGTGGACTCTTGCCTGTCCCATACCGGGTAGACCTGCGAGGACGAGCTCTGGTTGATGATCAGCGCTTCCCCCAGCTTCACGCCCTGGTCGGCGGCGATGGCCTGGGCCGTGCTCTTGGCGTTGGCAAGCGCCCGCGAGAGCGCCGCGGCGACGGCCGGGCTGTTGTCGGAGAGCTCCCAGCTAGGGCCGTACACGTTGTCGGCGCCGGCCTCGACCACGGCCGCGTAGATCTTGCCGATGAGGGCAAGATCGGTAAAGGTCACCGTGACCGTGTTCTCGGCACGGTATCCGGTCGGCGTCTGCGGAACCGTCCTGCTCTCAGGAGAATAGTTGGGGTAGACGACGACGTTGGCGGTCGCGATATCCTTGCCGGCGACGCCCTCACTCTTCAAGCGGTCCAGGACCTTCTGCGTGTCCTTGGAGTTGGCGTCGAGCGCCTCCGCCGCGGTGGTCGCGTCGTTCTGCACGCTCACCCGGATGGTCGCCTTGTCGGGCATCGCGCTCGTCTGGCCGAAGCCCGAGACGACGATGGTGTTGACGAGCGAGCCCGAAGCGCCGGCCGGATCGGTCTCCGCCTTCACGGTCGACTCGCCACCGGCGACGAATACCCAGACCAGCGCCAGGGCGACCACCAGAGCGACAGCCGGCAGGACCAGTCTCTTGTCGAACAGATGATTGGTGCTCATTGTTCCTCCCCCGATGATTCATCATGTGGACGCGGCTGAGACGCCGCCCCACGGACAACGGTTCCATTAGCCCGTGTACGGGTTACACTCTAACCAGCAAGGCCCCGGTCGTGTTGGCGGCAACGGTATCCGGGCTGTACAAGGGGGCGTGATGAGAGAAGAAGAGGTCGAGTGGGTTAGAGACGCCTTTGCCGGCGGCAGAGTGAAGATACTGCGCCTCGTGACGGATCACTCGGTACACGATTGTGGCAAAGCCGCGGGCATCACCGGCGGGGCTTGGTGGAGACTCGAGAGCGGCGAGTCGATCACGCCCTACCGGGCCGAGACCGTCTATCCCGTATTGCGCAGACTGCAGAACGGCGAGCGCCTCGACGAGGAGGCCGCCGCCGAGGCGGTGGGCGCCGAAGCGGTGACGGAGGACGAGGCCACGAAGCAGACGCGCCATGAGGTCGCTCTGTTGATCGCGGCCGACAGCCTCATGAGCCTCAGCCCGGCCGAGCTGGTCAAGGCTGCACCGTCCTGGAACTCGGCTATGGTCCGCGAAACGCGCAACGTCGCGCGGCGCGTCCTGCGCCGCCGCATCCTCGACCTCGGCGGCGAACCTCCGGCGGAGGAGTCGCGATGACCAAGGAGACATACGAGAATCTGCGCAAACGCGCTTTGGCTCGCCGCTCGGCCGACCTGGGACTCAGCCGCATCCCCGGGCGTCCGGTCTGGGGTGTCATCATGGAGATAGGCGCGAAGGACGGCGTGACCAGCGTGGTAGCGACCGATGACGGCGTCCTGAGCCTGCTCACGAGCGCCGGCGGCGCCATCCACCTCACCAAGGACGACTGGCCCTGCAGCGCCGGCACAAGGCTCATCGGCGCCGCGGGCGACTACCTGTTCCAGTGTTCACCGGCCTGGGCATACCCACTCCCGGAGAACGGCATGACCAGGTTCTATCTCCTCACGTTCGACGGAGTCATGACGGCGGAGGCGCCGCTGGCGGAGCTGGCATCCGGCAGGAGCCCCTTCTCCAACCTGTACTACGACGGCCACGATGCGTGCTTCCTCGCGCGACTGGTGACTGAGAACCCTGACTGGAGGTCGCACAGACCGGCGACCGGCGCCGGGTTGGCGCCGGAAGGTCAAGCGGCGGCGAAGCCGCCGGCTGACGAGACTGAGGATGCCGAGGCTCCACCCGCCGAACCTCCCGGGAGCGACCTGCTCCTGCGTGCGGCTGCCGACGACAACGTCGACGAGGTGGCAACGCTGCTTGCGCAAGGGCACAGCTTCGGCCCCAACCCCAAGGGGATCACGCCTCTGATGGCGGCCGCGCACGCCGGAGCGCTGGAGCCTCTACGCCTGCTGCTGGCGGCGCAAGCACCGGTTGACCTACGGGATATCCAGGGCTATACGGCCCTGATGCTGGCCTGCAACGCGGGCCACGATGTGTGTGCGCGCCTACTGCTCGGTGCCGGAGCCGATATCCAGGCAGGCGACCATGAGGGCTTCACAGCCATCATGTTCGCCGCCAAGAACGGTCATAACAGGGTCGTGCGGCTGCTCATGGAGCGCGGCGCCGATCCCACGGCGACCACCGATGCCGGCCTCTCCGCCATCAGCCTGGCCACCCAGAAGGGACATACCCAGACGGTGTCGATCCTTCTGGGTAAGAGTTGAGCGCCCTGCTCTAGGCCTCGATCTCCAGCACGTCCTCCACCACGTTCACGATGGACCAGATGCCTGAGGTTGCCCATTCCATGGCTTCGTGGGTCTCCAGCCCGCTCGCGAACTTCCGCGCTCCGTCCAGGTCGCTCCACTCGAAGACCACGTACACCAGCGAGGGGTCGTCGGGACTGCGGAAGACCTTGCCGCCCTTGGAGCCGAGTGTCCGCCGCCGCGCCATATCCGACCGGAAGATGTTCTCGAACTCCGACCAATCGCCGATCTTGTGTTCCACAAAGACGTACGCCATGTCTCGGTCCTTTCTGAGGCATCTACCCACGGGGCCAGCATCCAGCATACCTCCCTGACGACCGGAGGTGGCAGGAGAAGGAGCGCCGGGTCACCGCTCCTTGCGTCCCAGAAAGGGGACCAAGACCGGGGTCCGCCGCTTGTAGGCCTCGTACGGCTCTTGCCCACCCCACGTCGCGTCGGCCTTCTTCTCGAGAAGCGGCACGCCGCTTACACGGGTGATTAGCAGGTAGACGAAGACCGGCGAGATAAGGGTGGCGCACTGCCAGCCTCGCAGCACCGGCAGGGCGATGAGCGCAATCCCCACCCACAGGGTGATCTCGCCGAAGTAGTTCGGATGCCGGGAGATCGACCAGAGGCCTGAGGTGATGAACGAGCCCTTGTTGGCGGGGTCTGCGCGGAAGCGGCTCTTCTGATAGTCGGCGGTGGCCTCGAACGCGAAGCCGATGACCCACACGGCCAGGCCCACGAACGCGAAGACGTCAAGCGCCTTGAGTTCGGTCGACGTCACCGCGGCCAACGCGGCCGCGAGCGTCAGGCTCACCCATAGCCCCTGGAGCGTCCAGGTCATGAGCAGCCGGGTAAACGAACGCTTGATCTCGTCGAAGCGGTCATCTCTGCCGGCCCTGCGCACCCGGCGGAAGAGGAACGGCCCCAAGCGTGCCGCCCACACGAGCACGAGCACGAGCAACATGATCGAGCGGGCGTCGGTGGCCCCGCTCAAGACGACCGCGATCACGATGGCGGAGATGTACGTGAAGCTGCCCGTGAGGTCGTAGTAGCGCTCCGTCCGCCCCAGATAGGACGGCACGAACGACAGCCACTGCACGGCAAAGATGTAGCAGACGACGAGTGCGAAGACCGGCATGCTCCCCACGGTGACCCCGCCTTGAGAGCCCGCCCAGGCAAAGAAGGCCCCGACCCCCACGACCCCGAGCGAAGCAACGATCGACGAGACTGCCTTCTTGTCGGCCATCTGACGCTCCTAACGAACGGCGCGGCATCCGTCAACGCACGGATTATGGTAACAGCCCGCGCCCGCTACGGGCCCGGCGCTCCTCTATCCGGCCGTGCTCCGGGGGCTCTCGAGGCCGTGGGCCCGGGCGCGGTGATAGGATGAGGCCCATATGGCAAAGCCCGTCAGTCCCCTTGTAAACAACATCGTACTGGTCGCAGGCTTCGGGGCGCTGATCGGGGCCGCGTGGATGGGCTATTCCGCGTTGGTCGTCCTCCTGGGCCTGGCCTTGGCCACCGGTCTCGTGACCAAGCTGTGGAGCCGTCTCTGTCTGAAGGGCGTGGCCTGCGAGCGCAGGCTGAGCGAGCGCCGGGTGTTCCCCGACGACGAGGTGCTGCTCACCCTGCGCGTCGTCAATCGCAAGGTCCTGCCCCTCCCCTGGATCGAGGTCCGGGACGAGATGCCCGCCTCCTTGGCGTCCACCGCGACCACGCAGGCCGGCTTACCTGGGGGCCCAACTCCCCAAACCAGGCCGGATCCGCCCGCCGAGGCCGCCGAGCGGCCGGGTTTCGTGACTCTGTCGCGCTCCACTCCTCTGCTCTGGTACTCGGCCGCCACCTTCACGCAGCGACTGGTTTCTTCCGCCCGCGGCTACTATCCCCTGGGCCCTCTCTCCGTGACATCCGGCGACATCTTCGGACTTCACCCGCGCAGCCGCGTGCAGGGCGATCTCGACCACCTCATCGTGTATCCCCGCACCTACCCCCTCGCGGAATTCGGGATCGCGTCGCTCTCCCATCTTGGTGACACCAGGTCGGAACTGCATGTGTTTGACGACCCGTCGCGCCTCAAGGGGGTGCGAGAGTATCTTCCCGGTGACAGTCTGCGCCGCATCCACTGGAAGGCCAGCGCCCGCAGCCGGGCGCTCCAAGTGAAGCTCTTCGAGCCGACCACCGACCTAAAGGTGGCGGTGTTCCTGGCCACGGACACCTTCGAGGAGCTGCCCGAGGACGACCTCGAACTCGGCATCAGCGCGGCGGCTTCGGTGGCCCGGCACCTCCTCGAGAGAGACGTGCAGACCGGGCTCTTCGCCAACACCAAGCTGGCAGACACGGGCCGGCCGGCGCGCATCGCGCCTGCCGGCGGCACCCTCCAACTGGCCGACATCCTGGAGGCGCTCGCGAAGGCTACCGCGGAGGCGGATGGACCCTTCATCGACTTCTTCGACCGTGAGCGCAGCGAGCTGGGGTTCGGCGGCGCCCTGGTCTTCGTGGTGGGCCGGGTTTCCCCCGAGCTCGGGCTGCTGTTGACCGATCTCACGCGGGCCGGGAGACGCGTGCTGGGTTTCCATGTCGGCCCGCGCGGTCAGGACTCCTGCGCGGCCGGTCTGCAGTGGCATCAGGTGCGCCATCCTGGCCCGTGCTCCGATGAGGAAGTGGACGCGGGGGCGGCGGCGCAGGTCGGGGTGGCCGGGACGGTCGAGGAAGCGCCCTCCGATGACGCCGCGGTGGCCTGATGATCCAAGCAGCCGCCCAGACACGGGGACGGACCCTTATCGCAACCGCCGCTGTGGCCGGGCTGGAGCTTGCCTGGCTCTGTACGTTGCTGCACACCGCGGCCCGCGGGATGCGCCTCGAGGTCCCTGTGTCTTCACTGCTCGTTATGTACGCCGCCTCCTTCGTGGTGGGCCTCGGACTGCGTGCGGCATTCCGCTCCTCTCGCGTCGCGACACTGGTCTCCTGGCTTGTCTGGCCGCTCGCGACCCTCGTGCTGCTCTTGGTCCTCTTCTATCCGGCCGCCGGCCCCGCGGATGCGTCTTGGACCTCGATGACCGTCGAGGCCCTTAAAGGCATACCCGTCGAGGCCGGGGCGGCCGTGTTCACAGTCCCGGTGACCGGCCTCCTCTGGTGGCTCGGAGCCCGGCTCGCGAACAGCCGCATGACCTACGAGACGGTGGTCACGGAGTTCCAGCTCGGTCTCGCGGTACTGGCCGGTTCGGTCTTCATCGGCTACTTGGTCGGAGTCGACCAGTCGGCCGCCGTCCTCACCGCCATCCTCTTCGTGGGTCTGGGCCTCGTCGGATCCGCCGCCACTCGCACCGACGACGGAAACACTCTCAGGTTCTTCCGTCAGGGCGGTGCCTGGTGGGGGATGCTCCTCGTCAGCGTGGGTCTGGTACTCCTGCTCGGACTCGTCGTCGGAATACTCTTCACCCCGGAGGCGATGCAGTTCATCGCCCGAGGCATCCGCGCCCTGTGGGGACTCATCGAGCGAGTGCTTGACGCCACAGCCGGTCTCTTCTCGTCCTCCCCGGCCGAGATGGAGATCCCGCCCGCCCCGGAGATGCTGCCGCCGCAGGACGAGGGTCAGGGCTTCTCCTGGGGGCTTCCGGAAGGATGGCTGCGCCCCTCACGCATCGTCTACGGCGTTCTCGTCGGTGGTCTGCTTCTCGTGGTCATCTGGCGCGTGGTGTCCCAACTGTTCGACTGGGTGCGCCGGAGAGCGGGGCACGGAGGAGTGGAGGTGGAGTCGCTGCCGGGGGCGTTCCGGCTCGACCTCGCCAGGTTGCTTCACCAGATACTCACCTGGGTGGGCGGCCTGTTCGCGTTCGGCCGACTCAGCCGAAGGGGGCGCGGGGGGCCTCCGTGCGCGACGGCTGTGCGCCGTGTGTACGCCGACATGCTACGCTGGGGAGCGGAGTCGGGGTTCCCCCGCGGATCGTCTCAGACTCCCTTCGAGTACCAGCAGACGCTCTGCATGGCGCTCCCCGTCCATCGGACCGACGTGACCCTCATCACCGCGAGCTACGTGAGAGTGAAGTACGGAGCGCTGTCGCCGACGGAGGGGGAGCTTCACGAGTTGACGGAGTGCCGGCGCAGACTCAAGCACAAAGCGGCCCGTGGGGTCGACGGAAGGCCGGCGGGCCGCTCGGCGGCGAGGCCGGAGGATCATGGAGACGCAGATCAACAGAGTGACTGAGGAAGAAGCGCAGAGGGTCAGAACGGTAGCCGGCCAGGTCGTCGCCAATGTGGGCGAGGTGATGGTCGGCAAGAGCGACGTAGCCGAGCTCATGCTGGTGGCGCTCTTGTGCGAAGGCAACGTGCTAGTGGAGGACGTTCCGGGAGTAGGGAAGACGGTCCTCGCCCGGGCGCTCGCGAAGTCGCTGGGTTGCGATTTCCGCCGCATCCAATGCACGCCCGATCTGCTCCCCTCCGACGTCACCGGGGTAGAGATCTATGACCAGGCGAGGGGGGTCTTCGAGTTCCGGCCCGGCCCGATCATGGCGAACATACTGCTCGTGGATGAGATCAACAGAGCTACTCCGCGCACACAATCGGCGCTGCTGGAGGCGATGCAGGAGCAGCAGATAACAGTGGACGGCCGGACCGTGCGCCTGCCGCGACCCTTCATGCTCATGGCGACGCAGAACCCCGTCGAACTGGAGGGTACGTTCCCTCTGCCCGAGGCTCAGCTGGACCGCTTCATGCTGCGGCTGGAGATAGGGTATCCCTCAGAAGAGGAGGAGGGGGCGGTGCTGACCCGCTTCCGAGAGACCAGCCCTCTCGACACACTTGAGGCAGTGACCGGCGCCGAGGAATTGCTCGAACTCCAGAGGCTCTGCCGCCGGGTGTACGTGGACGGCTCGGTGCGCGACTACATGGTGGCCTTGGTCCGGGCGACCAGGGGGCACGACGACGTGAGGTTGGGGGCGAGCCCCCGCGCTTCGCTCAGCCTGCACCGGGCCGCCCAAGCGCTGGCGGCCGTGCGAGGGCGTGCTCATGTCCTGCCCGACGACGTCAAGCTGCTCGCGACTCCTGCGTTGGCCCACCGCCTCATCATGAAGACCGAGGCGCGCCTTCGTGAGCGGACCGCCGAGCGCATCGTCGCCGATGTCGTGGCCACGGTCCCGGTCCGGGTGGAAGAGACCTGATCGCGCCCGGTCCGGCGCGGGGTCCCCGCCTCGCCTCCTAAAGCCATCAGTCGGTTTTGGCGATATTCACAGCCAGCGGGTCTCCAAAGCCGAGAGACCGCCGTGGGCCGCTGCAAGGCGGGCCACGGATCTCACGAGGGGGTAGGACGATGACGATAACGCGGCGGATAGCTCTTGCCGTCACTGGTCTGGTGGTACTCACAGTATTGGCCGGAGCCATCGGCTTGGGAGCGCAGCTGTGGATGAAGACGTGGTCTTCGGACTACAAAGACAGCGCCGCGAGAGTCAGGGAAGCCTCCAGGATCTCGGCGGGATCGGCCAGTATGGTCACCTATGGTCTCGCGGAGGTCTCAACGACGTACGAGCTCAATCGGACCCAATTCGAGGCCTTGTGGCAGGAGAACAGCGCCCAGGTATCCGAGGCCCTGGCCTCGCTCAGCGCCCTGGAAGGCGGCCAGGCCGAGGATTCGGCCGAACTCACCGAGATGACGGATCTCTTCGGCCGCTGCTCGAAAGCTCTGCTGTCGGCGACACAGCTGTCGGCCACCGACCAGGAAGCGGCGCTCGCCGACATGAACAAGGCGGTCCTGCCCTTGGCGCGCCAACTGGTCTTAGCCTCCAGCGACTACCTCAGCAGCAAGCAGGCGCAGGAGCAGGCATCTCTCGACGCGATGAACCGGAGGGTCTCCCTCCTGATGATCGGGACGGCCATCATCCTCGGGTTGGCCGTGATCGCCGGGGTGGCGTTGGCCCTCCGCCTGACCCGCAGGATCAACCGCCAGCTCGGAGAGGCCATAGGCAGCATGAAGACCTCGGCCGGCCAACTCCTGGCCGTGGCATCCCAGGTGGCCGCCTCCGCCGCGCAGACCGCCTCCGCCACCAACGAGACCACGGCCACCGTGGAGGAGGTCAAGCAGACGGCCCAGTTGGCCCACGAGAAGGCCTCCCAGGTGGCCGACAGCTCCCAGAACGTGGCCGACGCGGCCGGCGCCGAGAGGGCCACCGTGGAAGAGACCATGGCCGCCTTCGAACGCATTCAGAGCCAGATGGCCGTGGTCACCGAGACCATCAACCGCCTGAGCGACCAGACCCAGGCTGTGGGCGACATCATCAACACCGTGAACGACATCGCCGAGCAGTCCAACCTACTCTCCGTGAACGCCTCTATCGAGGCGGCCAAGGCCGGCGACCAGGGCAAGGGCTTCACGGTGGTGGCGCAGGAGGTGAAGAGCCTGGCCGAGCAGTCCAAGCAGGCCGTCTCCCAGGTGCGCTCCATCTTGAGCGAGATCCAGAAGGCCAGCGCGTCGGCGGTGCAGGCCGCCGAGCAAGGCCGAGAGGCCATCGAAGCCGGCCGCCGCCAGTCTCTGGAATCCGGTGAGGCCATACAGGCCCTCACCGCGTCTGCGGGCGAGACCGCTCAATCCGCGGTCCAGATCTCCGCCTCCAGCCGTCAGCAACTGGCCGGCATGGAGCAGATCAGCCAGGCCATCGAGAGCATCAACCAGGCCGGGACCCAAGCGGCGGCGGGCACCCGCCAGGTGGAGGAGGAGGTCCAGCGGCTGCAGGACCTCGCTGAGAACCTGAGACGTCTCGTCAACGCCAGAGCGACCGCGTAGGCAGGCGTGGCGAGGCCATGAGCCGCGCGCTGCGCCGTCCGGAGGGCACGGTGACCCGAGGGACGACGGCGCCCAACCGGCTGCGCCGCGTGGATCGCTGGATCGCCGCCAGTCAGGCCCAATTGCTCCTGTCTTCTGAGGAACCGCCTCTGGTCGTCGACCTCGGCTTCGGCGCCTCGCCGGTCACGACGGTGGAGCTGTACGAGCGGCTGCAGGCCATCCGGCCGGACGTGGAGGTGGTGGGTCTGGAGATCGAGCCTGCCCGCGTTGAGGCCGGCACGCGGTTCCTCGCTGAGTCGGGCTGTACGGACGACTACGCAGGGCTGAGCTTCGGGCTGGGCGGGTTCGAGCTGCCGGCGCCGAGGCCGCCGCTGCTGGTGCGGGCTCTCAACGTACTTAGACAGTACGGCGAGGAGGAGGCTTGGTGCGCATGGGAACGGCTCTGCGAAGGGATCGCACCGGGCGGCGTGCTGATCGAAGGCACCTGTGACGAGATCGGCCGGCGTGCCGCGTGGGTAACCTTGGACCGGTCTGATACCGCCGGCTCACCCCTCAGGCGATCCGGAAGCTCAGGGCTCGCACAGCCCCGCACGATCACTTTCGCGACGAGAGTGGCCGGCCTGTCTCACCCGTCCGAACTGGCGGAGCGGCTGCCCAAGACGCTGATCCACCGCAATATCCCGGGTGAGGAGATCCATCGGTTCCTCACCGATTTCGACCGCTCCTGGGCGCTCGCGGCTCCCCGATCGGTGTTCGGGCCGCGGCAACGCTGGATCGCGGCGGTCGAGCACCTCTCACTGACCTGGCCGGTCGTGGCGCGGCCGCCCGCTGGGGGCCGCGCCCGCTGGCGCCTCGGCGAGGTCACCCTCCCCTGGGAGTCCGTCGCCCCGCATGGGGCGTCCGCTGCTCCTCCCGGGGCGTCCGCTGCAGCCCCGCGCTCTCAGCTATCCAACAACACCACGGCGTCGACGAAGAGCTCGTAGTCGTTGTCTTCATCCAGGTCGTGGATGAGCACTTTCTCCACCTCGCCCTCGCCCCGCACGGCGAGCAGGCGCGACTTGAAGAGCACCTTGACGTCGCTGCGCTTGACCTCGCCGGCAAGCTCCTCGGGAAGACCCAGCGCGTCGAGCTCGGTGAGGAAGACCACCCGGGGAGTCACTCCGGTGAGCTCCAGGGCAAAGCGGGCGGAGGCGACTCCCTTGTCGAGCACCAGCACGCGCTTGTCGGCCAGCTCCACCACATCGGCGACGGTCGTGTAAACGCCCTTACCGGCATAGTCGCCGGCCCCCTGGATGATAGCGGCCTGCGCCGCGCCGGTGCCGCACCCTTTGCCGGCCGCAGCGATGGTCTCGGCGCTGAGGGGCTCGAGCTTCGTGCCCGAACGCCAGTTCTTGATGGCGTCGTGGAGAGCGTCTGCCGCTAGGTTGGAGCAATGCATCTTGATTGGCGGCAGACCGTCCAGGGCATCGGCCACATCGGCCCGCGTGACCTCCAACGCCTCGTCGAGCGTCTTACCCATGACCAGTTCGGTGATCATGCTGGACGTGGCGATGGCCGATCCGCACCCGAAGGTCTGGAACTTGATGTCGTCGATGCGGTCGTCCTTGATACGGACGTACATCTCCATGAGGTCGCCGCAGACGGGGTTGCCCACGCGCCCCACGGCCACGTCGTCACCCTCGAGCATGCCCACGTTGCGGGGGTTCCGGAAGTGCTCCAGGGTCTTCTCCGAGTACTGCGTGGATTTCATGGGTGGGGTCCTCCTACTTGTCTCGATAGAGAGGCGAGAGCCGCCGCAGCCTCTGGACGACCCCCGGCAGGGCCTCCATGAGGCGATCGACGTCCGATTCTTTGCTGAAGCGCCCGAAGGTGATCTCGAGCGACCCGTGGGCCTCCTCGTGCAGCAGGCCACAGGAGATGAGGGTATGGGACGGCTCCAACGTCTTGGAGGAGCAGGCCGACCCGGTGGAGACCGCTATCCCCTCGTCTCGCAGGGACAAGAGTAACGACTCGCCTTCGATGCCCTCGAAACGGAAGTGGGCATTGTTGGGCAGCCGCTCCACGGGATGGCCGTTGAGGTGGGAGTCGGGGATGGCGGACAGCACCTCCGTTGTCACCCGGTCGCGCAGGGCGGCCAACCTGGGCGCTTCGGCGGACATCTCCTCAGCCGCGATGCGGGCCGCCGCGGCCATGCCCACGATGCCGGCCAGGTTCTCCGTACCCGAGCGCAACCCGCGCTCCTGCCCGCCGCCTATGTTGACCACGGCCAGGCGTATCCCTTTGCGTATGTAGAGCGCTCCGACCCCCTGCGGGCCGTAGATGTCGTTGCTCGAGACACTCAGCAGGCCGATCGGCACCGCTCCCATATCGATGGGCAACTGGCCCTCAGCGGCGACCGCGTCGACATGAAAGGCGACACCTGTCCCGCGCAGCATCTCGGCGATGGCGGCGATGGGCTGCACAGTGCCGATCTCATTACTCGCCCACCCTACCGATACCAGGATCGTGTCGTCGGTGATGCGGGCTCGAAGCTTCTCGGGGTTGATGCGGCCGTATTGGTCCGGGGGGACTCTGGTCACCCTGAAGCCCTCTTGCTCCAAGAACTTGCCGATGTTGAGCACCGAGATATGCTCCACCTCGGTGATGACCACGTGCCCGCCCGACCGCTTGTTGCGCCGGGCATAGCCGATGAGAGCCAGGTTGTTCGCTTCCGTGGCGCCTGAGGTGAAGATGACTTCCTCGGGCGCGGCGCCCAGGAAGGCGGCCACGTCGTCTCGGCATCTCTCCAGCGTCTCCGTAGCCCGGTCGCCCACGGCGTGCAGCGAGGCCGGGTTGCCGAAGCGCTCGGCGAAGTACGGCTGCATCGCCTCCACCACCCGTGGATCCACGGGTCGCGCCGACTGGTAGTCCAGATAAACCCCGTCCGCCGGTGAAAGCACCATCGGGCGCCCGCCTAGAACCACATGGTCGCGCCGGCGTCGAGCGCGAGGTCGTTGAGGGTGGCGGCGCCGACGATCTTGACGCCGTCGATGAGATCCACCTTGTCCCAGCCGAGCATCTGCTTGGACGCCTCGCACACCAGAACGGGGATGCCCATCGCCAGGGACTTGTCGAGCATCTCACGCACGGTCGGGAACGAGCCGAGGTGCATCTTCTCGGCCTCGCCGGGCTTCAATACGACCAGCCCCATGCCCAGATAGTAGACGGTCGGGTTGAGGTCCATGGCCTTTGCCGCCTGCGCCAACACCAGCGGTGAATACTGCCGGGTCGGATCGTTGCTCGTCTGAACGTAGAGGATCGCCTCCGGGTCCTTCATGGTCGTCTCCCTCTAGTCGCCTTTGCGGATCAAGAAGCGTTTGTGGTCACCCCGGTCCTCGATCGACACGACGTCATGGCCGGCCCGCTTGGCGAACCTCGTGAGGTCCTCCTCGGCGGCCGGGTCGTCGGCCAGCACCTCAAGCACCTGGCCCGCCTCGAGCTCGTCAATGGCCTCACGGGTCTGGAAAAGCGGCTCGGGGCAGAAAAGACCGATGCAGTCGAGAGACTCGTCGGCAGGTTGCGTCTCGTCATCCATCGTGGCCCTCACACTGGTAGCACGGCGTATCCATGCGAGCAGTGTTCCCCGGCAGCGCGGTTACTATGCCCGGCCGGCCTCGACCTCAGACGGTCCCGGCTCGCTCTGGGGCAGGCCCATCGCGAGGAAGATGTCCCTCAGTTGCCGGAGCTGGTCGTCGCCCAAACGGTCAAGGAGCTCCCGCCCTTTGGCGAGGATGATCCCGGTCAGCTCATCGACGAGGGCCAGTCCGCGGTCGGTGACGATGAGCAGGCGTATGCGCCTGTCATCCGGGTCTTCCCGGCGCTCGATGAGCCCCCGTTCGACGAGCCGCTGGACGATGCCGGTGGCCACGTTCGGCCTGATGCCCAATGCGTCCGCCACCGTCCCGATCGGCATCTGCCCACGGGTCAAGATGAACGCGAACACGCGGAGTTGCTGGAGAGTGAGGTCATAGTCGAGCAGGGACGAGGTCTGCTCCGGCAGCCCGGACGCGAGCAGCTTGAACTCCAAGGCCCCGATCTCGTCCAGCAGCCGGTCTCGGCCGGTCATATCCTCGGGACCCCCTGCAGGCTCCGGGCGGCTCGCGCGACGTCCGTCTGTCAGATTATAGTTCATGTCTAGCGAACAATCCATGTCATGTGATATAACTCCCCCGCACCATCTCGCCGACCGGGCAGACGTGAGGAACTGCATCGATGAAGCCGACTCAGATGATCGTGGGGTTCGTTCGGCGTCACGCGGTCATACTCCTGGTTCTGGTTGTGGTCTTCTCGGCCTTCGCCGCGTGGGGCGTCACTCAGATATCGGTCGTCACGACCCAGGATACCTTTCTCTCGGCGGAGAGCGAGGCCTTCAAAGGCCACCGGGCCTACGAGGACGCGTTCGGCGGAGACTCTATGCTTATACTCGTCCCGGGATCGCCCCTGGAGCTCGCCACCCCGGAGGCACTCCAGGGGTTCGCTGAGCTGGAGGCAGAGCTCAGCTCCGACCCCAGGATCCGCTCGGTCGTGAGCCCGCTCACCCTGCTGGCGGGAGCCTCCACCCAGGCAGGCTTGGATCTCGGCGATCCGACCCCGCTGCTGCAGACGGCGCTCGCCGACGAGTCGCTGCGGGCGCAACTGGAGCGGTTCTTCCGTAATGAGCACGCCCTCGTGATGTGCCGTCTGGCCGGCGGGCTCACCATCGACGAGCAATCCGAGGCCGTACGGTCCATCCAGGAGGCCGTCGATGCGAGCCCCTTCGGCTCCGAAGCCATCGTGGCCGGCAATCCCCGGATGATCTCAGACATCACCTCGGCCATCTTCTCAGGCCTCATCCAGACCGGGGTACTGGCGGTCGTGTTGATGGTGATCATCCTGTTCATCGCCTTTCCCGCCCGCTGGCGCCTGCTATCGCTCCCCCTCGTGCTCATGGGGGTGCTGTGGACGTTCGGCGTCGCTTCCGCCGCTCGTGTCCCGCTGACGCTGGTGACCCTGGCCGGTCTGCCCATACTCATCGGCCTGGGAGTCGACTTCGCCATCCAGTTCCACAACCGCTACGAGGAGGAGATGCGGCGCGGCCAGAGGCCCTCGGACGCCCTCGTGGGCGCCATAGCCCACATCGCCCCGACCGTGGGAGTGGCGGTCGCGGTGATGATACTGGGCTTCATGACCCTCCTCATCTCGACCATCCCCGCTGTGAAGGACTTCGGGATCTTGCTGGCGATCGGAGCGGCGGTGCTCTATGTCATATCGCTCTTCGTTCTGAACGCCTTCCTGTACCGCTTCGACCGGCGACCGCGGGCGGCCTCCGCCGAGACGGGGGCAGGCCGGGGCCGCAGGCTTCTCGAACGGGACTGGCTCTACCTGTCGACCGTCCTTCCCGCGGTCGCCCGCTGGTCGCGCCGCCACGCGGTCTGGGTGGTCGCCGTGTCGGTGGCGTTCGCCGCGCTCGGTTTCGTGGCCGACCGATATCTCGACGTCCAGGCCGACATAGAGAAGCTCATCCCAAAGAACACACCCGGAGTCGTGGCCCTCAACCAGGCCCGGGATGTGGTCGGCAGCGGCATCGAGCTTCCGGTGCTCGTCCAGGCTCCGGACGTCACTTCGCCCTCGTTCCTGGAGTGGCTGACACGCTTCCAGACCGAGACGGTGGCATCCCATCCGGATATCGCCGGCGCCGATAGTCTCGCCACGGCCCTCGGGCTCCGGCCGGGAGAACAGGCGCCTCCGGCCGAGCGGGTGGCGGCAGTCCTCGATGAGCTCCCCCCGGAGATCAGCAGCGGTCTGGTCACCTCCGACAAGACCAGAGCCTCCCTCACCTTCACCATGAGCGACATGGAGATGGCCACTCTCAGCGGGTTGATCGACGACCTCACCGCCGCGACGGGCCTGCCCGACGGGGTGACCCTCACGACCGGGGGCACGGCCACACTGACCGCCCGTACGGTGGAGGCCTTCACCAAGAACCGGGGTCTGATCACAGGGATGGGGATCCTGGTGGTGTTGCTCGGGCTGCTCCTGATCTACCGCAGCTGGCGCCGTGCTCTCATCGCCGTCGTCCCGATAGCGCTCGTCACAGGCTGGTCTTCGGCTCTCATGTGGGTGGCCGGCATCGACCTCAGCCCCCTCACGGCCGTCCTCGGGGCCCTTGTCATCGCCATCGGCACGGAGTTCACGGTCCTGCTCCTCAGCCGGTACTGGGAAGAACGCGGGAAAGGGGTGGCGCACGACCGCGCCATGGAGGAAGCAGTCACCAAGGTCGGCCGGGCCATAACCGCCTCCGCGTTGACCGTCGCCGCCGGGTTCGGCGCGCTCATCGCCTCATCCTTTCCAGCCCTACACGATTTCGGGATCGTCATCGTGATCGACGTGGTCTTCGCCCTCATCGTGACGGTGACCGTGGTCCCCGCGCTCGTGCGCTGGCTGGACCGGGAGAAGGCCGAAGCAATACGGGGGCCGACGAAACCCTGAGGCGATCTGCCCCGTCAGGATCGCGCCGCGCGAAGGCCCGGTCGTCCGCGCTTGACGCCGTCGACGAAGGACTGGTAACGTCGGTTCAAGGGGGCCCACCGCGCGGTGGCCCCTCTGCGTATCGGGATCTCTTCCTTGCCGCCACTCCGCGGTGACGAAACCACGATCCGGCGATGTTGAACGACGTGGGTCGATAGCCGGCTTGAAAGACCATTGGAGGAGCAGCACGTGGACAAGCTCTGCTCGGTAGACGAAGCGGTTGGCCTCATCAGAGACTATGACACCGTGAACCTGGTGGCCTCGGGTGGAGGGTTCCAGGACGCGGAACTGGTCTATCAGGCTCTGGAAAGGCGCTTCTTGGAGACCGGCCGACCCAACAACCTCACGCTGGTGCACGTCACCGGGGTCGGCTGGGGCGATGAGACCGGCCTAGGCCGCCTGGCGCACAAGGGTCTGATCAAGAGGGTCATCGGAGGTCACTGGTTCTGGTCGAAGGTCATGAGCCAGCTCGCGATCGACGAGGAAATCGAGGCCTACAACCTGCCCCAGGGCGTCATGAGCCTACTGATGCGTGAGATCGCCGCCGGACGGCCGGGGCTTCTGACCACGGTGGGCCTCAACACCTTCATCGATCCTCGTCTCGAGGGCGGGCGGATGAACAAGAGAGCGCAGGAACCGCTGGTCGAGTTGGTCGACTTCCAAGGCCGGGAGATGCTCTTCTACAAGTCGTTCCCCATCGATGTGTGCATCGTCCGCGGAACCACCGCCGACGAAGACGGCAACATCTCGGTAGAGCAAGAGGGACTGGATCTGCACCTACTCTCGGCGGCGCAGGCCACCTACAACAGCGGTGGGATCATCATCGCCCAGGTCAAGCGGATCGCACAGAGGGGGACGCTGCCGCCGCGCATGGTCCGCGTCCCGGCCCACATGGTGACCGCCGTGGTGGTCGACCCGGACCAATGGCAGACTGCCGAGGGCGAATACAACCCTTCGTTGTGCGGCGAGATCAGGGTCCCCCTGCATGCCATGCCCAGCCTCGACTTCGGCATCCGCAAGTTCATCGCCCGCCGAGCCGCTCTGGAGTTGAGACCGGGGGCAGTGGTCAACTTGGGCATCGGTGTGGCGGACGGAGTGGCCAACATCGCGGCTGAAGAGGGCATCCTCGACGACTTCATCTTCAGCATCGAGATGGGTGTAGTGGGCGGGGTACCGTCGAAGGGCATCATCTTCGGAGCGACCTGGAACCCCGACTGCATCATGAGCATGCCCTCCCAGTTCGACTTCTACCACGGCGGAGGGCTGGACATGGGCTTCCTGGGCATGGGTGAGACCGACGAACTGGGCAATGTCAACGTCAGCAAGCTCGGCCAGAGGATCACCGGCAGCGGTGGCTTCATCGATATCTCGCAGAACGCGAAGACCATGGTCTTCTGCGGCACCTTCACCAACGGAGACATCGAGGTCGACGTCAAAGACGGGCGTATCTCCATCGTCAAAGAGGGGACCGTCAAGAAGTTCCGCAAACGGGTGGAACAGGTGACGTTCAGCGGGGAGTACGCGGCTCGGATAGGCCAGCCGGTGCTCTACGTCACCGAGCGCGCGGTCTTCAAGCTGGAGGGCGGTCGCATGGTCCTCACCGAGATAGCTCCCGGCATCGACCTGCAGAAAGACGTTCTCGCCCAGATGGAGTTCGTTCCCGAGATCGCCGCCGACCTCGCAACCATGGACCCGGCCATCTTCAGGCCCGAGAAGCTGCGGGTGACCAATCCGGCGTTGTTCGGCGACTTCCCGGCGCGTCCCTAGGACCGAAGCGTCCACCCTCGCAACCCGCTATTCCAGGAGCCTGCCCTCGATGAGCGGAATCGGCACTCTTCGGGAAGACTCCCTACACGCGGCGCTCAAGGCCTGGTACGCGGAGCCGGGTGACCTGATCGAGTGCGAGGTCGACGGGTACGTGATCGATCTCGTTCGCGGCGATCTGCTCATCGAGATCCAGACCGGCAACTTCTCCGCCCTCAAGCAGAAGCTGGCTCGATTGTTGGAGGCCCACTCCATCCGCGTGCTGTATCCGGTGGCGGTCGAGAAATGGGTCGTCCGGATATCCCCCGACGGGGAGATGCTCGGAAGACGCAAGTCGCCCAAACACGGCAGGGTGGGCGACGTCTTCCATGAATTGGTGCACGTAGCAGCGCTGGTGAAGCATCCCCACCTCTCGCTCGAGGTGCTCCTCACACGCGAAGAGGCCGTCTGGCGCGAGGACGGCCTTGGGAGTTGGCGGCGCAAAGGGCGCAGCAAGGCAGACCGCCGCCTGCTGGAGGTGGTCTCGAGCTCCTCGTTCGAAGGGCCGGAGGATTTCCTTGCCCTCCTGCCGGCGGGGCTTCCAGAGGTGTTCACGGTGCCCGACCTGTCGGAGTTCACCGGCGAACCACCCCGCAGATCGCAAAAGACAGCCTACTGTCTTCGCGAGATGGGCGTGACCGAAGTCATGGGGAAGCGGGGACGGGCTCCGGAATACCGGGTGGCTCCGGAATACCGGCAGACGCCCTGATGCTGACCGACGTCGTGGTGGCGTCCGACGCCCTCGGAGCGGCCTCCGACTCGCCGCTAGCGAGCCAGGACCGTCTCTCCTTGGGCCGTCTTGAGCACCCCGTCTTCCCAGAGGAACGTCCAGTCCGCGGTCTCCGTCCCGCCGCTGCCGTACGATTCCAGCCTGAGGACGATGCGGGCGGTGTTCGCGTAGGCGGGTTGCGCGAGGACGCCGAGGAGTTCGTCCGCCGAGCGCACACTCGGCGCCGTCTGGTCGTTCAGCTCGGCTATGAGCGCACCGCCGGCGTCGTACAGCAGCATGGTGGCACGGCCCCCGCTGCCGCCGTCCCCGAGGCCCACCGCGTCGGTGCCCAACACCCGACTCGGCCCGAGGTCGGAGATACCTACCTTTTCCGACGCGCCCACGACGTGTCCTTTGACATTGATCGCGTTCGAGTAGTTGCGAAGCGCGCCGCCGCCCAGAGACGGGATGAAGCGGACCTTGCCCCCGGACCATATCGCGGCGTAGACCACACAATCCTCACGCTCGAGATCGATTCTCCCAACCTCACCTACGATGTCCCCCACGAGGTTGATGTCCCGCGCGGCGCTGAACTCCATGCCATCCGGTAACGGCAGCAACGTCATCCTTCCGCAGGACCAACTCACAGCCAAAGGAAAGGTCATGGGATCCCCAAGGAACGACCCAGCGTCGTTGGACCAACCTGCGCCGGTCAGACAGTCATTGAGCCCCTCCACCGCGCTGTCCAATTCCTCCTCAGTATCGACCTCGCGCAGAGTGGTGGAGCAGAGCCGGTTGTACAGCCAGGGATCGCTGGCATCCCCATCGTCTTCGACCCACCCCCCGATGCAGCCCAGGGCATTCACCACGTAGGCCTCGCCGGCGTCAGCGAACTCCTTCACAAGGCCGCACCGCCACGAGAATGGGTGAGTAGTCTCGTCCGTCGTGTAGCGGTCGGCCGCCTGCCCCTTGTCCACCGCGTCCCGTGTGAAGCTGCCCACTACCTGCCCCAGGTTGTTGATGTCCCACGCCCGGCTGCTCGTCCAGGTTCGCTTGGCCAGGTCGCGAGCTCTGCCCAAGCTCCACAGTACGGCGTGAGAGCTGTAGGACTCATCCAACTCCCAGCCGACCACCTGCCCCAGATCATTGATGGCCAGAGCAGCAGACTCTCCACCCCAGAGGCTCGGCAACCGGTACATCTTGCCGTACTTCCACATCACGGCACGGTTGATCCCGTTCTCATCCTCGGCCCAACCGACCGCCCAATCCCAGGCATTCACGTCGTTCGCTTCGCTGAAAGTCCCGCCCAGGGTGTTCGGCAACTCCGTCACAGTGTGGCCGTCCCACAGGTACGCGTGAGGGTCGGCAAGGTACGCGTGAGTGTCTATGGCGCAACCCGGCATGAGCAGGCCCAGGAAGACCAAGAGCACCACTGCCGATGCCGCAACGAGAGCGCGCCTACGGGAACCAAGCTTCAACTGCACGAGAAACCTCCCCGGGATTCGGGCCGGACTGCCTGTGACTCTAGTACAACGGGGCACTTCAAGTCAAATCGAGCGTCTGTTTCCGTCTGGGAGTCCGGTGCTAGACTGGACTTGACTGTCATGACCAGCCCATTCGCACCGGGGAGCGATGGCGCGGGCACGCCGCAGGCAGATCCTTCGGACGGTCCTACTCGTCACGAGAGGTGAAGACGCTATGGCAGACAACGGATCGAAGTCGAAGACGGTTCAGCTCATGGTGCGGACACTATCGACGGCGTCGACGCCCCAGCTGGCTTGGCTTGTCAAGAACCGGCTGGTACAGAGGCTCGTGGTCCGTACGGTGAAGAAGCAGCTCTTGAACTCACTCAAGGACCCCAGTGCGGACTCCGGCTATCTGCCGAGCGTCAAGGAAGACCGCGTGATCATGGGCATATCCATCATGGAGTCCATACGTCGCGGCCTCAAGAACAAACAGTTCTCCGACTCCTACATCCGAGGATTGCTCCAAGTCTTCGTCAAGACGCTCTTCGTCGATCGAGGCAACCCGGAACAGCGGAGGCAGTTCCAGGAAGCCTTCGGCAAGATGGCTCCCACCTTCCTTCTTCTGGCTCCGGGAAAAGCCTGCAATCTGCGCTGCCCAGGCTGCTATTCCGACTCCGACGACAACAGAAACCACCTCGAGTGGAGCCTGTTCGACCGCATCGTGGACGAGGCCAAGACTCTGTGGGGAGAACGCTTCTTCGTCATCAGCGGAGGCGAGCCCTTCGCCTATCGTTCAGAGGGCAAGGATCTCATCGATCTCTTCGAGAAGCACAACGACTGCTTCTTCATAGTGTTCACCAACGGCACTCTCATCAACGACGAAGTCGGCGGGCGCCTCACCAAGGCCGGTAACGCGCTCCTGTGTGTCTCCATCGAGGGATTCCGGGAGCTCACCGACGCGCGGCGCGGCGATGGGATGTTCGACAAGATCGTGGAAACTATGGGCCGTCTCAAGCGCGACAAGATACCTTTCGGGGTCTCGCTGATGGCGACACGCCAAAACACCGAAGAGATCCTGTCGGATGAGTTCATGGACTTCATCATGGGCAAAGGTGCTCTCCTGGCCTTCGTCTTCCACTACATGCCCATCGGGCGTTCGTTCAGCATCGAGCTGATGCCCACCGCAGAGCAGCGGGCCTGGATGTGGAAGCGCTCTTGGGAGATCGTGCGGGAGCGAGAGTTCTTCATGCCGGATTTCTGGAACCACGGCACCTGTGTCGACGGCTGCCTGGCGGCCGGCGGGCACGGTCAGGGCGGCTACTTCTACATCGACTGGAACGGGGCCGTGACACCCTGTGTCTTCATGCCTTACTCCCCGGTCAATATCCGTGACGCATACGCCCAGGGCAAGACTCTGAACGACGTTTGGCAACACCCGTTCTTCCAGGCCGTACGTCAGTGGGAGTACGACTATGTGGACGACGGTCGCAGCATGATCTCGCCGTGCCCCAACCGCGACCACCACGACGAGCTGGAGCGGCTGCTGATGAAGTATGAGTTGGAACCGACCGACAGCAACGCCGCCGACACGCTTGTCGACCCCGAGTACACCGCGGGGCTGGTGGCCTACAACCGGCGTTTCGAGGCGATCGCCGACTCCATCTGGAAGACCCGCTACCTAGATCGAAAGACCTGCGACGGCGCCTTCGCACCGCTGCCGGACGTGCCGGACATCGCGGCCGCCGAGAAGGCGGAGAAGTGCGCGGCGTCGGAGCGTGCCGGGACGCAGAGCTGAAAGGCCTGCTTCACGACGCGCGCCGGGTGAGAAGCAGTCCGCGCACGGTCAGGATGGCGCGCACGGCCACCTTCATGACCACCCAGTTGTAGCCCCAGACGAGCGCGAGAAACGCCAGCGCCAGAAACGGAAGGTACGCGGTGTGTCGGGGGGCGGAGCCTGTCACCGCGAGACTCTCGCCGTGACAGGCTCCGCCCCCCGAAGGATGCTCCCCAGACCCTTGACCAGACGCCGCACCCCTTCCGTCACGGTCTCCTCCGTGAGCGCTCCGTACGACACCCGCAGGTAGCAGCCCTCGTTCAACCCGAAGGTGGTCCCCGGGATGACCGCGACACCGTACTCGCGCACCAACCGCTCGACCAGCTCCATCGCGCCCAGCGCCGTGTCCACGCGCAGCAGCACGTAGAAAGCGCCTTCGGCCGCCGGGACGGCACAAAGATCCCGGATGGTGTCCAATTCCTCCAGGACCCGTCCTCGAACCGAGGCGATAGAAGCCAGCTTCGAGCGGCAGTACTCACGCCCCACCTGCAACGCCCCCACGGCGGCGTGCTGCGATATCACCGGCGCGCAGATGAGAAGAGTGTCCTGGATCTTCTCGACCGACTGGAACAGATGACTTGGCATGACCATGTAGCCAACACGCCAGCTGGCGAATCCATACGCCTTAGAGAGCGAGAAGAGCGAGATGGTATGGCCGGCGCTCCCCTCGATCGACCCTGGGGAGAAGTGACGCGCGTCGCCATACGTGAAGTACTCGTAGGCCTCGTCGCTCACGTGGTAAAGGCCGTGCAGGCGGCATATCTCGTTTACCTCGCGGAGCGCGTCTTCGCTGTACACGGCGCCGGACGGGTTGTTGGGCGATATGGTGACCACGGCCCGGGTCCTCGGAGTGACCGCCCGCCGGATGGCGTCCGGTCGCAACCGGTAGTGGTCGTCCGTGCCCACCGGGACCGGGCGGCAGCCGGCCATGGTTATGGCCATCTCGTGGTTGAAGTAGTACGGAGTCTGGAGGATGACTTCGTCACCCAGGTCGGTGACGGCCAGAAGCGCGTTCACAAAGCCCAGGTTCGCGCCCGCCGTCACCACGACGGCGCTCTCCGGGCCGGCTGTGATGCCGTTCTCAGACCGCAGCTTGGCTGAGAGAGCCTCGAGCAAGGGCGAGATCCCGTGCACCGCCTTGTACTTGTGGTTCTCGGGATCGGCCAGGAAGGTCCCGATATGATCGATCGCCTCCCGAGGAGGGCCGTAGTGCACGACCCCTTGCCCCAGGGAGATCGCGCCGGGGTGCTTCCTGATCAGCGCCGCCACGCCCGGGATGATGGGCGTCTGGACCGCCTGCATGCGCAGCGGATGAACTCTGGTTCCCATGTCTAACTCTCCGTCGAATCGGCTGACTCTTCCAGCTCTTCCCACAGCAGATACGCGTCGTCGAGCTCGCGCTGAAGCTCCTCGAGTCGCGCGTTGGCCAAGGCCACCCGAGCCGCGTCGCTCTCGGCATAGAACTCCGGGGAGCTAAGGGCGGCGATGATATCCGTCTGCTCTTTCTCCAGCTCCTCTATCCTCGCCGGCAGGGCGTCGAGCTGCCGGGCTTGCTTGAAGGAGAGCTTGCGTTTCCGCTGCGGAATACCCACGCGCTGGGACCTGTCCCGCGGAGGCTTCCCGCTGCGGGAATTTCCGAGAGCGGGCGGCTTCTCCACCTTGTCCGACGTCATGCGAGCGGCCTTCGGTCCGGTCGGCGCCGAGCGTCCCTGCCTCTGCCACAGCCAGTCATCATATCCGCCTGCGTACTCGCCCAGCCGGCCGCCGCCCTCGAACACGAGCGTGGAGGTGACGACGTTGTTGAGGAAGGCCCGGTCGTGACTCACAAGCAAGATGGTGCCGCTGTAGGTGAGAAGGCGCTCTTCCAGGAGCGCCAGGGTCTCGGCGTCCAGATCGTTGGTCGGTTCGTCGAGCACCAGCACGTTCGACGGGATGCTGAACAGCCTGGCCAGCAGCAGACGATTGCGCTCACCGCCGGAGAGCAGACGGACAGGGGCATGGATCTGTTCGCGGGAGAACAGGAAGTCCTCGAGGTACCCGACCACGTGGCGGGATCTCCCGCCCGTGAAGACCGTGTTGCCGCCGTCGGCCACGCTGTCTCGCACCGTCCGCTCGTCCTCCAGGCGGGTCCGGAGCTGGTCGAAGTAGGCGATCTCCAGACCTGTCCCCATACGGACCCGCCCCTGTTGTGGCGTCAACTCCCCGAGTAGCACCTTGAGCAGAGTGGTCTTGCCCGCTCCGTTGGGGCCGAGGATGCCCACTCTGTCTCCGCGGATGACGGCCGTGGAGAAGTCCTCGAGGATGCTCTTTTCATCGTAGGAGAACGACACCTTCTCGGCCTCCGCCACAAGCCGCCCGCTGCGTTCGGCCTCCGCGATGGCGATCTTGGCGTTCCCCATGCGCTCCCGGCGGAGCTGCCGTTCGACCCTCAGCTGCTCTAAGGCCCGCACCCGGCCCTCGTTGCGCGTGCGCCGGGCCTTGATCCCCTGCCGGATCCAGACCTCCTCCTTGGAGAGCTTCTTGTCGAACTCCCGCCGGGCCTTCTCCTCGGCATCCAACAGAGCCTGACGCCGCTCCAGGTAGGTGTCGTAGCGACAGCCGAAGGACAGAAGCCGGCCCCGGTCGATCTCCACGATCCGAGTGGCGATCCTCTGCAGAAAGGCGCGGTCGTGGGTGACGAAGACGATGGTCTTGTTGAGCCTGAGGAGGAAGTCCTCCAGCCACACGATCGTGTCGATGTCCAGGTGGTTGGTCGGCTCGTCCAGCAGAAGCACGTCCGGCTCGTTTGCGAGGGCCGCGGCCAGCAGCACGCGGCGCTTCCTGCCGGCCGAGAGCAGCCGGAACTCCGCGGTCGCTTCGAGTCCGTTCAGAGATATCGCCGTCTCCACCTGCTGGTGGAAATGCCAGGCGCCGGCCGTCTCCAACCGCTGCTGGACCTGCTCCAGTTCCTTGAGAAGACCGGCGCTCGAATGCTCCGCACCGCCTACCTTGGCGAGCCGCACGGTCAAGTCATGATATTGCCGCAGCAGATCGAGGTGCTCCCGTCCCCCCGAAGCGACGACATCGTAGACCGTTCCCGGCAGATCGTCGGGAACGTCCTGGGGGAGGAGCGAGACCCGGATGCCGGGTTCTCTGACGATCTCGCCGGAGTCGGCGGCGATTCGACCGGCGAGGACATTGAGTAGCGTGGACTTACCGGCGCCGTTACGTCCCAAGAGACCGATCCGTTCGCCGGCCTCGATGGTAAGCGCCGCTCCGTCCAGGAGCAGTGGTCCGCCCAGGCTCAACGACAGGTCATGGATCCTTATCTGGGCCACCGGCAACAGTCCTCTGGTCTCATGAACAGGCGCCCGTTCATGCGGTAAGGTAGGAGGCATGGACGATGATACAAGACAGGGGTTCGAGCAACTCAGACTGGATGCGACCGTCACAGGCCCGGGTATGCGGACCGAAGACCCATACGAACCCGGGACCCAGGTGAAGATCGAGAGCCAGCGCGGGACCTTCACCTACAGATACGCGACCGTCAGCCGGTCCGGAGCGGTGAGCCTGCATCTCGCGCGAGACGGCATGTCCCGAGCCGTCCGGCCTGATCAGGTCACCCTGGTGCGGAAGCCTCAGAACTGCGAATCCCCCAAGAAATGATACATTCTTCCGGCGCCGGCCGGTATCGATCGACCGCTCTTCATCCAACCGCGACGGAGGTCTCTGTCATGAGATCACCATGGACGATCCCACAGCCCAGCGGGTCATGGACAGACTCTAGTCCCAGCTTCTGGCCGGCGAAGACCAGGCGCATCATCTGACACCGAGAGCCCGGGAGACCGTCGCGTGACCACTGGACAGGTTGTCGTCTTCTGCGTGCTGGGGGCAACGCTCTGCCTCTTCGTCTGGAACCGGTGGCGCTACGACCTGGTGGCGCTCTCTGCGCTCCTGATCCTGGCCATCGCCGGATACGTGCCGGCAGACCAGGTCTTCACGGGACTGGGGCATCCCGCGGTCGTCACGGTGGCCGCCGTCCTGGTCATCAGCCGAGCGCTGTCGAACGCGGGCGTGGTCGACGCGGTGGCCAGGTTGTTGGCGCGGGTCGGCGATCGGCCCTGGACACAAATCGCCACTCTCACAGGGCTCGTCGCCCTCTGCTCGGCGTTCATGAACAATGTCGGAGCGCTCGCGCTGCTCATGCCGGTGGCGATATCGATGGCTCGTCGGTCAGGGCACTCTCCCTCGCTGCTCTTGATGCCGCTGGCGTTCGGCTCGCTTCTCGGGGGGATGCTGACCATGATCGGCACGCCCCCCAATATCATCATCGCGGAGTACCGGGCGCACGCCTCGGAAGCTCCATTCGGCATGTTCGACTTCACGCCGGTGGGGATCGGGGTGGTGGTGGCGGGAGTCCTCTTCATCGCGCTCCTCGGATGGCGGCTTATGCCCAAGCGGCAACGTGCGACCGTTTCCGAAGACCCCTTCGAGATTGAGGACTACATGGCGGAGGTGCGGGTGCCAAAGGGATCCGAGTTCTCCAGAAAGACGATCCATAGCCTTGTCGCCGCGGTCGAAGGCGAGGCCGACATCGTGGTGATCGCTCTGGAGCGCGCCGGAAAGCGGGTGGAGATGCCTTCCCCCTTCGAAGTCCTCCAGGACGACGACCAGCTCATGATCGAGGCTGAAACGGACAGTCTGGGCATTCTGGTCGACATTACCGACCTGGAGATAGCTCGAGGGGCCGAGCAAGACAACAACGGCAGCCGACGGAGGAGGGGCGAGCTCACGCTTGCCGAAGTGGTCGTGGCCCCGGGGTCGCTTCTCGTTGGCTCGACGCCCGGTCGCATGCAACTGCGTGAGCGCTACGGGCTCAACGTGCTCGCCGTCGCCCGGCGGGGGGAACGGCTGCGACAGGGACTGGGCGGGACCCGCTTCATCGCCGGAGACGTCCTGCTGGTGCAGGGAGACGAAGAGCAACTCCAGTCGAGCCTCAAGACTCTCGGCTGCCTTCCCTTGGCCTCGCGTGGTCTGCGCATCGGGAGGCCGCGCAGGATCCTCCTCGCCGGTGGCTTCTTCGCGGTCGCGTTGGTGACGGTCGCGCTCGGTGTCGTCCCCGCTGCCGTAGGGCTCATGGTCGCCGCGGTGGCCTTGGTGCTGGCCGGACTCGTGCCACTCCGTGATGTCTACACCAGCATCGACTGGCCCATCATCATCCTTCTGGCGGCCATGATGCCCATCGGTCAAGCGATGGAGAACACCGGCGGGTCGCAGCTGATTGCCGATGGACTACTCAGACTCGGCGAGAACGTCCCTGCGGTAGTGACCATCGCCGTCTTGATGGTCGCCGTGATGCTCCTCTCGAACGTCGTGAACAACGCGGCGGCCGCGGTGCTGGCTGCACCTGTCGCGCTTGCCCTTGCGCAGGGCATGGGAGCCTCACCTGAACCGTTGCTGATGGCCGTGGCCATCGGAGCCTCGAGCGCGTTCCTCACTCCCATCGGGCACCAATCCAACATGCTGGTAATGGCCCCGGGGGGCTACGGCTTCGGGGACTACTGGCGGATGGGGCTTCCTCTCAGCTTGGTGGTGCTGGCCACCGCTCTCCCTCTCATCATGCTCATCTGGCCCCTCTGAGGCAGCGCTCCGCGGTAGATAGCTTCCGCCTGCACCACGAATCGCACTACGCAGTCTTGACTATTATGAGGTTAATAGTATGATGAAGTCATTAGTTGGTCGGAATCATCGGTTGAACGCCTAGGGGGAAGAGATGCACAAGGGAAGCCGATCATCGCCGCCATGCCGAGATCGAGAACGTCATCCGCGATCTGAAATACGGGGTGGGACTTAACCATCTGCCCTCAGGCAAGTTCGGGGCGAACGCCGCCTGGCTGGCCCTGCAGGTCATGGCCCACAACCTGGGGCGCTGGGTCGGACAGTTGGCCGAGACTCCCCGGCTGACCACCAAGACACTGCGCACGCGCTTCCTGTCGCTTCCCGGGCGCATCACCCGGCGGGCCCGGCGCTCGCGCCTGGCTCTGGCAGGATGCCTTCCTTCGTGCCCTCTTTCGCATCCGGGCGCTGCCGCCGCCTCCCGCCTGACCGGCAGGGATCCTCAGACACCACGGGGCGGCTTCAAGGAGGGCGTCAGCCTGCCCGCATGTGGCTACCCAGGCAGCCACATCTCACCCGAAAATGCTTCTGTCCTTGCCCCGACCTCGGGTGTCGGCCTCCATTCACACCTCATTGGGCTTCTCGGGCCCAGCAACCACCTTCTCGGCCGTCATAGCGGCGAGGTCGGTGGATTCCGGCTAAGGGTCAAAGCGAAGCGAGACATCTTCCGCGTGGTGAGCGACCGCGTCAGCGATTCCGGCCCAGATTTCGACCGGCGTTGCCAAAGGCACAATCTGTGGGCTGCCGGACATATAGACCATAGAGGAAGAAGGGACTGCCTTCCGCTCCACAGCGGACCTCTAGGAACACCAGCTGGAGCTCCGCGTCTCTTGGAGGCACATCGCCCCAGACGCACAGGCAAGAAGGGGGGAACCATTGTCACGGCAAATGAAGGGATCACTATTGGTCAGGATGGCCTCTTGGGCTCTTCGAAGAGCAGCTCTCAGAGTGGGGACTGGAGCACAAGGCGAGATGCTCGTTATCCTGAGACGCCACCTGGATCTCTGGCTTTGCGCTCCGAAAGAGCCCTAGCCTCGGTCATAACGAGGTCATACGTCAGTTCCACTAACTCAGGGTGGGTTCTCAGCGCCTGGCGGATGCGCCACTCTCGATACTCGAGGAAGTACTCCGGCGTTACGTCTAGGACCGCGGACATGGCCTCGATGGCTTCAGGCCGGAGCGTGCGCTCTCCCATGACCATCTTCCGCAGATTCTCGTACTGCCACCCATCCACCCGCGAGAAGAAGGCCCGCAGACTGATGCGACTCAGAGGTCCGCCCTCAGGACGCTCTCGCAGCAGATCCCCCAACGCCTCCGCGAAAGGCTTGCAGGTGTATTTCTCGCGCGGCGCGGCCATACTCGTACTATACCGAATTCTGAATCGCCCAGTGTCCCGCGTCGGCTCATCTAGTCAGCTGCCGCGACTGGATCTCCCGGGCCGCGCGCCGGAAGGCTCCAAACCTGGGACCTTCAACAGTTCCGGGCGGCTCTGGCAACCTGCATGTGCTAGTCTGGAACCCAATGCTGGGTTGGATTGCTGATTTCCTCAGATCTCTCGGCATTGCCGAACCGAGCGGTATTGGCTGGCTCTCTATTGTGTTCGTCTTTGTCCTGGCCGCCCTTTGCTCATCCTTCGCCATTCCCCACGTCCGGTCGTTCGGCATGAGGACCGGATGCACCGATGCCCCCGAGTCGCGCCGGTTGAATCGCGAGCCAGTCCCCAATGTTGGAGGACTGGCGATCTTCGCGGCTGTGTTGACAGCGCTCGTCCTCGCCACGCTTCTGCGGAGCAACATCATTGACGAGGTCAAAGTGTATCTTCTGGCCATCCTTTCCGGGGGAGGGCTTTTGGTGCTGGTGGGGTTCATTGATGACCAATACGGGCTATCCGCTCTCCTCCGGCTGGCGGTCCAGCTCTTGGCAGCGTCGCTTCTTGTGGCCGTTGGGATACGGGTGAGAGTGACATTTGGAGGGAGCCTGGCTGATGTCTACTCTGGCATCTTCACCGTGCTATGGGTGATGGCTATTACCAACGCGCTCAATCTGATCGACGGGGTGGACGGACTCGCGGGCGGAGTGGGCCTCATCACCGCCCTCTGCCTCGTGGCCGTGTCGGCGCAGGACCCGGCCAGAGCCGCAGCGTCGCTGGTACTTGCTGGCCTTGCAGGAGCTGCGTTCGGATTCCTACGCCACAACCTACGCCCCGGATTCATTATCATGGGCGACAGCGGTGCCTACTTCTTTGGATACACTCTGGGGGCATCTAGTATCCTCGGCACGCTAAGCGCCACCGACGGAACAGCATCAAGCGCGGGCAACACCGAGTCCCTCCTTGAGCTCGTTCCCATGATGCTCTTCCTCCTTATCCCAGTCATCGATACGAGCCAGGTAATCGCTCATCGACTGCGTCACCGCCGGAATCCCCTCTCCAGCCCCGGCCGCGACCACTTGCATCATCGGCTGATTGCGCTCGGTCTGTCCCAGCGTGCCACCACGTTCCTTCTCTGGGGTGCAACGCTGATTGCCAACCTGGGAGCCATGCGTGCAATGCGGATGCCCTGGGTGGTCATCTTGGTGACAGCCCTAGGAGTGATCCTGCTGCTTGTGCTGGCTTCTTTGTCGCGCACTCGGTCCGGTAATAGAATGCAGTGACCACTCGGTTCACGACCTGAGCGACTGCCCCTCACCTGCCCCTGGACAGCCGGTGGAACCACAGTCTCTCTCGGGACTGCCTGGAGCCATTCAGAACAGATGAACCCCCGCCCCAGAGTGCGAGGGCGGGGGTTGTGGTAGTAACGGCGCTTGTCCTACGGGATCAGCAGTTGGTGCGCACACACTGCCCACTGGGCCAGGCGTCCGAGGTCCTCGCGATACCGCTTGGAGACGACTACGCACCCGTACTGGTCACCCGCATTAGGCCAGACCCCGTTGTCACAATCCCCGAACCTGGCATACACCAACTCAGCAAACTGCCTAGCGGCCGCAACCGCCCCGTCCAGGCCGCCGGGCGGTGGAGCAAGGAAGAACAGCACTACCAGATCGCCGTTGGCGAATCCGTAGCCTTGGGCGTCGGTTACCACGAATGGCATCGCGGCGTCGAAGAGCCAGGCCAGTTCGTCTTTCGGCAGCACCGAGTACGGCAAGGTGCCCGCGAGATCCTCGTGGTTGACGAGGCGTTCGAATCTGTCGGTCACCATGTCGAACGTTATCTGGCCGGGCGCCAAGGTGGTGGTCGTGCTCGGAGACGCGCTTGCAGTCGTCGAGATCTGGGTCGACGCAGTGGAGGCCGAGACAAGGGTCGTAGTCGCGATCCCTGCGCAGGCGGCCGGCCCGCCGAGCGCGAGAACCGCCACAACCCCCACCACCAGAAAGAGCTGTCTCACCTCTTGGCTCATCTCCTCACTCGATCACCAGTGGTACGCCATTGCGTGCAAGGTTGCCGAGCCTGCGATGCCGTCGGCGTACAGCCCATGATCACTCTGATACTGCCAAACGGCATTGTAGGTTCCCGAGCCGAATATCCCATCGACATCGCCCCAGTCATCAAGGTAGCCTCGCTCGACCAATCTGAACTGCAGTTGCGCGACGTCGTCTCCCTTCTTACCCTGGTTCAAGACCCTCCAGTTGGCGGTGCGATCGTCGTAGCGCATGATATGGGAGAGATTGAGCGTCCGCACCTCGGGCTCGTCCGACGTGTTCCTCTCCGGTTCGGCGGACACCTTCTACTTCTCCAGCGGAGGCTCGGCCAATCTGCAGGCCCTCGATCTTCGGACCCGTGTGGCGACCATCACTTGCAGCGGGTCCTCAGACGTGGACATCAACGTGAGCGAGGAGCTGAACGTCGACGTGTCAGGCAGTTCGGACGTCAGGTACGAGGGCAACCCTCGTCTGACGAGCGACATCTCGGGCTCGGGCGATGTCAAGAGGGTGGAGTAGCGTAGCAGCCGGCGCGGGTATCCCGCCCTCGCGTCTTACGCGCTCAGGGATCGAGCGGGGGGACCACCACCACCGGGCACGAGGCGTGGTCCACCAGATGCCGGCTCACCGAGCCCATCAGAAGCGAGGCCAGCCCACCCTGCCCCCGCCTGCCGACAACGAGCAGAAGAGCGCCCCTCGCCTCGTCCAGAAGCACATCCTGAGGACGCCCATAGAGGACCACGCCCTCGCACCGGAGTCGCGGGTGAAGCTCCTTGGCGCGCGAAACGGCGTCCTTCACGATAGCCTCACCTACTCGCTGGACGTTGTCGGACACCTCGGGGACGGGTCCGGCAGGCCCCTGCGACTGCTCTGACAACTCCCTGACCGCCACCACCCTTAGCTCTGCACCACGAACGGCCGCCTCTTCGGCGGCGAATTCAAGCGCCACTCCGGCGGATTCCGATCCGTCCACTCCCACCACGACGGTTCCCACTGTACCTCCCTTCACCAGATCATCTACGACATCCGGATTCTCTCAACGGGACGATGCCCCGGCCATTCTGCATCAGGAGGATGCGCTCTCCTCGACCGCGGTCACCTGGCCGCCCGCCCGCGCCGCCGCCCTGGCTTCATCCAGAGCCACGCGGGCCGCGCTGCGCTGCTTCACCGGGTCCAGGCGCCGCGTGATCCCGACCAGGATGAGCGCCGCCAGGCAAGCGATGAAGAACGGGATCTGGTATCCGACGAAGATCAGTATGACACCCGCCACCACCGGCACGACAACAGCCGTGGCGTGAAGGATGGTGATACCCATCGAGAGGGTGGGCGAGATATCCTCGGGCACCGCGATCTTGCGAAGATACGTGGATGCTCCGATGGTGGAGAACGGCACGATGAAGGAGTAGATCACGTAGAAGACACAGGCCAGGTAGACGCTGTTCGCGAGGGCGTAGCCGCCCAGAGCGATCACGTAGCCGATGTTGATGGCCTGGAGAACACGTCTCTCGCCCAGACGGTCGATCAGGCGTCCTACATATGCCGACGACACCATGCCTATGAAGGTGATCGCAAGCAGGAGGATCGAGATGTCCTCGACTTCCAGCTTGAACCGGTGGACGAGCACCCAGAGGCCGAACGAGAAGAAGATCTGCTGGCGAACACCGTCCAGCAGGTTGAGCCAGTAGTAGTAGCGATAGTCCTTGCGCCACACGAACGGCTCCCTCCGCGGCTCCACCTTTCGCGGCTCCCCGTCTTCCATGTGAGGGAAGCGGAAGATGGCGATGGCGCCGACGACGGCGACGACCCCCATCACCACGAAGGTCATTTCGTACGAGAGCAGGTCATAGTGGAAGATGAGGAAGACGACCACCAGAGCAGCCAGCGTGCCCGCCTGCATGAAGGCACCCAGGCGACCGAGCACATGGCCGCTCCGCTCCTGCGTGGTCAGGCTCATGCCCATCGAGTACTGGGTCTGCAGGATGGTGTGCATACCGAAGCTGCTGATAAGGATCCAGGGGATTATGGACACGAACCCGGTGGCGACGCCGAACAGTCCGAACCCGAGGCCCATGATGAGCATGGCGCCCGCGCTCAGCCGCGGTATCGACACGCGATAGAGAAGCGCCATCAGCAGGATGAGGGTGAGGCCGCCGAACTCGCGGATGGCCGTCATGTAGCCGAACTGAGAGCCGCTGAAGCCCAGAAGGTCGGTGAAGAAGTTGGTGATGACGTTGTTGTTCGCGCTGTAGGCGAAGCCGTAGCAGAGCTGCATCGTGGCGAGCATGATGAACCCGCGCCCCGCCGGGCTCTTCCACGATGCGCGTAGGCGATCGATCATAGGGCGGGCGGAACCGCCGCCATCGGAGAAGTCGCGAGCGTGCTGTCTTCCATCATGGACCCGGAGCGATGTCCATCAACGCTCTTCTGGCCACCGCCGGTCGCCCACTCGAGAGGCGATATATTCCGGCACGGTCTCTCTCGAGATGCCGAGAGCCACCGACAGCTCGTCGAAGAGCAGATCCTCGGCCTGTTTCATGAACTTCTGATCGATCGCTCCGAACTTGCTCTTCTGCTCGCCCACATGTTGCTTCTTCGCGTAGAGCGACATGGTCAGCTCGATAAGGTCGGCGCAGTCGTGCGTCGCCACAAACGACTTGTAGTGCTCCGCCAGTTCCTGGACCCTCGAGCTGTGGTAGGCCCGAGCCTCGATCGAGGGGATCTGGTCCACGAGGCGCTCCGCCTCTTTCTTGGAGATGACAGGCCGAGTGAACACCTTCTTGTTCGTCACGGGCGTCGAGATAGTGTAGCTCTGGGAGAGCGGCTCCAGAACATAGCAAAGTCGATCGCCGCCGATCCACGAGGAATCGACCGTCTTGATCGCCACTACGCGGCATACGCCGGTGTTCCCGTAGACTATCCAGTCTCCAACCTGATACATCCCATACATCCTTCCAGCGTTTCCAGGCGAGAGCTGATGGCGCACGAACGGGGGTGCTTGCTCGGCGACAGACACGGCGTCGCCAGAAACCTGCGGCATGAGCCTACTCGTCTTGCATCGTGCATATTATGTCACGTCTGGCCGCCTCCACGCACCCGAAGTCGAGCGCATAAGGCCTGAACCCGACGGACTCCGCGGTCCGAAGGGACGCGAGGCCGTCACGGTCGCATCCCCAACCGGCGAGCCGCCCGTTGGCAAAGATGTGCTCCAAAGCAGCCGACACCGCGCTCCGCGCGTAGCCGCTGCCACGGTGGCCGGGGAGCGTCTCGATCGACAGGTCCCACACGACGTCGGATAGCGGCTTGATGGCGGCCCAGCTGACCACCCGGCCGTCGACCAGCCGCCCAAAGACCTTCCCTCCCCATCTGCGTTGGAGAAGAAGCGCCCGTTCGTCTTCGTGGGGCAAGATCTCCCGGACACCCGCGGCCGCGCAGGCGCGGAACGAGTCGGAGTCGCAGAATAGCCTGACCCCGCGAAACCAGAACCCGACGTCGACCTGCTGTGAAACGGCGCTTTCGATCGCCTCGCAGGCCGGCTCGTCCAGTACCACCGCCCCGCGGACCGCCTCTTTCACCACCGTCCCGAGGCCGGCCCTGACGGCGATCGCTGCGCCGCCGGGTTTGGCCAGCGCGTACAAGGCCAGCGGGCTGCCCTTGGCGAACCTGATCGAGCCCACGTCGCTCTCGACGACGGTCGGCCCATGCGCGTTCAGGTCGTTCGGAGAGCAGCCGAGCGATCCGGCGTAGAAGGAGTCGAGAAGGTCGACGGACGACCCGCTCATGTCCGCTTGGACAGCCTCGAGGGCCACCAGACCGAGCGACCAACATCATGCACCAAGGCCGGTACGAACAGGGCGCGCACCACCAATGCGTCGAGCAGGACGCCGAAGGCCACGATCACGGCAAGTTGCACCAGGAACAGGATGGGGATCACGGCCAGGGCGGCGAAAGTGGCCGCCAGCACAACGCCCGCCGAGGTGATCACCCCGCCGGTGACGACGAGACCGCGCAGCGCACCCTGCTCGGTGCCGTGCAGCGCCGATTCCTCCCGCACCCGGGTCATCAGGAAGATGTTGTAGTCGATGCCGAGCGCGACCAGGAACACGAACCCGTACAGGGGGACGGCCGGGTCGGCGCCGGGGAAGTCGAGCAGATGATTGAACAGCAGGCTGGAGACGCCGAGAGCAGTGCCGAAACTGAGCACCGTGCTCACCATCAGCAGCAGCGGCGCGACGATACTGCGCAGCAGCAACATCAGGATCACGGTGATCACTACCAGCACCAGCGGGATGATGAGATTGCGATCGCGAGTGCTGGTCAGGTTGGTGTCGAGGTCGAGGGCCGTGGATCCGCCGATGATGATGGAGGGGTCGAGCGGGCGGAGCGCGGTCCGAAGCGCGGTGACCGTCCGTTCGGCCTCCAGCGAGTCGGCCTTGTCGGTGAGCGTGAGCTGCAGCATGACATCGCCACCGGCCACCGTCGGAGTCGCCTGGGCGAACGGGCCCTCCGCCGGCCTGGGGACAGGTATGGAGCCGCTCGGCGAGTCCGCGGAGACGACCGAGGCGCTGCTCACTCCCGCGTTCCCAAGGGCGGCCGCGGCGACCGCGTCGAGCTTGTCTTCCGGGACGATCACCTGGACAGGCTGCCCCGAGCCGCCGGGAAAGTGCGCCGCCAGGATGTTTTGGCCGTCGCGCGACTGCGACTCGCCTATCACCAGGTCGCTGGCCGGCACTCCGCCGGCATTCAGACCGACCAGGCCCACGCAGCCAAGCGCCAGCACGACCCCTACCATCACCCACATCAACCGGTCACGGGTATCGATCGCAGCGGCGATCCGCTCCCATACGCCCCTGCGCCGCGGGCCCGTCTGCGAGGCAACACGAAGCAGATGTCGCGGCCAGAAGGCGACGCGTCCGGCCAGCAGCAGCATGGCCGGCAGGAACGTGAGAGCCACCAACACCGCGAACAGTATCCCGAGGGCAGCCACCGGACCCAGCGCCTTGTTCGAGGCCAGGTCGGACAGGAGGAGGCACAGAAGCCCGGCGATCACGGTGCCGCCGGAGGCGATGATCGCCTCCACCGAGCCCTTCCAGGCCGTCCTGGTGGCGCTCCACACCGAGTCGCTCAGTCGAAGCGCCTCTCGGAAACGCGACACGTACAGCAACGAGTAGTCGGTCGCGGCTCCAATGACCAGGATGAAGAGAATGCCCTGCACCTGGCCGTTGATCTTGAACACCCCGGCCTTGGCCAGATAGAAGCTCATAAGGACGGCGCCGCACAACGCGCTCATCGAGGCAAGGAGCACCAGGATGGGGAGCAGCGGAGACCGGTAGACCACCACCAGGATGACGAACACGGTCAGCACGGCGACCAACAGCAGGAGGCCGTCGACGCCGGCGAACCCGTTGCCCAGGTCGGCGCTCAGCCCGGCCGCCCCCGTGACGTACACCGAGAGACCCTCGGGGGCTCCCTCCAGAGCCGTCCGGAGCAGCCCGACGGAATCCCTGGTCGGCGTGTCGGTGGAGAGCGGCACGAACATCTGAGCCGCCATCCCGTCCGAGGAGGGGAAGGCGGGAGACACGCCGCCGCTGATGGCGTCGACCGCCTGCGGCAGGCTCGCCGACTGTGCCGCGAGCCACGCTTGATCCTCGGGGGTGAGTCCGCCGGAGCGCTCGGCCACCACGACGGCCGGGATGGCGTCGTCCCCCAGGAACTCAGTCAGCCGCTTCTGCACCTGGGTGGATTCGGCGCTGCTGGGAAGATACGAAGCCTGCTCGTTGGTCGAGACCTCACCGATCCGACCGAAGTACGGGCCGCCGATCCCGGCTACCGCCAGCCAGACGATGGTCAGCAACAGCCCGGTCAGGGGGCGTACCCAGCGTCTTGAGGGTCGTGATGTCATGCGGTCTCCTGTACAGCGGATCGAGCGCCGCCGGGCACTAGGTCCGTGCCAGCCGCGCACCCATCTCGAAGGCCTTCCGGCAATCGATGGGGAAGCGTTCGGCCCGTATCCTGGCCTTGGCCTCCACATCGAACATGGCGGCGTTCATCGCCGAGTAGTCCTTGAACTGCCAGGTCTCGTGGGAAGTCACGAACTCGACCTCGCCTTTGAACATTCCGAGCGGCCTGGTCTGTATCTGGAAGAGGACGTCGTAGTGGACGTCCTTCATCGCCTCCTCCGGGCAATTCATCGTGAAGACGAACCCACAGGACATCCGCCGCGGGAATACCGACTTGCCAAACTCGTCATACGTGATGTTGGGGAAGAAGAGACGCTCCATGAACGACCGCATCTCGCCCGTGACGTCGTCGAAGTAGATGGGCGAGCCCAGCAGAAGGACGTCGGACGCGAGGACTTCGGCCAGCACATCCTGCAGGTCGTCGCGCATGGCGCAGAGGCCTTTGCGGGTGTTGCCCTTCCTCTTGCAGGCGAAACAACTCGTGCACCCCCGGTAGTCCAGGTCGTAGAGATGCACCAGCCGCGTCTTCGCTCCCACGCTTTCGGCACCCTCCATGGCCTTCTCGAGTAGGGTGGCGGTGTTCCAATCCTTCCTCGGGCTTCCGTTGATCGCGATAAGGTTCATGTCGGCTCCACTCGTCGCTCGTCAGACAGAGAGCATGCTACCGCATGAGGTGGTCTCGACGCATGTCGCCCACGCGGCGGCTCCGCCCCACGCCATGCGGCGACAACGCGCACCGTTTCGCCGTCCCTGACCTTCGCGAGCATTTCCTTGACGGCTTCCTCCCCGGTCTCGATGCGCCCGAAGGGATCCACGTTGTTGTACGCCCTCGGCAAAGGGCCGATGCCGGCAGGCGCGGGGCCGAAGAAGATGCAGAAGGCTGCACCGACAGGCCAGTAGCCCAACTCGCCCACACCCATGTCCTGTCTCGCGTCGGGCGCTTCCTCCACATGCACAGGTATTGTGAAGTAGACCTCATCGCCCCATCGGTTCGTCACGCCTTCGAGCGGGAGGGCCTCCTGGACGGCCAGCGCTGTGGCAGAGTCATCGAGGCCGGCCGGAGGCTCCCCTTCCTCGAGCAGTATCCGTACGGCCGCGGCCATGGCATATTCCAGTCTTTGTGATTATCTGTCCGGCCCCCCGAGTATGCTGTCGTCTCATGAAGACCGGCACCGCCACTCTACCGCTCCACGGGGGCAAGGCGCCTGCGTGGCTCTTCTCGCGCATGCGGCTCATGGCCCGCGAGATCACGCTCGCTATCGTCAGTGATCGCGGCCCGGAAGAGGTGTTACGGCGCCTTTCCGACCCTGTATGGTTCCAGGCCTTCGGCGCCGTGTTGGGTTTCGACTGGCACAGTTCAGGCGTGACCACCACCGTGTGCGGGGCGCTGAAGGACGGACTGCGCGGTCTCGAGCAGGAATCGGGCCTGATAGTCGCAGGGGGCAAGGGCGCGGTCTCGCGAAAGACGCCGGCGGAGATCGAGTCGGCCTCGGCCTCGGGGGTGCTGATGGTAGAACCGCAGGCCCTGGTGTACGCCAGTAAGATGGCTGCGAAGGTGGACAGCGCAGGCCTCCAGGACGGCTACCAGATCTATCACCACACGTTCTTCGCCACACGTAAGGGCGACTGGGCGGTCGTGCAGCAGGGCATGAACGACCAGAACCGAAGGGCCCGCCGGTATCACTGGCTGAGTGACACGGTGGCCAGCTACGTCGTCGAGCCGCACAACGCCATCGCGTCCCAGGCGCCCGGTACGGCCGTGCTCAACCTGGTGGCGAAGAAGAGCCTCCCCGCGCAGGAGGTCGTCACGCAGCTTTCCCACGAGCCGCCCGACCGCACCCTGGGCCGTCTCGAACGGCTCAAGCAGCTGGTCATGCCCGCCCACCACGCCGTCGAGCTCCGGGACATCCATCCCGACAACCTCAAGAAGACCTTCCTCTCCACCTACGAGCGGCAGGCGGAGAACTTCGAGGTCCTGCTCGGGTTGCCGGGGGTCGGCGCCAAGACCATCAGAGCGCTCACGCTCATCGCCGAGCTTGTCTACGACACCCCGGCCAGCCGGAGCGACCCGGCCCTCTTCAGTTACGCGCATGGCGGCAAGGACGGCTACCCTTACCCGGTGGACCGCGAGATGTACGACCGCAACATCGATGTGCTTCGCAAAGCCGTCGGTGAGGCAGAACTGGGGCGTACCGAGCGCCTGGACGCCCTACGCCGTCTCGCCAGGGCCACGCAGCCGGCCGTCGGTCAGGCGTATTCCACCCGGTCTATCACGAAATGAACGTAGTGGTAGTCGCCGCCCTCGAGATTCCAGTAGCCATCCAAGACCTCTGGAAGCACCAGGCCGTCGAACTCCCGCTTCCCCCGCGCGAGGCCCGTGAAGAGCTCCAGGGAGGGTTCCGCTTTGCCCAGCTCGTCGTAGAACCGTTCCACCGTCACCTTTTGCAGTGACCCATCGGCATTGAAGGAGAACTGCGCCGTGGCCTCCCGGCCGGCGTCTCGCACGATGCACTCAGCCCATAGATCGTCGGAGCCTGTCCAGATGACCCGGCGGCCGTCGAGGTAGAACGACGGGACCATGCACATCTCCACCGCCATCCTGCCAAACGACGACTGGTCCGTCTCCTCCGACTGCTCGTCCATGATCTTGAACAGACCCATCGCCTTGCCCAGCATCCGCCCCCTACCATCGTCGTAGGAGTCGACGGCAGTCGCAGACAGCATAGGGGCCATCCTGATCCTTCCGTACCAGCAGAACGAAGGCGGGTCGGTGGTCAGCCAGTACTCTCCTTTGATGGGAAGGAATCCCTTGGTCCTGTCGCGACTGAACGTCCCCGAGTGGAACACCCTCGCGTACCGGAGGTGATTCTTGCCCACCAGTCCCGAGTAGGCCATGTACCGCGCAACGGGTTCTGGGAGGCCATGCAGGGCCTCCTCGGTGACGATCTCCGTGCCGCTGAGCCGGCTTCCCGCGCGGATGGTCCGAGCCTGCTCGAGATACCTCGAGTAGAAGACGCGATCCGCCGCGAAGAGCCCACAGACCAGTGCGACGACTATGCCGACAACTACATACAACGCCAGCATGTTCTACTCAACCGGTCTTCGTCGGCTGATCACACGGGCACGGCGGACCGGCGGCCCGGGCCCGCCCGAGAGTCAGCCGGCCGTTCTAATAGTTCTCGTCCGCGAAAGCCGGTCTTATGAGGTCTGGAGAACTCCACTGCTCGCGGGCCAACATCTGATGATAGCCCTTCTCGCTGTGGCTCGGACCCTGGTTCACCTCGATGAAGAGCCACGGCTTGGTGGTATACGAAGGCCTCCACGGGGAGTGCACCACGTTGGGCGGGATGTAGATGACCGTCGACTTGGTGAACACGTGTCTCTCCATCTCCACACCCATGAAGAACTCGACTTCCGAGTTCAGCTCCTGGGGGTTGCTCGGGTCACCGCCTATGTGGAAGAGCAGTTCCGCGCTCCTGTGGATGTGCGGCGGGTGACCAATCTCGAGGAACGGTTCGTCGTGAGGCATGACCCAGTGCATGTAGTAGAAGTTGCAGCCGGGGATGGGGAACCTGCTGCTGTCGAACCTCGTTACGTAGTTGAACGGCACGTCCTTGTTGGCGAAGTTGGTGATGTAGGGGTCGTCGCCATCCTTGTACTGGTAGAAGAGGTCCGCGTATTTCCTGCCATCGGTATCTCTCCCGACCTCAACCGGCGTGCCAAAGGGGGTCTTGTCCGCGGGGGCGTCGTAGATCGCCTCCGCCGGGCACCAGAACTGGTTGGCCGTGCACGCCCCACAGTCGGTGCATTTGTCGTTGTCGAGCGTGATCGACTCGAACACGCGCGACTGTCCTACCACATGCTGCCCTTCGCCACTGAAGGCGCCGGCAGGGCAATCATTGATGCAGAGTCCGCAGAGGACGCATCTGGTCTCGTCTATCTTCAAAGCCATTGTTGTTGGGACCTCCGACTCGAATCGCTGCTTGCGCAGGTGTCAAGAAGACACTACCAGGGAAGGCCACCGTCTGCCAGCGCTGTTCAGCCTGTCTCCTGCCGGCGCGGGGCTTCGCTCGGCGGCAAATCCTCGCACGACCGCGGGTTCTGGCACTATCATGAGACTGCTAGGCGTGAGGCCGGCATCGGGCCCGGTCGAACGCATGTGCTCACGAACGCGGAGGTGGCTGATGCGGACCCCGGCCGTGCTGACTGTCTTGGGAGAGGACCGAGTGGGCATCGTCGCCACCGTCTCGAGGGCCCTCGCGGAGGCCAACACAAATATCGAGGACATCCGCCAGACCATCCTGGGCAGGATCTTCACCATGACCATGCTCGTCACCGTCGACGAGGAACGCGTCCCGTTCGACGAGCTTCAGAGGCGGCTTGCCGACGTGGGCAAGAACCTCGGCATGCAGATCACGCTGCAGCGTGAGGATGTCTTCCGGTTCATGCATCGCATCTAGAGGACACCGGCCGCGCCATGCCACTCCACGTGCAAGCCTGAGGAGGATCCGTCCGTGCACTTCACATCCGAGGAGATAGTCGAAACCCTCACGATGATCACGCGGCATCATCTCGATGTCCGCACCATCACACTGGGGTTGTCGCTCACAGGCTGCGCCGACTCAGACATCGACCTCATGGCGCAGCGCGTCTACGACCGGATCACTCTTGCGGCCGCGGACCTCATGCCCCTTGCCCAGCAGCTGGAGCGCGAATACGGCATCCCCATCGTCAACAAGCGCATCGCGGTCACGCCGGTCGCGCAACTTGCCGCCGCCACACAGGCCACGGACCTCATGCCGCTGGCCCAAGCCCTCGACCGGGCCGCGGCCACCGTCGGTATCGACTTCATCGGGGGGTTCTCCGCCCTGGTCCATAAGGGCATCTGCGACGCCGACGCCCGGCTGATCGCCTCCATCCCGCGGGCACTGGCGGCCACCGAGCGGGTGTGCGCCTCAGTGAACGTCGCCACCACACGAGCCGGCATCAACATGGACGCGGTCCTGGCCATGGCGCAGACGGTGCTCGATACCGCGCAGGCCACCGCCGACCGCGATAGCGTCGGCTGCGCCAAGCTGGTGGTCTTCGCCAACATGGTGGAGGACAACCCCTTCATGGCGGGAGCCGTACACGGCTCGGGCGAGCCCGACGTGGTGGTCAACGTGGGCATTTCCGGCCCAGGAGTAGTGCGGGCCGTGGTGGAGTCGCTGCCGCAGGAGGCGGACCTGACAATCGTCGCCGAAGCGATCAAAGCCACCGCCTTCAAGATCACGCGGCTGGGCGAGTTGATCGCACGGGAGGCCGCGGACAGGATGGGAGTGGCGAGAGGCATCGTGGACCTCTCCTTGGCTCCTACCCCCGTGGAAGGGGACTCGGTGGCCGAGATCATCGAGGCCATGGGCGTGAGACGGTGCGGAGGACCGGGCACCACGGCGGCCCTCGCGCTCCTCAACGACGCGGTCAAGAAGGGCGGGGCCATGGCAACAAGCTCGGCGGGAGGCCTTTCAGGAGCCTTCATCCCCGTCTCCGAGGACGCGGGAATGATCCGAGCGGCCGAGTCGGGCGCGCTGTCGATCGAGAAGCTGGAAGCCATGACCAGCGTCTGTTCCGTCGGCCTGGACATGATCGCCATCCCAGGGGACACGCCCATGGAGGCCATCGCGGGCATCATCGCCGACGAGGCGGCTATCGGCGTCATCAACGCCAAGACGACCGCCGTGCGGCTGCTGCCCGCCATCGGCAAGCAGGTCGGCGAACGCCTCTCGTTCGGCGGCCTCCTGGGGGAGGCGCCGGTCATGCCGGTGAACGCCTGGGCCGGCTCGGTGTTCGCCCGCCGCGGCGGCCGGTTCCCGGCGCCGCTGGGCGGGCTACGGAACTAGAGGGCGGGTGCGGCCGGGCCGGGCCCGCGGCCGCGCCCCACCCCGTGGTCGGCCCGTCAGCCTGCCGGAGTCGACGTCGCATTCGCAAAGAACGGCGCCGCGAGCGGCGAAACGTTGATCAGAGCATGCCCGGCCTCGGGCAGCAGCCGTGTCTCGGCCCTCTCGATCAGCCGCGTCAAACGTTCCACGGTCTTCTGGGCGTCGAAGAGCATGTCCCTTGCTCCCGCTACCAGCAACACCGGCATGCTGAGGTCTCGCAACTGCGCGTCAGTCAGCAGCGGTTGCGGGTCCATGCGCGACCGGAAATGAGTGAAGATGAGGGTCATGTAGTCGATGGCCACCTGAGGCATGCCCTCGTCACCCATGATCCGCACGAGCGCGGCGCTACCACGACGCCCGAGCATGCTGCATATGATGCCGCGCGCCACGAAGCCCGGCCTCGGCTGCACCACTCCGCCGGGAGCAAGGAGCGCCAAGGCGCTCACCCTTTCCGGCCTGGCGGCCGCGAAGCGCAGAGCGATGTAGCCACCCTGCGAGATACCGGCAAGCAGCACCTGGGTCAACCCCAGAGCATCGAGCACATCTGCCAACCATTCGGCGGCGGCGTCTCCTTGCCACGAGAAGCGTTCCTGGCAGCTGCGGCCGGGCTCACCGGGAGTCTCCACAGCATAGACCCTGAAGCTCCGAGCGAACTCGGGCATATCGGCTCCCCAAGCGAGCGCATTGGATCCCGCCCCGTGCAACAGCACCAGCGGCGGCGCGCCCTCCTGCCCCTGCGCGAGTACGTGCGTGCGCCCGTGGCGAGTGCCGACCTGGAGGCTTTCCGTCGACTCCGGCCACTCGGCGAGGATCCCATCGTAGACCGCCATGATCGCCTGCTCGCCGGCAGATGTCTTGTAGATGGGCTTCTTGTTCATGCCGTCCGCCCTTTCCCGAGCTCCTCGCGCAGCCGCTCCAGCCAGCGCAGTTCTGCCTCGTAGATCCAGCAGTCGTGGTCGGCGATCATGGTCCAGAGGAGTTCCTCCCGCGGTGTGCGGGCCGGTCCTTCCGGCCCCCGCCGGATCAGCTCCCGCTGCATCAGCAGCTTCATCTGCACCTCGTGCTCGTAGCGGCCAAGCAGCGATGCGAGTTCCTCGTCGTCCAGCCTGTCGGCCCAGGCCAGTTGCGTAAGGAAGGTGTTCCTCACCAGCGGAGCCGGCGGATCGGCCACCACCCACTCCCGAAGCGCCGTCTCCCCGGCGGGAGTGAGACTGTAGACCTTGCTCGGTGGGTAGTTGCCCTGCTGTCTGACCTCGCTCTCCACCAACCCATCCTTGTGCAGCTGCACCAGCGTCGGATAGACCTGGTTGCTGTTGCCCGACCAGTACAGGGCCACAGACTCCGAGAAGTACTTGCGCAGCTCGTAGCCCGAGGCCGGCCGCCAGCTCAGAAGTCCGAGAATCGCGTACTTGATCGCCATCGTCCCACACCCTCTCGAGAATCTAAATAGTTGTCTTACGACTAGCTTACTTATAACCTATCCACTCCCGCACGTCAAGTCTCTGCGGGGCCGGTCGCCGCGTAGCTCCCCGCGTAGCTGCCACGCCATCCCGCCGAGTTCGGGTACACTCGCTCGAGACGAACACGAGGACCGGTCCGGACTCGGAGAGAGCCGGCGGCGCAGGGCGCGCCGGCAGGCGAAAGGGGAGGAGTCGAGCAAGGCCATGGTCAAGAAGAACGCGTTCTATGCACAATCCGGCGGGGTGTCCGCCGTCATCAACGCCTCGGCCTGCGGGGTGATACAGACGGCCCGCGAGCACGGGGACGCCATCGGCAAAGTGTTGGCCGGGCGCAACGGCATCATCGGCGCTCTGACCGAGGACCTCATCGACACGACGCAGGAGAGCGACGCCGCCATCGCAGCGCTGCGGCACACGCCCTCCGGCGCGTTCGGATCGTGCCGCTACAAGCTCAAGAGCCTGGAGCAGAACCGGCGCGAGTACGAGCGGCTGATCGAGGTCTTCCAGGCCCACGACATAGACTACTTTTTCTACAACGGAGGGGGAGACTCCGCCGATACCTGCCTCAAGGTCTCGCAGCTCTCCGAGACAGTGGGGTTCCCCATACAGGCGATCCACGTGCCCAAGACCGTCGACAACGACCTGCCCATCACAGACAATTGCCCCGGCTTCGGCTCGGTGGCCAAGTACATCGCGGTCTCCACCCGCGAAGCAAGCTTCGACGTACGTTCCATGGCGAAGACCTCCACCAAGGTGTTCGTGTTGGAGGTCATGGGACGCCATGCGGGGTGGATAGCGGCGGCGGGCGGCCTCGCGTCGGACGCCCAGACCGAGATCCCTATCATCATCCTCTTCCCCGAGATCCCCTTCGACAGAGACCGGTTCTTGGCCAAGGTGGGCTCGTTCGTGGAGCGGTCCGGCTACTGCACCGTGGTGGTCTCGGAGGGGGTGAGGGACCCGGATGGGCGGTTCCTTGCCGACCAGGGCCTCAAAGACGCGTTCGGCCACGCGCAGCTGGGTGGTGTGGCGCCCGTGGTGGCGGGTATCGTGCGGGACGGCCTGGGCTTCAAGTACCACTGGGCGGTGGCCGACTACCTTCAGCGCTCCGCGCGCCATATCGCTTCCAAGACGGACGTGGAGCAGGCCTACGCCATGGGCAAGGCGGCGGTGGAACTGGCCCTGGCCGGCAAGAACTCCGTCATGCCCACCGTCGTGCGCGTCTCGTCGCGACCCTATGTGTGGGAGGTGGGAGCGGCGCCCCTCTCAGAAGTGGCGAACGTCGAGAAGATGATGCCTAGGGAGTACATCACCCACGACGGCTTCGGCATAACCGAAGCATGCCGCGAATACCTGGCTCCTCTGATCCAAGGTGAGGACTACCCCCCGTATAGGGAGGGCCTGCCGGACTACGTCACGCTGCAGAACGTGGGGGTGGAGAAGAAGCTCCCGGACTTCGAGCTGTAGGGAGGACCCACGGCCTCAGGGTGCGTCGAAGAACTGCCGATACCCCTACCCATGGGGATCAAACGCCGAAGAATACCCGCTCGGGCAGCGTCACGGCTAACGTTGCTGCTCGCGACGATGGCCGCTTCCTGCCTTCTCACCGCGGGATGCGGAGAGAGCGCCTCCACCGCCGGAGACCTGCGGGCGGCTCCCGTGCAGGCCGCCGCCACGTCTGTGGCTGACGCCGACACACCCGCCGGAGAGATCCCGGCAGTCACGACCACGGATACGGTCCACCAACCGCGCCCCCTCTCCCTGCACGAGAGAGTCATGGCCGAGCATCGCCTCCGCGAGACGTCTTCGACCGCCTGCCAATCGACGACGACCACCTCGGCTCCTCCACTCGAGCAAGCCGCCGCGCCCAGCGACCCGGAGACCGGCCCCGCCGATACCACCGCCGTCGTCCTCAACGGAGGACAGACTCCCCTGAGAGGCGTATGGAGCGGGACGGCCGAGCGGCTGGCTGCCTATCTCTCGGAGATATGCCCATCTCCGAGCTTCACAGTCCCCGTGCTGGACCTCGCCGGATACTACGTGCGCTACTCCGCCGAGGCGGGACTGCGTGCCGATCTCCTCTGGGCGCAGATGATCCACGAGACCGGTTACGGCATGTACGGAGGTTGCGTGCTCCCGGAGCAGAACAACTACGCGGGGATAGGCGCGACCGGGGGTGGGGAGCCCGGCATCAGCTTCCCGACAGCCGAGGCCGGAGTGATCGCCCACGTAGCCCACATGGTGGCCTATGTCTACGATCAGAGCCCGGTGGCATGGGCCGACGCCACCGCCGACCCCCGGTTCGACTTCGTCAACCCTCGCGGCGTGGCCGTCGTCCTCGCCGACCTCAACGGCCGCTGGGCGGTGCCCGGCGCCACTTATGGTGAGAGCATCGAGGGGATCGCCCTCGCCATCAACACCTACTAGCGGCGGGCTCACATGGAGATAGTCGATCTCACCGAGGACAGGAAAGACCTCTTCTGCATGTGCCTTGAGGACTGGTCGGACGAGGCAGCGGAGTCGGGACCGAAGCGCCGGGCGTGGCTCGACCGGCAGGAGAAGCTCGGGCTCCGAGCCAAGCTCGCCATCGACGACAGCGGGGTCGAGGGTGGGATGATCCAGTACGGGCCGATAGAGCACTCCTTCGTGGACGGCTCGGACCTCTACTTCATCTACTGCATCTGGGTGCATGGGCATAAGCAGGGCCGCGGCGACTTCCGCGGGCGTGGCATGGGCAAGGCCCTGTTGCGGGCCGCCGAAGACGACGCCCAGGCCTTAGGCGCCGGCGGGATGGTCGCGTGGGGCCTTGTGCTACCCTTCTGGATGAAGGCATCGTGGTTCAAGAAACACGGATACCGCCCGGCTGATCGGCAGGGCATGTCGGCTCTGGTGTGGAAGCCGTTCACAGAAGATGCGCAGCCTCCCCGGTGGTTCCCCAAGGTCGACAGACAGCTCCCCGTCACGCCCGGCAGGGTGAACGTCACCGCCTTCTCCAGCGGCTGGTGTCTGGGCATGAACCTCGTCTACGAGCGGGCGAAACGTGCGGCCGCCGAGCTGGGTGATGGAGTGGTGTTCCGTGAGATCGACGTCTCGGAACGGAGCGCCGTCGCGGAGTGGGGAAGGTCAGACGCCGTCCTCGTCAACGGCAAGGACCTCCAAAAAGGGCCGCCCCCAAGCTACGAGGAGATCCGCAAGACGATCGCCAAGCGCCTGCCCAGGTGACCGCGAGCACCCGCGGAAGACGTTCACACGATGGACACGCCGCCGTCCATGACCAATCCCGTCCCGATGACATAGCCCGCCTGGTCAGAGCATAGCCACAGAACAGCGGCCGCCACTTCTTCGGCCCTGCCCAGCCTACCGACGGGGGTCTTCTCTCTGAGCATGCGCCGAAACTCCTCTGACGACTGCATCAGGCCCGGCGTCTCGATCGCGCCGGGGCACACAGCGTTTATCCGTATGCCCAGCTTCGCGCAGTCAAGGGCGGCGGTCTTGGTGAGGCCCAGGATGCCGTGCTTGGAGGCGGCATACGCGTAGCATCCAGACTCCGCGAGCAGCCCTGAGACCGAGGACATGTTGACGATGACCCCCTGTCCCCGAGCGGCCATGGCCCGGACCTCGTGCTTCATGCACAAGAAGACGCCCTTGAGGTTGGTGGCGATGATCCTGTCCCAGGTGTCCTCGTCAGCCTCCGCGAGCGCCTCGGGTGAGGGATTATGGATGCCGGCTACATTGCAGGCGAAGTCCAGACACCCGAAGGCTGCGATTGTACAGTCGACCATCTCCGCGACCTCTTCTCCCCTGGACACGTCGCATCGCCGATAAAGCGCGGTGCCCCCGCCTTCGCGAGCGAGCCTCACTGTCTCGCCGCCCGCCGCCTCATTGATGTCACCGGCCATGACTCGGGCGCCTGCATGCGCGAAGGCAAGAGCGACGGCCCTGCCTATGCCCGATCCAGCACCGGTGACCAAGGCCGTCATTTCCGTCATCGTCCCCATGGTGCCCCTTGCCTTGCGGTGGAGATAGTGGTTCGGCCCGGCCCCAGACCGGAGTCTGGAGCCGGGCCGAACGCTTACAGCCTTACATTCAGGCCGTGGATCGACTCGCGCTGGCTTAGTGCGGGTCCATCCAGGTAGTCCCCCAGGACCAGCCCACGAAGCCCGCTTCGATCGGGTACTCGGTGTGCACGTAGTCTTGGATGACGACAGCAGCCGGATAGTGGAAGACCGGGATCATCAAGGCCTCTTCGTTCATCATGGCGACGATGTCTCCGGTCTTCTGGATCTGCTCCTCTTCGGTCCGGGCCTGAAGCGCGGGCTCGAAGAGAGCGTTGAACTCATCGGGACGCTGGAAGCTCGCGAGGTTCGTCTTGGGCTGCGGTCCCCACCATGCGCAGCACGACATGAGGTAGACCACGTCGTTGCCGCTGAACATGAAGGCGAAGTCCTTCCAGCCGGTGCCGAAGACCGAACCATAGAACCGGCCCGCATCAGCGATATCGAGGTTCGTGACAAAACCGGCAGCATCCAGGTAGTTCTTGGCTATCTCACCGCCGGTGTTGCGGCCGCCTGCTTCAGCTATGCAGAGGATGTCGATGGGGCAACCATCGGGATAGCCGGCCTCGACCAGGAGGGCCTTGGCCTTTTCCGGATCGTACTCACGCTTGACGGCGATTCGGTCTGCACCCCATTCTCCCTCGGGCGCAACCGCGTAGATGGGCTCGTAGTAGCCGTAGCCGATCGCCTCGCAGAGCGCAGGTTTGTCCAAAGCGTACTCGACAGCCTCGCGCACCAGCTTGTTGCTCGCCGGGGATGCCGGGTCGGCCGTGTTGGGCATCATGTGGTACTGGAAGCCTGCCCAACCTGACTGGATCTTGAAGCCCTTGTCGGCCATCTCTTTCCGGCCTTGGGCGTCAGCCGATTGCCAGATGTCGGCCTCGCCGGCCTGCATCATCTGAGAAGCGGTGGTGGCGTCGACGACGATGCTGATGTCGATCGCGTCGAGCAGGACTTCCCCACCCCACCAGTCTGGGTTCTTGACCCACTTGAGAGACTGGTCGCGGTTGAACTCAGCGAGCGTGAACGGGCCGGTGCCCACGAGGTTCGCGGAAGCCCACGCTATTCTGTCTTCCTCAGTCGCTCCGCTGGCCTCATAAGCGGCCTGGGATACCATGGGCACCCACGCGAGCGACTGGAGCAGCTGGTTGTGCCAGTAGTTCAGATGCAGCACGTACGTGTAGTTGTCGACGATCTCGAATTCCTTGATCGCGTCGGCGAATTGCAGCTTGCCGGTAGGCGCGGCGAGATCATAGTTCCACTTGGCCACCTGAGCGGTCAACTCGGTGCCGTCATGGAATTTGACGCCCTCGTGGAGCTTGATGGTCATGGTGAGAGCATCAGGGTCCTCGACGACGCTCTCGGCAAGGTCGGGGACCAGTTGGCGCCCAGGCGCGAACTTCATGATCCTTTCCAGGCCCGGGAACAGCGCCCCCTCCTCGGTCGGACCCATGGTGGGCCAGTAGCCGAGGACCTGAGGACCCGCGTTGTGGATCAGCCTGAGAGTGCCGCCGGCAACCGGGCCGGCGGCCGCGGTCGTCGTGGTCTCAGCCGGAGCGGTGGTATCGGTGCTGGCCGGCGCCGTGGTGTCCGTGGAACCAACGGTCGTGGTAGGAGCCGCCGTGGTGGTCGATGCTTCTTCATCCTCACCGCAGCCGACCATCAGCACCATCAACATCGCGACCAGAAGGAGTATGCCGACACCCCATATGGTCTTTCTCGTCTTTTTCGTCACTTCTCTACCCCCAGTCCTTGACGGCTATCGCCTAGACTTGAATGAGTTCTTGACAGTCATGCACCCAGCAAAGTCCTGTCCCTCCCCCTTATACCCGAGATACGCACCCCCTTCCTACGCGTTCTTCACACCCTGATAGAGTGGCTGATCGTCGAGGATCACTTGCCCGGATTGCGGATGTACTCGCCCGTGAATACGAGATCCTGGTGGATCATGGGCTTCGCGGGGTCATAGATCCTGGTGTAGCGGAGCGGGCAATGCAGCAGGCCCGGCGGTATATGGACCATGAAGGGCTCGGTGAAGACGAAGGTCTCCAGATCACCGTCTTCCTCACCGACCGTGAACTCCACCTCGCCCCCGAGTTCCAGCATATGGGGCGGGCAGCCGTAGAACGACAGGAACTGATCGAAGTCATGGGAGTGGGTAGCCGGGACCATCTCGAACGGCTCGGTGATGGCGAAGGTCGCGATGCGGAAGGCCTTGCTCTCTATCTCAGCCGGTCCCAGCAGGTAGATCGCCGGGTTCGGCACCTCGTGCTCATGCGGATGCTGCGGAATCTTGATCTCGTCGCCGACCCTGAAGTACTTCCTGTAAGGCGACCTGTCCAGCGTGTCCAAAATGACTTCTCCCTCCTGATCCGGTGGGGCCCAGGTCAACCCTGGACTTCATCCTTCTGATGAACGCTTTGTGCGGGAGGAGGCGCAGGACGGCAAAAGCCCGCCTTTGACAGGCAGCGGTCGGATCGACTGTGCGTTCTGCTTCTGCATGCGCCCGTTCTCATCTCGTATGGTGCTAAGCGTGGACGGCCACCGCGGCGCCGGGAAGTGACGTGCCCGGTCGTACCCTGACGCCTCAGTCAACAGCTTCATGCGCTCCTTAGGCCAGGAAATCGCTGTGTGCGTGGCCTCCCCTCGGCCTGACTATACAAGACGGGTGAGGGATGCGCAAGCCACCTGTATAGGTATCGCTCTATCTTTAGGCGAGTTAAGTGGATAGCTAGCCGGCCTGCACACATGGCACATACAAGACATACAAGACGCCGGAACGCGTCCTACTCGAGACCGTCCCTGCTGTAGCTCTGCATAGGCCCCGTGGATGCGTGCAGAATCGGACGGTCGACCCTGCGGAAGTACATAGGGCAGTGCTTGACGCCCCTGGGAACGAAGACCATGGCGCTCTCGGTGATCGTGTACTTCTCTCCCCCGATCCAAAGCTCCACTTCACCGCACAGATCATGCGGCCGGCCGGGATCGGAGCCCCAGAACATCAGCATCTCGTCGAAATCGTCGTGGCAATGCTCCGGCGGGGACCCTTCGGAGGCCTCACGGAACCAGACGCTTTCCGCGTAAAAAGCCCCCGGTACGAAGCGAGAGTCGACGAAGGTGACCGGGGATATGGTGGTTCCTTCGAACTTGCTCCTGTCGGCCGGATAGCTCGTGACGATGTTGTTCTTGTAGATGCCTCCGTCGGCCATGTCGCTCCTTTCGTCACACGCCCTTGATCGCGACCGCATCCCCAACGGGGCGGCGGATACTACGAACCTTGTTGTTCGCGTCCTCGGGGTCCTCGTAGCCGAGCGCGATGCCTATCAGGACGGTGTGATCCTCGGGGATCCCTAACTCTTCGCGGAGGATGTCCGGGTACGCGGTGAGGTTCACGGCCACCACGGAGCCGACCGAGAACTCCATGGCGGCCAGCATGAGGCTCTGGGCGAAGAGACCCAGGTCGAAGTAGGACCAAGCCGTCAGGTCCTTGTGCAGGCACAGGTACACCACGACGGGAGCCCCGAAGAACTCGAAGTTGCGCCGCATGCTGGCCTGCCGTTCGGCCTCGCCCCGAAGGGTGACGCCCATCGCGCTGCAACGGGCGTCGATGAAGTCCAGCATCCGCTGCTTGGGACCCTGCGGCCACTCCTGCGGCCGCGGCACGTCGTTGGCCGGCGGCACGCCGTCCTCAAACCGGGCCAGGAAGCGCCGGCGGATGCGGCCGAGCACTTCCCCACCTGCAACGTAGACTTCCCATGGCTGCGTGTCGGCCCACGAAGGCGACCAGTTGGCCGCAGCGAGGATCTTGAGCAGCACCTCCCTGCTCACCGGTTCCGGCTTGAAGGCTCGGATCGATCTCCGTGACTCGATGGCGTCGATGACATTCATGGCCGCCTCTTCGCTGCCGGTCACCCCACCCTCAGGCAGGCTACCTCGTGATCATTGCCCAGGTCTTTCAGCGCAGGCACCGTCTTGCTGCACTCCGGGGTGGCGTTAACGCATCTCGCGTGGAAAGTGCAACCCGAAGGCGGGTTGACCGGGCTCGGGACTTCACCCTCCAGCACAATCCTCTCCCGGGTCGCCTCCAGATCGGGATCCGGTACGCAGACCGCAGACAGAAGAGCCTGCGTGTAGGGATGCAGAGGGTTGTCGTACAGCTCAGCAGGCGTGGTGATCTCTACTATCCGTCCCAGGTACATGACTGCGATCCTGTCGCTGAAATGCTTGACCACCGAGAGGTCGTGCGCGATGAAGATGTAGCTCAGTCCCGACGCCCCCTCGCGTAGATCCATGAGCAGGTTGATGATCTGGGCCTGGATGGAGACGTCGAGGGCCGACACCGGCTCGTCGCAGATGATGAGTTTGGGCTCGCCGGCCAGAGCCCGGGCGATGCCGATACGCTGCCGCTGGCCCCCGCTGAACTCATGCGGGAAACGCGACATGAGGTTCGGATCGAGACCCACCTTGACGAAGAGTCGCTCCACCCACTCGTTGTAGTCCTCCTTGGTCTCGACGAGTTTGTGGACCTTGAGCGGTTCGCCCACGATGCTGCCGGCCGACTGGCGCGGGTCGAGCGAGGCGTAAGGATCCTGGAAGATGACGGAGATCTTGCGGCGTAGCGGCCGGAACTCCTTCTCGGGCATCGAGGTGATGTCTGTCCCGTCGAAGCAGATACGTCCGCCGGTCGGCGTGTAGAGCCGGCTGATGCACCGCCCCACCGTCGTCTTGCCGCATCCGCTCTCGCCCACCAGGCCCAGGGTCTCGCCTCTGCGGATCTTGAGAGTCACTCCGTCGACCGCCTTGACCTCTCCGACCCTCCGCCTGAGCAGCCCCCTTCTGATAGGGAAGTGCATCTTGAGACAGTCGATGTCGAGGAGCACGTCCTTCGAAGCCGTCCTCGCGGGAGCGGCGGTTGTTTCAGGTACGGTCGTCATTCGCCCGTCGCCTCCATCATGTAGCACCTCGCCATGTGGCCATCGCCGTCGACAGGCTCAAGGTCGGGCCACGGTTCGAGGCGACAGCGCTCGCCCGCCACCGGGCAGCGAGGCAGGAAGGCGCATGTGGGTGGAAGGTCGATGAGATTGGGCGGCGTGCCATCGATGGGCACCAGACGGCGGCCCCTTTCCTCGTCCAGGCGAGGCACGCTCTTGAGCAGGCCGATGGTGTAGGGATGCCGCGGCCTATAGAAGATGTCGCGGCAGAGCCCCTGCTCGACTATCCTCCCCGCGTACATGATGTAGATGCGGTGAGCGTACCGGGCCACCACCCCCAGGTTGTGCGTCACCAGCACCAGAGCGCCCTGGCATCCTTCGATCGAGGAAAGCATCAGTTCGAGTAACTGCGCCTGGGTGGTGCAGTCCAGAGCCGTGGTCGGCTCGTCGGCGATCACCATCTTGGGCTTGCACGCCACTCCGATGGCGATCATGACCCGCTGCCGCATCCCCCCGCTGAACTGGTGAGGGTAGTCGTCCAGGCGGCCCTCGGCACCCGGTATGCCCACCGAGTCGAGCAGTTCCGCGGCCCGGGCCCGCGCCTCTTTCTTCGTCATCCCCAGGTGGAGTTCGAGCGATTCGGTCAATTGGCGCCCGATGGTGAGCACCGGATTCAGCGAGGTCATGGGCTCCTGGAAGATCATGCTGATCTTGGCGCCTCGTATCTCGCGCATCTCCGGGCCGTTCGCCCGATACTTCAGAAGGTTGTCACCCTCGAACCAGACCTCCCCTCCCACGATGCGGCCGGGATTGCGGACCAGCTGCATGACCGAGAGCTGGGAGACCGACTTGCCGCAGCCGCTCTCACCCACGATCCCGACGATCTCCCGCTCGTCGACCGTGTAGGAGACTCCATTGACCGCGCGTACCACGCCCTCCTCCACACGGAACTCGGTCTGGAGGTGGTCCACGCGCAGCAGTTCCGTGGCCGGTCTCATCTCACACGCAGCCGGCGGGGCGGTCATAGCGTCCCTCTGAGCTTTGGATCCAGAGCGTCCCGCAAACCGTCACCCACCATGTTGAAGGCGAACACCACGACCGCTATAGCGAGGGAGGGAGCGAAGCAGAGCCACGGGAGAGTCCCGAGGTCCCGGATACCGGCGGACGCCATGCTGCCCCAGGCCGCGCCTGGAGGTTGGATGCCGATGCCGATGAAGCTCAGGCCGGCCTCCGCCAAGATCACGTTGCCGATCATGGTGGTGATGAGCACGAGAAGCGGCTGGAAGGCATTTGGGAAGACATGGCGCACCATCGTGCGGAAGCTCCTCGAACCGATGGCCTTCTGAGCCATGACGTATTCGTTCTCCCTCACGCTCAGTGTCTCGGCGCACATCAGGCGTGTGTACCCCGGGATGGTGGCAATGGAGAGGGCGATGATGACGTTCTGAAGACCACCCCCCAACACCGCCGCCAGGAGAAGGGCCAGTATCAGCATGGGGAAGCCCATCAGGGCGTCCATGACCCTCATGATGATCGCATTTACCACCCCCCCGAGATAGCCGGCAAGCAGCCCGAGGATCATTCCGATGATCGCCGAGATGACGACCGTGCCGAAACCCACGTAGAGGGCGGTCCTGGTCCCGTAGACGAGACGGCTGAAAACGTCGCGCCCCATGTTGTCCGTCCCTATCCAGTGTTGGCTGCTTGGGGGCTGCAGGTTCTCCTTGAGATTCTGCACGTTGGGATCGTAGGTCGCGATCAGGGGAGCGAAGATGGCGGTGAGCACCCATATCAGGATCACGGCGACCCCGACGATCACGAGCTTGCGCTGGAAGAAGACTCTGAGGAAACGCCTCCACTCGCTCACCTTTGGAGCGGCGATGGTCTCCACGGCCGGTGCGGTCGGGATCTCATTCATAGCGGATCCTCGGGTCGAACCAGCCATACGATATGTCCACGATCAAGTTGACGACAACGATCATGAAGGCGATGACGAGCGTGCCCCCCTGGATGATCACGTAGTCCCGCTGGAAGATGCCATCCACGAGCATCCTCCCCATCCCGGGGATATTGAAGACCTGCTCGACTATCACCGACCCGCCGAAGATGATGCCGATGCTGATGCCCAGCAACGTGATCACCGGTATGAGGCTGTTCTTGAGGACGTGTCTCGTGACGACGACCCTCTCTCTCAAGCCCTTGGACCACGCGGTGCGCACGTAATCCATGTTGTTCACTTCGAGAACGCTCGACCTCATCTGGCGGGCCGTCACGGCCAGAGGCGTCACGGCAAGACAGATGATGGGCATCACTCCCTGCTTGAGGCTCTTGCCGAAATCGTTCCACGGCAGCTCATAGCCGATGAACGGCAGCCAGCCCAGCTTCAGCGCGAACACGTACATCAGTATGAAGGCCGCCAGGAAGACCGGGATGCACAGGCCGATGTAGGAGAGGACGGTCACCAACGTGTCGATCCACTTGCCCCTCCTGATGGCGGCCAACAGTCCGAAGAAGATGCCGAGGACCGTGCTTATCACCGTGGCCACGAGGCCCAACACCAGAGTGACCGGCAGCCGTTGCTTGAGGATCTCGCCGACGTCGTCCTTGTATCTAATCGACTCGCCCAGGTCACCTTGGAAGATCCCCTTCACCCAGTTCAGGTACTGGATGGGCACGGGCTTATCAAGCCCGTATTTGACCCGGAGCTGGTCAAGCATCTCCTCGCTCATGCCACCCCCGGAGCCTGCCTGCTGGCCCGCCCAGATGGTGACCGGGTCGCCCGGGATGAGGCGGAGCGAGAAGAACACGATCAGCGACACGATGAAGAGGACGACTATCCCCCACAAGACGCGCCTGATTATGTACGTGGTCATCGTCCGCCTCTCAAAACGCGGGGCAAAAGCCAGGTACGCGCCACAAACGGCTCATGCGTACACACCGTACTCTGTGGTGAAGTCTATCAAGGCCTTGAGGTTCTCGGGGCGCGCGTCGTCGCAGGGGCATCGCGACGACATCACGTAACCGCCGTCCCGTCCGCAGTAGTCTATGAGCTGCTTGGCCACATCGCGCACCTCGTCGGGCGTACCCGTCGCGAGGAGCGAGACGGGCACGTTCCCACTGATGCAAAGGTGCCCCCCCAGTACGTCTTTGGCTCTGAACATATCGGTGGTGTCGAAGTGCGCGAAGACCTTGCCCTCCGGCAGTTCGAGCAGATATTCGAGACGAGAGGTGTAGTCGCCCTCCGTCATGAACATGACCGTGAAGCCGCGTTCCGCCAATTCGACCACCAACCCCTTGAGCGTGGGCCAGTAGAACGTCTCGAACTGGGGGAGCGAGCAGAAACCCTCCGACCCGAAATGGAGCGGGATCATGACGCTGTTGACCCCGCCCTCCACCGGCATGCCGATCCGCCGCAGCAGGCTTCTCATGATGGACTCGCACGCCTCCTGCAATTCATCGGGGTGCTTGAACAGATCCATCATGGTGCCCCGCATGCCTCTCAGGTTGTCGGCGATGACATCGTAGGGGGCCAATGCCATGTGACCGGCCAGCGGCGGGAACCCCAGGTCTTCGATCTCCTTGGAGAACGCCGCCAGCTTCGGCTGCCACTCCAGATACTCGCGCCCGATCCTCCGCAGCACCTCCAGGGTAGCCGCGGCTTGCGGCGTAGCCAACGCCTCGGCGAGCGCCAGAACGCTCCGGTAGCCCATGTCGCCCGCCGGCAGCAGGCCGATGGAGCCGAAGCCCTGCATGGCCCCCGACATGCGCGGCATGTATCGCGTCAGGATGAACGCGGTCGGATCTGAGATCAGAAGGTCGTATTCGTCTTCCCGCATGTACTCGCCGTCGAGGTACTGGTGGGACTGCATCATCGAGCCGTTCTGGCCCGGCCACTGTATGACGCGGGGGTCGATCAGCTCCAGGACGCTGCCGGGGAAGAACGGCTGAACGCCACCGATGTCGGCCCCGAAGTCGAGCAATGTCTTCTTGCAGGCGGCGAGCCAGGCGTCGTAGTCGTAGTGGCTGGCAGCATGGGGGATGCCGCAGTACTTGGCCGGGAAGTAACCGAAGTTGATCTCGAGAGGGACTCTATCGGGTATTTCTAGACGGATTGCGTCATCGAACCGTTTGCGTCGCTCCAGGAACCGTTCAGCCGGAGATGCGCCCATTCTTCTCCTTGCTAGTCCTTCGAGATCGATCGGTTTTGTCGAAGCTGTCTACCTGTAACACGTGGCGTCGGTGCCCGTCAAGAGTTGATAGTTGATCCTGCCCAGAGCGCGCAAGCAGGCGTTGGGGCCGCTCAGCCCCGAGGGCGGCGCAGCCCGGCCTTTTCTCCACATCTCGAGTGACCCGTCCAAGCCTTTACCCACCACCACACCGCCAGGCCGGCGGCGGCGGCGAACAGCAGGGCCGAGAGCCCTCGCACGGTATAGGCGATGGCGTCGGTGTGCTCCAGGAGCCCCAGGTGCCGCAGGATGTTGCGCCAATCGTGCCCCGCGCCGGAGCCGTCGTCGCCCACGAGAGGCAGCGCCATCCGCGTAGCGTCGTAGATGTAGACGGAGACGTTGTTGAGCGACTCGGCGGCCCAGGCACCCATGAGGATGACGGCGAAACGGTCTCCCCGCCACCAAAAGTAGGCGCCGATGTACAGGGGGACGGCCACCTGCAGGAACGACCCGGCGAACTGCACCAATAGCTCCGGGGCCCAGAAGGCCAGCAGGTGCCCGAGCTCGTGGATGCCGAGGTCCGCCCTGGACAGAAGGGGGACCCATCCTCCGCGCGAGTAGGTCTGAAAGGCCAACAGCGCCGTGACGACGATGGCCGTCACCCACTGAAACGTGAGTTTCCAGGTCCAGGTACTCTCGCTGATCGCATGGCCGTTCATCACTCGTTGTCATCGGCGGGACGGCCCGTGGACTGGAGCACCCACCGGGACGCGGACCGTGGTCCGGCGTGGAGTGCGGCCGGCTTCCGTCGCGACCGCTTCATCTGGCTTATACTGTGGCTCGGTAAAGGCAGACGGGGGACTGGAGCACGATGGACCTGCTGGAGCTACTCGCGGGCGGCAGAGAGACGATCTTCCTCGATGGGGCCATGGGCACCCAACTGGGAGAGGCGGGCCTCGAGATGGGTGGCCAGAACTGTGTGACCCACCCGGATGAGGTGCTGGCCGTGCACCGGCGCTACGCGGAGTGCGGCATCGACCTGCTGATCACCAACACCTTGACCATGAACCGCGTGAACATCGAGTCGCACAGCATAGGCGTGGACGTCCGTGAGGTTAACCTGGAGGGCGCGCGGCTGGCCCGCGAGGCCGCCGGCGCCGCGCAGTCGGTGCTCGGTGACATGAGCTCCACCGGCAAGATGCTGAAACCATACGGACAGCTCTCGGAGGACGAAGCCTACGCGGCCTTCGCGGAGCAGGCGGTTCTCCTCGAGGAGGGAGGGGTCGACGGCCTCATCGTGGAGACCATGATCGATCTGCGCGAGGCCCTCTGCGCGCTGAGGGCGGCGCGCCAGACGACCGGGCTGCCTGTCCTCGCCACCATATCGTTCAACACCGTGCGCAACGGAGGACGCACCGTCATGGGCGACTCCGCCCACGACTGCGCCCAGGCGCTGACCGAGGCGGGCGCCTGCGCGGTCGGCGCGAACTGCGGCAGTATCGACCCGCTCGAGATGGCCGGGATAGTGGCCACGATGCGGGAAGCGACGCCGCTACCCATCATCGCCCAACCCAATGCCGGAAAGGGGCGGCTGGTGGACAAACGATTGATCTTCGACATGGAACCCGGGACCTTCGCCGCCGGAGTCAGGGAGTGTGTCCTGGCCGGCGCACGCCTGGTCGGGGGGTGCTGTGGCACGTCGCCGGCTCACGTCGGCGCCATGGTCGGATTGCTCGGCGGAGGGGAGCCCGGCAAGAGTGATTGTGACGCGTCCAGATAGCCATGGCCCGGTCGTGCGATAATCTGGGCGGCCGGACGTATGCACGTGTGACAAGGAGAGCATCCTTATGCCAGCTTGGTTAGGCCCTTGGGAGATAGCCATCATCGTGGTGATCATCCTGCTCATCTTCGGGGGTAGGTGGATACCACGCCTCGGCACATCGCTGGGTCGTTCGCTCAGGGGGGTCAAGAAAGGTCTCAAGGAGGGCGGGGAGGAGTTCAAGAAGGAACTCAAGGAGGACGTCGAGGCCGACGCCCCCACCGAGAAAGACTCCTCCACCGAGAAGACCAACTCCACGGGAGACTCAGCCTAAGAGGACCTGAGAGAGGCGCTCAGTCCGCCAACCCCCGCGCCAGGTACATCGCCAAGGCGCCGATGGTGAGGATTGGCGGCAGCCCCGGCGTGGCCGGGAGCACGCTGGCGTCGCAGCAGAACAGTCCGCTCAGCTTGGTCTCCAGGTTCTCGTCCACCACCTCGCCGATAGCAGCCGTCCCCCCGGGATGGGCGCCCTGGACCCTGCTCACCATGACGCTCTTTGGGTTGGCGCCGGCCTTCACCAGGATCTCTCTCGCCATGGCCGAGCCCTCGTCGAGTCTCGCTTGGTCAGCGGGTAGGACCGGCTTGCTCACGCCGCCGTCCGGGTGGACCCGGCCCGCCCTCTCGTCGGTCGTCTTCACCATGATGCCGACAAGGTCGTTGAGCGAGGCGGCCGCCAGCGCGATCCCGCCCTCCACCCCTCGGAGGATGCGGGGCTGGTTGATGAACGGAGACAGAAGGAAGCCTCTGTCTTTGTGGAACTGTAGGTCTACCAGCGTCATAGCCGGTTCATGGGCCAGGCTGAGACCCCGGATCGTGGCGTAGGTGTTGACGAAGAGGTCCACGAAGAGCCCGTATCCCGCCTCCAAGCCGGACTTCTGAAGGATCACGGGTGTCCCCAGACCTCCGGCGCACAGGATCACCCGCTCGGCGTTCACCATGAAGGCCTTGCCACGCACCGAGCCTTCGACGCCGGTCACCCTGCCGGCCCGGTTCGACACTCTCTCGACCCGCGCGCCGTAGACGACCTCGACGCCTCTTGCCTCCAGTTCGCCCAGGTGGTCCAGGGCCGACCAGCGGGCGCCCGTCCTGCAGCCCAGGCAGCAACCCCCACACCTTGCGCACTTGTCGACGTCGATGAACTTGGGCATCCGCCGGAAATCGAAGCCCAGCTCTCCCCCGGCTGCGGCAAGCGCCCGGCTTCCGTCCGAGAGCAGCCGCTCGTCTATGGGCGCCACAGGGAGTTCGTCCTCCATCCGGCTCAAGTCCTGACCGAGGTCCACCCCCCGCTCGGCCAGCTCCGCCTGAAGGCTGCGGACCCCGTTGCCACAGCTCACGGCCGTGGATCCACCGGCCATGAACGTGCGCCAGAGGATGACGCCTTCTTCGGATCTACGAGGGATCTGTGTCACCGGATCGAGGTCGAAGTAGCGCAGGGTGTCCCTGATCCTGCCGACCCGCGTCTCTTTGACTCCCCTCTCCAAGACCAGGACGTCTCTGCCTCGCTTCGCCAACTCGAGAGCGAGCGTAGACCCCCCCATCCCTGATCCGACCACCACGAATCCGTACGTGCGCGTCTCCATTGACCTGCCTCCAGACGACGACGCTTATCCGGTCTTGGGTACTCCCTGGCAGTGAAGCACGCCGGGTGCGGGTTGGTCGGCGTAGAGCGCTTCGATGACCTCCACCAGGCGCTCCGCGACCGCGGCGCGCTTGACCTTCATGCTGCCGGTCAGACCGCCGTTCTCGACGGTGAGGCAACCGGACAGTACGACCCATCGCTTGACCTGTTCCGGATGCGAGAGGTTCGCGTTGATGCGGCCCATGGCCTCATCCACCCGCCGGCCGGCGACCGGATGCCACTCCGGCTCTTCCATCCACAGAAGGGCGGCGCAATAGGGCCGGCTGTCGCCCACGAGCATGGCCTCACCCACCCCGGGGATGGCCCTCAGAACGGCTTCGACAGGCGCAGGCGCGATGTTGGCCCCGTACGAGGTGACGATCAGGTCCTTCTTCCGCCCGTTCAGCGTCAGATACCCGTCAGAGTCGAGCGCGCCCGTGTCGCCCGTGGCGAGCCAACCCGCGGGGAACGGCTCCACCCTGCCGTCCTTGTAGTACCCTGACGCGACCTGCGGGCCGCGGAACTGCAACTCCCCGTCTTCGCCCACCCGCATCTCCGTGCCTGGCAGCAGCCGGCCCGAGGTGCCCAGGCGGTTGTGCCTGAGGCGATTCATGGCGACCAGGGGCGCTTCCGTCAACCCGTACGCGTCGTGGACCTCTACTCCCAGGTCATGGAAGAAGTCGAGGAGCTCCCGAGAGGACGGCGCCGAGCCGACCATGAGCTCTTTGCAGCCGCTCAGGCCTGTCTTGCGCAGCAGCCCCTGCCTGATGACGGCCCGCATCCGGCGGCGGCGCGAACCCTCCGGCATGATCCGGTAGCGTTGGTAGAGGCTGTTCTCCAGCACGCCCGCGCGGACCTTCTCGAAGAACCTGGGCACAGAGAAGAAGACGGTCGGCCTGACCCGGACCAGAGCCTCCCGCAGGCCGGCGAAGTCTTCCAGGTAGTAGAGATCGAGCGCCGCGGGGACGTAGTAGGGCGAATACGTGGCGATGATGCCCTCGACCACATGGTTCATGGGGAGATAGGAGAGGTAGGACCCCCAGCGGTTGCGAACCCGCCACGACCAGGTCGAGGCGAGCGTCTCACCCAGCCAGCGGAGTTGATGGTGTTGGTACACGACGCCCTTCGCCCTCCCGGTAGTCCCAGAGGTGTAATAGAGCGTTGCGATGTCGTCCATGGCCACAGGCTCGGGAGCCGTGTCTGCGCCGTCCTTCCCGAGTGCCAGGAACTCCTCCCACCTCGTCACATCCCGGCGCACCTCGCCCAGGGACGACTCGTCGCGGCAGAAGGAGACCACCGGCCCCTCGAACCTCAGTTCGTCGACACGCCTCAGCATGTCCGGCGCTCCCACCAGCAGCAACCGGGCCCCGCTGTCTTCCAGGAGCTCGTCGACCTCGGCCGGCGGGCAGGTGGCGAAGAGAGGAGTGCTGACCGCGCCCGTCAGGCCGCACGCCGTGAGGATCGAGAGATAGCGCGTGCTGTTCAGCCCGGCCATTGCTACCCGGTCGCCCTTGCGTGCGCCCAGCGCTCTGAGCGCCCCGATGATCGTCACGATCTCCTCGCGCATCTCGGCCCCCGTCCGCACTATGTCGCGCCCCTCCACCAGATCGTGGTAGACGACCGGCTTGCGCCTGCTCTGCAGACGGAAGAAGAGCTGCTCGCAGGGCGTGCGGCTGGTCCGGTGCCAGAAGCTGTGGTGGACGGCGTAACCGAGTACGGGGGGCAGGATCGCCTCCCACCGGTGCGGATACGGACCCAGGAGCTTGTCGGTGTTCGTGCGGGCGAACCGGGGTTGCTGCTCGAAGTAGGGCAAGAGACGCGACACGGTGGCCAGTTCGGGGTCCCGGAGGAGCTTGAGCGCCTTGGCCGCGATCGCAGTTCCGGGCACATACCGCGCACGAGGCAACTTCAGGGGCATGCTCTCCGCCGCCCACCGGCGGGTGAAGTCGGCGACCTCACCCAGGGACGGGGTGTCTTCCGGTGGAGGAGTGAGGCAGAAAGTCAGACCCGACGCGGCCGGGTCGAAGGTGAGCCGGGTGATGGCGTCCGCCACGTAGTCCACGGGGACCAGGTTGACCCTCAGGCTCCGTTTGGCCGATACCACCGACATCCGCCCGGTCAGATAGAGCCGAAGCGGGTAGTAGATGGTGTTGAACGTCCGTATGGCCCCCGTCCGGGAGTCGCCCACGATCATGCTGGGGCGGAAGATCGACACCGGCAGATCTTCGCCCGCCTGCCTGACCAACAGCTCTGCCTCGTACTTGCTCCGCTCGTACGGGCTCGAGAAGCCATGCCGGTCGGTCAGCTCGTCTTCTGTGACGAGACCGTCGCACCTGCCGGCCACATAGGCCGTGGAGACATGCCCGAAACGTTCCAGCCCGTGATCGGCATGGGCGGCGCGGGCCAGGTCGAGCGCGTGGCACGTCCCCAAGGCATTCACGGCCCGAAGCGACTCCAGCGGCTCGAACAGACGGACGTCGGCGGCGGCGTGGATGATATGCGTCAACTTCGCGGTGAGCTCGGCATACGTGGTGTCGCTCAGACCCAGCCGGAGTTTGGAGACATCACCGGGCACCACCCGGACGCGCGCGGACGCGGCTTCGCGGAGGTCTTCCCAGTCCCACCACTCCCGCCGCAGGCGTCCGCGGGCCGAGTCTTCGTCCTCCGAGCGCACCAGAACATAGAGGTCGAGGTCTCCGCGCGCCAATAGCCGTCGTGCGATCTGGGCGCCGAGACTCCCGGTCGCCCCGGTCAACAAAACGGTAGATGTCATATTGCCCTCTGCGCGCTCTCTGCGCCGTGTTGCAGGCCAGGAGTCCCGCCACGGGCAGACCCCAAAGACAAGGCGGCCCGGACACCCCCCATGTATACTCCTCGACGATTTTACCAACTCACGGCAGTCCTTCAACTCTCGGTTCCCTCGCGCCGATAAGGGACCGAGCGGAAGGAGACGTCACCCACCCCATGGCCTTGCTTGAAGTGAGCGGACTGACGAAGGACTACGGCTTCGGCCGTGGCGTCTTCGACGTCTCTTTTCACGTGGAGAAAGGTGAGGTATTCGGCTTCCTCGGGCCCAACGGAGCCGGCAAGACCACGACCATCCGCCACATCATGGGCTTTTCCAGACCGGAGGCGGGGTCGACCTCGGTCGACGGCCTGGACAGCTGGGAGCACGCCGCCGTCATCCAGAGGGAGTTGGGTTACCTTCCCGGCGAGATAGCCCTCCCCCAGGGTCTCACGGGCACGCAGTTCATCCGGTTCATGGCCGACCTGCGCAACGTCACCGACATGACGAAGACCGAGCACCTGCTGGAGAAGTTCGACCTCGACCCCACCGGCAGGCTCAAACGTATGGCGCTTGGAGTCAAGCGCAAGCTGGCCATCGTGACCGCATTCATGCACGACCCCAGGATCCTCGTCCTGGACGAGCCCACCAGCGGTCTCGACCCCATCATGCAGGAGACCTTCATTGACTTCGTGCTCGAGGAGAAGCGGCTGGGCAAGACCATCCTCCTTTCGTCCCACATCTTCAGCGAGGTGGAGGCGACCTGCGACCGCATCGCCATCATCAAAGAAGGCCGCGTCGTGTCGGAGATAGTCACGGACGACCTGCGCCACAGGCAGGACAAGGTCTACGAGCTGGAGTTCTCGAGCGACGAGGGTTTCGAGCGGTTCGCGCGCGACGACCGCCTCGAGAGATACCGCCTGGGCCTGATCTCACAGCATCCGAACAAGCGGCAGGTGAAGGTGGGCGTCCACGACAACGACATCAACGGGCTCTTCTCTCTGCTTTCCGACTACTCCCTCAAGTTCCTGAAGGAGGAGAAGTTCACGCTCGAGGAGTACTTTCTCGACTTCTACGACCGCGACAAGAGCGTGGCGGAAGGGATCGCCCATGTCGCTCATTGAGATCCAGAGGCTGACCAAGGACTACGCGCTGGGGCGCGGCGTCTTCGACATCGACCTGCAGATCGAAGAGGGCGAGGCCTTCGGGTTCGTGGGAACGAACGGCGCGGGCAAGACAACCACCATCCGGCACCTCATGGGCTTCCTGCGACCTGACAAGGGCTCCTGCACCATCCGCGGCCTCGACTGCTGGAAGCATTCCGAGCAGGTCAAACAGCATGTCGGCTATGTACCCGGCGAGATCGCCTTCCCCGACGAGTCAAGCGGTTTCGCCTTCCTGGAAAGGCACGCGGCCATGATGGGCCCGGTGGACCAGAGGCACCGCGATCACATCCTGGACATGCTCCAGCTGGACGCGTCGGCCGACTTGAAGCGGATGTCCAAGGGGATGAAGCAGAAGACCGCCATCGTGGCGGCTTTCATGCACGACCCTCCCATCCTGATCCTCGATGAGCCCACCACAGGCCTCGATCCCCTGATGCGTGCGGCGTTCTTGGAGCTTCTCGAGGAGGAGCGCGGTCGCGGCAAGACCATCTTCATGTCGTCACACATGTTCAACGAGCTCGAGACCACCTGCGACCGGGTCGCCATGATCAAAGACGGCGCCATCGTGGACGTGGCTTCCACGGCGGCCATCCGCCACTACGAGAACAAGACCTACAAGATCGAGTTCCTGGACGCCGGCGACTACTCCCGTTTCCAGTCCGAAGGCTTCGAGCTGAGCGAAACACGCGATGCCGCGAAGCAGGCGTTCGTGAACGTGAACGACGCGGAGATCGACCGCCTCGTGCGCGCTCTCAGAGGTTACCGCGTCAAGTTCTTCACCGAGATCAAGTACTCGTTGGAGCAATACTTCAACAGCATCTACAAGAAGGAAACGCCCCATGTTCAGTAGGCCTATCTTCTGGCAGGCGGTCAGATCCAACTACATACTGTGGTTGGTCTGCACGGTCGTGCTCACGGCGATGTTGTGTCTCATGTCGGCGTTCCACGATCCCGTCGTGCTGTCGGGCTTCATGGAAGCGATCGAGGACACGGCCGTTGCTGCGGAGGCCGGAGAGGAACTCGATCTGTTCAGCACTCTCCTCGGGATACTGACCCAGACCATCTACGGTTTCGCGGGGATCATGATCACCATGGTCTACGTCGTGGTGACGGCGAACAGCCTGGTGGCTTCGGAAGTGGACCGGGGATCCATGGCCTACACTCTGTCGACGCCGACCAAGAGGACCACGGTGGTCTTCACCAAGGCGCTCTTCCTGATCACCTCGGTGGTGCTGATGTTCGTCATCATAGCCGCCGCGGGCACTCTGACGATCCAATTCACCCATCACGCGGTCTGGGGCACGCACTACACAGAGGACGTTCAGGCGGCGGCTACGGTCCTCGATCTCGAGGAAGAGGAGGTAGCCGGCAGTCTCTCGCTCATCGTGCGCGACGCGGGCGCGCTCAAGGCCGGAGCCAAGGCGCGCGGAGTCGACCTGGACGTCTACTCGGCATACCTGCTCCAAGCCATGGCCCGTGATGTCTACGCGGCGGCCGCTCCCATCCTGGGCGTGGAGCCCGATGAGGTCGAGGCCGCCCCCACCATCATCCAGAACGATCCCGAGGCTCTCGAGACGGCCGCGGCCATCATGGGCATGGACACCGAGAGCTGCAGCGCGTACATCGGCGAGGTGGCCCGGCAGAAGGAGGAGATGGCCCCGAAGGAGGAGGCCCTGAGGACGGCGCTGACCGACGGTCTCTCGGCCGGTGCAAAGCAGCTCCGGATAGAGATCGGGGCCCTGTCGAAGGATCTCAACCTTCTCAAGAAGGACGCCGCGGCCCTGGCCGCGGCGCGCGAAGCTTCCGGCCTCGCCACGGCCACGTTCGACATGGCCCTGAACCAGGCGATCGCGGCCAACGAGATCCTGGTCGACAAGGGAGTCGAGTTCGACACGCACGACTTCCTCATGATGAACCTGGGGATCCTGCTGCTGATGTTCGCGACAAGCGCCATCTCGTTCTTGGCTTCCTGCATCTTCAACCTATCGAAACACTCGCTCGCACTCGGCGCGGGGCTCCCCTTCGCCTTCCTGGTCCTGTTCCTACTGAGCGGCGTCAACGAGACGCTGGAGCCGCTCAAGTACTTCTCGCTCATGACGTTGTTCGACAGCGAGGGGATCATCGGCGAGGGTTCGTTCTGGGCCCAGTTCGTCATACTGGGCGTAGTGGGGATCGTGCTCTACGTCTTCGCCATCAGAGTGTTCAAGCGCAAGGATCTGCCGCTCTGAGCGTCACGCGCCGGCGGCCGGGGAGGTGCGCCCGGAAGGATTCGAACCTTCGACCTTGGGATTAAGAGTCCCCTGCTCTACCAACTAAGCTACGGGCGCGTGGAGCGCATTGTACACGATTGCCCGGGCGAATGACGGTATATTTGGAGGACCCGCGAACCCTAGGAAGGATCCCCATGGCTTCACCCGTGCGCGTCCGCTTCGCCCCCAGTCCCACCGGCGCCCTGCACGTCGGCGGCGCCCGCACGGCCGTCTACAATTGGGCGTTCGCGCGGCGGACCGGAGGCGCCTTCATCCTGCGCATCGACGACACCGACCCCGGGCGCTCCACGGCTGAGAACACAGCGCAGATCCTCCGTTCTCTCGAGTGGCTGGGGCTTGACTGGGACGAGGGTCCGGAGGTAGGCGGTTCGTTCGGCCCCTACTTCCAGACGCGGCGGGCGAGCAACTACATCGCGGCCCTCGAACGCATGAAGGCGAGCGGGAGCACGTACCCATGCTTCTGCTCAACGGCCGAGCTCGAGGCCAAACGAGCGTCGGTGCGCGCCGGAGAGGCCGCGGGAACACCCGGCGGCTACGACCGGACCTGCCGGCGACTGGACCCCACGACGACGGCCGCCCGAATCGCGGCCGGCGAGCCGCATGTGTGGCGGCTCGCGGTGCCGGAGGGCCGCGGCGATATAGTGGTCCACGATGCAGTCCGCGGAGACACCGTCTTCCCGGCAACCGCCATGGACGACTACGTGCTCGTGCGCGGCGACGGGACCCCGACCTACAACTTCGCCACCGTGGTCGACGACGCCGACATGCAGATCACGCACGTCATCCGCGGCGATGATCATCTCTCCAACACGCCGCGCCAGATACTCGTGTACGAGGCGCTGGAGAGGCCGGTCCCGGTCTTCGCCCACCTCTCGATGATCTGGGGCTCCGACGGCAAGAAGCTCTCCAAGCGGCATGGCGCCACCTCGGTCGAAGCGTTCCGCGACGACGGCTATCTGCCGGAGGTCCTGCTCAACTATCTGGCGCTCCTCGGCTGGTCGCTCGACGGCGAGACCACCATCGTGCCTCCTGAGGTGCTCAAGGCCAAGTTCTCGCTCGAACGCATCTCAATGAGCCCGGCGGTCTTCGACTTCGAGAAGCTCGACTGGATGAACGGCGTCTACATCAGGGATATGGCGCCGGAAGCGTTCGTGGGGCGCATGATCCCCTGGCTGGAGAAGGCGGGGCTGGCCACGGCGGGCGAACTGGGGGACCGGCGCGATTGGCTGCTGGCTCTGGCCCCTCTCGTCGCCGAACGCGCCAAACGCATGACCGACATCGCGCCCCTGGTGCGGTTCTTGTTCGACGAGGAGGTGGCCATGGACCAGGCGGCGGCCGAGAAGGTCCTCGCGGGCGAGGACGCGGGCCGGGCGCTGGCGGCCGCCCGCGACGCGCTGGCAGCCGTGGAGCGGTGGACGTCCGCCGCCGTCGAGGAGGCGCTCCGTGCGCTACCCGAGGCGCTGGCCGTGAAGCCGAAGCAGCTGTTCCAGGTGGTGCGAGTGGCGGTGACCGGCTCCACCGTGTCGCTGCCGCTGTTCGAGTCAATCGAACTCCTGGGGCGCGAACGCACGCTGTCCCGGCTGGATGCCGCTCGATAGAAGCGGCTTGTCCTTGACGCCCTGGAGGGGTTGTGAGACAAAGACGCCTTGACGGCGACATGCGAGAGGTAGCTACGACCATGCCGATAGGGGAGCCATGCCAGACCTGGACATGAACGAGGAGCGCCAAGACTTCATACGCGAGATCGTCCAGCAGGACCTGGACTCCGGACGCGTCCAGGGTGTGGTCACCCGGTTTCCGCCGGAGCCCAACGGCTATCTCCACATAGGCCACGCCAAGGCCATCTGCATCAACTTCGGCATCGCCCGCCAATACGGCGGCCGCTGCAACCTGCGCATGGACGACACCAACCCCATCAAAGAAGACGTGGAGTATGTCGACTCCATCACCGCCGACATCAAGTGGCTCATCGACGGCTGGGCCGACCAGTGCCTGAGCCTGAAGCCCATCGGCGGCCTGCCGGAGAAGATCGACGTCGGCGGTCGCGAGGACTTTTACATAGCCCCGGTCATGCCTGCGGAGAGCGCCGCGCAGCCCGGCCCGGCACTCGAGCCTTTCTTCGCTTCCGACTACTTCGAGCCTCTCTACGAGTACGCGCTCGAGCTCGTCCGCAGAGGCAAGGCCTACGTCTGCGACCATACCGCGGAGGAAGTCGACCAGATGCGGGGAGCGCCCGACCGCCCAGGGAAGGAGAGCGCCTACCGAGACCGTCCGGTGGACGAGAACTTGGATCTATTCCGGCGCATGCGCGCCGGAGAGTTCCCCGACGGGGCGCGCACTCTCCGGGCCAAGATCGACATGAGCGCGCCCAACGTGTGGCTGCGCGACCCGGTGCTATACCGCATCCGCCATACCTCGCACCACCACACAGGCGACCAATGGTGCATCTACCCCATGTATGACTTCGCGCACGGGCTCTCCGATTACATCGAGGGGATCACCCACAGCCTCTGCTCGCTGGAGTTCGAGGTGCATCGCCCCCTGTACGAGTGGATCCTGGAAGCCCTCGAGCTGCCCCGTGTCCATCCGCGCCAGCGGGAGTTCGCGCGCCTCAACATGACCTACACCATAATGAGCAAGCGCAAACTCCTGCGGTTGGTCCAAGAGGGCCACGTGCGGGGCTGGGACGACCCGCGCATGCCGACTCTGTCGGCGATGCGCCGCAGGGGCTACCCGGCCGAGGCCATACGCTCGTTCGTCCAGGCTGTCGGCGTGGCGAAGCGCGAGAACATGGTGCAGATCGAGTACCTGGAGCACTTCGTCCGTGAGAACCTCAACCGCTCCGCGCCCCGCGTCATGGCGGTGCTACGACCGCTTCGAGTGGTCATCGAGAACTACCCTGAGGGGCAGGTCGAAGAACTCGACGCGGTCAACAATCCTGAGGACCCCTCGGCCGGCACCCGCAAGGTGCCCTTCTCGCGCGTGATCTACATAGAGCAGGACGACTTCCGCGAGGTGCCGCCCCCCAAGTACTATCGCCTCAGCCCTGGCGTGGAGGTGCGCCTGCGCTACGCATACCTGATCACCTGCACCGGTGTGGTCAAAGACCCGGCGACCGGCGAGGTGGTGGAGGTGCGGGCCACCTACGACCCGGCCACACGGGGAGGCGATACGCCCGACGGGCGCAAGGTCAAGTCCACCATCCACTGGGTGTCGGCGGAACATGCCGTCGACGCCGAGGTACGGCTCTACGACAGACTCTTCACGGTGGAGGACCCGGATGACGTACCGGAAGGAGAGGACTTCACCCGGAGCCTGGCCCCTGGGTCGCTGGAGATCCTAAGGAACAGCAAACTCGAGCCGTCGCTCGCCGCGGCGGGACCTAGTTCGCGATACCAGTTCGAGCGGCTGGGCTACTTCTTCACCGACCCGGAGGACTCGCGGCCGGGCGCTCCCGTGTTCAACCGCACCGTCACCCTGAAGGACACCTGGGCGCGGATCCAGAGAAGACAGAACCAGCGCCCATAGAGACGCGCGCGAAGCGCTGCGAGCGCCGCAGACCTTCGCCCCGGCATCTGCGCGCCCTGGTGGCGGCCTTGGTGGTAAACTTGCTGCCGCTTTGCCTGGTGGTGTAACGGCAGCACGACTGGCTCTGGACCAGTTAGTCG
>CAZQDY010000004.1:0-7361 GCA_964592075.1 uncultured Gaiellales bacterium
GAGTACTACCACGTGGACGCCACCTGTCTCTATATGGTGGTGAGCCCGGAGATGTTCGACGTCATGGTGGTGGAGAACATGTTCGGCGACATCATCACCGATCTTGGCGCGATCACCCAGGGGGGGCTCGGCGTGGCCGCCGGAGGCAACATCAACCCGGATGGCGTGAGTATGTTCGAGCCCATCGGCGGGACCGCGCCCATGTGGACCGGCAAGAACGCCATCAACCCCCTGGCGGCTATCGGGGCCGTGCAGATGATGCTGGAGCACCTGGGGGAGGCCGAGGCCGCCTCTCTCGTGGAAAAAGGCATCGCTCACGCGGTGACCAAGATGAAGTCCATGACTGCCAACGAGATGGGCATGGGCACCGACGCGGTGGGCGATCTGGTGGCCGGGTTCGTCACGCAGGGCTGAGCCGGCGCCCGGGCCGGGGCGCCGCGCGGTCACGCATGGGCAAGAAGCGCGATCAGCCCCCGCGAGACCGCCGCGCCGGCGGTTCTTTCTCCGGACGATTGGGTATGTTGACACTGGATGAGGAAGGAGCGGCACGGCACCGAGTCGAACCTGCACGAGGGGAGCGTGAAAGGAGGTCTCATGGGAGTGATCGTCGTAGGAGTGGACGGATCCGAGGGGGCAGAGATCGCCTTGGAATTTGCAGCGAAGGAGGCGGCGCTGCGTGGTTCCAGGCTAAGACTGGTCAGTGCCTGGGAGATCCCGGCCTCGGTCCTTGCCAGCGTGGTCGCGGGCAAGGAGTTCTACGAGGAGTTTCGGGAGAACGCCGTGAGGGTCGCGCAGGAAGCCGCAGCAGTAGTGGAGGCGCATGGGCCCTCGGTGGAGCACGAAGAGATCGTAGCCGAGGGGCATGCGGGCAAGGTCCTGCTGGACAACGCCGTCGACGCCGAACTCCTGGTGGTCGGCAGGCGCGGGCAGGGCACGATCAGGGAGATGCTGCTCGGTTCGATCAGCCGCCACGTGGTCGCGAACGCCAAGTGCCCGCTCGTCATCGTTCCCGCTCCGCAGAAGTAGCTCGCCTTGATCATCGATCGTAGCACCACCGCGCTGGTGGTCGATTCCACTGCGGACCTGCCTGATGAGCTGGCCCGGGACCCCAACTTGACCCTGGTCCCGCTCACGGTCTTCTTCGGAGACGAGGCCTTTCTCGACTGGGTGGAGCTCAAGCCCGACAAGTTCTATGAGAAGCTCGTGTCGGCCTCCCGGCTGCCCACCACGTCGCAGCCCCCGCCGGGGGTGTGGGTCGATCTCTACCGGCGCCTTCGCGAGAGATACGAGCGGGTCTACTCCGTCCACCTGAGCGCCGAGTTCAGTGGGACGTGCGATACGGCCCGTGCGGCCGCGCGGGAGGTGGACGGGGTCACCGTCGTCGATTCGCGCCTTGCCACGGGCGGCATTGCTCTCTTGGTGGACCGCATGATGGACAGGATCGACCGAGGCATGCCCCAGGAGGAGTTCGACGCCTACATCGAGTACTTCCACAGGAACAAGACCTTCCTGTTCCTGCCCACCACCTTGGACTATCTCTACAAGGGGGGGCGCATCGGGCGCGCCTCACACCTGGTTGGTACGCTCCTCAACATCAAACCGGTCCTCACCATCGAGGACGGGGTCGCCGATGAGTTCAAGAAGGCCAGGGGATTGCGCCAGGCTCTGGAGATTATGAGGGGTGGTCTTCTCAAGCGCACCGATCCCGGCTCCGATGTCTACGCCAACCTGTCTCACGGTCTGAACCTTCCGGTGATGGAGCGGTTGCGCGGGCTCCTGCTGGAGATATCCGACAGGACCATCCATCTCCGGTCGCCGAGCATAGTCGGCCCGATCATCGGCACGTATATCGGCCCTGGTGCCGTGGGGCTCTGCTTCATCCAGGAGTAGCCGTCCGACCGGCTCCAGAAGGGGGAGCCAGTCTTCAGGTCTGGGCTGCTTTTGCCGATGACGCTTAGGGCAATATCCTTTTTCGTTCTAAGCAGTTCCATGCGGGGCTTGGTGCCGAGGGAGGTCGAGCGCGGCAATGACAGAGGATCAGCAAAAGCAACTGCTCGAAGCGCTGAGCAAGGCACTTCTGGCGAACACGCACCGTGGGGTGGTCGCCTTCTCGCCCGACGGACCGTGTCTGTGGGCGAGCGACTCAGCAGCAGTCATTGCGGACACCACGACCGAGGAAGTCACGAGGCATCCGCTCACTGAATCCTTCTGGGGAGAGGGCCTTGCCGAGGACGCGCGTCAGGTGCTTGCCTCAGGAGGACCGATCCGCCGCGAGGTCGGCCGGGCAGGCTCCAACGGAAAGGGCCAATGGATCGAGAGGGTCGTGGTGGGGGTGGACGTGCTCGGCCGGATGAGCCCGGTGATGCTCGTGGAGGACCACACGGAGCGCAAGCGCACCGAGGACTGGCTGCGGTTCGCGGACCAGTCCGTGCAGAAGACCGGTGAGCTCGTCTGCTGGATCGATGAGGACGCCCGGCTTCGCTATGCGAACGAGGCCCTGTGTAAGAAGACGGGGTACACGCGCGAAGAGCTCATGAGCATGGAAGTCGGCGATCTCATGCCCGGCCTGCGTGATCGTTGGCATGAAGTCTGGGAGCAGGCTATGCAGCAGGGCCACCTGGTCTTGGAGACCGTGGCCCGGCACAAGGAAGGGCATGGGCTCCCCATCGAGCTCAATGCCGACCACACCGAATACCACGGCAGGGCGTACCTGCTCGTGTTCGCGCATGAGACCGGCCACCGCGGGCAATCAGACGAGTCTGGCCGTCTCCGGATCGGCCTCGAGGACGAGATAGCCCGTCGCCGGATTCTCATCGGGCAATCCCGGGACGGCATCTGCATCTTGGACGAGAACGGCGCCGTGGTGGAGGCGAACGAGGAGTATGCCCGCATGCTCGGCTACTCCATGGACGAGGTGCTTCGGCTCCATGTGTGGGACTGGGATACCGCGTTCGACAAGGAACAACTCCAGGAGATGGTGACGACGGTGGATGCCGCCGGCGACCATTTCGAGACTCGGCACCGTCGCAAGGACGGCACGCTGCTCGATGTGGAGATCAGCACCAACGGAGCGGTGGTCGGAGGTAGGAAGCTCGTCTTCACCGTATGTCGCGACGTCACCAAACGCAAGGAGATGGAGAAGTCGCTGCGCCTGACGCAGTACTCGATAGACCATGCCGAAGGCCAGGTGTTCTGGCTCACCTCCGACGGCCGGGTCATGTATACGACGGAATCGACCTGCAAGCAGCTCGGTTACACGCGTGAAGAGATGCTCTCCATGCATCTGCGGCAGATCGACCCCGCGTCTCCCGCGAACTGGGACGACCAATGGAGAGGCATCAGGCTGGCGGGGGCGATCACCTTCGAGACCGTCCACTATACGAAGGCCGGTGACGGCATCCCCGTGGAGGTGACGGCCAGCTACGTCGAGTACGAGGGCCAGGAATACAGCTTCGTCTTCGCCCGCGATATCACCGCGCGCAAGCAACTCGAGGCCTCGCTGCGTCTGACTCAGATGTCGGTGAACCGCGCCCGGGATCAGATCTTCTGGCTCAACCCCGAGGGCCGGTTCATCTTCGTGAACGACTCCACCTGCCAACAGCTGGGGTATGCGCGGGAAGAGCTGCTGCGCATGACCATCCACGATGTCGACCCCGCCATCCCCTGGCCCTGGACCACCGCGTGGGAGGACATCAAGCAGGCCGGCGCCAGCGTCCAGGAGACCGTCTACCGCACCAAGGGCGGCAATGAGATCCCCATGGAGGTGAGCTCCAACTACATCCAGCACGAGGGCCAGGAGTACGATTTCGTTTTCGCTCGGGACATCACGGAGCGGAAGAAGGCCGAGAGCGCCCTGCGGCTGGCCAAGGACAAGGCCGAGGCTGCCAACCGTGATCTCGAGCACTCCATCAGGCGTACGAATCAGCTCGCCGTGGAGGCGCAGGCGGCGAACGACGCCAAGAGCGCGTTCTTGGCCAACATGAGTCATGAGATACGCACGCCGATGAACGGTGTCATCGGAATGATCGATCTGTTGCTCGACACCGAACTGGACCCCGAGCAGCGTGACTACGCCGAGACGGTCCAGTCCAGCGCCGAAGCGCTGCTCACCGTCATCGGTGACATTCTCGACTTCTCGAAGGTGGAGGCCAAGAAGATCGAGTTCGAGAGCATCGACTTCGATCTGCGGCTCACTCTCGAGGACATGATGGCGCTGCTCGCCATCAAGGCGCATGAGAAGGGCATCGAGCTGGCCGTGCTGGTCGAGCCGGATGTCCCTTCGGCCCTGAAAGGCGACCCGGGCCGTCTGCGCCAGGTCCTCACCAACCTTGTGGGGAACGCCATCAAGTTCACCGAGGAGGGAGAGGTGGACGTCCACGTCATCCTCGAGTCGGAGGATGACGCGGGGGCCACCGTGCGGTTCGTCGTTCAGGATACGGGCATCGGCATACCGGGTCCGGTCTTGGAGCAGCTGTTCCATCCGTTCGTCCAGGCCGACGCCTCGACCACGAGGCGCCATGGCGGCACAGGTCTCGGCCTCTCCATAGCGAAGGGTCTTGTGGAGGCCATGGGAGGCCAGCTGGGAGCCGACAGCACGGTGGGGTCCGGCTCCACCTTCTGGTTCACCCTCCCGCTCGCCAAGGGTTCACCGGCTCCCGGCGAGCTGGACAAACTCGAGCTCGGGACGGTCGCGGGCGTGAGGGTGTTGGGAGTGGACGACAGCGAGACCAACCGCAAGGTGCTCGCCGGCATGCTGGAGTCGTGGGGTTGCCGTCACACGGAGGTGCCCGGAGCCAAGGAGGCTCTGGAGGAGTTGCGGGCGGCCGTCGCGGAGGGAGACCCGTACAAGGTCGCCGTTCTCGACATGTGCATGCCCGAGATCGACGGAGAGGAGTTGGCCATCCAGATCAAGGCGGACCCGCAGTTGGCGGCGACCGGCTTGGTCATGATGACCTCCGTGGGCGCTCGCGGCGACGCGGCCCGCATGGAGAAGGTGGGATTCTCGGCGTACCTGGTCAAGCCGGTACGGCAATCTCATTTCTATGATTGCCTGGCCGCAGTGGTCGGCCCCGACGCTCCCGCGCGAAGCGCAGAGCAGCATCCCGCGGCGCCGCAGCGCATCATCACCCGCCACACGTTGGCGGAGCGGGCCCGCAGGCGAGCGCGGATCCTCCTGGCGGAAGACAACCCGGTCAACCAGAAAGTAGCCCTCAAGGCTCTGGAGAAGCTGGGCTACAACGCCGACGTGGCGAACGACGGGGCCGAAGCTCTCCAAGCGACCAGAGAGAAGCTCTACGACCTGGTCCTCATGGACGTGCAGATGCCGGGCATGGATGGCATGGAGGCCACCAGGCAGATCCGCGATCCTCAGTCGGGCACTCTGAATCCCAAGGTGGTGATCGTTGCTCTGACAGCACACGCCATGGCCGGCGACCGGCAGAGGTGTCTGGATCAGGGCATGGACGACTACCTGGCGAAGCCCATCAAGGCCGCCGAGCTGCAGGACATCATCAACAGGTGGGTGCAGGCGCCCGCGGTCGGACCGGAATCGGAGCCCGTGGCGCCCTCCCTCGTCACCACAGACCCGGCGCCGGCGGTGTTCGACGAGAAGGTGCTGCTCAACCTCCTCGAGGGCGACCGCGAGTCGGCTGTGGAGATCGCCGATCAGTACCTTGCCGACGCGCCCGGCCAGGTGGCCCGGCTACGCGATGCGATCACCGCGGGGGATGCCGTCGAGGCCAGGGAACGCGCGCATGCCTTGAAGGGCTCGTCTGCCAGTGTCGGCGCGGAGGCCATGAGGTTCTGCGCGGCCGACATGGAGAAGAAGGCGGTCACCGGGGTGATAGACGATGCAGAGACGGCCGCTTTGATGGCCGATCTCGAGCACCAACTCACCCTGCTGTTGGCTCTTGCTGAAGAGAAGGGCGGCTTGATGTGAGGGCCCTCGTCGCAGATGACGACACGGCGTCTCGTCTGCTCCTGCAGCGGATGCTCACCAAGTGGGGTTACGACGTCGTCACGGCCTCCGAAGGCGAGGAGGCGTGGAACATCCTGACGGGTGACAACTCGCCCGACCTGGCCGTTCTCGACTGGATGATGCCGGGGTTGGACGGGGTGGAGGTGTGCCGTCGCATCCGGGCTCTCGATCTCTCCAGCCCCCCTTACCTCATCCTTCTGACCTCGCGCGGCGACAAACAGGATATCGCGACCGGTCTGGAGTCCGGCGCGTCGGACTACGTGCAGAAGCCGTTCGATCACGACGAGTTGAGGGCGAGGTTGCTCGTGGGCCGCAGGTTCGCCGAACTCAACAGCAAGCTGCTGGAGACGCAGCGCGAGCTTCAGAGGCAGGCTCTCACCGACCCGCTCACGCACATCATGAACAGGAGGGCGATTCTCGGCCGTCTGACCGAAGAGATGGCCCGTGCCCCCAGGCAGGGTCTGCCTCTCAGCATCGGCGTGATGGACATCGATCACTTCAAGCTGGTCAACGACCGGTATGGGCACGCCGGCGGCGACTCCGTGCTGCAGAAGGTCGTGGAGCGGTCTCTCCGCGCGCTGAGGGCATACGACGCGCTGGGCCGCATAGGCGGTGAGGAGTTCCTCATCGTGATGCCCGGCGTGGGCGCGCGCGATGCTTCCATCGTGCTCGAGCGCATCCGCCACAGTGTCCGTCAGGCGACCATCGAGTTGCAGGGCGTGGAGATCTCCGTCACGGTGAGCATAGGAGGAGCCGTGAACGGTGGCGAGGCTCCCGAAGAGCTCCTCCACCTGGCCGACGAAGCGCTGTACCGGGCCAAGGGGGAGGGGCGCGACCGCGTGGTGATGGCTCCCCGCAAGGAGTCCGAGGCGGAGATGATGCTGCAGACGAGCCAGGCGGCGGCACCGGCCGAGGCCGAGTGAGCGGTCTATCCGGCCCCCGGCCAGCCGCATGCTATACTGCCGCCGACATTCGATAGGATCGTGCTTCAGGCGCCGTGCAGAGCGGAGCTTCCCACTCTTACCTCTCCTGCGTGTGAGTCTCGCCTCTCGTCTGCCGCACTGACACTCCACATGGAGGACGGAATGAGCTCTGCCAAACTGTACGTGGGCAACCTCAACTATGCGACGACTGAAGCCAGCATCAAGGCGCTGTTCGAGCAACACGGGGAGGTGAACTCCGTAAACCTCATCACCGACCGGGACAGCGGCCGGCCCAAGGGTTTCGGGTTCGTTGAGATGGCTACCGCAGAAATGGCCGACGCGGCCAAAGCGGCCCTCGACGGGACTGAGCTCGACGGTCGCGCGCTCAAGGTCGACACCGCCAAGGAACCCCAACCCAGGGCGCCTCGCTCCGGCGGCTACGGCGGCGGCTACGGCGGCGG
>CAZQDY010000004.1:7461-10466 GCA_964592075.1 uncultured Gaiellales bacterium
CGGCGGCTACGGCGGCGGCTACGGCGGCGGACGTAACTGGTAGTTGAGACCGAAGTCAGTCTTCGAGAGGACGCCGGCCTTCGGGCAGGCGTCCTCTCTTCTTTTTGGGCCTTGTCAAGTTAGGGACCCAGCACTAAAATAGTCGCACCTAACTTAGACGACGGGGCGGGCAGAGCATATGGGCGGTGACAGGAGAGAGGGCAAGATCGACGGCTTGGTCGCCGGTGCGGTCGACGGCGAGGTGCTGAGCGAGAGCCTGGAGGACTACCTCGAGGCGATCCTTCTGCTGGAGCGGGAGTCTCGGGTCGCCCGGGTCAGTGAGATCGCGGACCAGCTGAACGTATCCAGGCCGTCGGTGACGGGTGCGCTCAAGAACCTGGCCGCCCGGGGCTTGGTGACGCATGAGCCCTATGGACACGTGACGCTGACGGACGAGGGCAACGACATCGCCATAGAGGTGGAACGCCGCCATGTGGCCATCCGGGATTTCCTTGTCGGCGTTCTGGGTGTGCCGGAAGAGAAGGCCGACATCGCGGCTTGCCGGCTCGAGCACGTGCTGGAGCCGGATGTGCTCGCCCATTTCGTGGCGTACGCCGAGGAGCATAGGGCCGCTCTGCGACCCGGTGGTCCAGAACCAGAGCCGGGCGCGGAGGTGACACGATGACCTCTCTGGCCCAGTTGCCTCCTCACTCACGCTGCGTCGTCGCGTCGCTGCCGCGTGCCAGAGGTATCGCCGATCGTCTGATCGCCTTGGGGCTGACTCCCGGCTCCGAGGTATGTGTGCTCCAGAACTGGGGTCGGGGCCCGATAATCGTCGAGGTTCATGGAGCGAGAGTGGCTCTGGGGCGCGGCCAGGCCGCCAGGGTGACGGTAGAACCGGAGCCGCAGCCGGCGGAGGGGTGATGGATCGCTCGGCGGAGCGAACCCCCGAGGTGGTCCTGGCCCTCGCGGGTCAGCCCAATGTGGGCAAGAGCACTGTCTTCAACGCCCTGACGGGCCTCGACCAGCATGTCGGCAACTGGCCGGGCAAGACCGTGGAGAAGATGACCGGACACTTCGAGCATCGCGGCCTCCGCTGCGAACTCGTGGATCTTCCCGGCACCTACAGCCTCACCTCGGGCTCGGAGGAGGAGCGCATCGCGCGCGACTACCTGATCGAGGAGCCGCCTGATGTGGTGATAGTCCTCGTCAACGCCGCCACGCTCGAGCGCAATCTGTACCTGGTGGCGGAGCTCCTCATGCTGCCGGTCCCGCTCGTCGTCGGTCTCAACATGGTCGACGTGGCCGAGGCTCACGGGACGCGCGTGGAGACCCACGTATTGGAAGCGGCGCTGGGCGTCCCGGTGGTCGAACTCATCGCTCGGAGGGGGAGGGGTCTGCGCGAACTGGTGGAGGCGGCGGTGGATCTCGCCCAGCACCCCGAGACGTTCAGCCCTAACCGGCCGGTCGTCAGGGATAACCACCGGCCGCTATTGACCGAGCTAGAGGCGCTCCTCGAAGGCCGTTCGCCAGAGGGCTACCCCCCTGACTGGGTCGCCCTCAAACTGCTGGAGGGCGACGGGGATGTGGCCCAAGAAGTGAAGAAGTCGGCGCCCGACGCTTGGGATGACGTGCACGAGGTCCTGGTAGCCCATGATGACGCGTATCTGGATATCGCGGGCGGCCGGTACGACTGGATCGCGAGGATGGTGCGCGCGGCCGTTGTACGGCCGCGCCGCGGCGTCACAGTGATAACGGACCGCATCGACAAGGTGGCCGCGCACCCCTTCTGGGGTCTTGTGACACTCCTGGCCGCGCTCGCCGCCATGTTCGGGCTGACCTACGCCATCGGCGGCCCGGCGGCGGATGCCCTTAGCGGGGTGGTGTCCGGCTCGTTCTCGGAGTTCCTGCGAGACCTTCTCGCTGGCGCGCCCGGCTGGCTGTCCGGGGTGATCGTAGACGGTGTGGTGGCCGGTGTCGGTACGGTCCTCTCCGTGGTGCCCATCCTCATTGTGTTCTTCGCCGCGCTTGGGCTGCTCGAGGACGTGGGCTACATCACCCGCACGGCGTACGTAATGGACCGCTATATGCACTGGCTGGGCCTGCACGGCAAGTCATGCATGCCGCTGCTCATCGGTTTCGGGTGCAACGTCCCGGGTGTCATGGGCACCCGCATCATCGAGGAGCGCAAGACCCGTATCCTCACGATGCTGCTGACACCCTTCGTACCCTGCACGGGACGGCTGGCCGTGCTGGTCTTCCTGGCGCCCGCATTCTTCGGGGCAATGGCCCCCTGGGCCCTCCTGGCTCTGGTGGGAGGCAATATCGCGGTCATGGGTCTGGTGGGTTTCGGGGCGAACAAGCTAATCTTCAAGGGGGGTCGCAGCGCTTTCATCATGGAGATGCCGCTCTACCACGCTCCTAACCTGAAGACCATAGGTCTCTATGTGTGGCGCAACACGTGGGCCTTCATCAAGAAGGCAGGCACGCTGATCGTGATCATCTCGGCTATCGTGTGGGCTCTCTCCACCTATCCCGGCTCCGACCCTGGTGAGAGCGTCCTCGGGATCCTGGGGCGCGCTCTGGAACCCGCCGGAGCGCTTATGGGCCTGGGGGACTGGCGGCTGATCGTCGCCCTTCTCTCCAGCTTCGTGGCCAAGGAGAACAGCGTGGCGACCCTGGGCATCCTTTTTGGAGCCGGATCGGCAGGGCACGCCGGCGCCGCCGCAGCCGGCTTGGCCACGAAGGTCGCCGCGGCCATGACCCCTGCGGGAGCGGCCGCATTCCTCGTCGTTCAGATGACGTTCCTTCCATGCGTGGCCACGTTGGCGGCCATCCGGCAGGAGTCCCGGTCTTGGCGGTGGACGGGCGCGAGCGTGGGGCTCACGTTGGTGGTGGCGTTCGTGCTGGGAGTGATCGTCTACCAGGTGGGATCGCTTCTGCAGTAGCGGCGCGTTGGGTGCCTCGAAGGCGGCGACGCCCCCCGGGTGGGTGGGGTGCTCCGGTGGAGCGGGGTGCTCCCGTGG
>CAZQDY010000004.1:10566-86373 GCA_964592075.1 uncultured Gaiellales bacterium
GTGGAGCGGGGTGCTCCCGTGGGACCCGGCCGGATTTTGTATACTCTTGTCTTCGGTGGTTGTTCCTGGTGATCAAGGCCGCAACGGGCCAGGAGGCTTTCATGCAGATCTACGTCGACGGCGCTTTCTACAGTGAAGAGGACGCGAAGATCAGCGTCTTCGATCATGGTCTTCTCTACGGGGACGGGGTATTCGAGGGCATCCGCGTCTATGGAGGACGGGTGTTCGAGCTCGACCCGCACATCGACCGGCTGTACGCGTCGGCGCAGACGATCGCACTCGAGATACCCATCTCGCGCTCTGAGTTGATCGAGGCCCTGATGGAGACCATCAGGCGCAACGAGGGCTCCGAATACGTGCGTCTGGTCGTCACGCGGGGCGTGGGCGATCTCGGGCTCAATCCTAGGAAGTGCCCCAAGGCCACGGTGTTCTGTATAGCCGGCGGCATCACCCTCTACCCGGCGGAGGTGTATGAGAAAGGGTTCAGGCTCCGTACGCTGTCCACACGTCGGAACGAGCCCCAGGCCTTGAACCCGGCGGTCAAGAGCCTGAACTACCTCAACAACGTCATGGGCGCCCTGGAGTTGCGCGACACGGATGTCAACGAGGGGCTGTTCCTCACCACTTCCGGCTATGTGTGCGAGTGCACCGCCGACAACTTCTTCATAGTGAAGGGGCGCAGGCTCATGACGCCCAACCCCGCGCTGGGGGCCCTGGGGGGCATCACCCGCGCCGTGGTCATGAAGCTGGCGGCGGGGATGGGCATGGAGGTGGAGGAGGGTTTCTACACCCTGTTCGATGTATACAACGCCGAAGAGGCGTTCCTCACCGGCACCGCCGCCGAGGTGGGGCCGATCGTGGAGATCGACCGGCGTCCGATCGGTACCGGCGTGCCGGGCCCCATCACCCGGGAGATCATCGCTCGCTTTCACGAGTACGCTGAGAACACCGGCACCCCGGTGAACGCATAGAAGAGGGAGCGGCCACATGACCAGGGCAGCGAAACCCGCTTGGAGCGCGCGGTGACACCGGCGCGCCCCGTCCTCCTGTACGACACCACCCTGCGGGACGGCATGCAGCGCGAGGGCATGAGCGTCTCCGTCGACGAGAAAGTGCGCATGGCCGTGCGGATAGCCGATCTGGGCGTGCACGTCATCGAGGGGGGCTTCCCGGGCTCGAACCCCAAGGACGAGGAGTTCTTCCGCAAGCTGCAGCACGAAGACTTGGGGCAGACCGTCATGGCCGTCTTCGGCATGACCCGGGGCAAGGGCCGCACCGCCGCCGACGACCCTCAGCTGAGGGCCCTGGCGGACTGTTGGGCGCCCATCGCGGCGATCGTGGGCAAGACCTGGCACCTCCACGTGCAGAAGGTCCTGGGGGTGGATCCCGACGAGAACCTACGCATGATCTCCGAATCGGTCGACTTCCTGCGCAGGCAGGGGAAGCGTGTCTTCTACGACGCCGAGCACTTCTTCGACGCCTATCTGGCCCATCCCGACTACTCGCTTCGCTGTTTGAGAGCGGCCGCGGAAGCAGGGGCCGAGGTCGTTTGCCTATGCGACACGAACGGGGCCGCTCTTCCCACGCAGGTGGCCGGAGTGGTGGAGAGGGTGGTGTCCGAACTAGGCGCTTCGTGCCGGGTAGGCATGCACGCTCATAACGACGCCGGCTGCGCCGTCGCCAACTCGCTCGTCGCGGTGGACCGGGGAGCCGACATGGTCCAGGGCACCATCAACGGCTACGGCGAGCGCTGCGGCAACGCCGATCTCTGCGCGATCATCCCGGGGCTCAAGCTGAAGATGGGGGTAGACTGCGTCTCCGACAGGGATCTGGAGAAGCTCACCGATACCGCCCGCTTCGTGGCAGAGCTCTGCAACCTCTCTCCCGACCCTCATCAACCCTACGTGGGACGCAACGCCTTCGCCCACAAAGGGGGGATGCACGTAGCCGCCGTAGAGCGGGACCCGAGCACCTTCGAGCACATCGAACCGGCTCTGGTGGGCAACTCTCCTCACGTGCTGGTCTCGGAGCTGTCGGGGAGGGCGACCATAAGGCAACGCCTGCGGGAGCTCGGCTATCCGCTCCAGGAGGAGGAGGACCTGGCCGCGCGGCTTCTCAGGCGCGTGAAGGACAAGGAGCACGTGGGCTACCATTACGAGGCGGCCGACGCCTCGTTCGAACTGCTCCTGCGGGCCGAGTTGGGCCAAGAGGTGGAGCTGTTCCATCTGGAGGCCTTTCGTATCATCGTGGAGAAGCGCGAGGACGGCGCGATACTGAGCGAGGCCACCATCAAAGTGCACGTGAACGGCGAGCGCTTCGTGGAGACGGCCGAGGGGAACGGTCCGGTGAACGCTCTCGACAAGGCCCTGCGCATGGCCATCGAGCGCAGTTTCCCGGAAGTGCAGGACATCCATCTGGTCAACTACAGCGTCCGCATCCTCGACGAGGACAGAGGTACCGCGGCCACGACGAGGGTGCTCATCGACTCCTCCGACGGCCGTGAGAGTTGGGGCAGCGTGGGCGTGGGAGAGAACGTGGTGGAAGCATCCTGGCAGGCCCTGGTGGACTCCATCTCCTTCGGGCTGCTGTGCCGGGCCGGATCAGACGACCTAGAAGCCGAACAGCCGGAGGGCGAATGAAACTGGCGCGCATCGAGTATCGCGGCACGGTCTGCCGCGCCACCGTGACCTGCAGCGGGTATTTCATCGAAGGGCCGGCAGAGTTCGGCGGGACGTCCGTCTCGGAAGACGAGGTCACCTTGCTGCCGCCGGTGGTGCCGGGCAAGATCATCGGGGTGGGGTGGAACTTCAGGGAGCACATCCGAGAGATGGTCGCCCGCGCAGCCGGCCAGCAGAAGGCCGACGAGAAGGCCGAGCAGATGCCGCCTCCGCTGTTCTTCCTGAAGCCTCCATCGAGTCTCATCGGGCACCGGCAGGCTATCGTCTACCCGCGCGACGCCACCCGGGTGGAGCATGAGGGCGAGCTGGCCGTGGTCATCGGCAAGGAGATACGCAGGGTGACCCCTGAGGAGGCCGCCAAGGCCGTAATGGGCTGGACCTGCGCCAATGACGTCACCGAGCGAGAGCAGCAGGCGCAGGACAAGCAGTGGTGGCGGGCCAAAGGCTACGACACGTTCGCCGTCGCCGGACCGTACATAGAGACGGAGGCTCCGAGTCCCGAGACCTGGATCCGCACCCGAGTCAACGGCGAGCTGCGGCAGGCCGGCCAGGTGGCGGACATGATCCGCGATCCTTACACGATCATCTCGGTCATCAGCCAGGCCATGACCCTCCAGCGGGGCGATCTCATCATGTTGGGCACTCCTCCCGGCGTCGACGAGCTCCATCCCGGCGACGAGGTTGAGGTCGAGATCGACGAGATCGGCTACCTGCGGAACCCGGTAGTCATGGAGCCGGATTGACCATGGACATCGAGGGCAAGAACAGGGACCAGCATGGCTGCCTGACGGCGCCGTCGGCGACGGAGGTGGCCGGGAGCCTGCTGCTGGAGCCGCATCCCGAGGGGGGCTTCTTCCGGGAGACCTATCGCTCGACCCGTAGGGTGCAGACCGAAGCCGGCGAGCGGCCGCTGTCGACCGCGGTTCTCTATCTGGTCACCGACGAGGACCCCAGCCGCCTCCACCGGCTGCGCTTCGAGGAGATGTGGTTCTACCATGCCGGGGCTCCGCTGGAGGTCGTCTTGCTGGGCCAGGCAGCGGTCTCGGGAGCCGCGTCGGCGGAGCCTGCTCCCTCGCCGCCCGCCAGCGGCAGCCGTCTGCTGGGCCCCGGTCTTCCCCAGACCTTGGTGCCGGCGGGGGCCTGGGTCGGGGCGCGGGTCATCAGGGGCGAACAGGCGGATTGGGGAGGCGGTCGCGCCCCGGAGCGGCGCTGGACGCCCGACCGCCGCGCTACTCACGACTATCGTTGGACCCTCGTGAGCTGCGTGGTCAGTCCGGGGTTTGCGTATGACGATTTCGAGCTTGCCGAGCGGGAGGCGCTCCTGCGCGAGTTCCCCCAGGCGCGGCAGGTCATCCTCGCTCTCACCTAGCCGGACGGCTGTAGGGATCCTCCGCGACGACTCGCACGATGCACGGCAGCGACGAGCCCCTCGACCGCTTCGCCAGCCGGTGTCTGGAGGGCCGATCCCGATCCCGAATCCCGCTCTCAGCGGACTTTGTTCACCTACAGCTTACCGAATCGCTTGAGGGGGCAGAGACCTTCGGGTAGAATCGAGCGATAGTAGGGCATATGTTCTGAGGCAATCCGTGGGAGATCCATCACTTTGCCAGCATCGTCCGAGCCCGCCTTGACAAAGCCGTCCGAACCGGAGCCCGGCCCTGCGAAGGCCGGTTTCTGCCACCTGCACGTCCACACCCACTACTCTGCGCTGGATGGGGCCTGCAAGGTGGACGAACTGGTGGAGCGGGCCGTGGAGCTGGGTATGCCGGCTCTGGCCATCACGGACCACGGCGTCCTCTCCGGGGTGATCCAGTTCTACCAGCAGTGCCGCAAAGCCGGCATCAAGCCGATCATCGGCCTCGAGGCTTATGTGGTGGAGGATCGGTTCCGTAAAGAGGGCCAAAACGAGGACCGCTGGCACCTCACACTGCTCGCCCGCGACGGCGCCGGGTACCGCAACCTGCTGAAGTTGGGCAGCCTGGCCTTTCTCGAGGGGTACTACTACAAGCCCAGGATGGACTACACGATACTCAAGGAGCACTCCGACGGCCTCATCTGCCTGACGGGATGCGCCAGCGGCAGGGTGTCGCGGGCTCTGCAGAACGGTCAGATCGCCGCCGCGGACGCCGAGGTGGCGAGGCTGATCGGCATCTTCGGAGAGGGCAACGTCTACCTGGAGATGCAGGAGACGGGCCTGCGCGACCTCGTCGAAGTCAACCCGCGGATGGTGGAGTTGTCCGCTCGCACAGGCGTCAGACTGGTGGCCACCAACGACGTGCATTACCTGCGCGAGGAAGACGCCGACGCGCACGATGTGCTGCTCTGCATCCAGACCGGCGCGCGCCTGGCCGAAGAGAAGCGCATGCGCCTCGAGTCGCGGGAGTTCTTCCTCAAGAGCGAGGCGGAGATGCGGGAGGCGTTCTCCGACCATCCCGAGGCGCTCGCCACGACCTTGGAGATAGCCGGGCGCTGCGACATGGAGATCGAGTTGGAAGGGATGCTCCTCCCGCATTTCCCGGTACCGAACGGCTACGACGAGTCCTCGTACCTGCGGGAGCAGTGCCAGAAGGGGCTGGTACGCCGCTACGGGGAGACCGTCGGACCGGAGATCAGGGAACGGCTGGAGACCGAACTGGCAGTGGTGGAGAAGATGGGCTTCCCGCCCTACTTCCTCATCGTGTGGGATTTCGTGACCTACGCCAAGGAGTCCGGCATCCCCGTGGGTCCGGGCCGGGGGTCGGCGGCCGGCTCCCTGGTGTCCTATCTGCTCGGCATCACGGACCTCGATCCGATCGCCCACGATCTGCTGTTCGAGCGCTTCCTCAACCCCGACCGCATCAGCATGCCCGACATTGACATCGACTTCTCGGTGGCGGGCCGCGAGAGGGTCATAGACTACGTGGCCAACAAGTACGGCAGGGACCGGGTGGCCCAGATCGCCACGTTCGGCACCATCAAAGCCCGGCAGGCCATCCGCGACGCGGCCCGGGTCATGGACGTGCCTTACGGGCAGGCCGACCGCATCGCGAAGCTCGTGCCCGAGGTTCTCAACATCACGCTGACCGAGTGCCTGGCCGATCCCAAGTGCGAGTTGCGGATGGCCTACGACTCCGACGAGGTCGTGCGCGAAGTGGTGGACATGGCCCGGCCTCTGGAAGGGCTGATCCGCCAGGATTCCATCCATGCGGCGGGAGTGGTGATATCGCGGGGCCCCCTCACCGATCATCTGCCTCTCATGCAGAAGGGCGACGCCGAAGTGGTCACTCAGGTGTCCATGGGCGACGTGGAGAAGCTGGGCCTGCTGAAGATGGACTTCCTGGGATTGCGCAACCTCGACGTCATCGACAGCGCCGTGAAGATCATCAGAGAGGGCGGCCATCCGGACTTCTCTATCGAGACCATCCCTCTGGACGACGCGGCCACCTACCGCATGCTGGCCAAAGGCGATTCCGAGGGAGTCTTCCAGTTCGAGTCAAGCGGTATGCGCGACGCTCTGCGCGAGATCCAACCTACCGAACTCGCCGACCTCATCGCCTTGGTGGCGCTGTACCGGCCCGGGCCCATGCAGTTCATCCCCGAGTACGCCCGCAACAAGCGCGAACCGGGCAGACTGAAGCTCGACGACGAGCGGCTGGAACCCATCCTGCGCCCCACCTACGGCGTGGCCATCTATCAAGAGCAGTTGATGGAGATATCCAAACGGATCGCCGGTTTCTCTCCTTCCTTGGCCGACGACCTGCGCAAGGCCATCGGCAAGAAGATCAAGGAGAAGATGGACGCTCTGGAGCCGAAATTCCGGGCAGGCGCCGAGGCGTCGGGCACGGCTCAGAAGGTGATCGACTACCTTTGGGGCCTCATGGAGAAGGCCAAGGACTACTCGTTCAACAAGTCGCACGCGGCCTGCTACGCGCTCATCTCCTACCGGACAGCGTATCTGAAGGCCAACTACCCGGTGCAGTACATGGCCGCTCTCATCTCCAGCGTCATGGACACCAAGGACAAGGTGCCCTTCTACGTGAACGTGGCCAACGAGATGGGCATCGAGGTGCTCCCGCCCGACATCAACGAGTCTGTGGTCGATTTCCGAGCCATCGAGGACCGCATCCGCTTCGGGTTGAGCGCTGTGAAGAACGTGGGCGAGACGGCCATCCGCAACATCCTCGCGGCCAGAGATGGGGACGGGCCCTTCTCCGACCTGTTCGACTTCTGCGAGCGGGTCGACCTGGGCGTGGTCAATGGGCGGGCCATCGAGAGTCTGGTGAAGTCGGGGGCCATGGACTCCATCGGGCCCTCGCGGCGGGGGATGCTCCAGGTGCTGCCGCAGGCCATGGCGCACGGCAAGAAGACCCGTTCCGACGCTGATCGGGGGCAGGGCTCGATTTTCGATCTCATGATGGAGACGGCGCCGTCTCCTGAAGGAAACGGTGACTCCGGCGGCCTCGACGGCGCGGCCGGCAACGGCAAGGGGGCGAACGGCAGGGGTATCAACGGCGCCCTACCCGTGGAGATCCCGCTCGACGATTTCACCAAAGAAGAGCTTCTGAACCTCGAGAAGGAGACCCTGGGCCTCTATGTGAGCTCACACCCGCTGAAGGACATCAGGCACCAGGTGCGGCGGGAAGCCGGCCATCTCATCTCGCAGCTAGGGGAGTTGCCCGACGGCACCGTCACCACGATCGTGGGTATGGTCGGCAGCGTGAAACGGATAACCACGAAGAAGTCGGGCGAGCTCATGGCCTTCGTCACGATCGAGGGTCTCGAGGGTTCGGTCGAGGTGCTTTGCTTCCCCGCCGTCTACCAGGAGAACAAGGACTTCCTCGTTGAAGACAGGGTGGTCAAGATCAAGGGCCGGGTGGACCACAAGGACGAATCCGAGACCAAGTTCATCCCGCTGGTCCTCGAGCCCTTCACGCCGAAGACCGGGCTGGAGCCTCTGGCCCTCGCGGTCGACGGCGACCGCCTGCCCAGCAGCGTGATCGACGACCTCAAGCGCATCCTGGCGCGCTTCCCAGGGCAGTGCTGCGTGGACATGTACGTGCGCGTCGGGGAGAGCGCCCGCCGCCTGCGTTTCGGCGACGGCTTTCGTGTCGACCCGCAGGCCAGTCTCTTCGCCGAGTTGAAGGAGCTGTTGGGCGAGAGCTGCGTATGCCAGGGCAATGGGGCTCCGTTCATCGGCGCGGGCAAGTAGAACGAGCGGAGGGATGCGTGGCGTGCTGAGCAAAGCCCTGAGCAGGGACACCGTGCATGCGGAGACCGCGGCGCTGCGGCCGCCGGAGGATTCCAGCAGGGAGGTCGCCGAGGTGGTGTCCGGATTGCTCGCCGATGTGCGCACCCGGGGCGACGCCGCCGTGGTGGAGGCTACGGCCAGGTTCGACTGGCCCGGGGCCGATGCCGCCCACCTGCCCGTCTCTCCGGCCGAGCTGGAGACCGCCTACCGGGAGCTCGACCCGGATCTCATCGCCGCCCTTCAGACCACGCGTGACAACTGCACCTTCTTCCACCGGCACGAGTTGCCGCCCGACTGGGAGGAAACAGGAGCGCAGGGCCAGCGGCTGGGCATCCGCCATCTGCCTGTGGAGCGGGCGGGACTGTATGTGCCGGGGGGCCTAGGCGCGTACGCCTCCACAGTGATCATGAACACGGTCCCGGCGCTCGTGGCGGGAGTGGCCGAGCTGGTCGTCTGCACGCCTCCGGGGCGGGACGGCGCGGTCAACAGGTCGGTGATGGCGGCGGCGCGGATCATGGGCGTGGGACGGGTGTACCGGGTGGGAGGGGCGCAGGCGGTGGCCGCCATGGCCTACGGAACCGAGACGGTCCCCCGGGTCGATGTGATCTGCGGCCCGGGCAATGCCTACGTCATGGAGGCCAAGCGCCAGGTCTACGGAGTGGTGGGCATCGACAGCCTGGCGGGGCCGAGCGAGGTGCTGGTGGTGGCGGACCGGACCGCCCGTCCCGAATGGGTCGCCGCCGACCTCCTGGCGCAGGAGGAGCACGGAATGGGGGCGAGCGCCGTGCTCATGGCGGAGTCGGAGGCGATCTGCGACAGCGTGGCCGGCGCTCTCGACGCTCTGAGAGCATCACCGGGAGGCGCGTCACGCCTGTCGGCCTTCTATCCGGCTCCCGGCGAGGACTTCCTCGAGCTGGCGATCGCCCTGATAAACACCTATGCCCCCGAGCATCTGGAGTTGCAGGTAGCCGACCCTCGGGGCCTCTTCACCGGAGTGCGATCGGCAGGCGCGATCTTTCTCGGGCACCTCACCCCGACGGCGTTCGGCGACTACGTGGCGGGCAGTAATCACGTGCTTCCCACGGGGGGCGCCGCCCGGTTCTCGTCGCCTCTCTCCGTGAACACCTTCATGCGGAGGTCGTCATATGTGGAGATGGACGCGGAGGCAGTCCGGCTCTTGACTCCGCCGCTCGCCAGACTGGCGGACAGCGAGGGCTTCTCTTTCCACCGTGTCTCGGCGGAGGTGCGCCGAGACTAGCCGGTCCCGGTGTGTGCGCCGGCCGCCCGTCTCTCGCGGCGGTCGAGGATCTCCAGGAAGACGCGAACTAGGTCGGGGTCGAGTTGCTTGCCGGCGGCCCCCAGGAGTTCGGCGCGGGCCTGCTCGGGGCTGAGGGGCTTGCGGTACGGGCGATCGAGAATCATGGCCGAGTAGGCGTCCGCGACGGCGAGTATTCGGGCCAGGAGCGGTATCCGGTCTCCAGACGACTCCGCCGGGTAGCCTCCGCCGTCGTGGTGTTCATGGTGCGCACGCACGATCTCAGCGACTCGCGCCAGCCGGGGCATGTCCGTGATGACGGCGGCTCCCATGTCCACGTGACGGCGGACGAGGTCTTCCTCCGCGGGCGTCAGGGACGACGGCTTGTGCAGCAAGGAGCTGGGAACTCCGATATTGCCGACGTCGTGCAACATGGCGGCTACGTGGAGCGTTCCCAGGTCTTCGTCGTCGAGCCCCGTCGCCTCGCCCAGCGAGAGCGCGTACAGCGCCACTTGTTCCGAGTGACGGCGGGTGTAGTGGTCTCGAGCTCCGACCGCGTTCAGCAGCCTCCCGGCGAGTCCCAACACCCCTGCGTCGCCGCTATCGTCCGGACGGTCGGTCTGCATCACGGCGGGCCTGCCGGTGATGGTGTTGCCCCCGCGCTGTTTTGAGGCGTAGAGATTGGCATCGGCCGTCTCGATCAACTGTCCCAGTGACTCTGCGTCCACCGGATAGGTGGCCACTCCTAGACTCGCGCGCACGGGGATGACCTGCCCTCCCGGCGTCACGTAAGGGTGGGTCCTGATGATGTCGCGTAGCCGCTCGCTGAGCTGGAGCACCCCCTCGGCTCCGGTGTTGGGCAACACCACCAGGATCTCGTCTCCCCCGACCCTGCCGGCGAGGTCGGCATGCCGGAGGACCCCTCGGATGGCTTCGCCCACGTGTCTCAGCACCGAGTCGCCGAGAGGGTGGCCGTAGGTGTCGTTCAGCAGCTTGAAATCGTCGAGATCCACCATGATCAGGGACAGCTCCGACCCGTTCTGGTGGGCCCGCAGCGCCTCGCCGGCCAGGCGTTTGTGCACGCCGCGGTGATTGTAGAGGCCGGTGAGCGGGTCTTTTTCGGCGAGATTGAGAGCGTCTTGATAGCGCTGGGCGTTGTCGATAGCGGTCGCGACGTGGGCCGCGATGACGGGCAGCAGGTCCGGACCCTCGTCCCGATCTCGCGACTCGAGCAGGTAGATGGTGCCGAGGCTTTCGCCTCGCACCTCCAGGGATGCCGCCCTGAAGCTGCTCCACGGCGCCTCCGACGCATCGAGGCGCGCGTCTTTCGACCCGCCTTCGACGATAGCGCCCTTCACCGCGATCACGGATTCCTCTCCACCCGGGCTCTTGACGCTCAGCCATCCGCCTCGGGCCCGCTCGAAGTAGCAGGCGATATCCAAACTGGCCTCGGCCACCTCGGACAGGGTGTTCAGGCTGTTCAAGTGATGGGCCCGGTGGTTCAAGGTCTCGAGTTGCCTGCTCAGGTCGGCCAAAGCGTCGACCTTGTCGTGGAGTTCGTCCGAGGTACGCGCGAGTCGTAGGTTGAGCCGCCGGTTCTGGGTCAGGACTACGTACTGCCGGCAAACGAGCAAGACCGCCAGCGCCAGGCCCAGATACACGATGGGCAGTGTGTCCCGGTTCCACGACCAGTTGTTGCCAAGGAGATGGCTGATCAGCGTCGCCATGATGGCAGGGAGGGCGATGTAGGGGATCGCGATGCGCCACTTGCCTGGCGCGGGAGACGGGCGAGGCGAGGTGACGGGGGTGTCCGCCGCGTCGGCGGCTGAGGGTTCCCGGGCCCCCCGCATGCCCATCAGGGCGGCTATGCCGGCCACGGCGAAGCAGAGCACCCACACGCCGTCCATCCAGCTTCCTGGAGCGTACGACCTATGCAGGACGGTGTCTGCGAAGTAGGCGATGTCGGCGACTATCTGGACGAGGAAGGCGAGACAGAGGACGATGAAGTACGGCTGCGGCCGCCTGCCTCGCGAGCCGGAGAAGCCGAAGAAGAACGAGACGAAGGCCAGTATGACCAGCAGGTCGCCGATGGGGTAGGCGAGGGTGACCCAGTACTCAGCGCCCGTGGACCCCGCGGGCAGCTTGCTGAGAAGCAGCGGCCACGCGATTGCAGCCGCCCCGATGGTGAACATGGTGGCATCGATGGTGGTCTCCAGTGCTCTCAGGAAGCCAAAAGCCTTGTACGAGGCGATGAGGATGCCCGCGAAAGCGATGACGTAGCTCTCCAGGTAACCCACGTCGGCCAGCCCCGGGCTTGGGGGGTCCACTCCCAAGAGCAGTTCGTAGTAGGCCCAGACGGAGTCGGCGAAGATGTTGCACATCAGCCAGATGCTGATCCAAGCCCAGATCCAGCGGTCCGGCTTCCCCTTGTTCCAGTGGTAGGCGGTGAGGGAGAGGCCGAGGACGATCAGTTGGATGAACACGAAGCCCGCATCCGAGATGAAGAGGCGCGCGGAGGAACCGGGTGCGAACACCAGACCTGCGAAGACCTGGTACAGGACCACGCAGGCGATCAGAGCGACACCACCCGCCCTCACGTGCTGCTTTGTCAACCTATCGCTGCCGTTTCTGCCTCCTCGGATGGGAGGCGGCCCGGATGGCGCGCGAGAATACAATTCCTTGGAATTATCGGCAGGACGGGGCGAGGGCTTTAACCGTCAGAGGCTGCGGACTGCTGAGGCTGAGGCGAGCGCTGTGCTATGCTGCGGGCGTTGTTCTGGGCGCCCCAGCACACGATGTCGGAGCCATGGGACGACATGGTCCCTGTTAGCACGGAGGCAACAGTGAACCTCGATAGCTCACCGGGAACCCCCGACCCTCTCAAGCGTACCGCCACCGTCGAGCGGCAGACTCGAGAGACGAGGGTCTTGGTCAGACTCGATTTAGACGGCTCCGGCTGCGCGGAGATCGACACCGGCCTGGGCTTCTTCGACCACATGCTGGAGCTGTTGGCCGGCCATAGCCTTCTCGATCTCACCGTCGAGGCCCGCGGCGACCTGCAGACCGGCGGTCATCACACGGTCGAAGACGTAGGCATCTGCATCGGCTCGGCCCTGGCGGAAGCGGCAGGCGGAAAGAGGGGCATCAACCGCTACGGCGGCATGCTGATTCCGATGGACGAGGCTCTGGTGCTGGTGGCACTCGATCTGAGCGGGCGGCCGTACTTCGCCTATGAAGGGGGGCCGGTCGGCGAGAGCATCGCCGGGTTCGACTCCGGTCTGGTGGCGGAGTTCTTCCGGGCGGTCGTCAACAACGCCCGGATGACCCTGCACGTGCGCGCGCTCGCGGCAGGCGACGTCCACCACACCATAGAGGCCGTATTCAAGGGCTTCGGCAGGGCTCTGAGGCAGGCTGTCTCCATTGACCCGCGGGCGACGGGGATCCCCTCCACCAAAGGGGTCTTGTGAGTCTGCCCCGGTCGCTCTACATAATCGACTATGGTGCCGGCAATCTCCGCTCCGTCCAGAAGGCCTTCGAACACATAGGGGTCGACGCCGTCGTGGGGTCCGACCCGAAGGCGCTCCGGAGCGCTCCGGGTCTCGTCCTGCCCGGCGTGGGCGCCTTCGGCCGCATGCGGCAGTTGGAGGAGAAGGGCCTGGTAGAGCCGCTGCTCATGAGGATAGAAGCGGGGGTTCCGTTTCTCGGGGTGTGTCTGGGGCTACAGTTCCTCTTCGAGGCGAGTGAGGAGGAGCCAGGGGTGAAGGGCCTGGGAGTCCTCCGTGGCGACGTCCGGGCCTTGCCGGACTCGGTCAAGGTGCCGCACATCGGCTGGAACCAGGTGGAGGCGTGCACCTGCTCCGACCTATTCGAGGGCATCCCCGAGGGGGCGGCCTTCTATTTCGTGCACGGCTACGCCGTGGTGCCACGCTCGCCCGGCGATGTCCTCGCCATGACCGACTACGACGGCGTGGCCTTCGTCTCGGCGGTGGAATCGGACAACGTGGTGGGCGTTCAGTTCCACCCGGAGAAGTCGAGTGCCCTCGGATTGCGTTTCTATCGCAATTTCGCCCGCAGGGCCGGGCTGGAGGCAGCGTGATGAGACTCATTCCCGCCATCGATATCCAGGGGGGCCGTTGCGTGCGGCTCCGCAAGGGCGACTTCGCCGACATGACGGTCTTCGGCGACGATCCGGTAGCCATGGCCGAGCGCTGGGTGAGCGAGGGGGCGCGGTTCCTGCACGTGGTCGATCTGGATGGGGCCCGCGAGGGAGCACCTCGCAACTTCGAGCTCGTCAAAGCCATCGTTGAAGCCGTACCGGTGCCGGTGGAGACCGGGGGTGGCATCCGTACCGAAGAGGCGCTGGAACTCGTGGCATCGAGCCGGGTGGCCAAAGCGGTGCTGGGGACAAGCGCCGTGGAGGACGAGGTATTCCTGGAGCGTGCGCTCGATGTTCTCGGCTCCGACAGGCTGGTGGTGGCGGTGGACGCCGAGGAGGGGTTTGTCAAGACCAAAGGTTGGCAGGAGCGGAGCAAGGTGCGGGCGCTCGATCTGGTCGCGTGCCTGGAAGACCGTGGTGTCCGCGAGATCCTGTTCACCGACATCAGCCGGGACGGCATGATGCGGAGTGTCAATCTGGAGGGCATACGCGAGCTGGCCGAGCACTGCGCCCTCGAGATCATCGCCTCCGGTGGGGTGACCGGCCTGGAGGACCTCGTCGCGCTGAGATCTATGGAACGACTGGGGGTGACGGGGGTCATCGCGGGACGGGCGCTCTATGAAGGTCGCTTCACGGTGGCCGAAGCCCTGGCCGTGCTTGACGAGGCAGAGGACGACTGATGCTGCTGAAGCGGATAATCCCCTGTCTGGACGTTGATCAGGGCCGCGTGGTCAAGGGGACCAACTTCGTAGACATCCGCGATGCGGGAGACCCGGTGAAACTGGCCTCGCACTACGATGCCGAAGGCGCCGACGAGGTGGTCTTCCTGGACATCACCGCCTCGCACGAAAAGCGCGACACCATCGTCGAGTTGGCGGGTCGGTGCGCGGAGGAGCTGTTCATCCCGTTCACCATCGGGGGCGGCATCAGGAGCGAGGACGATGTTCGGGCCCTTCTCAGCGCCGGCGCCGACAAGGTCTCCTTGAACTCAGCGGCCATCAACGACTCCGAGCTCATAGCGGCCTGCGCCCGCCGGTACGGTTCGCAGTGCGTGGTCCTGGCCATCGACGCCAAGCGTGTGGACGCGGCCGAGGGCGAGCCGCCGCGCTGGGAGGCCTACATCAACGGGGGGCGCACGCCCACGGGACTGGACGCGGTGTCATGGGCGGCACGGGCGGTCTCTCTGGGGGCCGGTGAGATTCTGCTCACCTCCATGGACCGCGACGGGACCAAGGACGGATACGACCTGGAGCTGACCAGAGCGGTATCCGCGGCCGTGAACGTCCCCGTCATAGCGAGCGGGGGAGCCGGCACGCTGGACCATCTGGTCGAGGTGGTCCGCGACGGCGGCGCCGACGCGGTTCTCGCAGCCTCCATATTCCACTACGGCGAGTACACCATCAGGGCGGCCAAGGAGCACATGGCGGCTCACGGGATCCCCGTCCGTCTGTGACTGAATCTGCGGCTCGTCGGGCGGCCGGCCCGCGGCGCGTTTGGTAAACTAGATCACCAATGAGGCTTTTCGGGACACCGGAAGAGCGCACTGGGCGCATGGGAGTGTGGGTTGCTCTGCTCGTCGCCGCCCTAGTGTCGCTCATCCTTCTGGCTGCCATGCCGGCATTCTCGCCTGTCTCCGGCGCGACTCTCAAGGAGAAGTTGGCCCAGAAACAGGCTGAGTTGAATGCCGCCTACGCCGAGTACATGAAGTTCCAGGACCAGCTCAACGTGCTGGCCGAGAAGCAGAACGCGGCCGAGGTCCGGATGGCGAAGATCGATGGCGCCATCAACTCGGTCGAGAACGAGATCAATCTGGCCGCAAAGGACCTCACACTCGCGCAGTCGCAGTTGGCCGACCGTCTTGTGGAGCTCTACAAGAACAACTACTCGGCGGCGCCGAGCTACCTAGAGGTGCTGTTCGAAGAGTCCGACTTCACCAAGATCATCGAGCGCTTCTCGCTCATGGGCAGGCTGGCCGATCAAGACCAGGAGCTCTTCGACCAAGTGGCCGACTACCTAGAGAAGTCCCGGGATCGCGAGGGCGCCCTGATGGAGAAGAAGCAGGCGCAGTCGGAGGTGCTGGAGGAGATCCAGGGGCTTCAGACTGAGATGAACGAGGAGTTCTCGGCCTCGAGCGCGGAATACAACCGTCTGATGACCCAGGTGCTCAACCTGCGGGAAGAGGTGCGCAAGGCGGAGGAAGCCGCGCGTCTGGCAGCTGAGCGGGCCGCGGCGGCCAAGGCGGCCGCGGCCAAGGCCGCAGCTGAGGCCAAGCGCTCCACCGGCTCCTCAAGCGGCTCTTCGTCCTCGTCCGCGTCTTCTTCGCGCCGGAGCGTCACAGTGGTTCAGACAGGTTCGTTCGTGTTCCCGGTTCAGGGCCCGCATAGCTTCATCGACAGTTGGGGCGCTCCTCGCTCAGGCGGAAGGACGCATACGGGAACCGACATCCTGGCGCCGCAAGGGACGCCGGTGGTCGCCTGTGTCAGCGGTACCATCTCGCGGACCAACCGGACCGACAGTGGGCTGGGCGGCATCACCGTGTGGCTGACGGGCGGCAACGGCTATCGCTACTACTACGCGCATCTGGACGGCATCGCCTCCGGCATCAGCTCAGGGGTCTCGGTCAGTGCCGGGCAACTCCTGGGGTGGGTCGGCTCAACCGGCAACGCGGGTAGCTGCAACCATTTGCACTTCGCCATGTACCCTCCCGGCGGCGGGGCCATCAACCCGTACGCGACGCTGCGGGCCAACGACTGAGCCCGGCCGCCGCTCAGCGTCGCGCCGCTCCCGGCTTGAGGATCACGCCTGTCTGCCTCTTGCCGTTGATGACGACCACAAGAGGCGCCGCCAACCGCAGGTGGCGGACGTACCGGCCTTCCTGAGCCGCGGGTTGCGCGGCCAGCCAATCCCAGTCGAGACTGCCCTCGCCTCCATCGGGATTGACGGTGAAGTACCCGACCCGGAATGAGGTCAGGTTCTGGAAGAAGTGGCTGCCCTGTGACGGCGTGACCTTGATGTCCTTGAGCCCCGACTCCACTATGACCCGCGCTCCGGATATCTCCTCCCAGGTCACCGGGATACCCAGCCAGGGGTCGGCGGAGCCCCATCGGCCGAGCCCTATGAGGATGTAGGGAGCTCCTTCGTTCACGAGCGCCGCGTTCAGACGGGCGACCTCCTGCGCGATCTCCCGGCTCTTGGCCCTGTCGAACCGAGCACGGTCGACGGCCAGGATGTCCTTGATGTGGTCCGATCTGCCGTTGCCGAGCACGCTGCTCGAGCCGACCAGGACCCGGTCCGGCTCGATGGCCTCTGTGTCGACCTCGTCGAGCTCGCGCGACAGGACCATGGGACGTATCTGGATGAAGCCGAAATCCGTGGGTCGTTCCGGCGACCGGGAGAGCTCGACTGCGAACTCTATCTCCACCTCCGTGTTCATGCCCCAGCGGCCGAGCCCCATCAACCGCTCGAGAGCGGCGGCCAAGGGCAGGGAGCGCTGCTTCAGGATAGGCGCGAACGTCACCAGTCGGACGCCGGACCGGGAGACGCCGTCGTAGACCGCGTCGTTCTCCGGCGAATAGGTGGAGGCCACCACCGCAAGGGTGCCGTCTGCCTCGGCGTCCTCGAGCGGATAGTGCCGCTCGAGGACCTCATCGTTCCTGCCGTCGAGATCCAGGGCGATGAAGTCGCGCTGCGAGTGGGCGAGCATGTCCTTGACGGTGGAGAAGTGCATCAGGTGCTGAGGGTGCTTGGGGCTGAAGGAGAGCGAGGTCCCTCCATCCACGACCATGCGCCCTAACCCCAGCGCCACGGCGGCCACGCCGTCCTCGGCCGCGGACGGCGGGGACGGGTAGTAGTTGTGGGACCTCCCCACCCCGGCGAAATCGGGGTAGAAGCGGGTGCCGTGATGAGCGCCGACCATCCGCTGGATGATCACCGCCATCCTCTCCTCCTCGAGGCGGTAAGGCGTGACCTTGAAACAGTTCTTGGCGTAGGTCATGAACGTCGAGGCGTAGACCTTCTTCACGGCGCGGATCAACTGGTAGAGCCGCACGGCGCCATGCTGATGGTTGTTGGGCAGCAGGTAGGTCTCGTACACACCGGCCAGCGGCTGATACTGCGAATCCTCCAACAGGCTCGATGACCGCACGGCCAACGGATAATGGACCAGGTCCAGGTAGGCGGCCAGTCTCCGCTCGACGTCCTCCGGGAAGTCCGCGGCGAGGAAGCGCTTCATGACCTCGGCATCATCCGCGCTCTCGAGGGCAAAGCCGCGCAGACCGTTCTCATGGAGGAAGCGATCGAAGATCTCAGTGGTAAGCACCACAGAGGGAGGCACCGTGATCAGCATGCCCGGGAACTCCTCGACCACGCTGAAGTCTCGGAGGAGATGCCGAACGAAGGCAAGGGCGCGGGCCTTGCCGCCCAGCGAACCATCGCCGATGCGGGCGAAGCTGTTGTCGGGATCGAAGGTGGTCGGGTCGAAATCACTCACCGATTCGCGGGTCTGTTCGCGCCGGTAGGTGTTGATCTCCTGGATGAGGTACCGCCTCCGGCTCTCGGGGGTCTCGCCCTCGGCAGGGGCGCCAAGTCGGAGATGGTGGGCCAGGTGGAACTCGGCACGGGCCTTCAGCCAGCGTGACAGATGGTTGTGTTCGGCGTGGTAGGTGATCGCCTCGGCCGGGACGGTGCGCAGCATCTCAAGGAGGGTCTTGAGATCGGTCGCCCGTCCTACCACGGTACCGTCGGGGAGCCGGAAGATGAAGTCGCCGAAGAAGAACCAGTCGACTATGAACCGGCGCAGGTCGTCGAGAAGCGTCGGAGACCCCTTGAGGAGGAACTCGGCCCCCGCCTCTCTGGCTACACTCTCGCTCTCAGCCCGGCTGGATTGCAGGAGCACCGGTATGTCGGGCCATCTCTCCCGGATCCGGCGGGCGAACTCCGCTCCCGCCTGCAGATCCAGAGAGCCCTCTCGGGGGAACGACATGTCGGAGATCACCCCGAGCACGTTCTCCTGGTAGGCGGCGAAGTAGTCCCAAGCCTCCTCGTAGCTGGTGCAGAGCAGGATCTTGGGGCGGGCCCTCATGGCGAGGATCCTGTGCGCCACGTTGCCGGTCCCGGCGATGAGCCTTTGGATGTGGTCGATAGTCTCGGTATAGATGATGGGGAGGAATGACGAGTAGTAGCGGATGTTGTCCTCGATGAGGAGGACCACCTGCACTCCCGCTACGCCCGCGTCGTAGGCCACGTTCAGCTTGTCCTCGGCGTATTTGGTGATGGCGAGGAGGATGCGAGGATCGCCCTGCCACAAGAAGATGCGATCCAACTGGGACACGTCGTGGCGGGCCGTGAACTCCGCCAGCTCGCCACCATCGAAGGCCACCACCACCACCGGGACGTCCAGGCCCGCCTCCTTGACCTTCCGGGCCAATCCGACCGCGTCCATGTCGCCCAGGTTGATGGCCGACACGATCAGGTCGAACCGGCCCTCGGAGGCTGCGAGGGCCAAGGCCTCCGCCCCGGACGATACGTGAGTGATACCCGTGGTGTGGTGGAGGTGCAGGTCGAGGAACTCGCCCAGGATGAGCTCGCTCAGCAGGCCGTCTTCCTGGAGGATGAAGGTGTCGTACGTGCTCGACGCCAGGATGATGTTCTCGACCCTGCGGGCCATGAGGTGCTGGAAATCATAGGTATGGGTCCATTCCAGCGTCTTCTGTGGCGGTACATCCGGCAAGGTCCCTCCCGGGCGGAAGGGCCGGCTGGCTCGCCCGCCGGCCCTCGAGGTCACAGTAGGCGTGAGCTACACCAGCCCCTGGTCCATCATGGCGTTGGCGACCTTCAAGAACCCGGCGATGTTGGCGCCATTCACGTAGTTGCCCGGGGTCCCGTATGTCTCCGCGGCGTCGACACAGGCCGTATGGATGCTCTTCATGATCTGGCGGAGACGGGCGTCGACCTCTTCGCGCGGCCAGTTGAGGCGCATGCTGTTCTGAGACATCTCGAGCCCGGAGGTGGCCACCCCGCCTGCGTTGGCCGCCTTGCCCGGGGCGAAGAGGATCCCGGCGTCGAGGAAGACGTTCACACCTTCGATGGTGGTGGGCATGTTGGCGCCCTCGGCGACCAGATAGACGCCGTTCTTCAGCAGGTTGCGCGCATCCGCCTCGGTGATCTCGTTCTGTGTGGCGCAGGGGAAGGCGCAGTCGGCCTTGACGTCCCACTGCGACGGGAGGGCCCCGCTCGCATCACACGGCTCGTAGGACACGCTCGAGTACTGGTCTGCGTACTCCTTGATGCGGCCCCGACGCCGGTTCTTGAGGTCCTTGATGAAATCCAGCTTGTCTGGGTCGATACCGGACTCGTCGTAGCAGAAGCCGCTGGAGTCCGAGACCGAGACCGGCTTCCCGCCCAGCTCGAGGATCTTCTCGATGGCGTACTGGGCCACGTTACCGCTGCCGGATACGAGACAGGTCTTGCCCTCGAAGGTCTCGCCCTTCGTGGCGAGCATCTCGGCCGCCAGGTAGACGCATCCGTAGCCGGTGGCCTCGGGACGGACAAGCGAACCGCCCCAGCTGAGGCCCTTGCCGGTGAGCACACCGGTGAACTGGTTGCGCAGCCGCTTGTACTGACCGAACAGGTAGCCGATCTCGCGGCCGCCCACGCCGATGTCGCCGGCCGGTACGTCGGTGTTGGGACCTATGTGGCGGAATAGCTCAGTCATGAAGCTCTGGCAGAACCGCATCACCTCGGCGTCGCTCTTCCCCTTGGGGTCGAAGTCCGAACCACCTTTGCCTCCACCCATGGGCAGAGTGGTGAGCGCGTTCTTGAACACCTGCTCGAAGGCGAGGAACTTGAGGATGCCCAGGTTCACGGAGGGGTGGAAGCGCAGGCCCCCCTTGTACGGGCCGATGGCGGAGTTCATCTGGATTCGGAAGCCCCGGTTGATCTGGATCTCGCCCTGGTCGTCCACCCAGGGGACCCGGAACATGATCACTCGTTCGGGCTCCACCATCCGTTCCATGATCTTGGCGGCGCGGTACTCGGGGTGGCGATCGATCACCAGGCTGGTCGATTCCACCACCTCGCGGACCGCTTGGTGGAACTCCGGCTCGGCGGGGTTCTTCTCCTTGACGAGGGCGATGATCTGTTCTGCGTAATCGTGCATGATTGTCTCCCGCCGCCGCGCCCAGCGAGCGCGGGTCGCGCTTCCGTGTATCCTGAAACAAAGCGCCAATACTAGGCACGGTGCTCGTCCGTGTCTATGGACGAATGGCTAGACTAGATTACTCACGATTTAGACGAACGGCTAGAGAAAGGTGAGAGTCACATGCGGACGTCGTTAGTGGACCGGCAAGCCATCGAGCGCCTGTTGCTCCTGGTGGGCGCACTACGTTCGGGCGTCATCGACGCTCTGGCGAGCGGGGAGGGACTGCCGGCCGGCCGGGTGGCCGGTCTTGCCGGGACTGACCCGAGGGCGACCGGCATCGTCCTGGAGGCGCTCGTCGCGGAGGAACTGGCCGAACGGGCCTCCGGCGAGCATGGCGATGCCCTGTACCGGCTCACACGTCCGGCGCGGGCTCATCTTGTGGACGACGGCCCGGAGAGGGAGCGGTTCGAACTCCTCCACCAGGTCAGCAAGGTGTCCGGTTGGCTGGACCTGCACGAGGTGATCCGCACCGGCAGGGCGCGCGACCGGGGCGGGGTCAAGCGCGACCTGCGGACCATGGTGTCGGCCATGGGCGAACGCGAAGCGGCGGTACTAGACGAGATCGTCGAGCTTTGCTTCGCCTATGCCGGCGACATCCGCACCATGCTCGACGTCGGGGGCGCGGTGGGTCATCTTGCCCGCCATTTCTCCCGCAGGGGGGTCCGCGCCTCGCTCTTCGACCGCCCCGAGGTCCTGCCCGTGGCTCAAGAGTTTCTGGGCGCGGAGGCCGACGGCATCGAGTTGTTCGGGGGCGATCTGACGGCCGGGTTGCCGGACGGTCCGTTCGACCTGGTGTACTTTGGCAACGTGCTCCATATCTACAGCTCGGAGACCAACGTGCGGGTGGTAAGCGAGGCCTTCACCCTCACGGCGCCGGGAGGGACCATAGCCATCCAGGGCTATGTGGCGGAGCGCAGCCCGGTAGCGGCCATGTTCGCGGTGAACATGCTGCGGTCCACCGACGAGGGCGGTGTGCGGAACGAGGCGGAGCACCGGCGTTGGCTGACCGAGGCCGGCTTCCGTGATGTGACCTTGTTCGATCTGGACACCGACCGGACCCAGCTGATCCTGGCGAGGCGGCCGGCAGGTTTATCAAACCCGGTTGGCGGGCAGGTTCGGAGCAGCCCGGAGGGCCGCGGAGCCGAGGTGCGGGGGTAGAGGAGGTAGGCATGCCGGCAGTTCCGGATAACGAGGAGAGCAGGGCGAGCTGCGTTTGCGCCGCCTGCCCTTCGAAGCCTAAGGACGACATGGTGTTCTACTGCGTGACGGGCAAGAGCCCGGCCGGGGTCGAGCGTGGATTCTGTGCCTGCAGCTGGTGCCCGGTCTGGAGCTGCTACGGACTCGCCGGGAGCTTCTACTGCGATGAAGGCCCGGTCCCCGACGACGGCCCGGTCCCCGATAACGAGGCGGTCCCCGACGACGGGGCGGCCGGTGAGCAAGACCTGACCGAGTAGGAGTGGGCATGGAGAGGTACCTGGTCAAAGACAACATCTGGTGGGTGGGGGCGATCGATTGGGACCGCCGCGACTTTCACGGCTACGACACCGTTCGAGGCACCACCTACAACGCGTACCTGATACTCGACGAGAAGGTCGCGCTCATTGACGGATGCCGGGACGGGTTCGGGGAGGAGATGCTGGCACGCGTCCGCGGCTGCTGCGGCCTGCGCCCCGTCGACTATGTGGTGATAAACCATGTGGAGCCCGATCACTCCGGAGCTCTGCCTATGTTGGTGGAGGAGCTCGGCCCGGAGCGCGTTCTCTGCTCCAAGCGGGCCAAAGACGCGCTGGCCCTGTACTACGGGACCGACATGGTGGAGGGCTGGGACCTCCGGATCGTGGCCACCGGAGACGAGCTCTCTCTGGGCCGGAACACGCTGCAGTTCATCGAGGCGCCGATGCTGCACTGGCCCGACAGCATGTTCACGTACGTCAAAGAGGCCAAGACCCTGCTCCCCAACGATGCCTTCGGGCAGCATCTCGCCACCTCCAGGCGGTTTGTCGATGAGGTCGACATGAGCATCGTCATGGAGGAGGCCGGCAAGTACTACGCCAACATACTCCTGCCCTTCGGCGGTCAGATCCAGAGGATGCTCGCCAAGATCGGCGAGATGGGGTTGGAGATCGAGGCGATCGGCCCCAGTCACGGCGTCGTGTGGAGACGGCCGGAGGACGTCACCCGGATCGTGGAGGCGTACGCGGCCTGGAGCGCCTCCAAGGCCCCTGAGCGGGTCACGATCGTCTACGACACCATGTGGCACGCCACCGAGAAGATGACCATGGCCATCGAGGATGGCGTGGCCCAAGAGGGAGTGGATTGCGCCGTACTCAGGATGAGCGTGAGCCCTCGCTCGGAGGCGATGCATCAGATTCTGCAGTCGCGGGCCTTTCTCGTGGGCTCGCCCACGCTCAACAACGGTGTCTTCCCCACCATCGGCGGGTTCCTGACCTATCTCAAAGGCCTGCGGCCCAGGGACAGGATAGCGGGAGCTTATGGTTCGTGCGGATGGGCCGGTGGCGCGGTCAAGCAGATCGATTCCGACCTGCGGGAGATGGGTCTGGAGGTCATGGCTCCCATGGAGATCAAGTACATGCCGGGTCCCGACGAACTCGATGCATGTGTGCAGCTTGGACGTGAAGTGGCCCGCAAAGTGAAGGCCATGGGAGGTTGACCCCGTGGCGATGACCGTTCTGGGTCTGGCCGGCAGCCCCCGCAGAGGCGGCAACACCGAGACCCTTCTAGACTGGTGCCTTGCGGGGGCGCGCGCTCAGGGCGCTGTAGTGGTGAAGTTCAGCCTGTGTTCCCTGGATCTCCATGGGTGCCAAGCCTGCGACCGGTGCTGGAAGGACGGCAAGTGCATCGTCAAGGACGACATGCAGATGCTTTATCCTCACCTACGCAAGGCCGACTCCATCGTGCTGGCGGCGCCCACCTTCTTCCAAGGGATGCCGGCGGTGCCCAAGATGATGGTCGACCGCTGCCAGTGTTTCTGGGCCCTGAAGTACGTTCTGCATCAGTCGCTTGCGGAGCCGGGGAGGCCGGAGAGGCTGGGAGCCTTCCTCAGTTGCTCCGCCACCAAGACGACGCACGCCTTCGATGGAAGCCTCACTATCGTGAAAAGCCTGTGGCACGTGCTGGATGTCACACCGGCCGGCGAGTTGCTCTACGCGGGCGTGGACGGCAAGGGCGAGATAACGGAACAGCCCGGGGCGCAAGTGGCGGCGGAGACCATCGGCCGCCGTCTGGCGCGGGAACGCGAGGTCGAAAGGAAGGACACGTGAGCGACGAAGTCAAGACCTGCATAAGCTGCGGCAAGCCGCTCGCCGACCGCGTGGAGGAGGAGGAGCGGACCGGCACGGGTGGAAGTCTCTCCACGGGCGAGTGCAGCACCTACAGGGTGTGGTTCTGCGTCAACAGCGAGTGCGTGATGTTCAACACCGACATCTATAAGGAGTCGATTGCCGATCGCTCGGACCGGTGAGTGACCCACCGGCAGGAGCGGTGGGAGGCCCACCTGTAGAGTCGACTAGAAGGGGGAGGAGATGCAGAAACGTCTGACGCGGTCGCGGGCCGAGAAGATGATCGGCGGGGTCTGCGGTGGTCTGGGCGAGTATTTTGGTGTCGACCCGACCATCATCCGCGTGCTCTGGGTGGTCATCACGCTGCTAGGAGGAGCGGGGGTGATAGCCTATCTCATCCTCTGGATCGTCATGCCTCTGGAGCCGCCGACGCCTCTGGCGCCCTCTTAGCTCCCGCCGCGGCGGGTCTTTACGGCGATCCGACGATGCGTATCGCTGGTGGGATGAAAGGAGGTGATGGTCGATGAGCGACATACCCAGGCTGACCACGCTGTCGCACGGCTCCGGCTGAGCGTGCAAGTTGGGCCCCAAGGACTTGGGGCAGGTCATGGACATGGTGCCGTGGGTGGACGACCCCGCGGTGCTGGTGGGCGCCTCCACGCTCGACGACGCGGCCATCTACCGCCTGAGTGACGACCTTGCTCTGGTGCAGACCGTGGACTTCTTCACGCCCGTGGTGGACGATCCCTACGATTTCGGGCGCATAGCCGCCGCGAACGCTCTGTCCGATGTGTACGCGATGGGGGGACGGCCCTTGACGGCCCTCAACATCGTGGGGTTTCCCTCCGGTGTGCTGCCGCTGGAGTACCTGGGCCGGATACTCCAAGGGGGGGCGGAGACGGCCCGGCTGGCCGGCGCCACCGTGGTGGGGGGGCATACCATCGACGACCCGGAGCTGAAGTACGGGATGGCCGTGACCGGGGTGATCAAGCCCGGCGAGGAGTGGACCAACGCGGCCGCGGTCCCCGGGGACGTCCTCGTGCTGACCAAACCGATCGGCACCGGCGTCATCGCCACGGCCATCAAACGGGAGAGCGCGTCAGAGGAGGCCGTCGCTGCCGCGACCGCTTCCATGGCGGCGATCAACCGGGACGCCGCGGAGGCGGCCCGCGTGCATGGCCTCCGGGCGGTCACCGACGTCACCGGATTCGGGCTTCTCGGTCATCTCACCGAACTGTGCCGGGCGAGTGGGGTGGGGGCCGAGATATGGTTCGACGCCCTGCCTCTGCTGCCGGACGCCGCCGGCCTCGCTCGCGAGGGGATCGTGCCGGGCGGCACCAGACGCAATCTCGAACACGTGTCGGACCGGACGGTCTTCGATCCCGATTTGGAGCCCTGGCAGCGGCTGCTCTCGGCCGATGCCCAGACCTCGGGCGGGTTGCTGCTGTGCGTGGCGGCCGGGAAGGTCTCAGACGTGGTGCGGTCGCTCGAGGACCGGGGGACACCCGCGGCCGCGGTGGTGGGCGTGATCCGCGAGCCCGGGGAGAGTCTGATCGGCGTGCGCGCTACGTCGCCTGGCCGAGGAGTATGGACAGGCTGACCCGGGTCCCGCCTCCCGGAGCGCGAGAGAAGCTGACCTCGTCCATGAGGGCGACCATGAGGGGCAGCCCCAATCCCCGATTGGTCAGTTTTCCGCGGGGCGGGCACGGTGGGCGGAAGAAGCCGGTGTCGGTCACGAAGAAGGTCAGGCGCTCGGACTGAAGACGAGCTTCGATCTCGAGGAGCGCTTCGTCACCGCAGGCGTGCTCCATGGCGTTGGCCGCCGCCTCCGACACCGCCACCTTGAGATCGAATGTCTTCTCGACCTGCAATCCGGCTTCGCGCGCGACCTGCTGCACGAAACGGCGCACCTGCTCCAACTCCGCCGTCTCCGGCCTGACTCTCATCACCCAGCTGCAGTCCCGGCGCGCGACCGTCATCGCGCTCGTTCTTCCGACATCAGAGCGGCCTCCGCCGCCAACCGGTCGTCGAACGACCGGAAGCTCGGGTCCACGAACAAACCCACCAGTTCGAGAAGCCGGCGCACGTTGTTGTTGGGTCCGATCACGCCCAACCAACCGGTGTCTCGCAACCGCCGGGTCCCCGACAGCAGGACCGATATGCCCCCGCTGTCCAGGTAGGCGACCTTTGACAGGTCGATCAACACGATAGGACGGCCTTGGTCGACTATCTCGTCGAGCGCTGCCCCAACGCCTCCGCAGGTGCTGTGGTCTATGTCCCCCTCTATATCGAGTAGAGGTGTCTCCGCGAGACTGGTCACTCTCAAGTTCATAGGCACCGAGTCGGGTGTATTGATGTCCAACTTGGTAACTACTACCCGCGACGCCGTAGGCTAAACACCATCCCAGAGTCGTGCCCACGCGGGGCCACGGCCGACCGGTAAGGCGTCAGAGGAGTCCGGCCACCGTGGTCAACGAGTACCCTTGCTGGAAGAGCCAATCGACCACCACCGGGATGGAAGCCACCGTGGCCGACCGGTTGTTGCCGCCGTCGTGCATGAGGATGATGGCCCCCGGCTTGGTCTCTGCCTTGACGTTGGCGAGGATGGCGCCGACCTCAGGGGTCTCCCAGTCACGCGTGTCCACCGTCCACAGCACCAGCCTGACCCCCAGGGACGCCGCCGCCGCGGTCACCTTCGCGTCGTAGGAACCGTAGGGCGGACGGAGGAAGCGTGATCCCCCGATGACCTCATCCGTGCGCGATATCTGGCGCGTGATCTGCTCGGGGGTGAGCTTGGTGAGGATGGGATGATCCCAGGAATGGTTCTCCACCTCGTGACCGGCCGCCTTGATCTTCTCGATCATGGCCTTGTTGCCGGCCGCCGAGCTGCCGAGAACGAAGAAGGTTCCCGGTACGTGCTTCGCGGCGAGGGCGTCCAGGACCCCCTGGGTGAACTTGCCCGGGCCGTCGTCGAACGTGAGTGCGGCCAGCTTCTGTCCCGAGGCGGCCGTGGAGGTTCGCTCGAGCACGGCGTTCTGGGGGGCCGAGGTGGTGAAGACCGCCGCCTGCTTCCCGCTGGCGACCCCCTTGAAGAGTTCGCGCTCTCCGGGGACCCCGGGCTGGACCAGGCTGACGATCACCCCTTTTCCTTCCACCGAGGTCTCGTAGGGTATCTCGGCCGTGACCCGCTTGATGGCCTCGAGCGCGTGGTCGCCGTGACGGACCACGATCCGCGCGCCATCGGGAAGGATGCCGTCCGAGTCGAGAGGCCTGCCGCCCAGGGTGCGCTCGGCCGGGGCGCCGGCGCCCAGCGCGGTGACGTCGCCGGTGAGGTCCAGCGTAGAGCCGGGTCTGGTCAGCAGGCCTTTGAGCCCGGCAAGCTCGCTCACCTTGGTCTCAGCCGGCACGATGCGCGTGACGCCGTTGACCTGTACGAGGCTTCGCGTGTTCAGGTGGGCCGTCGGGGCGAGGAAGAAGGCTACCGCGGCCAGCAGCAGGGCCGCACCGCCGATAGTCGCTATCCGGCGGCTTCGGTCCGGGCGCCGCGCGCCGTGGCATTCTGTGCTGCTCGCTGTTGCCGGCATGGCGACATTATCCCATGTCCGGCCCGGCGGGCCCGCGGGCGCCCGCTGCGGGTACAGGCTTCTAGGCCTGCCAGCGCAGGATGGGATGGCGGGCCGCCTGCACCTCGTCGGGCCGGCTGACCACCGTGGTGTGAGGCGCCGTCCGTAGGATATCCGGGTCTTCGCGGGCCTCGTGGTCGATCTGCTGCATTGCCTCCACGAAGGAATCCAGTGCGCGCAGGTCCTCCGTCTCGGTGGGTTCCACCATCAGCGCCTCCGGGACGATGAGCGGGAAGTAGATCGTCGGCGGGTGGATACCGAAATCCAGGAGACGTTTGGCGACGTCGCGGGCGGTGACGTCTTGCGCGAGGTGGGTCGTCGCCGACGCCACGAACTCATGCATGCACGGTCCTTCGTGCGGCACGGGGTAGAGACCGCGCAGGCGGGCGCGGAGGTAATTGGCGCTCAGCACCGCGTCCTCACTGGCGCGGGTGAGGCCGTCGGCTCCCATCCGCAGGAGGTAGGTGTAGGCGCGGACGATCACGCTCACATTGCCGTAGAAACCCTTGACCCGGCCGATGCTGAGCGGGCGGTGGTGATCGAGAGCGAACGTGCCGTCGGTCTCCGACCTGTGGACCAGTGGCAGAGGGAGATAGGGAGCCAGGGCCGCGCTCGCCGCTACCGGTCCCGCCCCCGGGCCTCCACCTCCGTGCGGGGTGGAGAAGGTCTTGTGAAGGTTGAGATGCACCACGTCCATGCCCATGTCGCCCGGGCGGGCCTTTCCCATGATGGCGTTCAGGTTGGCGCCGTCGTAGTAGCAGAGGGCTCCGGCTTCGTGGGCGAGGCCGGAGATCTGCAGCACGTCCTCCTCGAACAGCCCCAGAGTGTTGGGGTTGGTCATCATGACGGCAGCCGTGCGCTCCGAGAGGTTGCTTCGCAAGGCCTCCACATCGATGAGCCCGCGTGGTGAGCTGGGTATCTCGACAACGCGGTACCCGGCCATGGCGGCCGAGGCGAGGTTGGTGCCGTGCGCGGAGTCCGGGACGATCACGGTGTCGCGCTCGGTGCCGTCATGGTCCCGGTGGTAGGCCTTGATCATGAGGACGCCGGTAAGCTCGCCATGGGCTCCGGCGGCGGGTTGGAGCGTGGCGCGCCGGAGCCCCGTGATCTCCAGCAGCATCTGCTCGGTCTCGTACATCAGCCGGAGGATGCCCTGTATCTCGGACTGCGCCTGGTACGGATGCAGCTCGGCGAACCCCGGCAGCGCCGCCATCTCGTCGTTGACCTTGGGGTTGTACTTCATCGTGCAGGAACCCAGCGGGTAGAAACCGGTATCGACGGAGTGGTTGAGCTGCGACAGGCGTGTGTAGTGCCGCACCACCTGGGGCTCGGCCAGCTCCGGCAGACGTGGCGGCGTCGTCCGCAGGGGCACCCCGGGCAGCAGCTTGGACACGTCCGTCTCGGGTACTCCGGCCGCGGGGAGGTCGACCGCCCGGTGTCCGGGCAGGCTCTTGTCGAAGATGAGGGGTTCGGTGCGGTCGAGGGTCACGGCGTGCGATCCCCGGGTGTCAGGACGGCGAGGGTCTCCCGTGCGGCTGCGACATAGCGATCGAGGGCTTCAGGTGTGTTGATCTCGGTGACCGCCACCAGCAAAACGTGCTCCGGCAGGACTCCTCCCGGTGGCGTTCCGGCGCCGGACCGGATGGCGTCCGTCCCGAGCAGCAGCCGCGTCAACGGCACGCCGGGGTCCACACCATGCTCGCGCATGGCCTGGGCGAAATCGGCGGCCGGGCAGGGGAGAGTGAGAGCGAACTCGAGGAAGAACGGTCCTGTGACGAAAGGTCGGACTCCGGGCAGCGCGCAAAGGGCCGCATGGAGGTGGTGGGCGCGCTTCAGGCAGATCTCACCGCGCTCGCGGAGGCCGTCGGGGCCGAGCAGCGCCAAGTGGACGGTGGCCGCCAGAGCGCTCAGGGCCTGGTTGGAGCAGATGCTGGAAGTCGCCTTGGCCCTACGGATGTGCTGCTCGCGGGCCTGCAGGGTGAGCGTGTAGCAGCGGCGCCCTTCGGAGTCGGTGGTCTGTCCCACGAGGCGCCCTGGGATCTGGCGGATGTGTGCCGTCCCGCAGGCCATGAACCCCGCCGAGGGACCGCCGAACGACGGCGCGTTGCCGAACACCTGCACGTCACCGGCGACGATGTCGGCGCCGAGCCTGCCGGGAGGCTCGAGGACTCCCAGGGTCGAAGGGTTGACCGACACCACGAGGAGCGCGCCGGCCGCATGAGCCGCCTCAGCCAGCGCCGGGATGTCTTCCACCACTCCCAGGAAGTTGGGCTGCTGTACGAGGACTGCTCCGATGGCCGGTGAGAGCGATGCGCAGTCGAAGACCGTGGTGCCTGTCAGAGCGTCAAGAGGCAGGCGATGCACCGGAAAGCCTGGGCCTCCGGCATACGTGTCGACCACTCGCGCGGTCTCCGGATGCACCCCCTGGGACACCAGGATCTCCTCCCGCCGGGTGAGACGCAGAGCCATGAAGGCCGCCTCGGCTAAGGCCGAGGGCCCGTCATACAGTGAAGCGTTGGCCACATCGAGCCCGGTCAGCTCGCAGACGCAGGTCTGGAACTCGAAGATATGCTGCAGCGTGCCCTGGCTGACCTCGGGCTGGTACGGGGTGTAGGCGGTAGCGAACTCTCCCCGGGACACCAGGGCCCGGACGGCCGCCGGCACGAAGTGGCGGTAGCAGCCGGCCCCGAGGAACGACGCCGAGTCCGGGGTGGTGTCCGCGGCAGACAATGCCTCCACCCTCGTTCTCGTCTCGAGCTCTGTGAGCCCCGCCGGGAGGTCCAATCTAACTTGGCGAATAGCGGGGGGTATGGAAGAGAAGAGCTCGTCGACGTGGGAGACCCCGACCGCCTCGAGAAGGCGGCGGCGGTCGTCGTCGGTATGCACCGGTAGGCTCATGGGCGTCTATGTTAGCGCGTCTGTGCCCGCGAGTAGTGTCTGGAGCGAGGACAGACCTGTGCTACCATATTTGCCGCGCGTTTGGTAAAGCAATTGTGAGGTCGGCGTGCGCATCACCCTGATTGAACCTGCTGCCCCGGGCTTCCACGTATACAGCTTCGTCAAGCAGATCCGCATGGGTCTACCTCTTCTCGGAGCCTTGATGACCGCCCGTGGGCATGAGGTGCGGATCTACGCCGAGAGCCTGAGCGAGGTCGACTGGGACGACGTCCTCAAGTCCGACCTGGTGGGCATCTCCACCACCACGTCCACCGTCATCCGGGCCTACCGGTATGCCCAGAAGGTCCGGGACGCGGGCATCCCGGTGGTCATGGGAGGGCCGCATGTCACGTTCCTGGCCGAAGAGGCGATGGATTTCTGCGACTACGTCGTGCGCAACGAGGGCGAGGAGACTCTGGTCGAGCTCGTCGATCATCTGCAGGGGCGCGGGTCACTGGAGAACATCCTGGGGCTGACCTACCGGGCTGCGAATGGCGAGGTGGTGCACAACGCCGCCCGGCCGCTGCTCGACTCCCTGACCGAACTGCCGTGGCCCGATATGAGTCTGGTGGTGAACGGCGGCAAGGTGAGCCCCGCCCCCGTACTGGCTTCTCGAGGCTGCCCGTACGGTTGTGAGTTCTGCTCCGTGGTGTTGATGTTCGGGCGCAGGGTGCGGACCGTGGAACCGGTTGAGATCGTCAAGCACATCAAGCGGATGAAACCGCATAAGGTCTTCTTCTACGACGACAACTTCTTCATCAGCAAACGTAGGGGCAGGGAACTGCTGACTGAGATGATAAAGCAGCGGCTCGACGTGCCGTTCTTCGCTCAGATCAGGGTGGATTCGGTCTATAAGAACGGTCAGAAGGACACCGAACTGCTCGACCTCTTGTGGAACGCGGGCTGTCGCATCGTCTACCTGGGCCTGGAGTCAGCCAATCCCGAGACTCTCAAGGAATACCACAAGGAATCAAGCATCGACGACATGGCCGGGGGCCTGGAAGCGCTGCATCAAAGGGGGATCAAGACTCACGGCATGTTCGTGTTCGGCGCCGACTCGGATACTCCCGAATCCCTGCAGAAGACGGCGGAGTTCGCGGTGGACTACGGGCTCAACAGCGCCCAGTTCCTCATCCTCACCCCCCTTCCCGGCACCAGGCAGACCGCCCAACTCGAGACTGAGGGCCGGATCTTCACGAAGAACTACAGCTTGTACGATGGTCATCACGTGGTGCACTGGCCCAAGCAGATGACCCCGTACGAGTTGCAGGAGGCCGCGCTCAGCGCACACAAACGCTTCTACACCGCCCGGCGCATTCTCAACCCTAGGCCCAAGACTCCCATGTATCACAAGCACCAGGTGGAGGGGTATCTGATGAGTAGGGCTTGGGAGCACGTCCGGGAGAACCGAGAGTACCTGCGCGAGCTGAAGGAGTACTGTGACTCGCAGTATCCTCCCGCGTCCACGGGCCGCGTCTTCAGGCATTCGGACTTCGAGACCGTCACGCAGTAGCCGTCCGCCCGGCAGGTCCTGCTTGCGCGCAGAGGATTTCCTGCACCCTTTGCGAAAGAGCTATCTAATACTGTTCGGCTCGGTGAAACGACAGATGCAGGGGAGATAGCTTGGCCAAGGTCGTGGCCTTCACGAATCAGAAGGGTGGAGTGGCGAAGACCACCACCACCCTCAATCTCGGTGTGGCTTTGCAGGAGATGGGCCACCGCGTACTTGCGGTCGACCTGGATCCCCAGGGCAACCTCACCATGAGCCTTGGGCTGAACCCCGACTCCGTCAGGCCCAGCATGTACGACGTGCTCGTGAACGGGGTGAGCATCGAGAAGGCTCTGTTCCACCAGGAGCTCGACATCGCCGTCGCCAGTATCGACCTGGCCGCGGTGGAGATCGCCCTCAGCTCGCTGATCGGGCGGGAAAGGGCCCTCAGCAAGGCTCTCATGCAGGTGCAGGACAAGTACGACTACATCCTTATTGACACGCCGCCTTCATTGGGACTGCTCACCATCAACGCACTCACGGCGTCCGACGCGCTCATAGTCCCCGTGCAGTGTGAGTATCTCTCCCTCCGCGGGCTGGCGCAGTTGGAGCGCACTCTCGAACTGGTGCGGGAGAACCTGAATCCCGACGTGCACATTGCCGGGATCGTGCCGACTATGTACGATGCACGCACGGTCCACGGGCGGGAGGCCGTCGAGGTGCTCAGAAACAGCTTCGGAGATCTGGTCTTCCAGACCACCATCAACAAGACCATCAGGTTCGCCGAGGCTCCCGTCAAAGGAGAATCGGTGTTGAAGTACGCGCCGGATAGTCAGGCTGCCAAAGCATATCGCCAGCTTGCGAGAGAGGTGCTCGATGGAAAAAAGATCTAGCATGAAGGACAGCGGCCTCAGCTCTCTCTTCAGGGCGACGGAGGCGGCACGGCCGGTGGCAGAGGAGCCCACACCCGGTATGCCGGAGACCGAGCAGGCTCCGGTCCAACCCGAGCCCGAACCGGCGCCTGAGCCCGTCGGCCAGACTGAAGAGTCCGGCGGCCCGGCGGAAGAGGAGATCCCGGTCGACGAGCCGCGTCCGGCGGATACCCTGTTCGGTTCCGCCGCGCCGACCGATGCCGGGCGCCGCACGCTCATACCGCCCTCGCGAAGCTTCCCGGCCGTCATCAGGGTGGTCGGTGTGGGGGGCGCGGGGACCAACGCCATCAACCGCATGCTCGAAGCGGGGCTCGAGGGTGTGGAGTTCATCGCCGTCAACACCGACGCTCAGGCTCTCGCCATGTGCGACGCCGACCACAAGCTCCGCATCGGCAAGGACCTGACCAAGGGATTGGGCGGGGGATCCGACCCCAAGGTGGGGCGCGATGCTGCGCTGGCGGCTTATGACGAGATCAAGAACGTCCTTCGGGGCAGCGACATGGTATTCATCACAGCCGGGGAAGGAGGCGGCACCGGGACCGGTGCCGCGCCGGTGGTGGCCGAGATCGCCCGGTCCCTGGGGGCGCTGACCATAGGCGTGGTGTCGCGACCCTTCTCCTTCGAAGGCAAGCGGCGGGGTCTGCAGGCCCTGGAGGGGGCGCGACAGCTCAAACAGCGGGCCGACACGGTCATCGTGGTGCCGAACGACAAACTGCTCGAGGTGGCCGACCGGAACACGACCATGGTCGCCGCGTTGCGCCTGGCGGACGACGTGCTGAGGCAGGGAGTGCAGGGTATCTGCGACCTGGTCACCGTGCCGGGTTTGATCAATCTGGACCTGGCCGACGTGCGGACCATCATGAGCGGAGCCGGCACCGCGCACATGGGCATCGGCAACGCCCACGGCGAAGGCCGGGCCAAGAGAGCCGCCGAGATGGCCCTCAACTCGTCCCTGCTCGAGACCTCCATCGACGGCGCCCGCGGCATCCTCCTCAACATCAGCGGGGGCTCCGAGATGTCCCTGCACGAGATCAACGAGGTGGCGGAGACAGTGAGCGAGGCCGCCGAGCCCGAAGCCAACATCATCTTCGGCGCAGTGGTGGACGAATCGCTGGGAGACAGCCTCTGGGTGACGGTGGTGGCGACCGGCTTCGACGCGACCAGTGAGGACGTGCTCACCGCCCAGGTGGAAGAAGCGACCAGGCATGACCGCTCCGGGGAGCACCCCGCCCGGGAGGCTCCCGTGGCGGAGCCGGCGGAAGAGGAGTTCCAGGGGACTCCTCGGACGACGAGCACCGGGCCCGACGACGACGAGCTCGAGGTCCCGCAGTTCCTACGCTAGACCGGGCGGATCGGCGCGCAGGTCGCGCTCGAAGTACAGGCAGCTCTTCTCAGCGAGGCCCAGGCTGCGATAGAAGGTGTGCGCGTCCAGGTTCCAGTACTCGGCCAGGAGGTAGAGCCTGGAGCAGCCCCTGGCCCGGGCGACCTCCTCGGCCGCGCGCAGGAGCCCCCGGCCCACCTCGGCTCGACGATGATCCTGGGCGACCACCACGTCTTGGAGTTCGCACACGGGCGCTGCCGACCAGGTGCTCTCTGAGAAGACCAGGGCGCACATGCCCACCAGGGCATCTTCGTCTTCAGCCACCAGGAACATGTGATTGGATGCGGCTATGATGGTGGACACGACGGCGCTCAGACGCCCGGGTTCGGGGGGGACGACCCCGTGATGCTCCATGATCTCCTCGAGCAGCGCGAGGAGGCCGGGGACATCTGATGGAACGGCTTGCCGGTGGTTGATCATCGAAGCGAGGTTAGCAGATGGACACTGAGATGCTCGGGAGGATGCCGGAAGAAGTACTGTACCTGAACGGGGCGTTCATGCCTCTCTCGGAGGGGCGCATTGGGGTGGAGGACCGCGGCTTCGAGCTCGGCGACGGCGTCTACGAGGTCATCAAGGTCATGAACGGACGTCTCGTCTGGCTCGACGACCATCTGGAGAGACTGTCCCGGAGCCTGGCGGAGGTCAGACTGTCCGAGGCCCTCCGGGATCACGCGCTCGCCTCCGCGCTCCCCGAGTTGGTGAGGCGCTCCGGCGTGGAGCAGGGCATGGTCTACATCCAGGTGACCCGCGGACTCGCTCCTAGGGAGTTCGTGTTCCCGCATCCCCCGCATCCCACGGTCCTGGCCTACGCTCGGAGCAAGCCGGCGCCGACGGTCGAGACCATCCGGGGAGGCATCGTGCTTCACGCCGTCGGCGATCAACGCTGGGCCCGGTGCGACATCAAGTCCACCAACCTGCTGGCGGCGGTGCTTGCCAAGGAGGAGGCTCGTGAGGCGGGTGCTCACGAAGCCTTGTTCATGGCGCCTGACGGGCTGGTGCGGGAGGGAGGATCGTCGAACGTGTTCGCCGTGATGGACGGCGTGGTCCGCACCCATCCTCTGAACAACCGCATCCTCGGGGGGATCACGCGTAAGCACGTGATCGAGATGGCCCGCGACCGGGGCTACGCCGTGGAGGAGCGGGCCTTCGCCCTTGACGAAGTGCTGTCTCCCGGTGGGGCCGGGCGTGAGCTCTTTGTGGCCGCCACTCTGGTGGACATCATGCCCGTGGTGCGGGTGGACGACCGCGTCGTCGCCGATGGGCGGCCGGGCCCGGTCACTTTGACCCTGCTCGACGCTCTGCGGCACGAGCAGGCCCTCTTGGTGGGCCTGCAGCCCCCGCCCGCATTGCTTTGACCACGGCTATGTTCGCTGCGTCTGGATCGTGGCCGTCGGCTCCAGGGACCTCCAGCACGAAGGGGATGTGCGCGAGGGCCGCGTGCCTGACCACGCGGCCTAGTCCCTGATAGCCGATCAGGCCGTCGCCAGGGTTCTCGTGCAGGTCGCGGTTCGACGCCAACGGCGAGGCGGAATCGTTGAGATGGATCAGCCAGACCCGGTCGAGGAGACCGCGATTGCGCAGTCCGGACACCAACTCCTCCAGGCCGGCGGCTTCGTGGACCGGGTGACCCGCGGCGAACAGGTGGGCCGTGTCGAGGCACAGCCCGATCCGGGGTTCCTGGGGGAAGGCGTTCACGAGGACGGCCAGCTCCTCGAGGCCGGCGCCCACGGTGTTGCCGGATCCGGCGCTGTTCTCGAGCAGGAGCGGCGGAAGGCCTTCGGCGCAGCCGAGGCCGGCGAGCTGCTCTCCGGCTTCTTCGAACGCCGATCGGATGGCTTGGCTGACCCGGGCGGCGGCACTCTCGAAGCCCGAGCCCTTGTGGGACCCCACGTGAGTGACCACCCCGGCCGCTCCAGTCAGGGCTCCGGCGGCCAGGGCGTGGGCCAGGGCTGAGGTTGAGCGCCTCCGCAGCCCCTCGTCCGGTGAGGCCAGGTTGATGAGATAGATGGTGTGCAGGTAGAGAGGGAGAGAGTGGCGGCGGAGACCGGTGGTGAGAAGGGCGATCTCCTCGCGGCCGGGGAACCGTGTCCGCCAGGTGCGGGGGTTGGAGCTGAAGAATTGCACCACCTCAGCGCCGATGGCGACCGCGCGTTCCGGCACGGGGGCGAAGCCGCCGGCCGTGGAGACCTGGGCGCCGATCAGCGGCAGCTTCGCTCGCCCTGATCGGCCCCCACCCGTCCGCGATGCCCGTCGGCCGTCTACGCTCCTGTCTGCCATGTGGCTCCGCTCCAGTCGTCCGACTGCCTCTACCTACCTGGGAGGCCAGCATATAGAATCAAAGAGGCCTTGTGAATCGATCGACGACTGGTGCGAGCATGACCGAGGTGGGTCGCGACAGTGGCGTGGACGGTGGGCGGCGGCTGAGGGTCTGGGCTCTCGAGCCCTACTTCGGCGGTTCGCACAAGGCCCATCTCGATGGCCTCAAGCGCTACTCCGGCCACGACTTCACCCTCTTGACGCTACCGGGGCGCTTCTGGAAATGGCGCATGCACGGGGGAGCTTTGTCTCTTGCCAGGCGCGTCGACCAGGCCGTGGCCTCCACCGCCCAGGCTCACCCTCAGGTGCTCTTCGTTTCGGACATGCTCGACCTCCCGGTCTTCCTGGCGGCGGGGGGTCCGGGTCTCGCCCGGGTGCCGGCGATCCTCTACTTCCACGAGAACCAGCTCACCTATCCCTTGCCCCCCGGGGTGGGGCGTGACCTCGACTACGGGTTCAGGAACCTGACCAGCGCTCTGGTAGCCCAGAGGGTCCTCTTCAACAGCGAGTATCACCGGCGGGAGTTCTTCGCCGCGGCAGCCGATCTGCTCCAGGCCATGCCCGACGAGGTGCCCCTCTGGGTCCTGGATGACGTGGCGGCGAAGGCCGGCGTGCTCCATGTGGGGTGCGATCTCCGCCGCTTGGACCGCCACCGCTCGCGGGCTTTGTCCGACGCGGCCGCCGGCCGGTGGGGCGACCCGTCCGCGGGACCTCTGCTCTTGTGGAACGCCCGCTGGGAATACGACAAAGCTCCCGGCGACCTGTTCGAGGCCCTGTACGCACTGAAGGCCTCAGGCGCCGGCTTTCGCCTGGCCATGGCCGGGCCCAACCAGGGCACGCCCACGGCCGAGTTCCTTCGGGCCAGTGTCGAACTGCGGGACCGGATCGTACAGTGGGGCAAGGTGGCCGAGTCTTCCGACTATGCCTCTCTGCTGTGGGCCTCGGACGTGGTTGTCTCCACCGCCATACACGAGTTCTTCGGGGTGGCGGCGGTGGAGGCGATGTACTGCGGATGCCGCCCCGTGCTGCCTCGGCGGCTGAGCTATCCTGAACTCGTCCCTGCCGAAGCGCATGGGGATGTGCTATACGGGGAAGGAGAGCTGGTGACGGCGCTGGCCCGGGCGCTGGCGGCGCCGCGCGCTTGGCCTGAGGACCGGCAGCGCGCCTGGGTCTCCCGCTTCGACTGGGCACACCTGATTGACCGGTACGACGAGGAGATCCAACGCTGTTGGCAAAGTGCGACCCCGGCGTGAGGGAGACGGCCACGGCCGGCGGATCGAGGGAGGGAGCATGATCGAGGAGCGGCTCTACGTCGACATCGAGCGATGCATGGCCGGAGCATGCGAGACGGGGGGGCTGACCCCCAAGATGCTCGAAAGGTTCGCGCCCCGGCTCGAAGGCGCTCGGAGGGCGGTGCTGGACAGCGCAGGCGCCGGCATGCTGGGTTGGATGGATCTGCCGCGGCAGGATCCCGCTGAGTTCCTGGCCTTCGCGGAAGAGAGCGCGGGCAGGTTCGAATGTCTCCTGGTCATAGGGATAGGGGGGTCGGCCCTGGGGACCATCGCTCTCTCCACGGCGCTGCTGCCCTTCTTCCACAACGAGCTGACGCCGGACGAGCGGGGCTCGAGACCCCGGCTGTACGTCCTCGACAACGTCGACCCCGACGAGACGGCGGCGCTCCTCGACCGTCTGCCGCTGGAGCGGACGCTCGTCAACGTGATCTCGAAGTCGGGTACCACCAGTGAGTCCATGGCGGGATACCTGGTGGTGAGGGACCGCCTGCAGGCCGCGGTGGGCGCAACTGCCCTCAAGGACAATCTGGTCTTCACGACCGATCCTTCGGAGAGCGCGCTGCGCAGCATCGGCGAGTCGCTGGGGGTCCGCATGTTCGATCTTCCTCCCGGCGTGGGAGGACGCTTCTCGGTGCTGTCGGCCGTGGGACTGCTGCCGGCGGCGCTGACCGGCATGGACGTTCGTGGTCTGCTCGCGGGGGCCGCCGACATGGCCGGTTGGATAGCCGCCTCAGAGGGCTGGAGGAACCCGGCGTGCACGTTCGCCGGCGTCCAGTACGTGGAGGACACGGCCCTGGGGCGTTGCGTGAGCGTCATGATGCCCTACTCGGCTCGTCTGCGCGACCTGGCAGACTGGTACCGGCAGCTGTGGGCGGAGAGCCTGGGCAAGGAGACCGACCGCCAGGGCCAGATAGTCAACGTGGGACCCCTGCCGGTGAAGGCTCTCGGCGTGACCGACCAGCACTCCCAGTTGCAGCTCTACGCGGAGGGCCCGGACGACAAGGTCATCACCTTCCTGGGGGTGAAGGAGTTCGCCAACACCGTGCCCATCCCGGCGCCCGGGCCGGGCGCCGAGTCGCTGGCCTTCTTGGGGGGGCATACGCTGGCCGACCTCATGTGGGCGGAACAGAAGGCGACGGCCTGGGCTCTGGCCAAGGCCGGGAGACCGTCGGTGACCATCACCGTCCCTCAGGTGGACGCCTTCTCTATGGGCGCGCTCATCTACATGTTCGAGATGGCGACCGCGATAGCCGGCGAGCTGTATGACGTCGACGCCTTCAACCAGCCCGGGGTGGAGATGGGCAAGCAGGCAACCTACGCGCTCATGGGCCGTCCGGGATACGAGTCGCTCGCGGGGGAGATCGAGTAGCCCTTGCGGTACGTCGACATCGATACCTGGGATAGGTGGAGCTACTTCCAGAGGTATCTCGGCACCGACTTTCCCTACATAGTCATAGGGGCGGACATCGATGTCACCGGCCTGCTGGCGTTCTCGCGCAAGAACGGGCTCTCATCGTACCTTGCGATGATCTTCTCCGCTCATCACGTGGCGGAGTCCATGGAGAGTTTCAGGTACCGGATACTCGACGGCAGGCCCATCATCAACGAGCGGATGTGCCCGAGCTTCACCTACATCCCCGAAGGAAGCGATCTCTTCGTACTCGTGACCATGGATTTCGTGGATGACGTCCTCGAGTTCCACGAGAGAGCCAGGGCTAGGATAACCGCCCAGAACACCGATCCAGGGCTGGACGGCATCGCTGGGCGGTACGACATCATCGGCTACTCCGCCGTCCCGTGGATCCAGTTCACGCATGTCATGCGGACCATCGGCAGGCTGGGGGCCGATTCCAACCCCAAGATGACATGGGGCAAGTACTTCCAGCGGGGTGACAGGATGCTGATGCCTTTTTCGGTGCAGGTACATCACGGCCTGATGGACGGGCTGCACGTGGGCAGGTACTTCGAGGAGTTGCAGCGCTATTTGGACGGGCTGGAGTGACCCGGGAGGCGGCGGGGCCGTGTGCGGTGAACGCAAGCGCACGGAATCGAAGCCCTGAAACGTGACCGCCAAGGGGAGTGCCGTGGTATCTGGTACGAGACGGCTGGGGTTGCCGCAGCGCAGCGTCGCGACACGCACTCGTGCAGAGAGCGTTTGCGGAGCGGCGGGAACCCCAGCCGTCTCTGTCGCATGACGGGGCGGCACCCCCCTTGTCGACGAACATATGTTCGGTTATCCTGTCACGCATGAAGGGGGTTTCTCCGAAAGGGTTTTCTCCGAAAAGGCAGGAGATCATCGTGCGTCCTCGGGCCGCTCACCGGGCTATAGCCCACCTCGACTTCGATGCCTTCTTCGCCGCTGTGGAAGAGAACCGGGACCCGTCGCTGCGGGGCAAGCCGGTCATCGTGGGGGGAGGCGAGCGGGGAGTGGTGTCGACCGCCAACTATATAGCCCGGCGGTACGGCGTACATTCGGCCATGCCGCTGCGCACGGCCAGGCGTCTCTGTCCCCATGGGGTGTATCTCACCGGGCACAGCCGGCTCTACCATGAGTATTCCCGGCGCTTGATGGCCTTGTTGGACGAGTATTCTCCTCTGGTCGAGCAGATGGGTCTTGACGAGGCCTACATCGACCTCACCGGCACCGAGCGGCTGTTCGGCCCACCGGTGCAGACGGCTCGGCTCATCCAGCGCAGAGTGACCGAGGAGCTCGCCCTTAGCATCTCCGTAGGGCTGGCCACGAACAAACTGGTGGCCAAAGTAGCCTCCGACTTTCATAAGCCGGCCGGCTTCACCGTGGTCCCGCCGGGGCAGGAGGAGGAGTTCCTCGCGCCACTGCCTGTGGAGCGGCTGCCGGGAGTGGGCCCGAACCTACTGGAGCGGCTGCACGACCGGGGGGTCCTCACCGTCGGTGACCTCGCCCGGATACCGGCCCATCTCCTGAGGCTCTCGTTCGGGGAGACGGGCGAGTTGCTTGCCCACCGCGCCCGGGGGGAAGACCTGCGCCGGGTGACACCCTACGAGGAGGTGAAGTCCATCTCTCGGGAGCACACGTTCGACGAGGACGTGTCGGATGCGGGCCTGCTCGAGTCGACGCTGGTGTCGCTCACCGAGGACGTCTGCCGGCGCCTCCGCCGCAGGCGGCTGGAGGCGCGGACGGTGACGGTCAAGATCCGCTACTCGGATTTCGTCACCCATACCTGCTCTCACACTCTGCACCGGCCTCTAGATGTGGACGAGGCCTTCTTCGAGGAGGTATTGAGCTTGTTCCGGCAGGGGCGCCGGCGGCGCTATCACCTGAGGCTGTTGGGAGTAGGGCTCAGCAACCTGGCGCCGCGCGCCTGGCAGGACGACCTCTTCGACCAGGAGTTGCCGCTGCTCAGAGAGCTCGACCTCAAGCTTGACGCCATACGGGAGAAATACGGCAAGGAGGCGGTGCGACGGGGGGCGGCTCTCCCCCTGTGACCCGCCCGGGTCCCTACCGGTCGGTCCGTGCGTAGATGCGCACCTCCGAAAGAGCCGTATCCTCCCACTCATAGCCGGGGTGGACCGAGACGATGGCCATCTTCACCCACTCGACCGGCTGGCGGGTGGGCAGGATCGTCTGAAAGTCCGGAGCGTCGAGCAGGTCCACCAATTGGACGGTGCCGGTGGAGTACTCTACCTTGAGCGTCTTGATGCGGGGGTTGCCGGCGAAGCGGTCGTCGTCCTTCTGGAACCCGTTGGCTATCTCGATGCGCGTGAGCACCAGCTGCCGGGAGAACTCGAACTTGACCCATTCGCCTAGACCCAGACCCTCGGCCCCCTCGTTCCACGCGGTGGCGACGTCGCCGTCCACCAGATTGGTGGGACGGTAGTTGTTGGTGGAGGTGGCCTTGAGGGTCGAAGACGCATCGACCGACGTCGGCCTGACGAGGATGGAGGCTTCGGAGGGCGAGGTCTGGCCGGAGCCGGAACCACCGGAGGACTCGCCGGGCAGAGTGGCGGTGGTGCCGGATATCCCGGCATACGGGTCGACCTCTTCCTCGGTGGCGAGCCCCTTCTGGATCACCGCATAGAGAGTGAAGACCGTGGCCGCGAGGATCAAGAGGAGCGCGAACGCCTTGAGTGCGCCGACCACCGTCACCCTGCGACGCCTGTGCAAGGACCCGGAAGGCGACCTCCCGTAGAGAGTCGCCCCGCAGCGGCTGCAGAAGAGGGAGTGCGCCTCGTTGATGGTCCGGCATTCGCCGCATCTCACGAATTGTGGGCTCATCTGTGTCAGTGGTCCCCAGTCTCGAGAGGTCTCATGGGCATGGTCATGTGACGGTGATTATCGCAGGAGAGAGAGGTCGCTTCCCAGGCCTCTGCTAGAATCAGGGAGTCTGTCCCCTGCGAGAACAAGCGGAGAGTCATCGATGCCGGATATCGACAGCCTCAAGGAATCCAAGAACTACTACCTCGATGTGCCGTATCGGCACGAAGCCTTCTTTGTCAAAGGTTCCACCTCGCTCGACTGGGGTATGCAGAACCGCCTGGCCCGCATCTTCAACCCTGCGTCAGGTCGGACTGTCATGCTGGCCATCGACCATGGTTACTTCCAAGGACCGACTTCCGGCCTGGAGCGCGTCGACGTGAGCATCCTACCCTTGGCTCCCTATGCCGACGCACTCATGCTCACTCGAGGCATTCTCCGTACGACCGTGCCCTCCTCCTGCGGCAAGGGGGTTGTCCTCCGGGCGAGCGGGGGCCCCAGCATCCTCAAAGAGCTGTCAAACGAGCAGTTGGCCCTGGATATCGAAGACGCCGTGCGTCTCAACGCCGCCGCCATGGCCGTGCAGGTGTTCATCGGAGGCGAGTACGAGACGCAGTCCATCCACAACCTCACCCGGCTGGTCGACATGGGCAACCGGTACGGGGTGCCGGTGCTGGGCGTGACGGCCGTCGGCAAGAGCATGACCCGCGACGCCCGCTACTTCCGCCTGGCTTGCCGCATCGCGGCGGAGTTGGGCGCGCACTTCGTCAAGACCTACTACGTGGAAGAGGACTTCGAGACGGTGACGGCTTCATGCCCGGTGCCCATCGTGATGGCCGGCGGCAAGAAACTGCCCGAGCTCGACGCCCTCACCATGGCCTACAAAGCAGTGAGCGAGGGGGCCGCCGGGGTCGACATGGGCCGCAACATCTTCCAGTCGGACGCTCCCGTGGCCATGATCCAGGCCGTGGGCAAGGTCGTGCACGAGAACATGAAGCCTGAAGAGGCTCACGAGTTCTTCCTCACGCTGAGAAGCGAGTCCCGGAAGGAGAACGAGTAGGGGCGAGGTGGACGATACCTCGACACTAGGGCGCCTGCGGTCGCTCTGCCCCACTGTGAGCGTGGGGCTGCTGCCGGCCGACCTGATGAACCTGGGGGCGGAGCTGGCCATGCTGGAGGAGGCCGGAGCGGGGGTGGTCCACGTCGACGTGATGGACGGTTGCTTCTGCCCTCAGATGACGGTGGGGCCGCCCTATGTCAAGGGCCTGAGGACTCCCATGTTGAAGGACGTGCACCTCATGGTGCGCGAACCATTGGACAAGCTGGCCGGGTACGTGGACGCCGGAGCCGACATGATAACAGTGCACGTGGAGGCGGCCGTCCATATCCATCGGGTCCTGCAGCGGTTGGGCGGCATGGAGCACAGTGCGGGGCCGGAGCGGGGCATCGTCCGGGGGCTGGCTCTCAATCCCGGCACTCCTCTGGAATGGCTGACTCCTGCGCTCCTGGACGAGGTGGACATGGTCTCGCTTCTGGCGGTGGATCCCGGTTGGAGCGGGCAACGGTTCGCACCCGGTACCTTGGCCCGCGTGGCACGGGCCAAGGAGTTCATCGCGGCGTCGGGTAGGGACATCCTTCTCTGCGTCGACGGTGGGATGACGAGAGGTAACATCGCTGAGGTGGCTGCGGCGGGGGTCGATATCGTGGCCGCGGGCAGCGCGGTGTTCGACGGCGGGTCCGCCGGCGCCGCGACTACCGGTGCAAACGCCCGTTTCATGCTCGACGCCGTCCGGGGAGCGCGGTAGCCCATGCGCTCGCGGTGGTCGGAGGAAGAAGCGGCCGGGTTCGTGGCGCGCTACGGTCCCGAGTGGGGCGAGGCGCTCGCGCTTCGCACGTACTCCACACGGTTGGTGGGGGAGGACCCGGACCTCGTCCTGCACGGCGGGGGCAACTCGTCTGTCAAGGTGACCACCACCAACCTGTTCGGCGACGAGGTCTCGGTGGTCTACGTCAAGGCCTCCGGCGCCGACATGGCGACCATCGAGCCGGCGGAGCATCCTGGGCTTGACCTGGACTATCTACGGCGGCTGCGCGTGCTGCGAGAGCTGGGCGACGCGGATATGGTGGACCAGTTGCGAACCCATCTGCTGCGCGCCGACAGCCCCACGCCCTCCATCGAGGCCTTGGTGCACGCCTTTCTGCCGGGGGTCTACATCGATCACACACATGCCGACGCGGTGATCGCTCTCACGAATCGCGAGCATGGCCTCTCCGTGGCCAGGGAGGCCTTGGGCGAGGACGTGATAGTGCTGCCCTACTTGACTCCCGGCTTCAAGCTTGCCCTGGCAGCGGCCCGGGCCCTCGACGACCACCCCGACGCTTGGGGAATGGTGTGGGCTCATCACGGGATCGTGACCTGGGGAGAGACCGCCCACGAGTCGTACGAGATGATGATCCGTCTGGTATCGCGTGCCGAGCAGTGGATCGAGTCCAACAGGCCCCAAGCCGGGGGCCCGCCGGCGACCGGCCGGATCGTAGCTGCGGTCGCGTCTGAAGCGGAGGGGAGGCTCGCATCGCGTGCCGCCCAGGTGGCACCGATGCTACGTGGTCTCCTGGCGGAGCGGACCGGCGACTGTGACCGTCCGTACCGGCGTGTGGTGCTTCAGTGGTGCACGGGCCCCGAGATCCTGGCGGCGCTGGCCGCGCCCGCCGCTCGGGAGACCTTTGTCAGCCCGGTGCTTACCACCGACCACCTGATCCGCGCCAAGGCCGAGCCGCTGTGGGTGGACGAGCTACCTCCGGGCGACCCGGACGCCGCCCGCGCCCAGCTGCAGGCGGCTGTGCAGGGGTATTGCGAACGGTACGAGTCTTACCTGGAGAGGCACGCTTCCGCTATGCCGGCCGGCGTGCAGCCGTTCGACCCTCAGCCGCGGGTGGTCATGATCCAGGGCCTGGGGGTGTTCTGCGCGGGTCCGGATCTGCGCGACGCTCGGATCGCTCGGGACATCACCTTGCACACCATGGAGGTAAAGGCCGCGATCGCGGCCGGAGGCGCGAAGTACCACGGTCTTCCCGAGGAAGAGCTGTTCCGCATGGAGTACCGGACGCTACAGCACGCCAAGCTGCGACGGGCCGTGGCAGGTGGGGCAGAGGGCGCCCGGGCGCCGCTGCGCGGGCATGTGGCCGTGGTCACAGGGGCGGCCGGGGCCATCGGCACGGGCATCACCGAAGGGTTGCTGAATGCGGGCTGTTTGGTGGCGGCCACCGATCTGCCGGGCGGGCCTCTCACCACTCTAGTCCGGGAGATGGAGGCCCGTTTCCCGGAGAGGATCATCGGGCTGCCGCTGGACGTCACCGACCCCGAATCTGTCGCCGCCGCCTTCGACCAGCTGGCGAGGGCCTGGGGCGGCGTCGATCTGGTGATCCCCAACGCGGGGGTCGCCGCGGTGGCTCCGCTCACCGGACTGACCCTCGACCGCTACCGAAAGCTCGAACAGGTGAACGTGGAGGGAACGCTTCTGGTGCTGGCCGAGGCGGCCCGGTTGTTCAGGCGCCAGGCCACCGGAGGAGACATCGTGCTGGTGTCGACCAAGAACGTCTTCTCGCCGGGCGCCAACTTCGGAGCCTACAGCTCCACCAAGGCCGCGGCGCACCAGTTGGCCCGCGTCGCGAGCCTGGAGCTGGCGGCGGATGACGTGCGGGTCAACATGGTCGCTCCGGATGCCGTGTTCGCCTGCGGCGCCTGTCGCTCAGGGTTGTGGACCGAGGTCGGTCCCGACCGCATGAAGGCCCGGGGCCTGGACGAGGCGGGCCTGGAGGCCTACTACCAGAACCGTAATCTGCTCAAGGTCCAGGTCACGGCGGCCCACGTGGCGAGAGCGGTGCTCTTCTTCGCCACCAGGCAGACGCCCACCACCGGGGCCACCATCCCCGTGGACGGCGGTCTGCCGGATTCCACGCCCCGGTAGGCTGGACGCCGAGTCGCGTGCTGAGCCGGAAAGGAGGAGGACGTATGTCTCACCCGGCCGGGCCCATCGATCTGAGAAGCGATACCGTCACCAAGCCGAGCGAAGCCATGCGCCGGGCTATGGCCGCGGCGCCCGTGGGCGACGACATCTACCGGGAGGACCCCACCGTCGAACTGCTCCAGAAGAGGGTGGCCGAGCTGTTGGGCAAGGAAGCGGCTCTCTTCGTCCCCTCCGGGACCATGGGTAACCAACTGTGCCTGCGCACGCTCACGCGCCCCGGCGACGAGGTCGTAGTGCATGAGGATGCGCATGTGATGCTCTACGAAGCGGGCTCCGCGGCCGCCCTGTCCGGGCTGCAGCTCCGTCCCGTGCCTGGAGTGCTCGGGGTCATCACGCCTGAGGAGGTGGAGCGGGTCATCAGGCCCGTGGCCGAGCACTTCCCCCGCACCACGGTGGTGGAGATGGAGAACACGCACAACCGTTGCGGAGGCACCATATGGCCTCTGGAGCAGATGCAGGCCGTCGCGACCCTTGCTCGTTCGCGGGGAATGGCCGTGCATCTGGACGGAGCCCGTCTCTGGAACGCGCACGTGGCCACCGGTGTTGCTCTGGCCGCCTACGCGGCTACAGCCGACTCGGTCTCGGTCTGCTTCTCCAAGGGATTGGGCGCCCCTGTGGGTTCGGCCCTTGCAGGCACCGGCGACTTCGTCGAAGAGGCGCGCCGGAACCGCAGACGCTACGGCGGCGCGATGAGGCAGGCCGGGATCATCGCGGCGGGCGCGCTCTATGCCCTCGAGCACAACCTGGAGCGGCTCGCGGAGGATCACGAGAAGGCCGCGGTATTGGCCGGCTACCTCGAGCAGGTTCCCGGTATGGAGCTGGTCCATCCGGTGCAGACCAACATCCTCATAGCCTCGGTGGGCGGGCTGGGGGTGGGGGCGGAGCAGGTGGTGGCGGCCCTGAAGGAGGCGGGGGTCCTATGCGGGGTGGCGGCGGTCGACCGGGTCCGCTTCGTCACCCATCTGGATGTGAGCATGGAGGCCGTCAAGGCGGCCGGCGAGATCGTCGTGCCGGCTATCTCCGGGCTGGGAAGGCCGGTCGCGACATGACGGGGGGCGGTGAGTCGGGAGCACGGCAGGCGGGCGCGGCCGGGCCTGGGCCTGCGGCCGATCCTCGAGCGCCGTATGTGCGTCTGGCGGTGGCGGCTCTCATCGCTCGGGAGCACGAGGGCCCTCCGCTCGCGGCCGGCGGGGAGGCCGCCAAGCCGTCCGGGACCGTCAGATGGCTCCTCGTGCATAGGACGGATCCGGTGGATGCCTGGGACCCGCCTGGTGGACGTGCGGAAGCAGGGGAGGATCTGAAGGCCGCCGTCCGGCGGGAGGCGGCTGAAGAGACCGGGCTCGCGGTGGAGGTGGCCGGTCCCTGCTACGCGTACCTGACGTTCCACAAGGGTGAGCGCCTACTGGCCGTCAGCATGGCCTGCAGACTGCTCTGCGACCCGGACGACCTGACTCTGGAGGCGGGTCTCACGGACCGGCGTTGGGCGTCGGCTTCGGAATGGGAGGAACTGGCCCGCTCTGGACGTAGTACTTGGAATGAGCACGATGTGCGGAGGGCGCTGCGCATGGCCCAGGCCCTCTGGGACGTGGAGGCGGAGTGGACCGAGAACAGGCCCTGGGACTGGTCAAGGGGCGGGTGAAGAACGAGAACCTCGTCAGTCACATGGTGGCCGCGGAGGCCATCATGGGCGCCCTGGCCCGGCGGCTGGGCGGTGACGAGGAGAAGTGGCGCCTGGCGGGGCTTCTGCATGATCTGGATGTGGAAGAGACCGCCGAGAGGATGGAGGTGCACGGCGCCCTGACCGTGCAATGGCTCCGTGAAGCAGGTCTGGACGACGAGGAAGTCCTGCGGGCCATCCTGGCTCACAACCCGGCCAACGGGTCCAGCGTGACCTCCGCAATGGACAGAGCCCTTTTCGCGTGCGATTGCCTCACCGGTCTGGTGACGGCGGCGGCGCTCATCCGGCCGGAGAAGAAGCTCGCTCCGGTGGAACTGAAGAGCCTACGGAAACGCTTCAAAGAACCTTCGTTCGCCAAGGGCGCCCGGCGGGAGGACATCATGACCTGCTCGGATCTGGGGCTGGAGCTGGAGGAGTTCCTGGCCATCGGTCTGGGTGCGATGAAGGAGGTGGCCGATGAGCTCGGACTCTGAGCATGGCGGTCCCGTGCTGCTCACCAGCATCTATGACCCGGTGGAGGCTGAGATCGTGATCGCCAAGCTGCGCAGCGCGGGGATCGAGGCCTTCGTCCGGCACGAGGCCCTGTCGGTCGTCTACGGCCTGACCGTGGACGGCTTCGGCCAGCAAGACATCATGGTGCGCGCGGAGGAACTGGAGGAGGCCAAGATAGCGCTGGAGCAGACCCCGTAGTCCTGGGACTACGGATGGTCGTACGGGGAGGATGCCGATGCTGTCGGTTCTTGGAGCGGATGTGGGGGGGACCAAGATCGCGGTAGGCCCCGTGGACCCGGTGGGAGCGCAGCTCGCACCTCCCATCGTGGATCTCAGCCGCACGGAAGACACCGAATCGTTCCTGGCAGGGTTGGAGACCACACTGCGCCGCGCCATGACCCAGTTCGCCGACTTCGCCCCGGGAGCGGTAGGATTGGCCTGCGCCGGCACCGTGGACAGCGATCGCGGAGTGGTGGTGACCTCACCCAATCTGCCCTTGCGGGAGGTCCCGTTGGCGGCGCCGCTTCGGGAGGCTCTCGGCGTCCCCGTGGTGTTGGAGAACGATGCGAACGCCGCTCTGCTCGGTGAGTCTGTGGCCGGGGCGGCTCAGGGGCTGCGGCACGTGATCATGCTGACCCTCGGCACCGGGGTCGGCGGGGCGCTGCTGCTGGACGGGCGCCTGTACCGGGGCGCCGGCGGCGCGGCCGGGGAGTTCGGCCACACCGTGGTGCAGATGGGCGGCCTCCCCTGCCGGTGCGGCATGAAAGGGTGCCTCGAGATGTACGCCTCGGGTCCCGCGCTGGCTCGCTACGCGAGCGCCCGGGTCCGCGACCCCGAGCGCGATCCGGGTAACGCGCTGCTCCACCTGCGCGAGCAGGGACTGCTGAGCGGGGGAGCGGTGGCCCGCCTGGCCAGAGAGGGGCATCGAGGCGCGGTCGAGGCCGTTCAGCAGCTTGCCGAGTGGCTGGGTGTCGGTCTCGCCAATCTCACCAACATCTTCAACCCCGAGATGATCGTGGTCGGGGGCGGGGTGGGGGAGCTTGGAGAACTCTTGCTGCGCTATGCGCGCGAGCACCTGATGAAGAACGCCATGCCGCCTGGGAAGGACCAGGTGCGGTTGGCGGCGGCGGAGTTGGGCAACAAGGCCGGTCTGGTGGGCGCCGGGCTTGCGGCTTGGGACCTGGTGCGCAGTCCGGGCGCGGCTCCGGCCGGCGGCGGGGCCGCCGCGCGGGGCACCGTGACCTCTGGGCCGGCGGCAGCCGGGTTGACGATCGACGAGCCGGCGGGCGACGAACCGGCGGCCGGCTGACGCCGCCGGCCGGGGGCTGGTTCATGCTCTACATCTGTCCTACGCCCATCGGGAACCTGGACGACGTCACCCTGAGAGTGCTGGGTGTGCTGAGGAAGGCTGATGTCGTCGCCTGCGAAGACACCCGCCACACGGGTATCCTCCTCAAACGTCATGGGATAGCTGCCGCCGGACTCGTCAGCTTCCACGAGCACAACGAGGAAGAGCGGGTCCAGAGGCTGCTGCCGCTCCTGCGGCAGGACAAGGTGGTGGCCGTGGTCAGCGACGCCGGGATGCCCGGTCTTTCCGACCCGGGGTTCACTCTGGTGAGGGCCTGCATCGCCGAGGACCTCCCGGTGACCGTGCTGCCGGGGCCTTCGGCCGTCTCCACCGCGCTGGTTTCGTCGGGGCTCCCGGTGGGCCGCTTCGCCTTTGTGGGGTTCCTGGCGCGGAGCAAGGCCAAGCTCCTCGAGCAACTGACGCGCTTCGAAGGCACGGGCGCGACTCTGGTCGCGTTCGAGTCTCCCAGGCGGATCAGGGCTTCTGTGGCAGCCCTAGGCGAACGATGGCCCGGACGTCAGCTGGCGGTATGCCGGGAGCTGACCAAACTGCACGAGCAGGTGGTGCGGGGAACGGCCGCGGACGTGCTGGAGGATCTCGGTGACCCGGTGCGCGGCGAGATCGTCCTCGTCATCGCGCCCGCTGCCGCGGCGGAGGGCGAAGGTTCTTGGACCCGGGCGATGGCGGCCGGCGGTCTGCCGGTCTCTGACGCAGAAGCCCGCGCCTGCTCGGCACTGGCCGACCTGGAGGCGCTGGGAGTAGGCACCAAGAAGGCCGCCGGCATAGTGGCGGGCCTCACCGGACTCGCGCCGAGGAGGGTCTACGATCTGGCGCTGGAGGTCAGGAAGGCCCGGATGGCGCGCTCGAGCGACTGACGGTCGCCTTCGACCAGGTTGGAGAAGCGCACCGGCCGGGAGCGCATCGCGTCCATGCCTGCGGGGACCGGGTTGCCCGGAGCGAGGCGCGGTACCTGGTCGAGGAGTCCAAGGTCGTCCTCAGGGAGCGGTTCGCCGGCATGCAGTCCTCTGAGGGCGCGCATCACGTCTGCGGGGAACTTGCTCCAATGGGCCGGTGACACCACGAGCATGGGCAGGTCGCGGGCGTGCCTGTCGGCGACCTCCCAGGCGACGGCCGTGTGAGGGTCTATCAGGTACTTCCGCTCCTTGTAGACCCGGCCGATGGTGCTGAGGCAGGTCTCGTTGTCCACCCAGTCGCCCACCATCTCCCGGCGTAGACGACCGAACGTGAGATCGTCCAGCTCGAACATGCCGGAGGTGCGGAGATCGTCCATCCAACCGCGCACCCCGAGCCCGTCCATGCTCAGCTCGTAGAGCATGCGCTCGAGGTTGGAGGAGATGAGGATGTCCATGGACGGCGACGCGGTTTTCACGAGGCGGCGGTCCGCGATCCGATACGTGCCGGTGGCCAGAAAGTCGGCAAGGACGTTGTTGGCGTTCGAGGCGCAGACCAGGCGATCGATGGGAGTCCCCATGCGTTTGGCGTAGTACGCCGCGAGGATGTTGCCGAAGTTGCCGCTGGGGACGCACACGTCGATGGGTTCGCCAAGGCGGCAGTGTCCCTTGGCCGCCAGGTCGGCATAGGCGCTGATGTAGTAGACGATCTGGGGCAGCAGGCGGCCCCAGTTGATCGAGTTGGCCGAGGAGAGTTTGAGGCCGTGGTCGCGCGCCAACTCCTCCGCGAACTCCTGGTCGCCGAAGACCGCCTTGACTGCCGACTGGCAGTCGTCGAAATCGCCCTGCACCTCGAAGACGGTCAGGTTGTCACCCGGCTGGGTGACCATCTGGCGCTGCTGCATGGGGGACACGCCGCCTGACGGGTAACAGACGGCGATCTTGGTATGGGGGCGGTCGGCGAACCCGCTGAGGGCGGCGACCCCCGTATCCCCCGACGTGGCCACCAGGACGAGGAAGTCGGAGGTCGACCCGCCAAGCGTGCGCTTCTGTTCCAGAGCCGTGGAGAAGAAGAGGGGCATGCACTGCAGCGCCATGTCTTTGAAGGCTAATGTGGGCCCATGCCACAACTCGAGGGCGTAACGGCCGCCGCCGAGAGCCACCACCGGGGCGATCTCGGGATGGTCGAAGTTGTCGCCGTAGGCGCGTCGGGCCACGGAGGCGACCTTCGTGGCGGAGAGGTCCATCTCGAACAGCCAGTAGATCTCAGCGGCGCGCTGCCAATACGGCATGGAGGCCAACGCCTCGATCTGCGCGAGACCCAACTCGGGTATCCGGTCGGGAACGAACAGGCCGCCCCCCGGAGCGATGCCTCGTAGAACGACCTCTGTGAAAGGCTGCGGGATCGGCAGAAGGGATCTGGTGTCGACGTAGTTGATCACAGCGTCCCCCTGTCGTTCGGCACTTTGCGGTCTCTTGGAGGATACCGTAGTGGGGAGGAGATGGGAAAGCCGGCCCTGCGGGCCGGCTTTCCTCCACTTCAAGGTCCGTCCGAGGCCGGCGCGTCTGTCCGACTCGTCCCGGACTGCCTTCGGCTCTCTACGATGTCACCAACAGCAGGAGGTTGTAGAGCAGTTGCGCGCATTCTCCTCTCGAGGCCGGGGCGAAGAAGTCGTAGGAGGGGCCCACGCCGGCGAGCCCGTCCAGCAGGCCGGCATAGGCGAGCTTGCGGGCATTCAGGTAGTGCTCGTCGGGGTAGAACTGGCTCGCGCCGAAGCTGGGCGTGAACGAAGCCGGAGGCTCCGACAGGCCGGCCGCCCGCGCGACCATCGTGACCAGTTGCTGGCGGGTGATGTGGTCGTTGGGCGCGAAGGTGGTCGCGGTCTTGCCGGCGGTGAGGCCGTTGGCCTTGGCCACTGCTATGTAGTCGTGCGGGTAGATGTCGGCGAGATCGTCCGCGCCACAGTCGGTGAAGGGCTTGCTGCTATCGGACCAGTCGGCCTCAGAGACCGGCAGTCCCATGACCCCGACGATCATCTTGGCGAAGTGCTTGCGGAACACCGGGTTGTCCGGACCGAAAGTGCCATCGGTGTAGCCGGAGATGATGCCCTCGTCGGCGAGCGCGACTATGGCGGTGGCATAGGGGGTCACGCCGGGGATGACGTCGGTGAAGGAGCTGCCGCCCCCGCCGCCTCCGGGCGCGGTGGAGAAGCTCCACGTGATCGGCGCTCCGGCGAGCGTCTGACCGTCGGCGCCCTCAACGGCTGTGGTGAGGGTCACCTCGTAGGTGGCGCCGGCCTCCAGGTCGGCCGCTGGGTCAAGGGTGGCCGTGCGGGTGCCGGAGCTGTAGGCGACGGTCGCCGGAAGCGGGCTTCCGCCTGACTTCTGGACGTAGAAGGTGGCGCCCGTGAGGGTGGAGGCGTCCATGTTCTTGTCGAAGGTGGCCGCTATCGTCTGGCCCACCGGCACCGAAGTCGCCCCGGCGGCCGGGACCTTGGTGATCACGGAGGGCGCCTCCCCGGCAGTGGTGAAGCTCCATTCCACGGCAGAGGCGAGCGGCGTCCCCGCCCCGCTTTCGACAGCGGTGGTGAGCCTGACCTCGTAGGTCTCTCCCGGTTCCAGGCCGGCCACGGGGTCAAGGGTGGCCGTGCGGGTGGCGGCACTGTAGTCCACCACGGCCGGCAGCGGAGTCCCGCCCGACTTCTTGATGTAGAAGGTGGCGCTGGTGAGCGTGGCCGGGTCCATGTCTGTGTCGAAGGTGGCTGCGATCACTTGGCCCACAGGCACCCCGGCCGTCCCGTTCGCCGGGATCTTGGTGGTGACGTGGGGCGTGGAGGCGGCGGTGGTGAAGGTCCAGGTGACCGGGGCCTGCATGAACAAGCCGTTCTCCGCTTTCACTGCCGTAGTGACGGTGACTATGTAGGTCGTGTTCTCATCGAGGGGGTTCTGGGGGGTGAGGGTCACCGTGCGCTTGTCGGAGCTCTTGGCCAGCGTGGCCGTCTTGAGGCCGCCCCCAGACTCCTGGAGAAAGAACGAGCTGCTGTTGACGGTGGACCAGTCCATGTCGTGGTCGAAGACGACCTGCACCTGCTCGTCCACCGGCACGTCCGTTGCTCCGGTAGCCGGTCCATGCATCTTCACCTGCGGCCAGGTGATAGTGGTGAACGACCATGACCCCTCGTTGAAGAGATGGAGACCGGCGGCCTCGCTCACGATGGGGTTGACCAGATACGCCACATAGGTCGTTCCAGGCTCCAGATTGGCGACCGGGTTGAGCGTCGCCCTGTTGATGCCGAGCACAGCGTTGTAGGTGTAGGAGGTCGCCGCCGCCACTTTGAGGGTGGCCCCTTGCTTCTTCAGGTGGAAGGTGCCGTCGTTGATGGTGATCGCCTCGAGTTTCAGGTTGAAGGAGACTCTCACGTTTGCATCGAGCGGGACCTCTGTTGCGTTCTTTGCCGGCTCCCAGCTCGAGGCTAGGAGATACTTCCCGATCGGAGGTTCGAAGCCGGGGGGCAGAAGCCCGGGGTCCAGGGCCTGAGCCTGGTCCACGCCGCCCTGGTGGGGGGCGGTGCACACAAGACCCAGGGCTAAGGCAAACAGCAGGATCAAGGGCAACAGGGTTCTGCGTTGGAACAGGCGCTTCTTCATGGCCCCCTCCTCATCGCATGCGAACCGGGAGCGATCTGCTCCCTTCATGAATTCGAGTATAGGCTTGTTGGACGGCGCGTCAATGGCCGTTTGCCCGTTTGGTGCCTTGGTGTCGGGCGTGAGGTGGCCTTCTGCTAGAATAGCCCGGCCATGGGGCGCTTCTACATCACCACCCCTATCTACTACGTCAACGACGTGCCGCACATCGGGCACGCCTACACCACCGCCGCCGCGGACGTGGCGGCGAGGTTCCACCGCCAACTGGGCGACGATGTGTTCTTCCTCACCGGCACCGATGAGCACGGCACGAAGGTGGAGCAGGCGGCGGCCGCCCGGGGGCTGACGCCCAAAGAGCATGTGGACGAGGTGGTGGTCAAGTTCAGGGAAGTGGCGGCGAAAGTGGGGGCCAGCAACGACTTCTTCATCCGCACCACCGACTCCGAGCACGAGCGGTACGTGCAGCAGTTCGTGCAGCGCTGCTACGATGCCGGCGATATCTACAAGAAGGCGTACTCGGGCCTCTACTGCCGGGCGTGCGAGGCCTACTACACCGAGGAGAACCTGGTAGACGGGCTCTGCCCCGACCACGGCACCGCCCCGGTGCTCATGGAAGAGGAGAACTACTTCTTCCGTCTATCCGCCTTCCAGGATCGTCTGGCGGCCCATTACCGGGACAACCAAGATTTCGTGCGCCCCAAGCACCGCTACAACGAAGCGCTGTCGTTCATCGAGCAGGGGCTGGACGATATCTCTATCTCCCGTTCCACGTTGAAGTGGGGCATCGGCGTACCATGGGACGAGACCCAGGTCATCTACGTGTGGGTGGATGCCCTCATCAACTACATGAGCGCGCTGACCTACGCTCCCGGCCAAGATCTGTTCTCGCGTTTCTGGCCGGCGAGCTACCACCTCATGGCCCAGGACATCCTCAAGTTCCACGGCGTGATCTGGCCGGCGCTGTTGATGTCGGCGGGGTATGAGCTGCCGGAGCATCTGTTCATCCACGGCTACCTGAAGCTCGGTGGAGAGAAGATGTCGAAGACGCGCGGGAATGTGATGGACCCCTTCCCGCTCATCGAGCAGTATGGGGCCGACGCGTTCAGGTTGTACTGCCTGCGTGAGGTGAGTTTCGGGCAGGACGGCATGGTGAGCGAGGAGGGCTTCAAGGCCCGCTACAACAGTGAGCTGGCCAACGAACTCGGCAACCTGGTATCGCGGACCGCTTCCATGATCGGCAAGTACCGGGGCGGCGCGGTGCCCGCGCCGCCCCCCGGCTATGCCGACCCGCCGGAGTGTACCCACGCGCACCCAGGTTCACCGCTCGCCGTGGAGGCAACCGCGGCCTGTGCCGCGGTCCGCACCCAGCTCGAAGAGCTGGACCTGACGGCGGCCCTGGAGACCATCTGGACCTTCGTGCGCCGCCTGAATCGGTATGTCGAGGAGCAGGCGCCCTGGAAGCTGGCCAAGGAAGCGGCCGCCGAGGAGGCCGGGGCGGCCCCAGCGGCCCCTGGCGACGGCGGGACCGCCGGAGCGCCGGGCTTGGTCGCCGACAAGCCCGGCGCCGTCGGCCCTGGGCGGGGCGCCCTCCCGGGGCCGGCTACCGTCGCGCTAGACGCCACCCTGTGGGACCTGGCTGAGGGGCTGCGCCTTCTGTCGGTATTGCTCCACCCGTTCATGCCGCAGACGGCGATGGCCATCAGGGAGCGGCTGGGGTTGACCTCTGCCGGTTCTGCCTCCGACACTGCGACCGGTCCGAGTTGGGACGAAGCGCGATGGGGACTGCTGGCGCCCGGTCTGAGGGTCACCGCGGGGGGCGCTCTGTTCCCCCGGATCGAGGACTGAGGCTCTTGCACCGTGGAGTCTAAGGCCGTGAGCTCTCCCACCGTGGCCCCTCCCACCGTGGCCCCTCACGCCGTGAGCCCTTCACGCCGTGAGCCCCTCGCGCGGCGAGCCCTTGGCTGTGCAGCGCTTCTCGGCCGGAGTCCCCTGAGGCTGGGGCCCGCCGGATGCTGATCGACTCCCACACCCACCTCGATCATTGCCAAGAGGACCCAGCCTGGTTGGTGGCCGACGCCACCGAAGCCGGCGTGGGGCTGATCATCCAGTCGGGCATCGATCTTAAGCGGTCCCGCCATTCAGTGGAGCTGGCCGAGCGGTTCCCACAGGTCTACGCCACCGTGGGGTTCCATCCGCACGAGGCGGGACACCTGGACGACGCGGGTCTCGCCGAGATGGAGGAGATGACCGCCCACCCACGCGTGGTCGCCGTGGGGGAGACCGGCTTCGACTACTACCACGATCACTGGCCGCACGGGGTGCAGGGGGAGGTGTTCGCCCACCACATGGAGGTGGCTCGACGCGCCGGCCTGCCCGTCGTGGTGCATACGCGCGAGGCGGCCGCCGACACCCTCAAGTCTCTCGACAAGCACGGGGCCGGTTTGACCGTGATCCTGCATTGCTTCTCCCTGCCCGACAGGCTCGGCGAAGTGGTGGAGCGGGGCTACTACGTCAGCTTCGCCGGCAACGTGACCTACAAGAACGCGATCCACCTGCAGGAGGCGGCCGGAAAGGTCCCGGCGCATCTTCTCCTTCTCGAGACCGACGCCCCCTGGCTGGCCCCCGTTCCTCTGCGCGGACGACCCAGCCGCCCGGCCTTGGTGGCCACGACGTACGAGTTCGTGGCGGCGCTGCGAGGGGTGACGATGGAGGAGCTCGCCGCGCAGGTGGAGGCCAATGTGAGAGCGGCGTTCCAGCGCATCCCGCGCGCCGCGTCCTAGAACGGCGGCGGCGATGGACCCTGCGGAGCGGGAGGACCCGGTCGCCGCTTCCCGCCTGCGCCAGGTCTCTCTGGCCCGGTTGACGCAGTTCGGCATAACTCCGAAGCGTGACCTGGGGCAGAACTTCCTCATCGACGACAACATCCTGGGAGTCATCCTCGGCCAGCTCGAGTGCCGGTCCGACGACGTGGTGCTCGAGGTGGGCGCGGGTCTGGGCGTCCTCACTGCGGCGCTGGCCAAAGCGGCGCGGCACGTGCACGCCTTCGAGATCGACCGGAGTCTGGAGCCTGCCCTCGTGGCCACGCTGGGTGGCGGCGGTAATGTGGATCTCCACTTCCGGGATGTCCTCAAGAGCTCCGTGGAAGAGCTGGATCCGCCCCCGACTCTCTGCGCCAGCAATCTCCCCTACTCTGTGGCGGGGCCGTTCATGATCGAGGCTCTGCAGCGGCTGCCCGGCATACGCCGCTACTGCGTGATGGTGCAGCGGGAAGTCGCCGAGCGGATGGCCGCGGCCCCGGGCGGCAAGACCTACGGGGTGCTCTCGGTCTGGGTGCAGCTGTACACCGAGGTCGTCAAGGTCCGCACGCTCTCGCGGTCCATCTTCTTCCCTCAGCCGAACGTGGACTCCAGCCTGGTGGTTCTCGGCCGGCTTCCCGCTGAACAGTGGCCCATGACCGACCCCGCCTGTCTGCGGGCGGTGATCCAGGCTGCGTTCGGTCAGCGGCGGAAGATGCTCGCTAACTCGCTGGCCGCGGGCCTCCGGATCCCCCGAGAGGAAGCGCTTGGACTGGTCCGCATGCTCGATCTACCCGTCGATGTGCGAGCCGAACGCCTGACCCCTCGGCAGTTCGCTCAGATCGCCGAGCATCTGGCGAGCGAAGCCTGAGCGGCCCATCGAAACGGCAGTTGCACCGGTCGCCTGTGGAATAGATCCAAAAGACCAAAGGGACTAAAGAAACACCTCCAGGGTGCCGATATCGAGGTATCGACTCTCGATTGGAGGTACACCGTGGGAATAGGATCCAGTCGTAAGCCTCGATGTGTCGGCGCGATCGCGACCTATCTCAATGCGGGACTTTGGGGATCTCGCTTCGTGGGCGATTGCGAGGTGAGCACGAACGGGGAGCGTGTCTGGCTCAAAGGCCGCCGGGTGCCGGCCTGGATGGCCTGGGCGCGCGTTCTCAGCTATGTGGCGTTTCTTCCGGTGGCGTTCTTCACCGGTGTGTTGCTTGGCGAGACTCTTCTCGGTCACAGGGGTTATCCCCCATATTACTACCTTGCGTCCCTTCTCTTGACCTTCCTGCTCGTTGTTCTCGGCATGTGGGGAGCGGGCATCTGGCACACCACCATGGGGTCCTATGAGGCCGTGTCGTGGCCCGTGGCGCGGGGGCGCGAACTAGGGCTGGGGCCCGCCCGCAAGGAGCGGGGCCGTCGCACGCTCTGGGCCACGCTGAACAGCTTCATCCGCTTCAATAGAAGGATGATCCAGGTGGAGGTGCCCATCGGACCGAACGGCAAGCCGAGACGGCTGATCCTCAGAGCGAGGGACACGGAGCTTCAATCGCTCATGCTGGTGTTGTCGGGTACCTACTACGGGCCCGTGCGCCAGGAGGCGCTCCACCTCATGGACGAGGTAGCTGACCCCTGGTCCTGGAGCCGCAACTAGCCCGGCCCGTCACTCGCGACAGCAGAGGCAGGACGCTCCCGTCCCCGGGGCCGTCCTGGAAGCGAGAATCGTGCGGCCCGCCTCACCGGCGGGCCTTCTCGTCTCTCGGGCGGCACGTCCTCGGCCGGAGGTCGAAGAATTTATCCCAACTTTATCCCAACTGAGGTATCCTACGTCCGCGCCACACATGGGAGAGGGGCATCGAACGTTGTGGGGCTCCAGTAGTCATCGTGCGCCGGAGGTTGCTCAATATGCTGTCCTTGACTCGTAGGGCGTTAAGCCGCAGTCGTGTGATGGTCGCCGTGGCGGGCGGCTTGGCGTTCTCGCTGGTCGTCCTATTCGTGCTTTTCGGGGGGGCCGGGTCTGCGTCGGCCACCACTTTGACGACCCCTTACCCGGCGATGACCGTCCAGGCCGGGCAGACGGTCGGTGTCGACGTGTCCATCACCGACACCGTAGCCCAGCGTCTGGACCTGTCCCTGCAGGGTGTCCCGAGCGGGTGGTCGGCCACCATCCAGGGTGGAGGCCGTCCGGTGTCCGCCGTCATGACCGACCCTGAGGACAAATCGTCGCTCAAGGTGCAGGTGGAGATCCCGGCGGATGCTGAAGAAGGCACCAAGACGATCACGCTGACGGCCCGTGCCGGAGCGACCACGGTCTCACTCCCCATCGCGCTCACGGTGAGCGAGGTCGAGGGCGGTACGACCGAACTCACCGCCGAATACGGCTCCCTCCGCGGCCCGGCCACCGCCACGTACACCTTCACGCTCACGTTGACCAACAACACCCTTGAGGAGCGCACGTACAACCTTAGCGCCAGCGGCCCCGAGGCCTGGGCGCTCTCGCTGACCCCGTCCGGCGCCACGCAGGAGACCCCGACCATCAGCATCGACTCCCAGGGGTCGCAGAAGCTGAACCTCAAGGTCACTCCTCGCTCCAACGTGGAGATGGGCGTCTACAACGTGGCCGTTACGGCATCGGGCGGAGGAGAGACTGTCACGGTGCCTCTGCAGGTGGAGATAACGGGCACCTACACCCTCAGCCTCACCACACCGGATGGCAACCTGAACGCGGACGTGAAGGCCGGCGACGTCACCAGGGTCCCGTTCGTCCTCACCAACAGTGGCACCGGGCCGCTGCAGGACATCAAGCTGTCGGCGAGCCCGCCCGCCAACTGGCAGGTCACCTTCGAGCCGCGCACTATCGACGTGCTCGAGGCCAATTCGCGTCTGGATGTTACGGCGGTGTTCACGCCGGCCGAGAACGCCATCGCGGGCGACTACGTCGTCACTCTCAGGGCCGACGCCGACCAGGCCAACGCCAGCTCCGACATCCGCGTGACGGTCAAGACCTCCACGCTCTGGGGAGTCATCGGGGTCCTGATCGCCATCGCGGCCATAGCCATACTGGGGTTCGTCTTCCGCCGCTACGGGCACCGCTGAGATCTCAGATGGGCGACGTGGTCGAAAGAAAAGCGGACCGCGAGGTGCGTGAGATGCCTGATGATAATGGTGGGCCGGTGATCGTCGCGTCGGGCTTGACCAAGAGGTACGGCGATTTCACGGCGGTCGACGGACTGGATCTCGAGATACAGAGGGGCGAGATATTCGGTCTGCTGGGGCCGAACGGCGCCGGGAAGACCACCACCATCCTCATGCTGCTCGGGCTCACGGAACCCACGGAGGGCACTGTGCGGGTGGCCGGTTACGATTCCGTCCGCGACCCGCTGAGCGTCAAATCCATTGTCGGATACCTGCCGGACAACGTCGGCTTCTACCCCAACATGACCGGCAGGCAGAACCTGCGGTACACCGCATCGCTCAATCGCATCCCCCGTAAGGTGGCCGAAGAGCGGATCGAGGCGCTACTCGCGGACGTGGGCCTGAACGAGGCGGCCGACAAGCGGGCCGGTAAGTACTCCCGGGGCATGCGGCAACGTCTTGCCGTCGCGGATGCTTTGATCAAGCATCCGACCGTGCTGATCCTGGACGAGCCGACCATCGGCATCGACCCCGAGGGCGTGCGCGACATGCTGGCCATGCTCGCATGGCTGCGGGACGAAGAGGGTATGACCATCCTCTTGTCCTCACACCTGTTGCACCAGGTCCAAGAGGTCTGCGACCGGGTGGGAATCTTCGTCGGCGGCCATCTCATCGCCGCGGGGCCGGTCCCCGAGCTCGAGCGCCAACTGGCCGAGAGCGGCGATCTGGAGTACGAAGTCACGGCCGTCGCGTCGGACGGCCGGCAGGTGGACGGCGCGACTCTCGAGAAGCTGGCTGATTCCCTGAAGTCGGTGGACGGCGTCCAGGACGTCACATCCGAGCGCGGGACCCTGAGCGTGCGTAGTCGGCGTGACGTGCGTGCCGAGGTCGCCAAAGCCGTTGTCGCGCAGGATCTGTTGCCCGTCCATCTCAGGCAGCGGGGCCTGAGTCTCGACGACATCTACGAACGCTACTTCCAAGAGGGAGCCGAAGCCGATCATGCCTCAGCCTAACGGAACAGTAGCAGTAGCGGAGGGGGGAGGCGGCGTCTCCCCGAGCGCCGGGCGCGTCTCGAAGCCTCGAGGGCGGTTCTTCCCGGTGGGCATAGGGCCGGTGGCGAGGAAAGAACTGGCCGATCACCTGTCGGGACTGCGTTTCGGCATCCTTTTGGTGCTGATCGGAGTGACCTGCCTGGCTGCGGTATACGCAGCGAGTTCGTCCATCAGGGAGGCCGTGTCCCAAGCGCAGACTTTCGAGTTCGCCTTCTTGAACCTGTTCACCTCGTCTGGGGAGAACCTGCCCTCGTTCGTCAGCTTCATCACCTTCTTGGCGCCTTTGCTCGGCATCGCACTGGGTTTCGACGCTCTCAACAGCGAGCGTTCCCAGGGCACGCTGAGCCGCTTGGTGTCGCAGCCCATCCATCGTGACGCCGTTCTGCAGGGCAAGTTCGTGGCGGGGCTCGGAGTGGTCGGCCTGGCGCTCACGGCCCTGGTGGTGATCGTGGCCGGTCTGGGCATAGTGCTTCTGGGCACTACCCCCTCGTTGGAGGAAGTGGGGCGGTTGGTGGCCTTCATCATCGTCACCGCCATCTACGTAGGCTTCTGGCTGGCTCTTGCCCAGTTGTTCTCGGTGCTCTTCAAGCAGGCCGCGACATCGGCGCTGGCCTCCATAGCCGTCTGGTTGTTCTTCGCCATCTTCGCCAGCCTGATCGTGGGGCTGGTCGTCGACGCGGTCGCGCCGGCGGGCGAGGGGGCCACGAATGCGGAGTTGATCCGCCACGAGGAACTGTCCGACGATCTGAACAGGATCTCGCCCTCCACACTCTACGACGAGGCCACGACTGCGCTCCTCAACCCGAGCGTGCGCTCACTGGGCGTTCTCGTGTATGAGCAGATCGACAGGGCGGTGGTCGGTCCCCTCAGCTTCGGCCAGAGCCTGGTGCTGGTCTGGCCACAGATCATCTCGTTGATCGGCTGCGTGCTGCTGTTCTTCACGGTGGCATACATACTCTTCATGCGGGAGGAGATCAGGGCCTAGGGGCCGGGTCGCCTTGCGGCGAAGGTGCAATGTCTGCCGTGTGAGTAGACGTTGTCGTCGGAGCCCGTTTGCAGTTTGCCGCGTGTCGCTTCATCATTGAGTGGGTATTGCTCGTCCCACGGTGTGCGAACTGCATGGGCAAGGAGGGCCGCATGATCGATGTGAGGAAGCGGACGCCGGCCAAGGTCAACCTGAGCCTTCTGGTGGGACCGAAAGGCGACGACGGCAATCACGAGATCTTCACCGTCTTCGCCCCGGTGGACGTCTACGACGATATCGAGATCTCCCTCGAAGCCCGGCAGGGAGAGGGCCCCGGGGAACTGCGCGTGGAGTGCAGGACGGCCCCCGGAGAGAACAACCTGGCGGCCCAGGCGCTGCGGACTCTGGAGCGCCTGACCGGCTGGAGCCTCAGCGGCCGCTTGGCCATCCACAAGGGTATCCCCGTGGGCGCCGGCCTGGGAGGAGGCAGCTCCGACGCGGCTGCGACCCTCATGGTGGGTGTGGAGGCCCTGGCCGAGGCCGGGGGACCGCTGCTGGATGATGCCCAACTCGTGGCCATCGCCAGGTCGCTTGGAGCCGACGTATCCTTCTTCCTGGATCCTCTGCCGGCGATTGGAAGGGGGATCGGGGAACTCCTCGAGCCTCTTGATCTCCCAGGACTTCACTTGGTCCTGGTGTTCTTCGACAGGATGCTCTCGACTGCGCGTGTGTACCGGGAGTTCGACTCCAAGCAGCTTCCGGCCACGCGCTCGATGTTCGAGTTCAAGGCGGGGCAGGCCGAGAAACGGTGGCGCCAGGTGACCGATGTCGCCCAGGTGGCGCGCCTGCTGGAGAACGACCTCGAACGTGCCAGCTTCAGCCTCATCCCTTCGTTGGTCTCGGATCGGGAGATACTCATAAGAGAAGGCGCCGTCGGTGCTCTGATGAGCGGTTCGGGCCCCACTCTCTTCGCGCTCTCTGCATCGGCCGACAAGGCCAAGGAGCTGGCAGAAAGGTTGATGGTACGAGGCTTCAATGCCAGGGCGGCCAAGGTCATCGGCCGGGGCGGCGAGGAGCCCGCCGGGGCCTCGCGGGGCGCGCGGCTTTCTTGACACCCTTTTGCGGCCTGACCTATACTTCCAAGGCTCTTGGGGCATGACCTCAGAGTCGGAGGCGATGGGGCGTGGCCAAGTGGTAAGGCAACGGGTTTTGGTCCCGTCATTCGTAGGTTCGAATCCTGCCGCCCCAGCTTTCTCCTCATCTCCATGGCTCCACTGGGGTACGTATCAGGGTGACTTCTGACATCGGCAGTGTCGTCGTGCTGGCCGCGGGCCAGGGCAAACGCATGAGATCGAAGCTCCCTAAGGTGCTCCATCAGGTGTGCGGCCGCCCGATGCTCCTCTACGTGCTCGATGCCGTCCGAGCGGTCGGCGCCGAGCGGATCGTGGTCGTGCTGGGGCACGGTCACGAACAGGTGTCGCCCATCGTTCCTCCCGACTGCGTCGTCGCGCTTCAGGAGCGGCAGTTGGGCACAGGTCATGCCGTGCTGGCGGCTGCCGCCGACATCCTGCCGGGGGCCTTTCTCGTGCTTCCCGGGGACACTCCCCTGGTCACGGGTGAAGCGCTGTGGGAGTTGGTCCGCGATCATGTGGAGTCGGGCGCGTCGGCGACCGTCCTCACCATGGAGTTGGACGACCCGACGGGCTACGGGCGCATCGTGCGCGATGCGGCCGGGTCAGTGGTCTCCATCGTGGAGCATCGAGACGCCGACCCCGACCAGTTGACCATACGGGAGCTCAACAGCGGCATGTACGTGCTCACCGCTCCCCTCGCCCTGGAGGTGCTGGCCCAGGTGGGGGCGGAGAACGACCAGAGTGAGATCTACCTGACCGACGTCATAGCCGGCCTGCGAGACCGGGGGGCGAGGGTGGGGGCGTCGAAGATCGGCGATGCTTCGCTGGTGCTCGGCGTGAACTCCCAGGAGGAGTTGGCGACGGCCGGCCTCATCATGAAGACGCGTCTCGACGCGCAGCGCGGGACGGGCTTCCGCGAACAGTGATACCGTACGGGATGCAGCTAGAGGACAAGGAGGAGCAGGGCATGACAGAGCGGGAACCGCGACGGTGCGCGCGGCTGACCCCCCAGCGTTCGTTGATGGTGTTCTCGGGTAGGGGCAACCCCGAGCTGAGCGCCAAGGTCGCGGACAAGCTCGGCATCGAGCTGGGTGAGGTGAAGATCAAGACCTTCGCCGACGGCGAGATCTACGTCAAGTACGGGGAGAGCATCCGGGGCGCCGACGTGTTCATCATCCAGCCGACCTGCCGGCCGGTGAACGAGAACCTCATGGAGCTCCTCATCATGATCCAGGCCGCTCGCTTGGCCTCCGCTCACCGAGTCACCGCGGTCGTCCCCTGGATGGGATACTCCCGCCAAGACAAGAAGAGCTGCCCGCGCGAGCCCATCACGGCGCGATTGGTGGCGGACATCATCCAGGCGGCAGGCGCCGACCGCGTGGTCACCATGGACCTGCACGCCGGCCAGCTGCAGGGGTTCTTCAGCGTGCCCGTGGACCACATGACCGCACTCTCCATGATCGCCGACTACTTCAAGCTCAAGGGGCTGGACGACATGGTGGTCGTGTCCCCCGACGCGGGGGGCATGAAGACGGCCAAACGCATGGCCGACCGTTTGGGTTGTTCGGTGGCGGTGCTGTCGAAGCTGCGCCCCGAGCACAACGAGTCGCGCGTGATGTACGTCATCGGCGAGGTGGAGGGCAAGACGGCCATCATCGTCGACGACATCTTCGACACGGCCGGCACCCTTGTGAACGGGGTGCAGGCCATCATGGAGAAGGGCGCAAAAGAGGTCTACGCGGCCTGCAGCCACCCCGTCCTTTCGGATCCCGCCTACGAGCGGATCGCCAAGTCGCCGATCAAGGAAGTGGTGGTGACCGACACCATCCCGCTCCGCGACGACAGGGACCTGGGGAAGATTGTGGTACTATCCACGGCCGATATCCTGGCGGACACCATCAGGAGCGTGTTCGCCGACGAGTCGGTGAGTGAGTTGTTCCAGGGAGAAAACCAGCTCTTCTAGGGTCCCGCTCCGGGTGGGCCCTCGAGGGTGACGCTCGAGGAGACGTACATGGATACCATCAAGCTGTCGGTCCACGAACGGGAGGAGACCGGTAACGGGCCGGCCCGCCGTCTGCGCGCGAAAGGGACCGTCCCGGGCGTGACCTACGGCAAGGGCAAGGGGGCCACTCCGATCTCCATCGATCTGGAGGAGCTGAAGGCGGCATTGGCCCACGGGCACAACGCGGTCTTGGAGCTCGACTTCGGCAAGGGAGCGAAAGGCTCCAAGGGCAAGGCGGCCCGCTACGCCGTGGTCAAACAACTGCAGTTCCATCCGACCAAGCGCCAGCTGCTGCACGTCGACTTGCACGAGGTGGACCTGTCTGTGGAGATCGAGGCCCTGGTCGCCATCGAGGCGGTGGGTACCGCCCCGGGTATCGTCGATGGCGGGATCTTGGAATGGGATCGTCGCGAGGTCTTGGTCCGGGCTCTCCCGGCCAACGTTCCGCAGTCGCTCGAGCTGGACGTGAGCGAGCTGCAGGTCGGACACCATCTCGCAGTGGCGACCCTCGTGGCGCCTGATGGCGTGACCATCGTAGATGACCCCGAGGCCGTCCTTGTGGCTCTGGTACCGCCGCGGGTCGAGCAGGCTCCTGTCGAAGAGGAAGTCGCTGAAGAAGAGGTGGGCGAACCGGAAGTCATCGGCAGCGACACGGCCGAGGAGTGATTCCTCACTGGTAGGGCGGAGTGGACGCTGACCCGGTCTACCTGATCGTCGCGCTCGGGAACCCCGGGCCTGAGTACCAGTACCATCGCCATAACGTCGGCTTCATGGTCGGCGAGGAGCTGAGGCGCCGCCATGGCTTGCCGCGGCTCCGTTCTCGCTTCCGTGGACTCGCCGGCGAGGGCACCATGGCCGGTAGCCGGGTGGTGCTGCTCTTACCCATGACGTTCATGAACCTATCGGGACAGGCAGCGGCACAGGCGGTCCGGAAGCACAGGATCCCGGTGGAGCGGATCCTTGTGATACACGACGAGGTGGAGCTGCCTTTCGGGGAGGTGCGGCTCAAGGAGGGGCAGGGCTTGGGGGGCCACAATGGGCTCCGCAGTCTGGAGCAGCATCTCGGTTCGCGGGATTTCTGGAGAGTGCGCGTCGGCGTCGGGCGGCCCGCCGGGGCCGGCGACCCGCTCATCGACCACGTGCTCGCTCCCTTCAGCGAGCCGCGGGAAGAGGTGCTCGCCTTGGTGGAGAAGGCTGCCGACGTGGTGGATGACTGGCTGGCCGCACGGGGCGGCGCATGCCCCGCCTGACAGATTTCCTGCGCGGCTATCCGCCGTTTGAAGAGATCCTGGTCCGGGACGGAGTCGAGGCGGCGGTCCCGACCTTCATCCACGCGTATGTCACCGCCGGTCTTCTCCAGCAGGCTCCCTGGCGGGAGCGCGCCTTGCTGGTGGTCGCTCCCAATCAGGACGTCGCGGGCGAGATCGCCCACGAGCTCACCTTGTACTGCCCTGACAGGGTGGTGGTCCAATTGCCGCCTCGCGGCGTGTGGTACGGATCGGAGGGAGAGGTGCACGCCCCGGTGGCCGGCAGACGGGCCCGTGTGGTCGCCTCGCTCCGGCCGGACGCGATAGCCGAGCAGGGGCCGCCGGTGGTGGTGTCGGAGGCCAGCACCCTCATGGAGTCGGTGGTCCTGCCTCCCGCGGCTCCATCGGCCGTCTACGCCCGGGGCAGACATGATTTCGAGGATCTGGTCCGGAAACTGGCCGCTCTGGGGTACACGCGGGTCGATCAGGTGGAGGACGCGGGCGACTTCTCCGTACGTGGGGGCATAATCGATGTCTTTCCCTCCACCGAGTCCTACCCCGTGCGCATCGAGTTCTGGGGCGACGAGGTGGAGAGCCTGCGCCGTTTCTCCGTCTACTCTCAGCGTTCGCTGGGACCTCTCCCGAGGGTGCGCCTGTACGCGGCGGCCGAGGAGCCGGGAGCCGGGCTCGTCAGCGTGCTCTCGCTTCTTCCCGATGGGACGCGGGTCGTGCGCACCGACCCGGCCCGCGCGGGCACGCGCGTGGAGGCCTTCCAGAGCGACATGGCCGACGTCGTGGGTGAGGCGGCCGGCGACGAGTACATGAGGTGGCCCGAGGTCGAGGCGGGTCTTGCCGCGTTCCCGGCCGTCACCCTCAGCTCGCTTGGGCTCGCCTCGGGCAGCGAGCCACCCCTGGTGGTGCGGGCGACGAGCGGAGAGATGCCGGTCACCAGCCTGCCCGAGGCGGAGAACGCCATACGCCGCCTGGTCGACGACGGGTACCGGGTGGTCATCGCCTTCGAGCAGCGGGCGGAAGCGGAACGGGCCGCGTATATGCTGAAGCGCGTGACGGGGAGTTTGGCCTCGGGGGGAGACATCGAGCGAGGCCCGGGAGTGTCCTTTCTGCCGGCGCCGCACCGCCGGCACTTCGTCATACCCGATCTGAAGCTGGCCCTCCTGACCGACGCCTTGATCTTCCCGCGGCGGCACAAGGCGGCGCCGGCGCGGCGCGCGCCGGCCGGCCTCGAGCTCTCCAGCTTCCGCGACCTTCGCAAGGGCGACTACGTGGTGCACGAAGACCACGGCGTGGGGCGTTTCGAAGGCATCTCCACGAAGACGGTGGCCGGGGTCACGCGCGACTACCTGGACCTGGCCTTCAAGGACACGGACATGCTGTACGTGCCTCACGATCAGATCGCCAAGGTGATGCGGTATGTGGGCGCCGGGGGGGCGGCCCCCGCTCTCTCCAAGCTGGGCGGCAGGGCCTGGGAGCATGTCAAGAGCAGGGCTCGGAGAGCAGCCCGGGAGGTGGCCGGCGAGCTTCTACACCTGTACGCGCTCCGGCAGGCCAGCAGGGGCTACCGCTTCTCCGACGACGGTGAGTGGCAGGTGCGCTTCGAGAAGGCCTTCCCCTACGACGAGACCGAGGACCAGCTTCGGGCCATCGATGCCGTCAAAGACGACATGGAGTCGGAGCAGCCCATGGACCGGCTGTTGTGCGGCGACGTGGGCTACGGAAAGACCGAGGTGGCCTTGCGGGCGGCCTTCAAGGCCACCCTCGACGGCAAGCAGGTCATGTTGCTCGTGCCGACCACCATCCTCGCCCAGCAACACTACGGCACCTTCCGGGAGCGGCTCGCCGACTTTCCCGTGAAGGTGGAGATGATCTCGCGCTTTCGGTCGGCGGCCGAGCAAAGGCGCATCCTCAAGGACTTCGCCGCCGGGCAGGTGGACGTGCTCATCGGCACCCACCGGCTGCTCTCCCAGGACGTGAGACCCAAGGACCTGGGCCTGGTGATCGTGGACGAGGAGCAGCGCTTCGGCGTGACTCAGAAGGAAGCCCTCCGGCGCCTGAAGGTGAAGGTGGACGTGCTCACCCTCACGGCCACCCCCATCCCAAGGACGCTGCAGATGTCGCTCTCGGGTGTGCGCGACATCACCACCATCGAGACGCCTCCCCGAGACCGCCATCCCATCCAGACCTATGTCGGCCTCTACGACGAAGGCATGGTGACCAGAGCCATCGAGCGCGAGATCGACCGCGGGGGCCAGGTCTACTACCTGCACAACAGGGTGGAGACCATCGACAAGGCAGCCGCGAGGCTTCGCGAGCTCATGCCCCGGGTCCGCTTCGCCGTGGCCCACGGACAGATGCCCGAGCACGACCTGGAGAAGGTCATGCTGGACTTCCTGCGGGGCGACGCCGACGTGCTCGTCACCACCACCATCATCGAGAGCGGGCTCGACATCCCCAATGCCAACACCCTGATCGTGGAACGGGCCGACCTGCTGGGGTTGGCGCAGCTCTACCAGATCCGGGGAAGGATCGGGCGCTCGACCCGAGTGGCTCATGCCTTCCTGTTCCATCCGGACGAGGCCGTGCTGACCGAGGAGGCGGTGGCGCGGTTGTCCACCTTGGCCGACTACACAGAGCTGGGCTCAGGCTTCAAGATCGCCATGCGCGATCTGGAGATCAGGGGAGCCGGAGAACTGCTGGGGGAGGAGCAATCGGGTCACATCGCGGCGGTGGGCTTCGAGATGTACCTCTCCATGCTCCGGGAGGCGACCGCGATTCTCCAGGGCGCTGAAGTGGCCACCGAGAAGGTCCCGCGGGTGGAGGTGGGCATCGACGCTCACGTGCCCACCAGCTTCATAGGATACGAGGCGGCCAGGGTCGACCTGCACAGGCGCATCGCCTCGGCGGCGACTCTGGAGGAACTGGCCGACCTGCGGGCTGAGCTCATCGATCGCTTCGGCGAGATCCCGGAGCCCGTGGACAACCTCATCTTCCTGGGAGAGGTCCGGGTGACGCTGCAGAACCTGGGGGCCGACGCTCTGTCGGTCCGCCAACATCGCCTCCAGATCAGCGGGCTGACCCTGCCGGCCGGGTCACGCGAACGGCTGCGCCTTCGCGACCGGCGCTACGTCTATGCGTCAGTGCAAGGCCAGTTGGCACTGGGTCTGCGGAGCGACGAGCGGGGTCTTCGCCGGGCGGTCCGGGAAGTACTGGATGATATACTCGCGCTCTTTGGGGGGGACGGGGTGTTCCCTGCGACAAAGTGAGGTCAAGTGTGATCAGAAGGCTCGCCATCGGCCTGCTCCTTCTGCCACTTCTGATGGTCCTGGGCTGCGAGAGCGACGTTCCTGAGGGCGTGGTCGCCCAGGTGGGTCTGAACGGCGTGTCGCAGGAGCAGCTCGATGATCTCAAGGCGGCTTACGAGGCGGCGGGCCGGGCCCCCGACAAGGGCAAGCAGCCCGACGAGTACGAGAGTTTTGAGCAAGGGCTGGTCGAGCACCTGGTGGCGCTCGAGGTCATGCGGCAGAAGGCGTCGACCTTCGGAATAACCATCACCGAGGGCGACGTGCAGGACGCGTTGCTACAGATCAAACAGATGTTCCAGGGCGACGACGGCAAGTTCGAGGCCGCACTGGAGAAGCAGGGCTTGACCCTGGAGCAGCTGACGCAGTCCGTGAAAGAGGGCCTGCTCCTGGACGAGATGAAGGCGGCGGTCGCAGGCGACGTGACCGTCGGTGAGGAGGATGTCCAGGCCTACTACGAGACTCACAAGGCCGAGTTCGTCGAGCAGGAGTCGAGAGACGCCCGCCACATCTTGATCTCCCCGTTCAAGGAGGATGAGGACGGCGCGATCGCCGCGACCGCCACCCAGGCGCAGTGGGACGCCGCGAAGGTCGAGGCGGAGAAGATCCGCAGCCAGATCCTGAACGGAGCCGACTTCGTCAGTATGGTCGAGAAGCACTCGGACGACACCGCAACCAACGAAACAGGGGGCAAGCTGGGCGCCATAACCCGGGGGGTCCTGGTGCCCGATTTCGAGGAGACGGTCTTCGAGCTTCAGTCCGGGGATCTCTCCGAGCCCGTTAAGACGCAATATGGGTACCATCTGATAGAGATCACCGACATCACGCCCGAACAGCAGTTGTCCTACGACCAGGTGATGGAGAGGATCAGGAGCGAACTTCTCCAGCAGAAGCAAGACGAGGCCTGGGACCGGTGGCTGGCCAAGGCCAAGGCGGAGGTAGGCGTGGTGTATCGCTCGGGATACGAGCCGCGGTCGGCCGGCAGAGGCGCCGCCGACGGATCCATCGACGGCCTGGCCGGCGAGTAGGGTCCATGGACCGTCACGCACTGGTCGACGAACTGGCGCGCTTGTACGACCTCACCGGTCGCTTGAGGCGGGAGTGCCCGTGGGACCGCAAGCAGACTCAGGAGAGCATAATCGCCTACACGCTCGAGGAGACCTACGAGCTGGCCGACACCATACGGGAGAGAGAAACCCGCGGTGACGCCGCGGTCTGCGGGGAGTTGGGAGACCTTCTCTTCCAGGTCTACTTCCTGGCCTGCGTGGCGGAAGAGCAAGGGCTGTACGATCTGGGAGACGTGGCGGCCGGCATCCAGGCCAAACTCATCCGGCGACACCCTCACATCTTCGGGGACGCGAATGCTGAAACGCCCGAAGACGTGCGCAAGACCTGGGACGCGATCAAGAGAGACGCCGAGGGCAGAGAGGGCATCTTCCACGACGTGCCTGAGGCGTTCCCCTCCACGCTGTTGGCCCAGAAGCTCCAACAGCGCGCGGCGGCCGTGGGCTTCGATTGGGAGCATGCCCCCGATATCCTCGACAAGATCAAGGAAGAGACCTCCGAAGTCGAGCAGGAGCTGACCGGCGGCAACGACCGGGACAGGCTCGCGGAGGAACTGGGCGATCTGCTCTTCGCGGTGGTCAACCTGGCCCGCAGATCCAGGGTGGATCCGGAGCTGGCTCTGCGCGGCTCGGCCCTGCGCTTCAGGGAGCGGGTGGAGGCGGCGGCCCGCACGGCGGGCGACGAGGGGCTGTTTTTTGAGAAGATGGGATTGGACGAGCAAGGGGTCTACTACCAGCGAGCGAAGAAGGAGCAGAAACGATGACCGTGATCCTCAGCGTTCTGGGACGTCAGATACTCGATTCCCGGGGGAACCCCACCGTGGAGGTAGAGGTCGAGCTGGCCAGCGGCGGCTGGGGGCGCGCAGCCATCCCGTCCGGGGCCTCGACGGGCTCGTTCGAAGCTGTGGAGCTGCGTGATGGTGGCGAGGCCTACGGCGGCAAGGGCGTGCTCAAGGCCGTCGACCACGTCAACGTGGAGATCTCCGATGCGCTCATCGGCGTCGACGCCCTCGACCAGCGGGAGGTGGACCGGTTGCTGCTCGAGGCCGACGGGACCCCCAACAAGGCCCGGCTGGGCGCCAACGCCATCCTCGGCGCCTCCCTGGCCGTCGCCAAGGCGGCAGCCGATGCCCTCGGCCTACCGCTGTACCGCTATCTGGGCGGGGTCAACGCCCACGTGCTGCCCGTACCGATGATGAACATCCTGAACGGGGGCAAGCACGCCGACAACAACGTCGACCTGCAGGAGTTCATGTGCGTGCCCGTGGGGGCCGCCACCTACAGCGACGGCCTGCGCATGTCCGTGGAGGTGTACCATTCCCTGCGGAAGGTGCTCCAAGAGCGGGGTCTGTCGGTGTCGGTGGGCGACGAAGGCGGGTTCGCGCCCAACCTGGCCAGCAACGAGGACGCCATCAAGGCCATCATAGAGTCGGTGGAGAAGGCCGGGTACGCCCCCGGAGTGGACGTAGCCATAGCCCTCGACCCGGCCGCGTCGGAGTTCTTCGATACCACCAAGGGCGCCTACGTGCTCGCGAGTGAGAGTCGCACGCTGTCTCCAAAGGAGATGGCCGAGTACTACGCCGGCCTGTGCGAACGGTATCCGATCGTGAGCATCGAGGACGGGATGGCTGAGGATGACTGGGAGGGCTGGGCCGCTCTCACCGGGCTGGTGGGCGAGACCGTGCAGCTCGTGGGCGACGACCTTTTCGTCACCAATAGCGAGCGGCTACAGCTCGGGCTGGAGCGCAAGGTGGCCAACAGCATCCTCATCAAGCTCAACCAGATCGGCACCCTCACGGAGACCCTCGACACTATCTCCATGGCCCACAGGGCGGGCTACACGGCCGTGGTCAGCCACCGTTCGGGCGAGACGGAAGACAGCACCATCTCCGACCTGGTGGTGGCCACCAACGCCGGTCAGATCAAGACGGGCGCCCCGTGCCGGGGCGAGCGGACGGCCAAGTACAACCAACTGCTGCGCATCGAGGAAGAGCTGGGCGACTTGGCGGTCTACCCGGGCAAGGTGGCCTTCGACCGTCGCCGGGCCGGGTGAGGAGACCCTGTCGCGAAAGGACAGTGTCGCCGCGAGGGCGAATAACACATGAACCATGACCAACGCGAGCGCACCAGCAGCGCCGGCGAGCTCCGGCGATATCGACCTAGAGGCCCGATCGCGCCCTCCGTACGCAACCCGTCGGCGCATACTGGTCTTGGTGGCGGTGGTCATCGTGCTGATTGTCGCCGCTCTGGCGAACTACGGCCCTCTGCAGGGATACATGGATGCCCGCGAACGGCTGGAGAAAGCGACCGCCGAATTGGCGTCGCTCGAGAAGCAAAAGGCCGACCTGCAGGCGCAGTTGGGCAAGTTGGCCGAGGCCGGCTATCTGGAGAGCCTGGCTCGCGAGGAGTTGACATACGCGCGTCCGGGCGAGGAGCTCTACATCATCACCGGCGCGGAAGAGACGACCGAAGATGACAGCGGCGGCGACGGCGGTTTGCTCCAGCAGATCATCTCTGAGTTCGAAGGAATCGACTGAAGGTCCCCGTCGTGGCGGATGACAGAGAATCCGGGCGCGACCGGCCGTCAAAGAGGCCGGATCCCTCCTTCCTGGACAGACTCGCGGACGATGCTGAGTGGCGGGAGTACGAGAGCGCCCGGAGTGAAAGGCGCGCGGACCGGCACCGGCAGAGCGGCGCCCGCCGCGGGGCCGGCGGGCGATCCGGATCGCCGGGGAGAGAGGGGCGGAGGCGCCTGCCGGCGCTGATGGTCTTGGTGGCGGTGGTGGTAGTGGTGGCGGTGGTGGGCTCGCAGGCCGGGACCTCGGAGTCCGGTGCGGCGTCCGGGCAGTCGTCTCCCTTCCAGATGCTGCCGCTCGACACCGACGCGGTAACCTCCACAGTCTCGACGGAGCCGCCCTCGACCACGGCGCCCGCCGACGACACCTCCACCTCGGAGTCCACGGCCCCGGGCACGTCTACCACCTCACCGTGACGGACGGGGGGACGAAAGAGACAGTCGTCGGGCCCCGAGATAGGGCGGTGATCGCAGGAGAACTCGGGCGGCAGCCTCACGACCTCACGGGCATCGCGGCCCGCTGTCCCTTCGGCTACCCGGCCGTGGTCGAGACGGCTCCCGTCCTTTCCGACGGGACGCCCAACCCCACCCTCCTCTATCTGAGCTGCCCGGCCGTCGCCACCGCCGTGAGCCGGGAGGAGAGCGCCGGAGCCGTCCGCCGGATGAGAACGGCCTGCCGGAGGGAGGACCCTTTGAGGCGCCTCCTGCTGGAGATCACCGGTCTGTATCGGGAACGGCGGATCGATCTGGCCGGCGACAGAAGCGGCGCGACAGCGCGGACAGCCCGCCTCGGCGCCGGGATCGGAGGACCGGAAGGGCCCGAGGTGGCGTCGTGTCTGCATGCGTACGCGGCGGCTCTCTTGGCCGTGGAGACCGGCTGGCTCTCCACGTCCCCGGAACGGAACGTCAAGCTGAAAGAGGAGACCCGCGAGGCTTGGGAACGGTTCCTCCCGCCTCTCGACGAATGCTGGTGCCAAAACAAACGGTGCTCACGCTGGGACACCGGCCAGAGACGCGCCGCGATAGACGTGGGGACCATATCGGTGAGGTTGTTGGTCGCGGACATCATGAACGAACGGCCTTGGACGGTTCTGCGCAAGGCCGAGGTGACTCGCTTGGGAGAGGGCCTGCGACCGGGAGGACGGTTGGGAGAGGCCGCCCGGCGGCGGACCGCGGCGGCGGTGGCTCGGTACGCGGAAGAGGCGCGAAGCACTGGTGTCTATTCCGTAGTCCTGGCCGGCACAAGCGCTGCTCGGGAGGCCCTCGACGGCGAGGAGTTCATCCACGACCTGGGTCAGGAGAACGCCCTGCCTTCGGTGGTGCTGTCCGGCAGCAGGGAGGCGGAACTCGCGTACATAGGAGTGTCCCTGGATCTCGAAGGCGACTCCGTCGTCATCGATGTGGGAGGGGGCAGCACCGAGCTCATCTGTCGCGCGAAGACCGGAGCGGTGAAGGCGATAAGCCTGGAGCTGGGCGCCAGCAGGGCGACCGAACATTGGATCACGTCCGATCCCTCCACGGCGGGGGAGAGGTCGGGCATCTATCAGGAGTCCAAGAAGCACTTCAACCGAGTGATAAGGCAATTCGGCGCCGGGCCCTCGGGGCGAGTCCTGGCAGGCGTAGCCGGGACGGTCACCACTCTGGCGAGCTTGGACGCAGGGCTCGAGGAGTACGACCCTGACGCCATCCATCTACGCACCCTATCGCTGCAGGTCGTGCGGGCGCTGGTGGCCCGCCTGGGCGCCATGACCACCGCCGAGCGCGCCGCGCTGCCCTGCGTGCAGGCCGGGCGCGCCCCCGTCATTGTGGCCGGGGCGGTGATAGTCCAGGCGGCGATGGAGACCCTGGGCTACGAGAGTCTCACGGTGTCGGAGCGTGACATGCTGGACGGCCTGGTGCTGCGGGGAGCATAGGCCGGGCAAAGAGGAGAATACTTCCGGACCTTCACGGGAAGAAGATGATTTCCTGTGGTCACATCGTCAGATCAGGCCGGTCATGATCAACGTGACGATGACTGCGTGAGTGACGACTCAAAAAGGAGGATCGATGCGCGCACGAATCATCAGAAGCCTTTTACTATCTTTCGTCATAGTCCTGGCACTGGGAGCCCCGGCGTTGGCCGCGGACTTCACGGACGTGGCGGGCAGTCCATTCGAAGCCAGCATCAACTCTCTAGCCGATCAATCCATTGTCGGCGGCTATGACGACGGGACCTTCAGGCCCAACAATCTCCTGCAACGCCAGCAGTTCGCCAAGATGGCTGTGCTGGCCATGGGCTACGAGGTGACCGCGGGCGACGTCTCCTCGTTCCCAGATACCCCGGCGCCTTTCGACCCTGTGAACAACCCGCTGTATCCCGGTAGCTACGTGGCCGTTGCGGCGGAGAACGAGATCATTCTCGGTAAGA
>CAZQDY010000005.1:0-42196 GCA_964592075.1 uncultured Gaiellales bacterium
AGCAACGGACTTCTAATCCGTGGGTCGCAGGTTCGAATCCTGCCAGGCGCGCCTCCATCCGCAGGACTCATCCCGCGCAGGGGTCCGCCCATCTCCGTCCGGACCACTTGTCGCGCACGCGCGCATCCGCCGGTCGGGCCGAGCTTGCCATCGCAGCCTACCAGTCGGCCTGGAGATCTGCGGTCTGCGCCTACTGAGGCGCCGGCGAGGGGGCTCTCCGAACTGGGGATCATCCGGCTGCCCAGGAGAGACGGTGATCGTTGTCGGGATCGCCCGGCCTGCCGTCATCGATGCTCATGAATCGGCGTCTCATGAGGAATCGGCTATACTGCTAGGGCTCCGGGACGGCTGTCCGTGGGAGGACGCGATGGCCTGTGTGCGGGCTCCTGGCAGGTCACCGGAGCAGATGGCATGGTGAACGTAGCTCAGTTGGTAGAGCACTGGGTTGTGGCCCCAGCGGTCGCGGGTTCAAGTCCCGTCGTTCACCCCTTGGGAACGCGCGGGTGTGGCGGAATGGCAGACGCGCATGCCTTAGGAGCATGTGTCTTTTGACGTGGAGGTTCGAGTCCTCTCACCCGCACTCGAACAGCCCGCGGAGCAGAGCGAAGAAAGGATCGACGTGAAGACCACCCTCAGTGAGCGCGATGGGAACACCGTCAAACTAGCGGTCGAGGTTTCCACCGAGGAACTGCAGGAAGCTTTCGACAAGAGACTGCGGCAACTCTCGCGCGAGGTGCGCCTACCCGGGTTCCGGCCCGGCAAGGCTCCGGCGTCCATGGTGCGCCAGCGGCTGGGCGATGAGGCCATATTGGTCGACGCCGTCGAGGAATCGATGGGGGCCTGGTTCGCGGAGGCCGCCATCGAGTTGGGTCTGGACCCGGTGGACCGCCCCGAGATCGAGCTGGACGACGAGCTTCCCGAGATGGACAAGCCGCTGGGCTTCAAGGCGTCGGTGACCGTGATGCCCGAAGTGGTGTTGGGCGAGTACAAGGGCCTGGAGGCGCCGAAGGAGCCGACCGCGGTGGAGGACATCGAGGTCGACGCACAGATGGACCACCTCCGCAACGAGTTCGCGGAGCTACGTCCGGTCGGCGGCCGGGCGGTGCAGCAGGGCGACTTCATCACCGCCGACCTCCGGGCGACGTTTGAGGGAGAGCCCGTTGAGAACCTTGAGGCAGGCGACTTCGTCTTCGAAGTGGGAGGGGGCAGGATCTTCCCGGAAGTCGAGGAGCAGGTCGTCGGCATGAACGCCGAAGAAGAGAAAACCTTCCCCTTGGCGCTCCCCGAAGAACTGCCCGATGACCTGGCCGGCAAGACGGTGGATTTCACCGTGGTTGTCAAAGAGATCAAGGAGAAGGTGTTGCCGCCTCTCAGCGACAAGTGGGTCTCCGAGGTCAGCGAGTTCGCCACCTTGCTGGAACTCCGCCAAGAGATCCGCGCGAAGATCGCCTCGGGCAAGGAGCACGCCTCCGACCAGCGCTTCCGCGCCCTGGCGGTCAAAGCGGCTACCGACAACGCCGAGCTAGACCTTCCGGATGTCGTAGTACGTGAGCAGGCTGAGGAGATGGTGGCCGATCTCCAACGTTCTCTCGAGTCGCGAGGGGGTTCGCTGGAGATCTACTCGGAGGTGACCGGGCAGACGGTCGAGCAGCTCATCGAGGAGATGAAGCCGACGGCGGCGAACAATGTGAAGACCGGGCTCGTGCTGAGTGCCGTGGCCAAGGCCGAGGGCCTCGAGGCGACTGACGAAGAGGTCGAAGCCGTGGTGGCGCAGATGGCAGCCGCCGGCAAGGTGGACGCCAAGGTCCTCGGGAAGCGGCTGCGTCAGAGCGGACGCATCGAATCCTTGAAGGAGCAGATGCTACGCGACAAGGCGGCGGACTTGATCGCCGCGAACGCAGTGGCCGTGGAGCCGGACGCTGAATCGGCGGTGCCGGTGGAGGCCGAGGCGGCTGCGTCGGAGCCCCAGCCGGTGCCGGCGGAGGCCGCGCCGACTGAGGCCGAGGCGGCGAAGAGCACGGATGACACTCCGGCCGAGGATAGTTGAGTCTTAGCGGAAAGGACGGCGTCGTGAGTCCACTGATCCCCATGGTGGTCGAGCAGACCAGCCGAGGCGAGCGAGCCTTCGACATCTACTCGCGCCTACTCAACGAGCGCATCATCTTCTTGGGCACTCAGATCAACGATCAGGTGGCCAACGTGGTGGTGGCGCAACTCCTACATCTGGAGTCCGAGGACCCCGATAAGGACATCTCCCTGTATGTCAACAGTCCGGGGGGTAATGTCTACGCGGGTCTTGCCGTATACGACACCATGCAGTTCATCAAGCCCGACGTCTCGACGATCTGCGTGGGTATCGCCATGTCCATGGGGGCTCTGCTGCTGGCGGGGGGCGCCAAAGGTAAACGCTACGCGCTCCCGAATTCCAAGATACTTATCCACCAGGTATCGGGAGGCTTCGAGGGGCCGGCCACCGACATCGAGATCCACGCCCGCGAGGCTTTGAGCCTGCGCAAACGGCTCGACGAGATACTCGCCAAGCAGACAGGCCAGGAGCTTGAGAAGGTCGAGCAGGACACGGAGCGGGACTACTTCATGACGGCCCAGGAGTCGCTCGATTACGGGATCATCGACAAGATCCTTGAGCACAGGTAGGGGGTCGAGGGGTGCCAAAACCACCGGGAGGGACCGAGCAACTGCTCTGCAGCTTCTGCGGCAAGAGCCAGCGTCAGGTCAAGAAGCTGATCGCAGGCCCGGGCGTGTACATCTGTGACGAGTGCATCGATCTCTGTAACGAGATCATCGACGAGGAATTCACCGCGCCGCCCACTCTCGACCTCGAGAACCTGCCCAAGCCCAAGCAGATCTACTCCATCCTCTCCGATTACGTGATCGGCCAGGAGGAGGCCAAGCGGGCCCTCGCCGTGGCCGTCTACAACCACTACAAGCGCGTCCACATGGGCACGCTGGATGAAAGCGACATCGAGCTGCAGAAATCGAACATCCTCCTGCTGGGGCCCACCGGGTGCGGCAAGACGCTGCTGGCGCAGACCCTGGCCCGCATCCTCAACGTGCCGTTCGCCATCGCCGACGCCACCGCTCTCACCGAAGCGGGGTACGTGGGTGAGGACGTGGAGAACATCCTCCTCAAGCTCATCCAGGCGGCCGACTTCGACGTGAAGAAGGCTGAGACCGGGATCATCTACATCGATGAGGTCGACAAGATCGCCCGTAAGGCCGACAACCCCTCAATCACCCGGGACGTATCCGGTGAGGGGGTGCAGCAGGCGCTGCTCAAGATCCTCGAGGGGACCCAGGCCAGCGTGCCGCCCCAGGGCGGGCGCAAGCACCCGCACCAGGAGTTCCTCACCATCGACACCACCAACATCCTCTTCATCTGCGGCGGGGCTTTCGCCGGCCTGGAGAAGATCGTCGAGAGGAGGATCGGGAAGAAGGGCGTGGGCTTCGGGGCCGAGATCGAGAGCAAAGACAAGCGGGACGTAGGCGAGCTGTTCGCCAGAGTGCTCCCCGAGGACCTGCTCGAGTTCGGCCTCATCCCTGAGTTCATCGGGCGTCTGCCGGTGATCTGCAATGTGCACCAACTCCATGAGGACGACCTGGTGGCCATCCTCACCCAGCCCAAAAACGCCCTCACCAAGCAGTATCACAAGTTCTTCGCCTACGATGGTGTGGACCTCATCTTCGCCAAGGACGCGCTCGATGCCATCGCCAAGCAGGCCCTCAAGCTGGAGACCGGGGCCCGTGGCCTGCGCTCCATCATCGAGGCGGCGCTCACCAATGTCATGTTCGAGCTTCCCAGCCGGCGCGACGTGACCAAGTGCGTCGTCACCCGAGAAGTCATTGAGAAGAGGATCGACCCTACCCTGGTGACGAGCTCGGCGCCTGAGGACCTGGAGCTGGATCAAGAATCCGCGTAGGGAGTCGAGTAGGGATGAAGGCGCGGCCGCCGCGTTCGCACAGGACGGCTTATGGCTGCTGACACGCAGCAGGTGGTCCCGCTACTCGCCACGCGCGATCTGGTGCTGTTTCCCGGCACACTGGCCCCCATCTTCGTGGAGCGGGAGAAGGGTGTCCGCGCTCTGGAGCACACCCAACAATCGGGTGGTCTGCTGGTCATGGCCGCCCAGCGCTCCGCCGTCATCGACGATCCCGAACCCGGTGACATCTATCCGCTTGGTACCTTGGCCAAGGTGGTGCAGTTTTCCAGGCTGTCCGACGGCACGCTGAAGGCCCTCATCGAGGGGCGGCAGAGGGTCGCCATCGATGCTTTTGAGTCGGTGTCGCCGTTCTTCACCGTTCGCCACAGCCCTGTGGTCAGCAAGCTCACCGGCACCCGGTCACGCCTGCGGGCGCTCATGGATTCGATCACGAGAGAGTTCGCCGCCTACGTGGGGCAGACGCCGCAACTCCCCGAGGAGGCGGAGACGGCTCTGGAGGTGGTCACCGATCCCGAGGAGATGGTGAACGTGGTGGCCTCTAATCTCATGATCGGGCCCGACCGAAAGCAGGAGCTGCTCGAGGGCGACGAGCCCGAGGCGCGGCTGCTTCTCCTGCTCGAGACACTAATCCAGGAGAACGAGTTCATCGCCCTCGAGAACGAGATCTCCGAACGAGTGCACGACAGCTTCGAACGTCAACAGCGCCGCGTGTTCCTGCACGAGCGCCTGAAGGTGCTGCAGGAGGAGCTGGGGGAAGAGGGCGAGGAAGACAGCGAGCGCGGCACCTATCTGAAGCAGTTGCAGGATAAGAAGCTGCCTGAGGCGGCGGCGGCCGCGCTCACCAAGGAGATCAAGCGGCTGGGCGATCTGCCGCCGCTATCGGCTGAGGTGGCGGTCGCCAAGACCTATCTGGACACGGCGCTGGGTCTGCCCTGGGGGACGCGTTCCGGTTCTGCGGTACCCGACGTGGCTGCGGTGGCCCGGGTGCTGGAAGAGACGCATTACGGCCTCAAGAGCGTCAAGGACCGCATCATCGAGTACCTTGCCGTCGCCTCCCTGCGAGGGGGCACGCCTCCCAACGCCATCCTCTGTCTGGTCGGCCCGCCGGGAGTCGGTAAGACGTCGGTCGCCATGGCGACCGCCAAGGGTCTGGAACGTCCCCTGCAGCGGATCAGCTTGGGCGGCATCCGCGATGAGGGCGAGATCCGGGGTCATCGGCGCACCTATGTGGGTGCGCTGCCCGGCCGGATCATCGACGCCCTCAAGCGGGCGGGCGTCGATGATCCCGTGATCGTGCTGGACGAGATCGACAAGATGGAAGCGGACTGGCGGGGCGATCCCGCGGCGGCGCTCATGGAGGTCCTCGACCCGGTGCAGAACCGCACCTTCCGCGACAACTATCTGGAGCTCGAGTACGACCTGTCGCACGTGTTCTTCATAGCCACGGCCAACTATGAGGAAGACATCCCCGAGACCCTCCACGACCGCCTGGAGATCATACGGCTGCCGGGGTACACCGACAGGGAGAAGCTGGAGATAGCGGAGCGGCACCTGGTGCCCAAGATCGCCGAGGAGAGCGGCTTGGCCGATCTGGGCGACGTCTTCACGTCGGCTGCGCTGCGGCTGCTCATACAGGAATACACGCGTGAAGCCGGGGTGCGAGAGATGGCCCGGCTCATAGGCAAGGTGTACCGGCGCCTGGCGCGCATGAGGGTGGAGGGTAAGGCGCTCCCCCGCCGGATCGGCCCGCGCGGGTTGGCACCGCTGGTGGGGCCGGCACCCTTCCTGGCCGCCCGGCTCGGTGTGGAGCCGCAGGTGGGCGTCAGCCTCGGCCTGGCCTACACGGGGGCGGGAGGCGACGTGCTGCGCGTGGAGTGCGTGGTCACGCCCGGCAAGGGCGACTTCCACCTCACCGGTCAGTTGGGCGAGATCATGCAAGAGAGCGTGACCGCAGCCTGGGGTTATCTGAAGACGTCGCTGGTCCGCGACCCGGTGCTGTCCGGACTGTGGGCCGAGTCGCCGGGGCGCGCCTATCTGCTGGACAACTATCAGCAACCCGAGGCGGTGGATGAGGGCGGCCCCGGACGTCCGCAGGCCGACGCCCGGACCCCGATCGGGGTGGTCGTCGGCGGCGGCGCGCCGGAGCCCGGGTTCAGGCCGGACGAACCGGGGGCGGAGAACGAGCCGCCCCTGCCGTCGGACCACGAGCTACTCTCAGCTCTGGAGGTGCGCATGCACTTCCCCGAAGGTGGGGTGCCGAAAGAAGGGCCCTCGGCCGGCATCGCGGTGGCGACGGCCCTGCTGTCCGCCCTGCTTCAAGTGCCGGCGTTGCCAAAGGTGGCCCTTTCGGGCGAGATCACGCTCACCGGCCAGGTGCTCCCGGTCGGCGGCCTGAAGGAGAAGCTGCTGGCGGCGCTGCGGGAAGGCGTGCAGACGGTGGTCCTGCCGTCCACGGTGAGACCGGAGGTGCAGGAACTGCCCGCCGAACTCAAGCGGGGCCTTGATATCGTATACGTAGACAGTTTTGTCGATGTGCTCCCCTTGGCGCTGGTGGGCCTGCAGGAGCAGGAGGGGACGGACCGCACGTGACCGAGGTGAGTATGGCGGCGCGTTATGCGTCGCAAGACATCGAAGCGCGGCTCATGACGAGCTGGCTTGACGGTTCAGCCTTCCATGCGTCGCCGGACGACCCCCGTCCGGCCTACACGATCGCGATACCGCCGCCGAACGTGACCGGTTCGCTCCACATGGGGCACGCCCTCAACGACACCATCCAGGACATCCTCATCCGTTACCATCACCTGAAAGGCTTCAACACCCTCTGGATACTCGGCACCGACCACGCCGGCATCGCCACGCAGAACAAGGTCGAAGGCCAGCTGGCGGGTGAGGGCCTGCGCAAAGAGGACATCGGCCGGGAGGCCTTCGAGGAGCGGGTGTGGGCTTGGCGGCGCGAGTACGGATCGACCATCATCCATCAGCTCAAGAGCCTGGGCGCGGCCTGCGACTACGAAGCAGAGCGCTTCACCATGGACGAGGCCTACCAGCAGGCGGTGGCCAGGGTCTTCGTGTCGCTGTACGAGAAGGGTGACATCTACCGGGACGTCTACCTGGTCAACTGGTGCACGCGCTGCGGATCGGCGATCTCCGACCTCGAGGTGGAGCACGAGGACCGGGCCTCGAAGCTCTACTACGTCAGGTACCCCATCCTGGGGTCGGGCGAGACTCTCACGGTGGCTACCACCCGGCCCGAAACCATACTGGGCGACACCGCGGTGGCGGTCAACGCCAAGGATCCGCGCTACGGCCGCTTCGTGGGCGGAACCGCCGTGGTGCCGTTGGTGGGACGGGAGGTGCCGGTCATCGCCGACGACCATGTGGACATCGGCTTCGGTACCGGCGCCCTCAAGATCACCCCGGGCCACGACCCGGACGACTGGGAGATAGGGCTGCGCCACGGCCTGCCCAGTGTCACTGTCATCGGCCTCGACGGGCTCATGACCGAGGAGGCGGGTGAGTTTGCCGGCCTCACCACCGCGGAGGCCCGCACCGCGGTCCTGGAGCGCCTGCAGCAGGAAGGCCTCTTCGTCAAGGCGGAGGACTACGATCACGCCGTCAGCATCTGCTACCGCTGCGGCACCACCATCGAGCCGCTCCTCTCGCTGCAGTGGTTCATGAGCATGGAGCGCCTGGCGCCGCCGGCTATCGCGGCGGTGGAGGACGGCAGGGTGCGATTCGTGCCGGACCGCTGGGGCGACGTCTACCTCGACTGGATGAGGGGCATCCGGCCCTGGTGCATCAGCCGGCAGCTATGGTGGGGCCATCGCATCCCGGCCTACTTCTGCGAGCGGTGCGACCATCTGATGGTGGCGGCTTCGCCGCCCGCGGCCTGCGAGAAGTGCGGAGGCGCGCTTCGCCAGGAGGACGACGTGCTCGACACCTGGTTCAGCTCGGCCCTGTGGCCGTTCGCCACTCTAGGCTGGCCTGAGCAGACTCCGCGGCTCGCCGCTTTCTATCCCACGACGGTCCTATCGACCGCGCGCGACATCATCTACCTGTGGGTGGCGCGCATGATCATGATGGGCCTGGAGTTCATGGGCGACGTTCCCTTCAAGGACGTCATCATCCATCCCACCGTCCTTGCCGCCGACGGTAGGCGCATGAGCAAGAGCCTGGGCACGGGCGTCGATCCCCTGGAACTGATCGCCGACTACGGGGCGGATGCCACCCGGTTCGGGCTGGCTTACATGAGCTCGGTGCAGGACGTCCGCTTCAGCGCGGAGCGGATAGAGATGGGCAGGAACTTCGCGAACAAGCTCTGGAACGCCTCGCGTCTCATACTGCAGGGCGCCCATCCGCAGGCGGAGCCTCGGGTGGAGCCGGCTACGGCCGCCGATCGCTGGATCTTCAGCCGGCTGGCCGCAGTCTGCCGGGAGGTCGCGGCGCTCTACGAGAATTACGAGTTCGACGACGTGGCCAGGCTGCTCTACCGCTTCGTCTGGAACGAGGTCTGCGACTGGTACCTCGAGGTGGCCAAGAGCCGTCTCTACAGCGAAGACGAAGCCGAACGTCTGCAGATCAGCGGCAACCTGCTGGTGCTGCTGGAGCACGTGATGATACTGCTCCACCCGCTCATGCCCTTCATCACCGAGGAGGTCTACAGCTTCCTGCCTCAGGTGAAGTCCGGAAGACGGTCGGCCGGCGTGTTCAACGCCCGCTATCCGGAAGCGCCCGCGGCCTGGGACGACCCCGGCGCCGAGCTCGCCATGGAGGCCTTCATAGCCGTCGTCGGGGGCCTGCGCTCGACTCGCGAGGAGCTGGGTCTGGCCCGAGAAGTGGTCGGCAGCGTGCGGGTGCTGGAACTGAGCCCCGGGGCGGCCGCCGGCTTGGCCGGTCTGCGGCAGGCCTTCCGGCAGCTGTCCGGCTGCGACCTGGTGGAGGTGATCGCCGGGGGAGCCATCCCGGCGGGACGGTTCGCCTCGGTGGACGGCCCGGGAGTCAAAGCCCTGCTCGATCTCCAGGATCTGGTGGATGTGGAGAAGGAGCGCGCCCGGCTGGTCAACAAGGCCAAGAAGGCCCATACCGAGGCCGCCAAAGCCAGGGCCAAGCTTGGCAACCAGGGCTTCGTCGCCAAAGCGCCCGAAGCGGTGGTAGTCGAGGAACGCAGCCGGCTCGCCGGCGCGGAGTCCGTCCTCGAAGAGGTGAGGCGGCAGTACCGGGAGCGTGTGGGAGGAGAGTTGCCCGACCTGGAAGGGAAGGGGTGTTGAGCGCCTCCCATTGCAGTCCTGAGGAGGTCTGGGGGTACATCAACGGCCTGGAGCGCTTGGGCATGCATCTGGGCCTGGAGCGCGTCACCGAGCTCGTCGAGGCTCTGGGCTCTCCGCAGAAGGCATACCGGACCATCCATGTGGTGGGCACCAACGGCAAGAGCTCGACCACCCGTTTCATCTCCGCCCTGTTGGAGGCGCGCGGACTGAAAGTGGGGGCTTATGTCTCCCCCCACCTCATCAGTCTGGCCGAACGGCAGATGGTGAACAGCGTGCCCTCCAGCGACGAGGAGTTCTGCGAGCTGGTATCGCGCATACGGCCGGTGGCAGAGAAGCTGGACCGCATCTTCCCTCCGGGGGACGCATTGACCCAGTTCGAGATCCTCACGGCCGCGGCTCTGCTCTACTTCAAGGAACAGGCCTGCGACGTGGCGGTGATCGAGGCCGGTCTGGGAGGCAGGCTGGACGCCACCTCGGTCATCGACTCCGATGTGCAGGTCATCACCACCATCGGTTTGGAGCACACGGAGCTGCTGGGCGACACCCTTTCAGCCATCCTCAAGGAGAAGGCCGCCGTGATACCGGAGAAGGGCAGGGTCGTCGCCGGCCTTCTCAGCCCCGACCTGAAGGCCGAGCTGAAGGACCTCTGCGCCTCCAAGGACGCCCGTTGTCACTTCTTGGGCGACGAGTTCGTAGTGCTGGCCGACCCTAGAGCCGAGTCGTTCGATGTCTTCGGTCTCTACACGTGCTACACAGATCTGCGCCTGAAGGTCCTGGGGAGCTACCAGCGGGCCAACGCCGCCGTCGCCGTGGCGACCACGGAGCTGTTTGTCGGCGAGGAGCTCGACGCAGACTCCGTGCGCGCCGCGCTGGCCTCCACCGGGGTCCCCGGCCGCCTGGAGATCATCAGCACGCAACCTCTCTGCATCTTCGACGGTTCGCACAATCCTCCGGGGATGGAAGAGACCATGCGCTCCCTGGAGCAGATCCTGGAGAGGCGCAGGCTGATTGCCGTCGTCTCCATCCTGCGGGACAAAGAGGCCCGGGAGATGATGCGCCTGCTGGTCCCCATCTGTGACATCGTGTTCGCCACGCAGAGCGCGAGCCCTCGGGCGCTGACGGCCGACGAATTGGCCGCCATCATCTCGAGCCTAGGCAAGGGGCCGGAGGTCTTCATCGACCCCGACCCGCGCTCGGCCATGATGAGCGCCTACCGGCTGGCCACCTCCAACCAGGTGGTGCTTGTGACGGGCTCGCTCACTCTGCTCTCGGACCTGAAGAGAGGGCTGAACTGAGCCGTGATATCCTTAGTCGCCGGTCACGTCCGCGCGCGTCTTCACTAGGAGCGGGAGTTGGACAGTCTTTTTGAGACCATCAACAAGATCATCAGCTCCCCTCTGTGGACGCTGGCTCTGTACGTCCTCGCCTTCTGCCTCGCTGCCTTGTGGCTGGCGCTCGTTTTCTGGACCTTCAAGGACGCCCGCAAGCGCATAGACGATCCGATCATCGTGGTGGTGGCGGTCCTGACCTCGCTCGTTCTGCCATTCATGGGGACCGTGATCTACGCCATCCTCAGGCCGGCGGAGTATCTGGCCGAGACGCGGGAGCGCGAGCTGGAAGTGCGCGCCATGGAGCAGGAGCTGCAGATCATGCGGGCCTGCCCCTCGTGTGGTGAGCTCATCCGGCCCGAGTATGTGGCCTGCCCCAACTGCCGCCGGACTCTAAGGTCCGTCTGCCCCGCGTGCGAAAGGGTGCAGGAGCCCGGGTGGAAGCTGTGTCCCTATTGTGGACACGACCCACGGGCGAAGCGAGTGGCGCCTCCTATGGACGAGGATACGCAACTCTGGATGGCCGAGGACTGATAGCGGCCCGAACTGCCGGACACAATGTCGCGCGCTGGCGCGGTGGATTCTCTGGGAGGATGCTGTGATCGAACGTACGCTGGTGCTCGTGAAGCCGAGCGGAGTCGCCCGCGGGCTGGTGGGCGAGGTTATCAGCCGCATGGAGCGCAAAGGCTTGACCATAAAGGTCGCCCGGACCCTCAGGGTGGCTCCCGAGACGGCTGCCAGGCACTATGCTGAGCACAAGACGAAGCCCTTCTACGGCGAGTTGGTGGAGCACATCACGTCGGCACCCATCTTCGCCATGGTGGTCGAGGGTCCGTCGGCCGTGAAGATCGTGCGGCGCATGATGGGGGCCACGAACCCCTTGGAGGCCGACCCGGGTACGGTCAGGGGAGACTACGGCCTCGACGTGCTCCGGAACGTCGTCCACAGCTCCGACAGCCTGGACAGCGCCGAACGCGAGATCGGGATCTTCTTCCCGGAAGGCGTGGAGTAGGCTCTGCAGGCCGGAGACTCCAACGCGCGCGACCAGGCTTCCGTGAACGTGCCTGCGGACCACCGACTTCCATTCCCCCCCGACTTCCGGTTGGTGCTGGCCTCGCAGTCGGCGCGGCGCCATTCGCTTCTGCGTGACGTTGGCATCCCGTTCACCGTGGTGCTCTCTGAGGCCGAGGAAGTGGTCTCAGGAGAGCCGGCAGCGGAACTGGCCGAGGCGAACGCCCTGGCCAAGGTCAAGCGAGCGCGCATGCCGGTGGAGCCGGAAGCGGGCACCTTCGTGCTCGGCACCGACACGCTGGTGACCATCGACGGGGTGGTGATGGGCAAGCCGGCCTCCGCCGGCGAGGCGGCGGCGATGCTGGAAGCGCTCTCAGGCCGCACCCATCAGGTGGTCTCGGGCGTGGCCCTGCAGCGCATCGGGGGCGCGGGGAGGACCGTCGCGGCGGACCGGGTGGAGGTGGCGAGCGCCGTCACCGACGTCACCTTCTCGCGCCTGGACCGCGGGCAGGTCGAGTCGTACATCGCCTCGGGGGAATGGAAAGGCAAGGCCGGCGGCTACGCCGTGCAAGGACTCGCCGCTCTGTTCGTGACCGAAGTGAAGGGTGAGTACAGCAACGTGGTGGGGCTGCCTCTGTGCCTCCTTGGCCGCCTGTTCCGGAGGCTGGGCTTCGATCTCGTGCAAAGAACCTGGCTGGAAGACGGTCTCTAGGACGAGATCCCCACGTGTGGGAAACAGTGGGTATAATACCCAAGCCTCGCGGTCCCAGGGGCGGGGTGTAAGAACGGCCCGCAGGGAGGGAGCAAAATAGCTTTCACCGAGTTCATCACCGGCTTCGCCGGGCGAGACATGGCAGTGGATCTGGGTACCGCCACGACGCTGGTCTACGTGCGTGGACGGGGAATCGTGCTGTCGGAACCTTCGGTGGTGGCCATCGACACCCGCACGGGGGAGGTCCTGGCGGTTGGGACCGACGCCAAACGCATGCTCGGCCGCACCCCGGGCACAATCTCAGCCATCAGACCCCTGAAGGACGGGGTCATCGCCGACTTCGACGTCACCGAGCAGATGCTGCGCCACTTCATCCAGCGCGTGCACCAGAACCGCTGGGCCCACCCGAGAGTGGTGGTCTGCGTCCCCTCCGGAGTCACGGGCGTGGAGCGCAGGGCGGTCGAAGAGGCGACCATAAGCGCCGGCGCGCGGGCTGCGTATCTGATCGAGGAGCCGATGGCGGCAGCCATCGGCGCGGGACTGCCTGTGGCCGAGGCCACCGGCAGCATGATCGTGGACATCGGGGGCGGCACCAGCGAGGTGGCGGTCATCTCTCTGGCCGGCATCGTGGTCGCGCAATCGATCCGCATCGGCGGTGACGAGCTCGACGAGGCGATCATTGCCTACATCAAGAAGGAATACAAACTCATGATCGGCAGCCAGACCGCCGAGGAACTCAAGCTTGAGATCGGTTCAGCCTTCCCGCTCGAGAACGAGGAACAGGCGGAAATCCGGGGTAGGGACCTCGTGACCGGACTGCCGAAGACGCTCGTCATCTCTTCCGAAGAGATTCGGGAGGCCATCGAGGAGCCGGTGGCCGCCATCATCGACGCCATCAAGTCCACTCTGGACAAGACTCCTCCGGAGCTGGCCTCCGACGTCATGGACAGGGGCATCATGCTCGCAGGTGGAGGGTCCTTGCTCCAGGGCATGTGCGAACGCGTAAGAGACGAGACCCAGATGCCGGTGAACTTGGCCGAATCACCCCTCACGTGTGTGGCGGTGGGTTCGGGCCGGTCCCTGGAGGAGTTCGATACCCTCCACAGATTGTCACAGAAGGCGAAAAGACACCGCTACTAAGTAGCGGAGGTCGCTATGCCGCGTAACAACGTAGCCTGGCGGAGATTCATCTTCGTCATCCTGATCATAGCGTCGTTGGCTTTGCTGACCGTCACCTTCCGCGAAGCCTCTTCCGGACCGGTGCACTCCATCCAGCAGGCAGGGGCCAGCATCCTCGCTCCGCTCCAAACATGGGGCGCCAAGATCGCCGAGCCCTTCCAGGACGGGTATCAGTGGTTCAAGACCCTCTGGTCGGCGCATCGGAGGGCGGAGCGGCTCGAGGAGGAGTTGCAGACGCTCAAAGGGGAGGCCATCAAGCTGGAGGAGACCGTCGAAGAGTACAAGCGATTACAGGGCCTTCTCGATCTGCGCGACAAGGGCGTCTACCCGGACGGCACGGACTTCACGGTGGCTGACGTCATAGCCAAATCGCCCAGCCGGTGGTCGTCGTGGGTCTTGATCGACAAAGGAACCGCCGACGGGGTCCGGACGGGCCTGCCGGTGGTGGGAGCGACGCCGATGACAGGTGAGACCTTGGCCGGCAAGGGTCTGGTAGGCAAGGTCACCGAGGTCACGGCCACCACGGCCAAGGTGCAACTCATCATCGATTCGGACTCGGCCGTGAACGCGAAGATCCAGGGGAACCGCGCCGAGGGGATCGTCGAAGGGTCCATATCGGGCGATCTGACCATGGACTACGTCGAACGCGACATCGCTGTCGACCCCAAGCTGGTCATCGTGACGTCCGGTTACGGCCCCATCTATCCTGCCGACATCCCCATCGGCATCGTTGCCAGCGTCGGCGAGGAGGACGTGAACATCTACAAAGAGATCGAGGTCCAGGCCTTCGTGGACTTCCGGGTGCTCGAAGAGGTCATGGTCTTGATCCTGCCGGAAGAGGAGCCATGAGCCGCGGGCGGCTGGCGGAGATCGGCCGGGTGGCGCTCCTTGTGGTCATCGCCGTGGCGCTGCAGACGCTCGTCGTGTCTCGGGTGAGCGTTCTTGGGGTCACGGCCGACCTCTTCCTGATCCTGACCGTGGTGGGTGCCATCGGTCGGGGGCCGCTCTACGGAGCCGTGTTCGGTTTCGCGGCCGGAGTGGTGGCCGACATAGCCTTCATGGAGCCCCTGGGGGTGAGGTCGCTCATCTACGTGCTGATGGGGTATATGGTCGGGAGCCTCATCCATCGTTTCGCCACTGTGAATCTGTGGGGAGTCTTCCTGCTGGCCGCGTGCGCCTCGTTCCTCGCCCAGTTGGCCTACGGGCTCTTTCAGTACGCCACCGGGCCCCGCGCGGGCTTCTTCGGCATGTTGGCGACGCAGGTGCTCCCTGAGACGGTGCTCGACGCCTTGATCACCGTCCCCATCTACGTGCTGTTGATCCGACTGCGGGTGGTCCCGACCCCGCATGCCGAGACGGCGGCGGCAGGGACCGGGCCGGAATGATACTCGAGCCTGTCAAGAAGAAGCGACCGGCGGAGGACGACTCCTTCGTGGGCATCAGAGTGGGCGTGCTGCTGCTGGTGGCCCTCTTCCTCTTCGGGGTGCTCGCGTTCCGGCTCTGGTATCTGCAGATACTGTCCGGTGATTCCTACACGGCGGAGGCGATGGTCAACCGGGAGCGTCAGGTGGTGGTCGAGGCGCCGAGGGGGGTCATCTACGACCGCACCGGCAAGGTTTTGGTGGACAACCGGGCCGGCCTGACAGTGAGCCTCCTGCCCATGGACATGCCCGACCCCAAGGAGGAACCCGAGGAGTTCTACGCACAGATGGTGGCGCTGGCCGAGCTTCTCGATGTGCCCTTGGCCGACCTATTGGACGACTACGAGCGGGCGAAGAACGATCCCTGGGTCACCCGGGCGGTGGCTGAGGACGTGCCTGAGGACACCGTGGTGGCCTACCTGAAGGAGAACAGCGAGGAGTTCCCCGGCGTGATGGTGGAGAAGACCTATCTGAGGGAGTATCCGAACAGAGCTCTGGCCGCTCACCTCCTGGGATATGTGAACGAGATATCGGACGAGGACCTCGATAAGGAGGAGTTCACCGGCCTCAAAGCCGGGGTCCACATCGGCAAAGACGGTGTGGAGCGGGTGTACGACTCGTATCTCCGTGGCACCGACGGTTCGAAGAAGGTCCAGGTCAATGCCGCCGGCAAGCCTATCGAGACGACGGCCGACGTGCCGGCGGAGCCGGGGTACAACCTGGTCCTCACCATCGATGCTGAGCTGCAGAAATCGGCCGAAGAGGCCATACAGGAGGGTATCAGACGGGCTCACAACGGCGGATACACCGAGGCGGCCGGGGGGGCGGTGGTGGCTCTCGATCCTCGCAACGGCGAGATACTGGCCATGGCCTCCTATCCCAACTACGATCCCTCTTTGTGGGTGGGCGGCATGGACCCCGAGATCTACAGAGAGCTCAAGGAGCCGGAAGCCAACGCCCCCCTGGTCAATCGCGCCCTGAACGGGCTCTACCCGGCCGGCTCGACGTTCAAGCCCTTTGTGGCCTCAGTAGCGCTCCAGGCCGGCGTGGTGACGCCGGACACCCCCGTGGATTGCTGGGGCACGTACAAGGCCGCGGGGCAAATGTGGAAGGACTGGACCTACCCCCATGGGCATGGTCCGATGAATCTGCTCTCGGCCATCGCTCAGTCCTGCGACGTGTACTTCTACACGCTGGGCGAGCTTCTGTACAACGAGAAGGGCGCGGTGCTGCAGGACGGCCTGCGCAGGTTCGGCTTTGGTGAACCGACCGACGTCGATCTTCCGGGAGAGACGGAGGGGAGCCGTGTGCCCGACAAGGACTGGAAGCGGAAGACCGGCAAGACCGCCGCCGACCAGGTCTGGAAGACGGGCGACGAGATCAACCTGGCCATCGGCCAGGGCGACCTGCTGGTCACCCCGCTGCAACTGGCCGTAGCTCTCTCGGCGATCGCCAACGACAGCCCGCTGCACCCGGCGACGGTCTGGGTGCCGCACCTGGCATTGCAGATCACGGACTCCTCCGGCAGGATCATCCGCCAGTTCAAACCCGAGTCACGGGGAGAACTGGAGATCGATTCCGAATACCTGAGCAAGGTCAGGCGGGGCATGAGGTACGTGACCGCCGGCAACGAGCTGGGCACGGCGGTGGACGCCTTCTGGGGCTTCCCGGTGGCCGTAGCGGGCAAGACGGGAACGGCCGAGAAGAAGCCCGACCAGGACTACGCGCTCTTCATCGGGTACGCTCCCGCCGACGGCAACAGTGAACCCGAGATCGTGGTGGTGGCGATCATAGAGGAGGGTGGGCACGGCAGCGCTGTGGCCGCCCCGGTGGTCCGCTACGTGATGGAGACCTATTTCGACCATGATCACGCCTACATGAACATCGGGCCGAGTGAGTAGGTGACCCGGTGAACCAGACCCCCAGCGTGCTACAGGTCGCCCGGGAGCACCGGCAGCCACTCGGCTTCTCGGTCGGCACCTACCTGCGGAGCATGGACTGGGTTCTGCTTGGGGCGACGCTCGCTTTGGTCGCATACGGTTTCTTCATGCTGTACTCGGCCACGCACCTCTCCTTCCCCGAGAGCCCCTTCTACTACGTCAGGTCGCAGGCCATCGGTCTGATCATCGGTTTTGTGTTCCTGATAGCGCTCAGTATCGCCAACTACCTGTGGTTCGCCCGCTGGCAGATGTACATCTACGGAGCCAGCATCATCATCCTCATCCTCACCCTGCTGGTCGGTAGCGGCGGCGAGGACGTAGGTGCGAACCGCTGGCTCGAATACGGGTCCTTCCGCCTGCAGACCGCTGAGTTGGTGAAGTTCATGCTCATCCTGGCGTTGGGGGCGGTCCTGGCGGAGGGTGTCGAGCTCCGCGGCCGGTTCCGCTTCATCGTGCTCAGCATCATCTACATGCTCATACCCGGCATCCTCATCTATCTGCAGCCCGACCTGGGCACCTCGCTGGTCTTGGTGGCCATCCTGACCGTCATGCTCGTGGTGTGGGGCATCCGCCTGCCACACCTTGGCATCTTAGCCGGCGCAACCGTGGCCGCCGTCGTCCTCGTCTTGCGGGTGCTGCCGACTGTCTTCGGGACCACCCTCCTCAAGGATTATCAGATACGGCGGCTTACGCTCTTCCTGGACCCCGAGAAGGAGCCTCTCCACGGCGGATACCAGCTGATACAGAGCAAGATCGCCGTGGGGAGCGGCATGTTCTCCGGCAAAGGCTATCTGCAGGGCACACAGCACAACCTGCATTTCGTGCCCGAACGCCACACCGACTTCATCTTCGCGGTGATCGGAGAGGAGCTGGGCTTCCTAGGCGGTGCCCTGCTACTCGGACTCTTCGCTATCGTGGTGTGGCGGGCCTTCCGGATCGCCCGCATGTCGCGCGACATCTACGGTACTCTCATCGCCGCCGGGGTCGCCGCGGTGCTGGTGTTCCAGGTGTTCGTGAACATCGGCATGACCATAGGCATCATGCCTGTGACGGGTCTGCCGCTGCCCTTCGTGAGTTTTGGCAGCAGCTCCCTGGTAGTATTCTTGATGGCCGTCGGGCTGCTGGAGAGCATCCACGTGCATTCGGTAGCCGGCGAGGCCAAGTAGAGGTCTTCGCGCCGTTCTCATGGGGAGGCTGTGAGTGGCCAGGTTGCCGTTCAACTTGTCAAAGGCCGTGAACACTTGGAAAGAAGTGTCGGCCAACACCAGTCTGTCGGCCAACGTCCTGCTGGCCGGAAACCAGCGTCTGGTCGCCCTGGCCCAGCAACAATTCTCCTCCGGGGGCACGCTGCCTGCCACCTGGGTCCGGCCGGTGGCCGAACTCGCCGGGGCGGCGCCGGTTCCCGGCGAGTTGCTGGTGGTCTTCACGACGACTGAGGGAGAGGCTGAGGCGCTCACCGCCCTGGCCGGCTCCGCACCCAAGGGTGGGGCGGTCGTGGCCGTCGATGAAGGTTCCGCCGCCACGGGCAAGGCCAAGCGGGCCGGGCTGAGGACCACGCGTCTGTCGTTTGCCGACACGCCCGAGGGTTGGGACCGGCTGTTCGGAGTGTGCGCGGAGGCCGCGGGCGACCACGTCGCGGCTCTGGGGCGGCGGTACCCGGCCATCAGAGATGCTGCCGCGCGCCGGGTGATGGTGCGTACGGCGGGTCAGAACGGGCTGGTCGGGCTGGCGTTCTTCGTACCCGGCGCAGACATGCCGGCGATGACACTTAACCAGGCGAAGATGGTGCTCTCCATCGCGGGCATCTACGGGGAGGACATCAACCAGGAGCGGGTCGTGGAGCTGGTAGGCGTGGTGGGTCTGGGCTTCGCCCTGAGAGGGGTGGCCCGCTACCTCGTGCGCAAGATGCCGGGGATTGGATGGGTGGTGAAGGGCGTAACCGGCTATGTCGCCACTCTCGCCGTGGGCAAGGCGACGGTGCGCTACTTCGAGAGAGGCGCTCCCGCCTCCACCAGCAAGGTGGTGGCCCTGGCCGGCTCGCTGCGGCGTTGAGCAGGACCGCCGGCCACCGATTTGAAGAGATCCTGGCCGAGGTCCGGCAACCCGCCCGTCTGATAGGCGGTGAGTGGGGCGCCGGGCCCGGGTTCGGCGGGGACCCCCAGGAACTACGGGTCGTGCTGGGCTTTCCCGACACCTACGAGATCGGGATATCGAACCAGGCCATCCAGATCCTCTACCACATCGCCGCGGGTGCGGAAGGGGTGGGCGCCGAGCGTGTCTACCTGCCTTGGGTGGACGCCATTGCCGCCATGCGCGGCCGGGGCATCCCCCTACCGACGCTGGAGACGTGGACGCCGGTCGGCGACACCGATCTCCTGGCCGTCACGCTCCAGCACGAGTTCAACTACACCAACCTCCTTGAGATGCTGGACCTGGCGGGTCTCGCGGTGCCGGCAGAGGAGAGGACGGAGGAGCAACCCCTGGTCCTGGCCGGCGGGCCGGCCTGCGCGGACTTCCTGCCCCTGAGCCGTTTTCTCGATGCTGTGGCCGTCGGAGACGGGGAGGCGGTCTTCGCCGAGATCATCGACGTGCTTCGGGAGGCCAAGAAGGCGGGCGCCACACGGGCGGAGAAGAAGCGTGCCCTCGCCGGGGTGGAGGGGGTATACGTCCCGGGCCTCACCGGCACGGTGAGCCGTCGGGTGATCGAACGGCTGGAGGGAGCGCCGTATCCGGACATCTGCCTGGTACCGCTGACGGCCGGTGTCCACGACCGGGCCTGGATCGAGGTGATGCGGGGCTGCACGCGGGGTTGCCGCTTCTGCCAGGCGGGGATGTGGTACCGGCCGGTCAGAGAGCGCTCTCCGGGCGAGGTGCTGGCCATGGTGGAGGCCCAGTTGCGGTCGACCGGCCATCAGGAGCTGGCCTTCGCCTCCCTTTCGACCACTGATTACTCGCGGATCGAGGAGTTGCTGACGGCCACGGCGGCGACCCACCCCGAGGTGCGGGTCTCTCTGCCCTCTCTGCGGGTGGACAGCGCGGCCGTGCGGCTGGCGGGCCTTGCTTCGCCGACGGGCCCGTCGCTGACCCTGGCTCCTGAGGCGGGGAGTCGGCGCATGCGCGACATCATCAACAAGAACGTCACCGAGGACGACGTGATGGCCGCCGCGGCGGAAGCCTTCGGCGGCGGAAGGACCACGCTGAAGCTCTATTTCATGATCGGGTTGCCCTTCGAGGAAGATGAGGACGTGATCGCCATCGCCGACCTGTGTCTGAAGATCCGCGATCTCGGCAGGAGCATCCTCGGGGCGCGGGCGGGGCGGTTGCAGATCAACATCAGCGTGAACAACTTCGTCCCCAAGCCCTTCACCCCGTTCCAGTGGGCGGGCATGGCCGACCGGACGACCCTGCGGCGCCGCCAGGACCTGCTGCGCTCCCGTCTGCATAGGACGGGGGTCAAGACGACCCTGCACGGAGTGGACAAGAGCTATCTCGAAGCCGCCTTGGCCCGGGGGGACGAGGGCCTGGGCGCCGTCATCGAGAGGGCGTGGAGGGGAGGGGCCCGCTTCGATTCGTGGACCGAGCAGTTCCGCGAAGATGCCTGGCGGGCAGCGTTCGAGGAGATCGGCACGTCTGCGGAGGCGCTTGCCACCGCGGCCATCCCGGAGGACGCCGCGTTGCCTTGGGACGTGATCCGGGGAGCCGTCGACTCCGACTTCCTGCGGGCCGAGTGGAGGAGGGCGGCCGGAGGCGAGACCACCGGCGACTGCCGGTGGGTGGGCTGCTATGACTGCGGGGCCTGCGAGGTCCCGGCTTCCAATGATCTGGCGGCGGACTTCGCCCCTGCGGCTGCCCCCGCCGGCCCCGCGCCCGTGGTCCCGGTGTGCGGCCGCGCCGCGTCCCTCCCTGCGACGCGGGCTCGTTCTGACGGCCGTCTTCGCTTCATGGCAACCTTCTCGGTGACCGGGAGAGATCGGTATATCGGTCACCTGGACCGGGTGGAGCTCTTCCGCCGGGCCGTGCGCCGGGCGGGAGGCCGGCTCTCCCTGTCGGCGGGCATGCGTCCTAAGCCCCAGTTGAGCCTGGCCTTGCCGCTCGCGGTGGGGGTGGAGGGCCTGCGCGAGTACTGCGGCTTCGAGCTTGCCGAGGAGCCGGCAGCCGGTCTTGACGCCCGCCTGGCCGCCTCCCTACCGGCCGGCACCCGGTTGCTCTCCCTCGAATGCTATGACGGCAAGCGCTCGCCGGCGGCGAGGGTGGTGGCGGCCTCGTATGAGGTCCGCGTGAGTGCACTCGCCTCCGGTGCGGACGGTCTTATCGCGACGCTCGGGGAGGCGACCGGTCGTTTCGCGGCGGCGGCCTCCTTGTCGGTGGAAGAGACGAGGCAGGGGAGGGTCCATCGCGTCGACGTCAAAAGCTACGTCGAGCGTGTGGAGGTGGCCGCGGCGCCCGGCGGCGGATGTGTCGTATCGTTCAGGGTCGCGGTGACTCCCGACGGTACGGCGCGGCCCGAGCGTGTCGTCGAAGCCCTTGCTACGCTGAGCGGCGTGGTGCTCGAGATCGACGGGATAACGCGGACACAAGTGCATCTCTCGTAGAGGCGGGTTCTTGCCTAAGCATCTTCTAGTCTCTCGCGACAGTTTCGAGACCAGGGTGGCCCTGCTGGAGGCGGGACGGTTGGCGGAGCTGTACGTGGAACGGCCCGGCCAGCCCTCCATCGTGGGCAACATCTATAAGGGCCGGGTGGAGAATGTGCTGGCGGGCATGGACGCGGCCTTCGTGGACATCGGCCTGGACCGTAACGGTTTCCTCTACGTGGACGAGGTCACGGGGCCCGAGGTCCCTCCGGGCGGGTCGCGCAAGATCACCACCCTGCTCAAGGGCGGCAGGGAGGTGCTGGTGCAGGTGGCCCGCGACGCGATGGGCGGCAAAGGGCCTCGTCTTACCACTCAGCTCAGCATCGCCGGCCGCCATCTGGTGTATTTACCCCAGACCACGACGTCCGGGGTGTCCCGAAGGCTGGACGACGTCGAGCGAGAGCGTCTGCGTTCCATCTGCCGGGATCTGGGCAACGGAACGGGGGGCGTCGTCATCCGCACGGCCGCCGAAGGAGCCGGGGAGGACGCTATACGCCGCGATCTCCGTTTCCTGGAGCGTGTGTGGAGCGGTGTCGAACGGCGGGCGGCGATGAGCGGCGTGCCCTCTCTGGTCTATACGGAGGCGGAGCTGGCCGTGCGCTCGGTGCGCGACCTGCTGGGTTCGGAGTTCGGGACGGTGCTGGTCGATGACGAGAAGCTGCACCGCAGGCTGGTGAACTACCTTCGGACCGTCGCCCCCGAACTCGCCGGCCGGGTCGAGCGGTATGAGGGTGCGGTCTCTCTGTTCGAGCGCTTCGGGGTGGAAGGGGAGCTCAAGAAGGCTCTCGAGCGGCGGGTGGACCTACCCTCGGGCGGATACATCGTCATAGACCACACGGAGGCCATGACGGTCATCGACGTCAACACAGGGCGCTACGTGGGCCGGCGCTACCTCGAGGACACCACGGTCAAGACCAACGTCGAGGCCTGTCGGGAGATCGTGCGCCAACTGCGGCTCCGCGACATCGGCGGGATCATCGTCATCGACTTCATCGACATGACTTCCCGGGCGAATCGGGAGGCGGTGCTCCTGGCGCTGCAGACAGAACTCGATCGCGATCGCACCAAGACCTACGTCGTGGAGATATCGCCGCTGGGCCTGGTGGAGATGACCCGCCAGAACATCACGAGGGGTCTCCGCGAGGCCGTCACGATGCCCTGCCCGCGGTGCCGTGGAGAGGGCCGCGTGTTCTCCGAGGAGTCCGCCTTTGTCGAGGTGGTGAGGCGCATCCAAGGTCTCGCGCGGTCGACGGCCTCCTCCGGCATCCGCGTCGAGGTGCATCCGCGCATCGCCGTCAGATTGGTGAGCGGCCGGAGTCCGCAACTCCTCCAACTCGAAGGGGAGGCCGACCGCCGCATACTGGTGCAGGCGGCGGACGAGAGCGTACCTCTCGACCATGTGGCCGTCGTGCCCGATTGACGGCGCGAGTCAGGTGGCAGGCTGCAGACAAGCCTGCTATACTGCCTTGCTTGCGGTCGCCGGCGCGGCCGTTGCTACTTAGTGAAAGCACGCGAGGAGTGGGGATGTTCGCCATCGTCGAAGTCGGCGGTAAGCAATACCGGGTTGAGGAAGGCTGGGAGGTCGTCGTTGACCACCTCGATGCCGCCGAAGGCGCCACAGTCGAGTTGAGCCCGGTGCTCGTCTCGGATGGAGGCAGTCTCCGTATGGCGGGCGAGGGCAAGAAGATCAAGGTGACGGCCAAGGTGGTCGAGCACTTCCGTGGACCCAAGATCACCATCTCGAGGTTCAAACCCAAGCGGGGCTGGCGCAAGAAGGCCGGCTTCCGTGCCGGGCTCACCCGCCTCGAGGTGAAGAAGATCGTGTAGGAAGGACAGGGCATGGCTCACAAGAAAGGCGGCGGCAGTTCCAGGAACGGCCGCGACTCCAACGCCCAGCGACTGGGTGTCAAGGCGTTCGCCGGCGAGACGGTCACGGCCGGCTCCATCCTCGTGCGTCAGCGGGGCACCCGCTTCCGTCCCGGCGTCAACGTGGGCATAGGTTCCGACGACACCCTGTTTGCCAAGGCTGCCGGCAAAGTGGTCTTCACCACCGGCAGAGCGGGGCGTGTTATCAGCATAGTGGCCGAGTAGCTGCCGGCAGGCAGCCGCGGCCGGGCCTTCCTTCCCTGGGAGCCGCCCATGTTCTTCGATCGAGCAAAGATACATGTGGCGGCCGGTAACGGCGGGAACGGCTGCGTTTCCTTTCGTAGGGAGAAGCACGTGCCACGCGGCGGCCCCGACGGCGGCGACGGGGGTCGGGGGGGAGACGTCGTCGTCGTGGTCGATCCCCAACAGCGTGACCTCCAACTCTTCACGTACAAGGTGCACTTCAAGGCCGGGTCAGGCCAGGCGGGCCAAGGGGCCCGCAAGCACGGGGCCAACGGGGAGACCGTCTATGTGCCCGTGCCTCTCGGCACTCAGATCCGGGTGGAAGACGAGCTTGGGGACAGGCTCTTGGCCGACATGGTGCATCCCGGTGAGAGGGTCATGGTGGCGCGGGGCGGGGCCGGGGGTCACGGCAACGCCCGCTTCGTGAACTCGGTACGCCAGGCTCCCAAGTTCGCCGAACTTGGTGAGGAGGGCGAGGCTGGGTGGCTGCAACTATCTCTGAAGCTGATGGCCGACGCCGGGTTGGCCGGGCTCCCCAACGCCGGCAAATCATCGCTGCTGCGACGGCTCTCGAACGCCAAGCCCAAGGTGGCCGACTATCCGTTCACCACGGTCGAGCCGATGCTCGGGGTGGTCGACTGGTCGGGTGAGGGCGACATGTTCACCCTGGCCGACGTGCCCGGGCTGCTCGAGGGAGCCAGCGAAGGCGCGGGTCTCGGGCACGAGTTCTTGGCCCATCTGGAGCGCTGTCAGTTGCTCCTGCACGTGGTGGACCTGACCGGGTACTACGACACGGAGCCGCTGGAGGGCTTCCGCACCATCCTCGAAGAGCTGGACGCCCATGCCTCGGGCCTGGGCGAGAAGCCCCAGGTGATAGTGCTGAACAAGATCGACGCGGTACCGCCCGCGGTGGTCGAGGAATGGGTGGAGGCCTTTGTTGGAGAGGTGGAGCGGCTGCGCGCGGCCGGTCACCCGGCATTCACCAATGTCGTGGGAGAGGACGAGCCTCTTGCCCGTCAACTGGTATGGCCGGTCTCGGCGGTCACCGGGGCGGGTCTGACCGGCCTGCTACGCTGGGTGGGGCCCTTGCTCGAGGCGTTGAGGATCCCCGAGGCCGGAGCCGGCGCGGTAGAGCTCGAGGAGGTCAGACCCTGGGATATGGTCCCGGTGTCCGCCGAGGCCGACGGCGGTCACGTGCTCTACAGACCGGTCGGCACCGGGGAAGCGAGCTTCACAGTCCGGCGGGAGAAGCACGGCTTCGTCGTGCGGGGCGAGTCGGTGAGGCGTATTGTGAGCAGGTTCGACCTGACCAATGAAGAAGCTATTCGGTATCTTGGGGAACGACTCGACCGGTTGGGGGTGTATGCTGCTCTGCGGGCGCAGGGGGCGCAACCGGGGGACGACGTAGACATAGAAGGCTACGCTTTCGAGTATCAGTAGGGGCAGTGGTGTGGCAGGCAGACGCTCGGGCAAGACGGTCGTAGTCAAGATAGGTTCCAGTACTCTCACCAGCAGCCGGGGCACGTTCAGGCTGAATCCGGTGGCGACTCTGGTGGCCGAGGTCTGCGAGCTGCAGGCTCAGGGCCATCGCGTCCTGGTGGTCTCCTCGGGAGCGGTATCCTCGGGCATGGGAGTGCTCCGCTTGAAGGAGCGGCCGACCGAGGTGGTCGATCTCCAGGCGGCCGCGGCGGTGGGCCAGGGGCATCTCTTCCACATCTACACCGAGCTGTTCTCGCACGAGAACGTGCTGACCGCCCAGGTTTTGCTCACGGCGTTCGACGTGGCGGCGCGGGCGCAGTACCTGAACGCCCGCAACACGCTCAGGCGGCTTCTGGACTGGAAGGTGGTGCCGATCATCAATGAGAACGACACCACAGCCACCGATGAGCTCTGCTTCGGCGACAACGATGCTCTGGCGGCACAGGTGGCCCTGCTCGTCAAAGCCGACCTCCTGGTGCTGCTCACCGATACCGACGGTCTCTACACGGCCGACCCACACAAGGATGAGAGCGCCCGGCTGATCACCAAGGTCGACGACCCTAGCGAGCTGGAGTGTGTGAGCATAGGCGCCATCGGGAGCTTGGGCAGGGGCGGCATGGGTAGCAAAGTGAACAGTGCTCGTATCGCGACGAGCGGAGGGGTGGAGACGGTGATCGCCCGGGGCAGCCGTGCCGACGTGCTGAGAGACTGCCTGGCCGGCAGAGAGGTGGGCACCCGGTTCGCTGCGCGTCCGCTCGGGCTCCCCGACTACAAGCTGTGGCTGCTCTACGGCAAACCGGCTCAGGGCCGGGTGGTGGTGGACGCGGGCGCAGTCAAAGCCCTGCGAGGCAGAGGGAGCCTGCTGCCCGTGGGCGTGGTCGGCGTCGAGGGCGACTTCGTGCCCGGAGACGCGGTGATGGTCGTCGACGAGCAGGGTGTCGAATTGGCCAAGGGACTGATCACATATTCCAAAGAGGACCTTGACCGGGCTAAGGGCCTTCAGAGCAGCCGCGTGGCGGAACTGCTCCCCCAGGCATCGCCGGAGGCCATACACAGAGATTACATGGTGCTGGTTTGTTAGCTAAGCAGGAGGAGAGTTGAAGACAAAGAACCTGGCGGGCAATGCGAAGCATGCGTCGCGCATCCTTGCGACGCTCGACGCCGCCCGCAAGAACCGCGCTCTTCTGGCTATGGCGGAGGCGCTGGAGCGCCGGTCCGCCGAGATCCTTGAGGAGAACGCGCATGACGTGTCGGAGGGGCGCAAGAACGGGCTCTCCCCGGCGCTGATAGACCGGCTTCTGTTGGACGAATCCCGGTTGCGGGGCGTCGCCGGCAGCCTGAGGGACGTGGCGGCCCTGGCCGACCCCGTGGGCGAGATCCTCGATGGGTGGCGGACCCCCGAGGGGCTCGAACTACAGAAGGTGCGCGTACCTTTCGGGGTCATCATGGTGGTATACGAAGCGCGTCCGAACGTCACCGTGGACGCAGCCGCCCTGTGCCTCAAGACCGGCAACTCCGTGATCCTGCGAGGGGGGAGCGACGCCTTCCGGTCCAATCGCATCATGGCCGAGGTGATCACCGGTGCGGCGATCGAGAGCGGCCTTCCCGCCGACTGCATCCAGTTCGTCCCCAGCAAGGACAGGAGCACGCTGGTAGATCTGCTCCAGCTCAGGGATTGCATCGACCTCGTGATACCCCGGGGAGGAGAGGCGCTCAAGGAGTTCCTGCTGGAGCACTCCAAGATCCCGGTCATTGCCGCTGCAGGCGGCAACTGCCACGTCTACGTCGACAAAGCGGCCGATCTCAAGCAGGCCTTGGCCATCACCATCAATGCCAAGTGCCAGAGACCTGGGGTCTGCAACGCCGCTGAGACGCTCTTGGTGCACGAGGCGGTGGCGGCCAGGTTCGTCCCCGCCGTCGTGAATGCTCTCAGCGAGCGCAAGGTGAAGCTGTACGGCGACAACCGCACCCGGGAGTTCGCCGGGGACACAGAGGCCAAGCTGCTGAAGGCCACCGACAAGCACTACGCCACCGAGTTCCTGAGCCTGGAGATGGCCATCAAGGTGGTGGAGAGCCTGGAAGAGGCGGTCGACCACATCAACCAGTACGGCACGGGTCACTCGGAGGCGATCATCACGCGCGAGCTGGAGGCCAGCCGGCGCTTCTCCCAAGCTGTCGACGCCGCCGTGGTCTACATCAACGCCTCCACGCGCTTCACCGACGGCGGTGTCTTCGGGCTGGGGGCAGAGATAGGCATCTCCACCCAGAAGTTGCACGCCCGGGGACCGCTGGCGCTCAAGGAGCTCACCTCCACCAAGTACGTGGTGACCGGTAGGGGCCACGTCCGGTGAGGTAGGGGCGGGACGGGCTCGAAGGACGAGAGGGGAGACATGCAGCGAGACGGCCTCATCGCGCGGCTGTGCGACCGACCGGGTCTGCGCCTGGGCATCATGGGAGGGACCTTCGACCCGGTGCACATCGCGCATCTGGTGACCGCGCAGGAGGCCTTGGCACAGTTCGACCTGGACCAGGTGCTCTTCATGCCGGCCGGCGACGCTCCTCACAAGAGCAGGCACGGTGCGCCGCCGGAGTTCAGATATCTGCTGGTGGCCACCGCGACCGCCGGCAATCCCTGCTTCTCCGTCTCGCGCTTCGAGATAGACCGCGACCAGGTGAGCTACACGGTCGACACGCTGGAGCACCTGGCAGGCATCGTCCCGCAGGGGACTGAGATGTTCTTCATCACGGGGGCCGACGCGGTGCTGGAGATCCTCACCTGGAAGGATCCCGCCCGGGTGCTGGAGCTGTCGGCCTTCATCGCGGCGACCCGGCCCGGCTACGATCTGTCCCGTCTCTCCGGGCTCCTCGAGGAACTCCGCTCGAAGACGGTGGGCCTGGTGCCCGAGGCCAGGGTCAAGACCATGGAGGTGCCGGCGCTGGCGATCTCGTCCAGCATGATCAGGGAGCGGCTGGCCGCCGGCAAGACGGTGCGGTATCTGGTCCCGGACCCGGTGGCCGAGCTGATTGACAAGTCCGGCTACTACAAGGCGGGCGGACCGCAGGCGACGGGTCGCGAGAGGTGCCGGTCGTGAGTGACGAGCGGGCCCCGGATAGTCGCAGGGCGCGGAGGAGCGACCGCTCCACAAACCCCAAGACCGGCGCTCCACTGGATCCCAAGACGGCTCCCACCCCCGAAGAGCTCGAGCTCTACCAGGCTCTGGCTAAGACCGACGGCCCGGCGCCGCCGCCGAATCCTCTGGGCTACCGCTCGAGGTCGGAGAGGCGCACCTACCGGCGCGCGGAGCGGCGGCGCAGGTCCCATGCCAAGCTGTGGCTGGTGGTCGCCCCGGTGCTGGTGGTGATCGCCCTGGTAGTGGCGCTGCTCACCCTGCTCGGGGGCCCCGAGGCCGAAACACGGCCGACCACGACTCTGACCCCGGCGAAGGTCTATCCAGGGGGACTGCTCGTCGTGGAAGACCAGGAAGATGTGCTGTTGGTGCTGCTCCTACAGGCCCGTGAGGGCGGGGGGCTCGTTCTCGCCATGCCTGGGCTCACGTTGTTCAACACCCCTTCCGAGGGGTTCAAGACCCTGGTGGAGCTCTGCGGGGCCGGGAAGGACGGAGAGCTGGGCGTGGTGGTGGGCGACGCCTTGGGGGTGGCGGCCCCCGCTACGGCCTCGGTCTCTTGGCCCAAGCTGCGAGGGGCGCTGGCGACGGCCGGGGTGGAGGACATGCCGCCTGAGACTCTCACGTCAGACGGGAGCGAGAACGAGCAGGTGGCCCGCGCCGTGCTGGCCTCGTTGGGACGAGAAGGACCGGGAGCCAGGGAGCTTTGGGACGGGCTGCCCCTGGACGGCGACTCCTCCGGCCTGCGCGAGGCCGTGGCCGAGATGGCTGCGTCTCTGGCTGGCGGTGAGTGGACCGCCGCCGAACTCAGCGGCCGACTGGTGGAGAGCACCGGAGGCCGCTATCTCGAGCCGGATGTCAAGCATGCGAAGGCTCTCCTTGACGGCACCTGGGACGACATGGAGTTCACGGTCCAGGTGCAGAACGGCTCGGGTGTGGTGGGCATCGCGGAGCAGACGGTCGAGCTGCTACAGACCATGGGCTACACGATGCTGCCGGTCGGCAACGCCCAAGGCTTCCCCGACGTCAAGCAGACGCGCATCAGCGCCTCTCCCGACGCGGCGGCTGAGGCGCGCCGGGTGCGGAGCTTCTTGGGCGTGGGCACCGTGTCCGAGGACGCCACTCTGGAGCAGGGCCACATGATCGTGGTGCTGGGCAAGGACTACGTTCCGCCCACGACGACCACCGAGCCGGCCGGGTAGGAGGAGGTCAGACTCATGGCATCCGAAGGCGGCTTCGAACGATACAGCCGGCAGATGCTGCTGCCGCAGATCGGCCGCGCCGGCCAGGAGAAGCTGGCCGCGGCTCGGATCGGTCTGATCGGGTGTGGGGCCCTCGGCTCGGTCATAGCGAGCCACCTGGTCCGGGCGGGTGTGGGGCTGCTGCGCATCGCCGACAGGGACTATCCGGAGATGCACAACCTGCAAAGGCAGATCCTCTTCACAGAGGAGGACGTGGCCCGAGGGCTCCACAAAGCTGAGGCGGCCGCCGCCTATCTGCGTAAGGTGAACAGCCAGGTGGTGGTGGAACCGGTGGTGACCGCGGTGGACGCCGGCAACCTGCCGGGCCTGGCCGACGACCTCGATCTCCTCGTCGACGGCACCGACAACTTCCCCACCCGTTTCGTCATCAACGATTACGCGGTCGCCCGGGGGATGCCCTGGGTCTACGGCGGCGTGATCACCACGGCCGGCATGTCCATGACCATCGTCCCCGGCGAGGGACCTTGCCTGCGCTGCCTCGTCCGCGACGTGCCTCCTCGGGAGCAGTCTCCCACCGCCGATGTGGCCGGAGTGCTGAGCACGGTGGTGGCCGTGATCGGGAGCGTGGAGGCTACGGAGGCCATCAAACTGGTCGTGGCTCCGGCGGCTCGGAGCCGTGCCCTGCTTGTGGTCGACGTGTGGGGACCGAGCTTCGAGAAGCTGGACGTGCCGCGGGACCCCGGCTGCCGGTGCTGCGGAGGCGGGCGAGCGGCAGAACTCTCATGAGCGGGCCGCTGGGCGACGCGGCGAGGGGCGCGGGACCGGGTGCAGCAGCGGGCGCCGTTCCAGGCGCCGTAGGCGGCGATGGCGGGACCACGAATGGGGCCGTCGCAGGCGCCCTCGACGACGCTCGGAGCTCGGCCCGTACTGCGAGACTGCGCGGTCTTCTCCGGGAGTGGGGACCGGTGCTGGTGGCCTTCTCGGGGGGTGTGGATTCCACGGTGGTCCTGAAAGTTGCGCTGGACGAGCTCGGCGCCGCGCAGGTGCTCGCGGTGACCGCTCGCGGTGACGTACACACCGACGAGGAGTCGGCCGCGGCCCGCGAAGCGGCCGCGCGGCTGGGCGCCCGCCACCTGGTCGTCACCACGAAGGAGCTTGCGATCCCCGGCTTCAGCGCCAACCCTCAGGACCGCTGCTACCTGTGCAAGAGATACATGTACGCCAAGTTGGTGGAGATCGCACGGGCTGAGGGCATGAAGACCGTCGTGGACGGCGGCAACCGGGATGACGAGGCCGATTACCGCCCCGGAAGCCGGGCGGCGGCGGATCTGGGCGTACGCAGCCCCCTGGCCGAAGCGGGCATGGGGAAGGCCGAGGTCCGCGCTCTGGCGCGGGAGCTCGGGCTGCCCGAGTGGGACCGGCCGGCTTCTCCCTGCCTGGCCTCCCGATTCCCCTACGGTGAGCCGCTGACCGCGGCCAAGCTCCGCATGGTGGCCGAGGGGGAACGCTGTCTCAGAGGGCTTGGCCTGACCACCTGCCGCGTGCGGCACCACGGCGAGCTGGCTCGGATAGAGGTCGGCGCGGACGACATCCCCATGGCGGCGGAGGAGTCCGTGCGGCGTGCTATCGTTAGGCACCTGCGCGAGGTGGGCTACATGTATGTGACGTTGGACCTGGAGGGTTTCAGGAGCGGCAGCTTGAACGAGGCGTTGGGGCGCGCCGCGGCGCCTCCGGAGCCCGACGCCGCGCCGGAGGAGAAGGCATGAACGGGCTGAACGGGCAGATCGAAGAGGCGGGGCAGACCGGCGCGGTGGACGCGGCTGCTGCTCCCGGCGCGGCTGCCACGCCCGGCACCGCTGCTCCCAGCACCGCTACTCCCGGCGCTGCCGGCAACCTGACGCGCCTCGGCGACATCGTGGCACGCATGATCGGACTCCTCGCGAGCGACGTGCAGGCGGTCAGACAGCGGGACCCCGCGGCGCGCAACCTATTCGAAATCCTGGTCTGCTATCCGGGGTTGCATGCCCTGTGGCTGCACCGCCTGGCTCACGCTCTCTGGAAGCGCGACGTGCCCTGTGTCCCGCGGCTCATCTCCCAGGCTGCGCGGTTGGCCACCGGCGTCGAGATCCACCCGGGGGCGACGCTGGGCGACGGATTCTTCATCGACCATGGGGCGGGCGTGGTCATCGGCGAGACGGCCGAAGTGGGGGAGAACGTCACTGTCTATCAGGGCGTGACCTTGGGAGGCACGGGCAAGGAGACGGGCAAGCGCCACCCCACAGTGGGCGACAACGTGGTGATCGGCGCGGGGTCGCTGCTCCTGGGCTCGATAGAAGTGGGCGACAACGTGAGGGTGGGGGCCGGCAGCGTCGTGATACACGACGTCCCCGACAACTCCACCGTGGTGGGCAATCCCGGGCGTCCCGTCATCAGCGAGGGGGCGAAGGTCGGCATCCCCGACATCGACTACACCCATCTGCCCGACCCGGTGGCCGAGGCGATGAAGTGCCTGGTGCGCCGGGTGGTACAGCTCGAGAACGAGATCGAACGGCTCCGTGACGCAGCCGGTGAGGCCGGAGTGCCCCGGGTCCCGGGCGCGGACCAGAGTCAGCGGCAGCCACCTCCGGCTTCAGACGCGGCCTGTGATATCTTCCTGCTAGATGGCTCGCCGGACTCCTGACCCGGCCGGCTCGCGGCTGGCCCAAGACCTCAACGACAGGCAGCGCGAGGCCGTCTTCCACTCAGGGGGTCCCCTGCTCGTTCTGGCCGGCGCCGGTTCCGGCAAGACCAGGGTGCTGACCTACCGCCTGGCCCACCTCATCGAAAGCGGGCAGGTGCGGCCGCACCAGACTCTGGCCATCACCTTCACCAACAAGGCGGCCGGTGAGATGCGGGAACGGGTGGCGGGCCTTCTGGGCCCCGTTTCCGGGTGGATGTGGGTCTCCACGTTCCACTCCGCCTGCGCCCGCATGCTGCGCGCCGATGCTCCTCTGCTCGGCTATCGCACCAACTTCACCATCTACGATGAGGACGACTCCACCCGGCTCATCAAACACTGCCTGGAGGATCTGCGTCTCGACATCAAGCGCTTCCCTCCCAAGGGGGTCCAGAACCTCATCTCCGACGCCAAGAGCAGGCTCGTCGACGTGGATGATTTCGCCAGGCAACGGTCGGCCGGCGACCACGACCTGGGTAGTCACGACCCATGGGCCGGCGGGACCCCCGCCGACGATGGAGCCTCCGGGTACTGGGACGTGGCCGCCCAAGTCTACAAACGCTACCAAGCTCGGCTGCTGGAGCAGAACGCCCTCGACTTCGACGACCTGCTTATGCGCATGGTCGACGTGCTGCAGCTCTTCCCGGAGCGGCTTGAGTACTACCGAAGCCAGTTCCGCCACGTGCTCGTGGACGAGTACCAGGACACCAACCGGGCCCAGTACGTGCTGGTGAAGCTGCTGACCGAGGAGCACCGCCAGGTGACCGTGGTCGGCGACGACGACCAATCGGTGTACTCCTGGCGCGGGGCCGACATCCGCAACATCCTCAACTTCGAGGAGGACTTCCCCGACACTACGGTGGTCAAGCTGGAGCAGAACTACCGTTCCACCACCACCATCCTTGACGTGGCGAACGCCCTCGTCTCCCATAACCGAGGCCGCAAGCCCAAGAACCTCTGGAGCGAGCGGGGCACCGGGGACCAGGTGGTGGTGCTCGAGTGTCGCGACGAGCACGAAGAGGCCCGGCTGGTCTGCGAGGAGATCGTGAAGACGCTCCGGGAGCGGCCCGCCTCCGACGTGGCCGTCTTCTACCGGGTCAACGCCCAATCGCGGGTGCTCGAGGACATGCTGGTGCGCCAGGGCATCGGCTACCGCGTGATCGGCGGCACCAAGTTCTACCAGCGCGCCGAGATCAAGGACCTGCTCGCCTACCTGCGCGTGATGGTCAACGAGACAGATGACCTGTCGCTGCTGCGCGTCATCAACACCCCGAGACGGGGGCTGGGAGATATCGCCGTCGGCCGGCTGCAGGGCTACTCCCGGGAACAGGGGATACCCCTGCGGGAGACCTTGGTGCAGGCGGCGGAGGTGCCGGGTCTGACCTCGGGGGCCGCCGCGGCCTGCGTGCGGCTGGGGGAGGGCTTCGTGTGCTGGGCCGAGGTGGCAGGTGTGGCTGGAGCCGCCGAAGAGGCGGAGGTCGCCGCGGAGGCGAAGGTCACCGGAGCGGAGGCCGCCCAACCGCCGGAGGCCTCCGACGAGGCCGTGATGGGGACCGCGGCCGGCAAGACCGACAAACGGGTCCCTGTGGCTGAGGTGGTGCGCCGGGTCCTCGAGGAGAGCGGACTGCTTCAAGCGCTGAAAGCGGAGAGGACCCTGGAGGCGGAGGGTCGCGTCGAGAACCTGGAGGAGTTCGTGAGCGTGGCCGCCGAGTTCGATCGCATGAACCCAGGGGGCACCCTGACCGACTTCCTGCAGGAGATAAGCCTCTACGCCGACCTCGACAGCCTAGAGGAGGGGCAGCCGGTCATCACGCTCATGACGCTTCACAATGCGAAGGGTCTGGAGTTCCCGGTGGTCTTCATCACGGGGATGGAGGAGGGGCTCTTCCCACACTCGCGCTCGTTGGACGAGCAGCGTCTAGAGGAAGAACGGCGCCTCTGCTACGTGGGGATCACGCGGACCAGAGACCGCCTGTATCTCTCACACGCCCGGTCGCGGACCCTCCACGGCGGCGCCGGCTACAAAGTGCCCAGCCGCTTCCTGGGGGAGATACCGGCCAAGCTGGTGGAGTACCGGGGAGGCACGTCCTGGGCGGGGCGGGCGCCCCGCGGCCCCTATGCGGGCCAAGCCGGCAGGCGGCCCGGCGCCGCGGGCGCTCCCGGTCAAGGCCGCGCGGCCCCCGGCTCGGGGCGGGCGGCCGCGCCGGCGGTCTCCGGCCTCGCCACCGGCGACAAAGTGATCCACGCCAAGTTCGGCGAGGGGATGGTCCTGGGGGTGGAGCCCGGTGGCGTCGTGCGTGTCTTCTTCCCGGGGCTAGGCGAACAGAAGCGGCTTCTCCTGGAGTACGCGCCACTGAAGAAGGTGTAGCCCCTGGGCGCACCCGGATTGACGCCGCAGCCAATAGACATGGCGGGGCGTGAACACTGGAATGAACCTGTGCGGTCGGCACCACAATGTGTCTGGGCGGGAGTCGTGGGAATCGGTCCCGCGGGTCTCTACTCCTCGCTTGTCACCGCGGGGGCAATACTGGCTGGGTTCTGCGGCACCCTTCTTGCCTTTCGCATTTAGAGGGAAGCCAACTACTATCGGCAGCCAGCCCTGGACTCTGACTGTGGGAAGGCAAAGGACGTCGAGGTCAACCTCACTCACTTCACCAGTGGATCAGTTCGACATCGGCAGCGACAGTTGAGCCGAACGAGCGCATCCTCACAGTTCTTGGTGCGATCGCGTGTGCAGCCTCAGTCATGGCGCTCGCGGGCCTCGTGCTTGGCGCGATCGGGCTCAAGCGAGAGCGGTGGAAGGGGCTGTCCCCGATCCTCGGAGCAGGGATGTCGGGGCCGGTGTTGGTCTGCTATGTCCGCGTGATCGTGCGCGCAGTTCCAGTGATTGTTACCTAGGCCCAAGTCCAGAGCGCCCGCACTCTCGTTTTCCCCGGTAAGGACTCTTCGCTCAAGACAACCGCGCCGGCGGGCAGGCGGCGGCTGTCCGCTCGCCACGTCCGGCCGGCCGATTGGTGCGATCGCATCCATTCCCGGACCAAACGGACGCCCTGAACGCGTCTTCCTAATTACTCAACGCCGTGCGAATTATGCAACATACGCTGCATTCTTCTATGGACGCATGAAGCAATGCACACATGGGCCACTAGAGCCGTGACGTTGCTCGGACCCCCCGAACCTCCGAAATGCGCTGTCTGAGACGCGTAGGAAGGACAAGGGTGGGTTGAAATGGAAGAAAAGGGTTGCGTAGTGGAATAATTTGGGCTATTGTGGGGTCCATGCAACAGGTATTGCTGTCAGGGGAGTACGACCACACCCTCGACCCCAAGGGTCGAGTCACTCTTCCTGCGCGGTATCGCGACTACTTCCAACACGGCGCCGTCCTTGTTCGCCTGTTCGAAGACGAGCCCTGTATCCGTGTCTACCACCCGGAGGCGTGGAGGGAGTTCGACGCCAAGTACCTCGAGCCGCTGGACGAGTTCGGCAGTCCGGAGGACAGGTGGAAGACCCGCTTGATCTACAAGACCCAGGTCGACGTAGATCCCGACCGGCTGGGGCGGGTCCTGGTTCCGGCGCCGAGGGTCAAGGAGTTGGGGCTCTCGGGAAAGATCAAGATCATCGGCAACCGTACTCACCTGGAGATCTGGGATCCCGAGACCTACGAGGCTCTGGAAGCGTCGAAGAGGGGCGGGAATGGCTAGCGAGGCGGCCTCATTCGTGACGGAGATGGCCATGGCTCATGTTCCGGTGCTGACGCAAGAACTACTCGACCTGCTCGACGTGGGGAGCGACTCCCAGGTGGTCGACTGCACGTTCGGTGCGGGTGGGCACGCCGGCGCCGTCGCGGCGGAACTGGGCCCCGACGGCTCGCTCATCTGCTGCGACCAGGATCCCGTCGCTCACGAGTACTACGTCTCGTTCAAAGCGGGGCTGCGCTGCAGGTCTCGCTTCTACTCAGGGGACTTCGCCGACACGCTTGCCGACCTGCTCGACGAGGGCTTCCGAGCGACTCACATATACATGGACCTGGGCGTCAGCAGCATGCAGATCGACACTCCTGAGCGGGGCTTCTCCTACAGCTACGACGCTCCTCTCGACATGCGCATGGACCCGGCGTCGCCCATCACGGCGGCCGACATCCTGAACACCTGGCCGGAGAGGAAGCTGGCCAGCCTGTTCGGCAGCTACGGCGAGGAGCGCTACTCGGGCCGGATCGCGCGGGCCATCGCGGCCCGGCGGGCGCAGAACCCCTTCACCCGCACGGCCGAGTTGGTGGACACCATAAAGGGCGCCATCCCTACGCCGGCCCGTTTCGGCGCCGGCAACCCGGCCCGGCGGGTCTTCCAGGCCCTCCGCATCGAGGTCAACGACGAGCTCAACAGCCTGCGCAGGGCTCTGCCTGAGGCCTTCGAGCTCCTGGAGCCGGGGGGTGTCATGGCGGTCATCAGCTTCCATTCGCTGGAAGACCGCATGGTCAAGGAATTCTTCGCGGGCAAGGCACGGGCGTGCACCTGCCCGCCGGAGTTCCCGGTGTGCGTGTGCGGGGGCAAGGCGACCGGGGAGCTCATGACGTCGAAGGCCGTCACTCCCGGCGTGCGGGAGCTGGAAGCCAATCCGCGTTCCAGCTCGGCCAAGCTGCGCGCCCTGAGGAGGCTGTGATGACCAGCATCGCGCGGCTGGCCTGGATGGCCGACTGGGAGGAGAGCGTGAGCGCCTCTTCGGTCGCCCGGCGGAGCGGAACCCGGGGAGCCACTGAGACGCGGGCCGCCGCGCGCACGCAGGCGACCGGCCGGACGCCGGTGACCGCCCGTGTGGATGCCTCCCGCTACTACGGCCGCGAAGCCACCGCCCGCGTGCCGCAGCCGACGCGGGAGACCGTCGCCGCCCCCAGGCCGCTCCCCGAACTGCGGGTGGTCACCCGGCGGCAGCCCCGCTGGGGCCTCATCGCGATGGCTTTGGTGATGACCGCTGCCCTCCTGGCGGCGTGCATCATCGCTCCGATGCTGATCCACTCGGCCTCGACGGGTGTCGAATCCACCATCGGTCAGCTGGAATCCCAGCAGAAGGAGTTGGCCGCGGCCAACTCGGCCCTGTCCGCTCAGATCTCCGCGCTGTCGTCCCCCGAGAGGGTCGCCGAACAGGCGAACCGGCTCGGCCTGGGACCGGCGGTCTCCGTGTACTACGTGGAAGCCGGGGTCGAGACTGCAGCTCCGGAAGGTGAGCCTTCCACCACCGGCAGGTGACCATGAGCCGGACGAACAAGCGTCTGGCGCTGTTCATGGGCCTCGCCATCGTGTTCTTGGTCGTCCTCTTCGGCCGGACTTTCTACGTGCAGGTGATCGCCGCTCCGGCTCTGCAGGAGAAGGGCGAGGGCCAGTCCTTGCGGTCCATCGCCTTGGAGGCGCCGCGGGGCACCATCTACGACCGCGACGGGCAAGCGCTGGCCGTGTCGCAGACCATGGCGTCCGTCTACGCCAACCCGCGCCAGGTGGACAAGGCGGCGGAGCTGGCCCAGATGCTGGCCCCGGTGCTCGAAGTGCCGGAGGAGGATCTGGTAGAGAAGCTGAGCGCGGATTCCGGCTTCAGATACCTCGCCCGTCGGGTGGAACAGTCGGTGGGCAAGCAGGTACAGGCCTTGATCGAGGAGCATGATGTGGCCGGCGTCGGGGTGTGCCCGGAGGTGAAACGAGTCTATCCAAAAGGGGCGCTGGCTCCGCAGCTGCTGGGCTTGGTGGGAGGCGACGACTACGCGGGGCTGGCCGGGCTGGAGCTGCAGTATGAAGATCTGCTGTCAGGCACGCCCGGCGAGCAGCAGGTCATCAGTGATCTCGCGGGCAACCGCCTTTCCACGGTCTCGGTGGAAGAGGCGCAGCCGGGCACCGATGTGGCTCTCACGATAGACGCCGACGTCCAGTATGAGACGGAGAAGGTCCTCACCGACGTCGTGGAGGAGTTCCAGGCCGTCAAGGCCTGCGCCGTGGTCCTCGATCCCAGCACGGGGGAGATCATCGCCATGGCCAACACTCCCGTCTTCGACGCCAACGGTTACGCCTCCAGCGACATAGGCGAGAGCGACCGCCGCAACATGGCGGTGACCGACCAGTACGAGCCCGGCTCGACCTTCAAGATGGTGACCACGGCCGCGGCTCTCGAGGCCGGTCTAGTCACGCCGGAGACCAGCTTCCGTTTGGGCAAGGACATCACGGTCTACGACGTGACCATCCACGAAGCCCACGAAGAGGGGGTCCCGGAGATGCGCGATCTCACCGTGACCGAGATACTCGCCCAGTCGTCCAATGTGGGCACAGTCAAGCTCGGGCTGGAGGTGGGGAAGGCCCGGTTGGTGGAGATGATCCGCAAGTTCGGCTTCACCGAGAAGCTCGATGTCGACTTCCCCGGCGAGACCGGCGGGCAGATGCTTCCGCCGGAGAAGTGGTCGGGTACCACGATCGCCAACGTCCCCATAGGCCACGGTGTGGCCGTCTCGCCTCTTCAACTGGCCGCCGCTTATGCCGCCATCGCCAACGACGGCGTCCTCATTCAGCCGCACCTCGCCAAGGAGCACGCCGAGCCGTGGAGCCGGCGGGTGGTGAGCGAAGACGTCGCCGCGCAACTGCGCCAGATGCTGACGGTCACGGTGGACGACGGCACCGGCAAGCTGGCCCGGGTGGCCGGCTACAAGGTGGCAGGCAAGACGGGGACGGCACAGAAGGTCAAGGAGGGCGGGGGCTACTACCAGGACCACGTGGTGGCCTCCTTCGTCGGGATGGTGCCGGCCGACGATCCGCGTTTGGTCATTCTTGTGACGGTGGACGATCCCGCGACTCAACACTTGGGGGCATATGTGGCGGCGCCGGCGTTCGCGGATATCGCGGCGTTCTCGCTGAGGGCTCTGGGCATCCCGCCCACGCCCGCCGAGTAGACAGGACAGCCGTCATGGCCGCCGGGCCCCGAGACCCGATGAGTAGCGCGAAGTACCCGCCTGATGCCGGGCCCCGAGACCCGATGAGTGCGAAGCGCCGGTCTGACACCAGGCCCTGGAAGCCTCCGAATCCGGAGAGCGGCCTGATGATAGAATCCTCCCCTGTGAGACTCTGTGATCTCTTCGCCGGTGTCGAGGGCTGGCGCCTGGCGGGCGCCGGTGACGTCGACATCACCTCACTCAGCTACCGCAGCGATCAGGCGGGTCCGGGCAGCCTGTTCTTCTGCGTGCCGGGGTTCGTGCGCGATGGGCATGACTACGCTCCCGACGCGGTGGCCCGGGGTGCGGTTGCTCTCTGTGTGGAGCGCGCCTTGGACCTGCCGGTGGTCCAGGTTGTGGTTCCCTCGGTGCGAGCGGCCATGGGGTCGGTGGGCGCCACCTTCTATGGGCACCCCAGCAAACGTTTGCTCACGGCCGGCATCACCGGGACCAACGGCAAGACCACATCGGCCTTTCTGGCCGCCCATCTGCTCGACCACGCGGGCCTGAGATCCGGACTCATGGGCACAGTCGAACGGCGGATAGGGGGCCGGACGCTCCCCGCGGGCCGGACGACCCCGGAGGCCCTCGACATCCAGCGCGATCTGGCGCTCATGGTGGATGCGGGCGATCTCGCGGTCGTGATGGAGGTCTCATCTCACGCGCTCGACCTGGGGCGCGCCGCCGATGTCGCCTTCCGTGCCATCGCTTTCACCAATCTGACTCAGGACCACCTCGACTACCACAAGACGCTGGAGGACTACTTCGCGGCTAAGAGCAGGCTGTTCTTGGAAGCGGACTTCTCATCCGGCCGCATCGTCGCGGTCATCAACATCGACGATCCGCACGGACGTGAGTTGGCCTCTCGGTGCCCGAGGGGGCACGTCATAGCCTTCTCCAGTCTGCCGGAGACATCGGATTGGGGTCCGGCGGATCTGGAGATGAGCGACTACCAGATGGATGCCGCCGGGACCAGGGGCACCCTGGCGGTGAGAGGCACGGCGCTGATGCGCGCAGGCGGGGGCGCCGTCCGAGACCCCGGCGCCGAGCGGCGGTTCGCGGTCGTCACCCCGCTCGTGGGGGCGTTCAACGTGGCCAACATGCTCACCGCCCTCGGCATCGGCCTGGGGCTCGGCCTGGACCTCGACGGGATGCTTGCCGGCCTGCGCGGCTTCCGGGGTGTGCCTGGGCGCATGGAGTCGGTGGACGCCGGACAGGCTTTCCTAGTGCTGGTGGACTACGCGCATACCCCCGACTCTGTGCGGAACGTCCTGCGGACCGCCCGCGGCATCACCCGCGGGAAGGTGATAGCGGTGGTCGGATGTGGAGGCGACCGCGACAGGACCAAGCGGCCGCTCATGGGTCGGGAGGCGGAGAGCGCGGCCGACCTGGTGGTGGTCACCTCGGACAATCCCCGCAGCGAAGACCCTCTGGCAATCATCGCGGAGATAGTGGGCGGCTTGGAGCGTCCGACGGCGGCCGTGGTGCAATCCGACCGGCGCCTTGCCATCGCTGAGGCCTTCGACCGGGCGAGGGACGGCGACGTGGTCATGATCTTGGGCAAAGGCCACGAATCCGGCCAGGAATTCGCCACCCAGACGATCCCCTTCGACGACCGGCAGGTGGCCAGGGAGCTACTGCTGGCTCGCCGGCGGGGCCCTGCGCCGCGGCCTGCGGGCCCGGCGGCGTAGTCGGGATCGGCGGTCATGATCCTCCTCACCGCGGAAGAAGCCGGAAAGGCGCTGGGGCTGCCGGCGTTGGTGGCTCCGGTTTCCAGGGTCAGCATCGACACGCGGACGCTGCAGCCGGGCGATCTGTTCGTCGCTCTGATGGGTGAGCGTTTCGACGGTCACGATTTTGTGGAGAAGGCTCTTGCCGCCGGCGCGTCGGGAGCGGTGGTGGCACGAGAGAGGTGGAGCAGCCGAAGCATAGACCTCGGCGCCCGCCCGGACGGCGTTGCCGCCGGCGCGGCGCCCGTCTACGAGGTGGACGACACGTTGGCGGCTCTCTGGGCGCTGGCCCGGGAGGTGCGCCGCAAGTCAAACGCCATCGTGTTCGCGGTGACCGGCAGCGTCGGCAAGACCAGCACAAAAGACCTCCTGGGCGCCATGGTGGGACGCGTCCGCCGCCTGGTGATGACGGCTGCGAACCAGAACAACGAAGTGGGCGTGCCGCTCACCCTTCTCGGCATCGCTCCGGATACCGAGGCGGTGGTGGTGGAGATGGGGATGCGGGGCCGCGGACAGATAGCCGCTCTTGCTGAGGTCGCCGAACCCGACGTCGGAGTGATCACCAACGTCCATCCAGTCCACCTTGAGCTTCTGGGGACGCTGGAGAATATCGCTCAAGCCAAGGCTGAGCTTGCAACGGGCGTGCGACAGGGCGGCGCTGTGGTCATTCCGGCGGAATGCGGCGTTTTGCAGCCATATATAGATGCAGTCCGGTGCCCGGTCGTGCGGTTTGGCCTGCATGGATCCGCGTGTGCGGCCGATGTGAGGGGTTCGCTCCGCCCGGCGATTGGGGGAGCGGGGCACATCCTGAGTCTCACGTGGCCCCGGGGTCAGGCCGAGATCGAGACTTCCTATATGCCTCGACATAACGTTGAGAATGCGACGGCAGCCGCCGCGGCCTGCTATGCAGCGGGTCTGCCGGTCGCCGAGTGCGCGGAAGGGCTCCCCGCGGCGAGATTGAGCAGAGGCAGGGGTGACATCCTGCGTCTGCCGGGGCTGACCATCATCGACGACACGTACAACGCCAATCCCGCCGCCGTGCGGGCCGCGGTGGACGACCTGGTGCGTGAGGCCGGCCGGACGGGGGGCAGGGCGGTCGCGGTGCTGGGTGACATGCTCGAGTTGGGGCCGGAGGCGGAGCGGTACCACCGGGAGATCGGCGAATACGCGGGCAAGGCCGGGGTGCGGGCTCTGTGGGGTGTGGGCGAACTGGCCGCGGCAACCGTCGAAGGCTTCCAGAGATGGTGGGATGCGAAGACAGAGGACGCCGACTGGACGGCAGGACATGTGACCTCAGCTGAAGAAACATCTTCGGTGTCGGCCGCCCTCAGGTCGGGCGACGTGGTGCTATTCAAGGCCTCGCGGAGCATGTGCCTCGAGACCATGGTGCGGCGGATCGTCGCCGAGCGTCAGTTGGCGGGCGAGG
>CAZQDY010000005.1:42296-79133 GCA_964592075.1 uncultured Gaiellales bacterium
CGGGCGAGGAGCGGCTCGGCGCCGGGCAAGAGGCCGGTGAGGAGACGGAGACAGGGACGAAGGAGACGCGGTAGTGCTGAAGGTGCTGTCAGCCACACTCGTGGCGCTGGTCATCGGGATGGTGGCCGGCCCTCGTTTCATACGCTGGCTGAGCCGGCGCGGCATCGGGCAGAACATCCGCGAACTGGGCCCCGAGGGCCATAGCGCGAAGGCAGGCACACCCACCATGGGCGGTCTGCTGCTCCTGGCAGCTACGCTCATCCCCTACCTGATCTTCGCCACCAAGACGGTGCCGACGCTGGTGGTCATCATCCTGGCCCTCGGCGGCGGAGTCATCGGGTTCGCCGACGACTTCATCAGTCAGTGGCGGCAACGCTCTCTGGGCCTGAGCGCGAGGTTCAAGCTGCTGCTCATGGTGCCGGTGTTCGGCGTGGCCCTGTGGCTGGCCACCGAGTATGGGGGAGTCGATACGCGGCTGAGCGTGCCGTTCGTGCGCGACGGCTTGGAGATAAGCTGGTTCTACTACATCTTCGCCTTCCTCTTCATCGTGGGCTTCACCAACGCGGTCAATCTCACCGACGGCCTGGACGGTTTGGCCGCCGGTACGGCGGGGATCGCCCTGTTCGCCTACGCGGGAATCGCTTTCCTCCAAGGGAAGTACGATCTTGCCACCCTGGGCGCGTGCTTCACGGGGGCCTGCGTCGGCTTCCTCTGGTACAACACTCACCCGGCTACCGTTTTCATGGGCGATACCGGCTCACTCGCTTTGGGAGGGGCGGTGGCAGGCATGGCCATTGCCACCAACATGGAGATCCTGCTTCTCCTGGTCGGGGGTCTGTTCGTGCTGGAGGCTTTGAGCGTCACGATCCAGGTGTTCAGCTTCCGGGTGTTCCACCGGCGGGTCTTCTTGATGGCTCCCATCCACCATCATTTCGAGCTCAAGGGCTGGTCGGAGACCAAGATCATCGTGAGGTTCTGGATCGTCTCAGCCATACTGGCCGCAGCCGGGTTCGCCCTTTACTACCTCAGCAACACCCGTATCCCGGGAGGTTGATGGTGATCGGTGAGAGCGATGGGCCTCCCGCCGCCGCCCATGGAGGCACGGGGCTTCCGGACACGGTAAGACGGGTGCTGGTCCTGGGGGCGAGCCGCTCCGGCGCCAGCGCCGCGCTGGCTCTCACCAACCTGGGCCTCGAGGTGATTCTGAGCGACCGGCGCGAGCCGGCGTCGCTGCCCGGGTTGGCCGCCGCGGCCGCCGCCGGCGCCCGCTTCCAGCTCGAGGGCGCGCTCGAAGAGTCGTGGCCGCGGCCGGACTTGGTGATCAAGAGCCCGGGGGTGCCCGGAGAGGCTGGGCCGGTGGTGCTGGCCAGGCGGCGAGGCGTGCCGGTGTGGAGCGAGCTCGAACTGGCCTACGCCCTGTTCCCCAATCCCTTCGACGCGATCACGGGCACCAACGGCAAGACCACCACCACGGCGCTCCTGGGCCACCTGTTCGCCGCCGCCGGGAGGCCTGCGCGCGTGCTCGGCAACATCGGGGTCGCCGTGACCTCGGTGGCGGGCGAGATCGCGCCCGATGAGGAGTTGGTGGTGGAGGTGTCGAGCTTCCAGTTGGAGGACGTGCATGCCTTCCGGCCCGCGGTGGGTGTCTTCCTCAACCTCACGCCCGACCATCTCGACCGTCACGGCTCCATGGAGTGCTACCTGGCCTGCAAAGCCAACCTGTTCGCCGGGCAGCGCGCGGGGGACGTGGCGGTGCTGAACCTGTCCGATCCCTTCGTGGCCGGGCTCGGCCTTGAGCTGGCCGGCCGCCCCGACGGTCCCCGTGTGGCCTTCTTCTCGGCCACGGCGCGCACGGGTGGGCGGCAGCTCGTCTCCTGGATCGAGGACGGGTGGGTCTACCTCGAAGAGGAGCGGGTGATCAGAGTGAGCGACATCCGCCTGCCCGGCGTGCACAACCTGGAGAACTGCCTGGCGGCGGGCACCGCGGCGCTGGCCCGTGGGCTGGCGCCCGGGGCCGTTGCCGAGGGTCTGGGCTCCTTCGGCGGGGTCGCTCACCGGCTCGAGAGGGCAGGAATGGTCGCGGGGGTGACGTATGTCAACGACAGTAAGGCTACCAACGTGGAGGCTACCCTCACCGCCTTGAACGCGTACCCGGAAAGGACGCATCTGATCTTGGGAGGACGCGACAAGGCTTCCGACTATCGGCCCGTGGCCCGCGCCTGTGCGCGAGGCTGCAAGGCGGTGTACCTAATCGGCGAGGCCACTCCGCTCATCGAGGCGGCCTTCAGCGAAGTCCGAGACGAGGAGATGGCGCAAGGCGTGCCCGAGACCCTGGTATGCGGCGATCTGGAGACCGCCGTCCGGACCGCGGCTCGGAGGTCGACGGCCGGAGATGTGGTGCTCCTCGCGCCGGCCTGCGCCAGCTTCGACCAGTATGGCAACTTCGAAGAGCGCGGCGAGCACTTCTGCGAGCTCGTCCGCCACCTGGCCGGCGAAACGCCATGAGTCCCGCGACGGCCCGCAAGCAACGTTCAGGCGCCGCGCGCGCCAAGGTGCCGACTCCCGATCCTCGGCCCCGGGCGTCGGTCGCGCTCAGGGATTCCTCACCGGCGGCCTACCATCTGGTGTGGGTGACCATGCTCATCCTGCTCGTGGCCGGGATGTGCATGATGCTGTCGGTGTCGGTGGCGGAGGGCATCGACGGGGGAGACAAGTACGGCTACGTCCGGACGCAGGGCATAGCGGCGGCGGTGGGGCTGGTGCTGCTCGTGATTCTCTGGCGCTTCGACTACCGCAAGCTGCGCGTGATCTCTGTCGCGTTCCTCGTAGCGGTGGGGCTTCTCCTGATCCTGGTGCACATCCCTCAGTTCGGCCAAACGGCTGGAGGAGCCAAGAGCTATCTCAAGATGGGCCCCTTCACGCTGCAGCCGTCGGAGTTCGCCAAGCTGGCCCTGGTGCTGCTTGGAGCGCATCTCCTTTCGAGCCGCCGGGCACGGGCAGGTGATCTCAAAGCGTTCATGTGGCCCTTCGGGGTGGTCGGCCTCGGCATGTGCGGCATGGTCACGTTCGAGGGCGACCTCGGGACGGCCATCATCATGGCCGGGTTGCTGATGGGCATGCTCTGGCTCGGCGGGATGAGGGCGGGGCACTGGCTGGCCCTGACCGGTACGGGAGTGGCGGCCGCCATGGCCCTCGTGCTCACGAACGGCGAGCGTATGAGCCGGGTCTTCTCGTTTCTCGACCCATCGTCCGACCCTCAGGGGTCGGCGTACCAGCTGGGGCAGTCTCTGGTCGCGCTCGGCAGGGGCGGCTGGATAGGAGTGGGGCCGGGAGAGAGCGTCCAGAAGTTCCAGTATCTGCCCAAGGCCCATACCGACATGATCTTCAGCATCCTGGGCGAGGAGTTCGGTCTTCTGGGGGCCGGGTCTGTGCTGGTGCTCTTCGGCGTGTTCGCGTTCGCCTGCTGGCAGCTCGCCCGGCGCTGCTCGGACCCCATGGGCAAGTATCTGATAGCCGGTTGTGGCATGCTGGTCACGCTGCAGGCCGTCGTCAACATCGGCGGGGTCATCGGCGCGCTGCCTCTGACTGGGGTACCCTTGCCCTTCATCAGCTATGGCCGAAGCAGCCTGGTGGCGATGCTGATGGCCGTGGGAGTGATCCTGGCGGTCGCCAGACGCGCGCCTGCCCGGCAGGCGCCGTCACCAGCAGTGAGGTATGAGAATGTCACGCGTATTGATCGCCGGCGGCGGGACGGCGGGGCATGTGGTGCCCGCCCTAGCCCTCGCTGACGTCCTGTCGAGCCGGAGTGTCGAGGTAGCCTTCTGCGGCACGGGACGAGGCATGGAGAAGGAGCTCGTCCCTCGGGCCGGCTACCCTCTGTATGCCGTACGCATCCGCGGCTTCGAGCGCAGGCTGGGGCTCTCTACCTTGCGCACATTGGGGTCCATCCCGGTGGCGGGGGTCGACGCCTGGAGGCTGCTCCACACCTTCCGCCCCGACTGCGTGATCGGCGTGGGAGCCTATGCCTCGGGCCCGGTGGTGGCCGAGGCCGCGGCGCGCGGGATCCCGGCGGTGGCCGTTGAGATGGACTCCCATATGGGTTGGACCAACCGCATCCTCAGCCGCATGGTCGACAAGGTCTGTCTTTCTTTTCCCGACCCGCGCCGGACGGGCGAGAAGTACATCTACACGGGGAGGCCCCTGCGGCCCGCCTTGCTCTCCGCGACCCGTGACGAGGGCCTGGCCCGTTTCGGCCTGGACCCGGCCAGGGATGTGCTCCTGGTCTTCGGCGGGAGCCTCGGTTCGCACACCCTGAACGAGGCCACGATGGGCGCGTTCGCCCGCACCGTCACACCTTTTCAGATCGTGCACGTCACGGGAGAGCGGGAGCGTACCCGGGTGATGGAGGCATTGAGCGGCTCGGATGCCAATGCGTTCTATCAAGCCCATGCCTTCCTGGACGATTTCCCTCTGGCGCTGGCCGCCGCGGACGCGGTGGTGGGGAGAGCGGGGGGGTCGGTGGCGGAGATCTTGGCCCGCGGGGTCCCATCCCTGCTGGTGCCTTATCCGTTGGCCACGGGCGATCATCAGACGGTCAACGCCCGTACGGTTGCCGACGCGGGCGCCGCCCTCACGATCGCGGATGCGGAGCTGACCGCCTCGAAGCTGGCTGAGGCCGTCGCCACCCTGCTCGACCCCGACACCAACCGCCGTATGAAGGAGGCCGCCCTACGACTGGCCAGACCGGACGCGGCTGTCCGCATAGCCGATGTCGTAGTAGAATTGATCGCCCGGCGCGCCGGGAAACACCATGACTGAACCAGCCATCGACAGCTCGTGCATCGCCGCCCCTGAGTGGCTGCGCAGCCTCCACTTCATCGGGATCGGAGGCGCGGGGATGAGCGGCATCGCCTTGGTGCTGCACAAGCGTGGCTATGAGGTCACCGGATCCGATCTCAAGCCCTCCCGCTATACCGCCCTCTTGGAGGATGCCGGTGTGCCGGTCAGGGTCGGCCACAGAGCGGCCAACCTGGACCAACCCGACGTGGTGGTGATCTCCTCGGCCATCCCGGCGCACAACGTGGAGCTTCAGGAGGCCCGCAGGCGCGGCATCCTCGTGGTAAAGCGCGCCCAGGCCCTGGCCTGGTTGATGGACTGCGCCCGTGGCATCGCCGTCTGCGGCACGCACGGCAAGACCACCACCACCTCGATGATCAGCCGGGCGCTGGTCGACGGCGGCTTCGATCCCACCTTCCTGGTCGGCGGTGAGCTGAACGACCTGGGCTCCAACGCCCGCCATGGCGAGGGACCCTTCGTGGTGTGCGAAGCCGATGAGTCGGACGGCTCGCTTCTGCTGCTCAGGCCGGAGATAGCAGTGCTCACCAATGTGGAGTTGGATCACCACAGCCACTACCTGCACATCGAGGATGTGGAGCGTGTGTTCGAGACCTTCCTGAGCCGTCTCCCCGATCACGGGCTGCTCGTCTATTGCGGTGAGGAACCCCGCGTGGCGGCGCTGGCGGCCGGGTCAGGCTGCCGGACCCGTTCCTATGGGTTCGACACTTCGGTCGCGTATCAAGCTCGGGAAGTGGTCGCCAAGCATCCCGGCAGCAGCTTCGAGGTATGGAGCGGTGAACGGAAGCTGGCCTCGGTGGCTCTTCGGGTCCCTGGGGGGCACAACGTGCTGAACGCCCTGGCCTGTTTCGCGACCCTCACCGAACTGGGTATGGACACCTCGGCCATCGTCCCCGCTCTGAACAGCTTCAGCGGGGCGGTCCGCCGGTTCCAGCGCATCGGCGAACGCGACGGGGTCACGGTGGTAGACGACTACGCCCACCATCCCACGGAGCTGCGGGCCACCCTGCGCGCTGCGCGAGAGGGTGAGTGGTCTCGGGTGATCGCGGTCTTCCAGCCGCATCTGTATTCCCGTACCGAGTTCCTGCATGCGGAGTTCGGGGAGGCGCTCTTGGAGGCGGACGTGGCGGTCGTCACCGACGTGTACGGGGCCCGGGAGGCGCCGCGTCCCGGGGTGAGCGGCAAGCTGATCGTCGACAGTATGCTGAGGAGCGCCGCCAAGAAGCCGGTGGTCTATCTGCCCCGTCTGGGCTCTGTAGTCGAGTATCTCGAGCAGATCGCGATGCCGGGCGACCTGGTGCTCACATTGGGTGCGGGCGACATCCACCGGGTGGGTGAGCGCTTCCTGGCCGCCGCCTGACCGGGTGCCGGCATGGCGGTCTCTTCCGATCTGATCCAAGCTCTGCGCGCCGTGGAGGGCTCACGCGTCTGGGTCGACGCGCCCATGGCTCCTTTCACTACCATCGGTACGGGAGGCAAGGCCGCGGCGCTGGTGACCGTGGTCGACACATCCGCGCTCGTGGCCGCGCTCAAGATCCTCGACGATGGCACTCCGTGGTTCTGCCTGGGCGCCGGCACCGATCTCCTGGTCGCCGACGAGGGGTATCCGGGGGTGGTGGTGAAGCTCGACGAAAGCTTCCACTATGTCGAGGGCATGCCGTCAGAGCCGGGAATCGCGGAGGGACCCGTGACGGTCACCGTTGGGGCCGGCACTCTGCTTCCCAGGTTCGCCGCGGTGGTCGGCGAAGCCGGACTGGCAGGTCTGGAGTTCGCCTGCGGCATCCCGGGCTCGGTAGGCGGCGCCGTCGCCACCAACGCCGGGGCCTATGGGTCGTCCATGGCCGAGGTCGTCCAGGAGGTCGAACTGGCGGATGCCCACGGCGTCTCCTGGGTGCCCGCCGTCGATCTGACCTGGAGCTACCGTCGCTGCAGTCTCCCGGCCGGCGCGGTGGTCACGGCCGTGCGCTTCGCGCTCACACCCGGCGATCCCGCTGCGATCATGAAGCGTCATCGTTCGATCCTGCAGCAGCGCCGCCGTTCTCATCCCCAAGGGGTGCGCACCTTCGGTTGCGCGTTCATGAACCCGTCCGGTGGGGGAGCAGGCCGGTTCATCGACGCCGCCGGCTTGAAAGGAGTGCGCCGGGGCGGTGCCGAAGTATCCAGGGTACACGCCAATTTCTTGGTCAACCTGGGAGACGCGACCACTGCGGATGTGCTTGCCTTGATGCATCTCATGAGACAGGAGGTAGAGCGGGCTGACGACGTGCTGCTGGAGCCGGAGGTCAGGCTGCTCGGCGCGTGCTTCCCGTGGGAGTCGTCCTCTGCCGCGTCCCAGGGGCCGCCCGATACCCATGGATAGCAGGATCCGCGACCGGCGGCAGGCGGTGAGCCGGCAGCGCGGCAGGCGGCGCGCGAGTCTGGTCTTCGTTCTGGCCCTTCTGGTGGCGGCCGCGGTCCTGTTCGTCTGGCTGCGTTCCTCTGATGTCTTCGCCGTGCGGACGGTCACCGCCACCGCCACGGAGCGTATTGCACAGGAGGAGGTGTCCCGAGTGGCCTCCGAGGCCATCGGGGACAACCTGCTCCGCCTATCGACAAGCGATCTAGAGGAAGCCCTGCTGTCGCTGCCCTACGTGCGCTCGGCCGAGGTGTACCGCAGCTTCCCGAACACCTTGGACGTCCGTTTGGAGGAGTATGAGCCGGTCGCCCGCCTCCAGGCCGGCGACGGCGCCGTCTGGCTGATGGCCGAGAACGGCAGGGCGCTCGAGGTGGTCGTCCCGCCAAGGGGGGCGGGCCTGCCCCTGGTCGTGCCGTCTGCGGACGAGACGCCTGTGGCCGGGCAGCGGGTCTCCGAGGCGGTTGCGCAGGCGCTGCCGTTGGCCGTCATCATGGGGGATGAGAACGCTGACGAGCGTCTGGCATCTGCGAGGGAGATCCTGGTATCCCCTTCCGGGGCGCTCACCATCATGCTCAAAGGGGGCACCGAACTGCGGCTCGGAGACCCGACGAAGCTCGAGCAGAAGTTGATGGCCGCTCTACAGATCATCGACCGGCACTTGAGGGATGGCGAGCAGCTGGAATACGTTGATGCCACTGTAGCCGACAAGCTGGCTGTGAAAGCGAAATGAAAGTGCTATCGTGCGTCTCAGCAGGAATCGACGGAGGGACCACGTACTGGTCGAAGGATGAAGCGCCGATTGAGGGCTTCTCGCTAAGGTTCAAGTTGGAGTCCTGTGATCAGATGATTTTGGAGGTTCGAGTACCATGAGCGACACGGGATCCGGCTACCTTGCGGTGATCAAGGTCGTTGGGGTGGGCGGGGGCGGCACCAACGCCGTCAACCGCATGGTGGACGCCGGACTCAAGGGAGTCGAATTCATCGCGGTAAACACCGACGCGCAGGCGTTGTTGATGTGTGATGCCGACGTGAAGCTGCACATAGGCGGCAAAGTCACCAAGGGCCTCGGCGCCGGGGCCAATCCGGAGGTTGGTCGCGAAGCGGCGGAGGAGAGCCGGGATGATATCCGGGAGGTGCTGAAAGGCGCCGACATGGTGTTCGTCACAGCCGGCAAGGGAGGCGGCACCGGTACCGGCGGCGCTCCGGTCATCGCCGAGCTGGCTCGGGAGATGGGGGCCCTCACCGTGGGCGTGGTCACCAAGCCGTTCACCTTCGAAGGCAGGAAGCGTGCCAGCCAGGCGGAGGCGGGCATCGAGGCCCTGTCCAAGAAGGTCGACACCCTCATCATCATCCCGAACGACCGCCTGCTGCAGGTGGTCGAGAAGCGGACCTCGATCATCGAGGCATTCAAGGTGGCGGACGACGTGCTTCGCCAGGGCGTTCAGGGCATCACCGACCTCATAACCGTCCCCGGGCTCATCAACCTCGACTTCGCCGACGTACGGACCATCATGCACGACGCCGGCTCGGCGCTCATGGGGATCGGTCTCGCCAGCGGCGAGAACCGGGGCGTGGAGGCCGCCAAGGCGGCCATATCGTCGCCTCTCCTGGAGTCGTCCATCGAGGGAGCCACGGGCATCCTCCTCAACATCAGCGGTCCTCCCGACATGGGCCTGTTCGAGGTGAACGAGGCGGCCGGGGTGATCGCCAACGCGGCCGACACCGACGCCAACGTCATCTTCGGGGCGGTCATCGACGAATCGCTGGGCGACCAGGTGCGGGTGACGGTCATCGCCACCGGATTCGACAAGGAACGGATGCAGGCGAGGCAGGCCGAGCGGCCTGCGGAGACCGAGGTACCCCGGCCGCCGGTCGATCTGGGCGAGATGCTGCCCCCGAAGACGCACACGTTCGAGATGGACGACGATATCCTCGACATCCCGAAGTTCTTGCGCGACAAAGACTAGCGACGTTCGGGACGAGTCATCAGTGTGACGGCGGAGCGTGACGGCAGCCCCCTGACCGAGGTGCTCGCGGAGCGCATGGACCCCGCGGCGAGGCCGAGGATGGACGTCCGAGAGCTCGACGGCGCCCCCATGCTCGACTGCCGCTTCCCGGGCCCGTTCCGGGCTTTCTTCACCACCCGCGTCGGAGGCGGCAGCGTTGGACGCTACTCCTCGTTCAATCTGGATCCGCGCTCGGAGGACGACGCCGGGGCCGTCGCTCGCAACCGGGCGCGTATCGCGGCCTCGCTGGACCGGCGGCTCGTGAGCCCGGCGCAGATCCACGGCCTGCGTGTCGCGGGCGCGGCCGAATATGCCGGAGGACCCGAAGGGGAGCCCTGCGACGGTCTCACCCTGCATCCCGAGATCGACAAGGGGCTGGCCGCCCTTCTTCTGTTCGCCGATTGCGTCCCCGTGGTCCTCTGCGGAGAGGTCGACATGGCGGTCGCGCACGGAGGATGGCGCGGGATACTGGGCGGGATAGTCCAACAGGCCGGGCGGGCCATGATCGGCCCGCCGGCGGCGGCGGTCATCGGCCCCAGCATCGGCCCCTGCTGCTTCACAGTGGGCGTCGAGGTCGCGGAGGCCTTCGCCGCCCGTTTCGGCTCGGAGGTGGTCCTGCCCCCGGGAAGGGGTTCCGGCGAGGACGGCGACCTGCCCCGCGTGGACCTCTGGGCCGCGACGGCCAGAGCATGCACGGAACTCGGCATCCGCCCCGAGCAGGTGGTGAACCCCCGCCTATGCACGGCGTGCAACACCGACCTCTTCTACTCCTACCGCAAGGAAGGTCCGGTGACCGGCCGGCAGGGCTGCGCAGCCTGGGTGGCGTCCCCGTGAAGCTCGACCCGGAGAGGCTGCGCGGCAGTCTCGAGGACGTCGAGCGGCGCATCGCCGGCGCGTGCCGCCGGAGTGGCCGTACCGACTCTCCCCGGCTTCTCGTGGCCACCAAGTATCTGCGCGTGGACGAGATGGGCGCCCTCCAAGGGGCAGGAATACGCCTGGTGGGGGAGAACAGGGCAGATGAGCTGGAAGCGAAATGGCGGGAGTGGAACGAGGCGTTCGAGTTCCACTTCATAGGTCATCTGCAGAGCCGGAAGGTTCGGCAGGTCTTGCCGTATGCCACCATGATCCACTCGGTCGAAGCGATGTCGTTGGTGGAAGAGTTGAACAAGCGGGCGGAGTCGGAGGTGCGGGTGCTGTTAGAGGTCAACGTGAGCAGGGAAAATACCAAGTATGGTATCCTCCCGGAGGCTGCGGAGGCCTTTCTGGAGCAGGCTTCAGCCTACCGGAAGGTCGTTTTCGTGGGGCTCATGACCATGGCCCCATTGGCGGCGGACCCAGAGTCGGCAAGGCCGAGCTTCCGGGGTCTGCGCGAGCTTCGCGACCGTCTGGCCACTGTGTTCACCGGCCGCTACGAACTGTCCGAACTGTCCATGGGGATGAGTAACGATTACGAAGTAGCTGTCGAAGAAGGCGCCACGATCGTCAGATTGGGAAGCGCGCTCTTCTCACAGGCATAAGGAGGATAGGATGGCAGGCGGTGGCTTGTGGCACAAGACCCTGGTGTACTTCGGCCTCGCCGATGAGGACGAGGACTATGAGGACGACACGTTCAGCGTCCCCCAAGAGATAGAGCCCACCTACCGGGAGAGAGACCGCCAGAACGTCCGCAAGATCGATCGGGGCGGCCGTCGCCGGCAGCCCACCGAGTTCGACGACATCTTCGCGGAAGATCCCTATCGAGGCCAGCGCGCGCCTGTCTCCGGGCAGCGGGGCGGATCCCTCAGGCCTCTGCCCACCCCCGTGGAGCAGCCTCCGGTGCGGGTGCACCTGGTCATGCCCAAGAACTTCAACGACGCCCAGGTCATCGCCGACAAGTTCAAGGGCGACATCCCGGTCATCCTGAACCTGCAGTCGAGTGAGACCGATCTGGCCAAGAGACTCATCGACTTCGCGAGCGGGCTCACCTACGCGCTGGACGGGGGCATGCAGCGTGTGGCCGACAAGGTGTTCCTGCTGACCCCCAAGAACGTGGAGGTCTCGGCTGAGGAACGCCAACGCCTGCTGGAGAAGGGCTTCTTCAACCAGTTCTGACGGCCCGCGCGCATCGCGGCGGCGTCAGGACAGGACTCTCATGGAAGCGACGACATGCGTGGTGGGTGAAGGGCGTCTGGGCGCCGCTCTGGCTCAGGTCGACGGCGTGAGCGTGGTGGCGTCGCTGCAACAGGTCGACGGGAGTGTGCCGGCTGTGGTTCTGGAGGGAGACCGGGCCACCCTGGCGGAGCTGCGGTCGGTCCTCGGTGAGGAGCCGGTCCTCTTCAGAGCCGCAGTCGGATCGGAGGCCGGACCCGGCGCGAGAGCCATCCTTCTATGTCCGGAGGAGGGAACGCCTCCCGAGACGGTAGGACGGATCGTGAGTCTGTTGAATACTGTAGGCAGTGTCCAGGTCGTGCCCGAGAGCATGCTGGCTGCCGGCGTCGCGGTGAGCCGCTCGTCGATGGGCTTCCTCACCGCGGCTCTGGAGGGCATAGAAGAGGGTGCCGTGGAGGCCGGTCTGGCAAGACCCGCCGCCCGGGCGTTCGTGCGTCAGACCTTGTTGGCTGCGGGCCTCTTGCTGCAGGACCATCCCGGGTCGCCGGCCGATCTCAAAGACCGGGTGGCTTCTCCGGGCGGCACTACCATCGCCGGGCTGGCCGTCCTGGAGGATAGGGCGATCCGTGGAGCGTTCATCCGGGCGGCGGAGCGAGCGGCCGCTCGGGAGCCGTAGACAGTGAGACGCGGCCAGGCCCCGCGTGATTGAATAGACCAAGAGAAGGACGGCCGGCAGCCTTGGAGCGGGCCGCCCCAAGCGAAGGGGGAGCGAAATGAAGATCACGCCTCTCGACATCCGACGAAAAGAGTTCAGGCGCTCCGTGCGTGGCTACTCCGACGAGGAGGTGGACATCTTCCTCGATGAGGTGGCGGACGAGTTCGAGCGACTGTTCCAGGAGAACATGGAGCTGCAGGATCGCGCTCAGCGCCTCGACGAGCAGATCGCCGGCCATGCGCAGGTGAGGGATGCTCTCGAGAAGACCCTCATCGCCGCGCAACTCCAGTCCGAGGAGATCAGGACCAACGCGCACAAGGAGAGCGAGCTGATCCTCCGCGACGCCCAGCTCAAGGCCAGGGGGATCGTCAACGACTCATACAGCGAGAGTCAGAAGGCGCAGCAGACGCTGGTCCAGTTGAAGCGCCTGGAAGAAGACTTCCGCTTCAAGTTCAGGTCGTTGCTGGAAGGCTACCTGAGGCTGCTGGACGACGCGGCGATAGCGTCCACCGAGGCCTCGACGGCCGCAGCTGAGCAGGCCCAGTCCGCCGAGGCGCCAACGGCTGAGGCCGCAGCCTCTGCGGAGCAGATGCCCGAGGCACGGGCGGCGGAGGTTTCTGCGGCAGCCCAGGATGTCCGGACGGCCATCCCCGAGCCGGCGCCCGCCCTGCAGCCCGGCGCCTCGATGCCGGTCGCGGCGCCACAGGCCGCTGCCCCTGCCTCTCAAGCGCCCACCGACACTGCGATGGCCGCGGCGGTCGCCTCGCGGGTCCCTGACGCTCCAGCCGTCTCTCCTCAGGCTCCGCCGGTCGCGCGCCAGGATCCGCCTGTCGCTTCTCGGGCCCCCGAGGCCCGGGCGGTCGCCCCCGAGGCCCGGGCGGCGGTCGCTCCTGAGGCCCCGGTCTTCGCACAGGCGCGGCCCGCCACGCCCGTCAACGAGGAAGAGATACCTACCGAGGAGACCGAGGCGCCCTTGCCCGAGACCCGTCTAGCCGCGGAGTCCTATATCGCCGAGCAAATCAAAAAGGCGGCCGGGGGCGCGACGGATGATGTCACGGCCGAGTCGGTCTCCGAGGGGCCTGCGCCTTCTCCTAGCGAGCCCGTGAGCGACGACTCTCTCCGAGGGTTCTTTTTTGGGCGGCAAATAGACGATGTCGACGACACGTTCCCGGGTGAGGATGGCACGAACAGGCAAAAAGGGCGCGATTTCGAGTGGTGATCGGCGGCCGCCGGCTCGCCCTGGGGCGGCGCTCGGCTTGACCGCGGGGCGCGAGGGCCTGCTGCTGGGAGTGCGCCTCACTCCTTCCGCTCCACGCACGGCCGTGCGCGGCGTCTACGGGGACCGTCTCAAGGTCTCTGTCAACGCACCCCCCGAAGACAACCGGGCGAACCGGCAGCTCGTGGAGGCCCTGGCCGGGTGGCTGGACCTGCGCCGAAACGACGTTAGCATCGAAGCAGGCCACGGGAGTCGGGATAAGGTGGTAGCCTTCAGGGGCATCGATGAGCCGGAGCTACGGACCCGACTTACTGGGCTGGTGGAGGGAGACCTCCCGGCGAAAGGCAGTAGGCAATTGGATCGCAGGGCGCTGAGACGGCAACTTCTCCAGGAGCGGGAGCGTCTTACCCGGGAGATCGCCGAGTTGGACGCGGATCTCTCGGAGTCTCTGGAGGATTCCTCCGAGGAGAGCCCCTACGATCAGCACATGGCCGAGACTGCCGCGGTCACTCTGGACCGCGAGATAGATCTCACCTTGCAGAACAACGCCCGAGCGGCGCTGGCGCAGATCGACCGGGCTCTGCACAAACTGGAGAATGGGAGCTACGGACGCTGTGACAAATGCGGGAAGGCGATCGGAGAGGGACGGCTGCGGGTCGCCCCCTTCGCCACTTTGTGCGTCGACTGCAAGCGCCTCGAAGAGCGGGACCGCTGACCAAGAGCCGCTTCCGGTGACGTCCGGGCCCACCATGCGCTCTTCCAGGGGCCGCCTTGCACTCAAGTGGTCTCTCTTCGTGGTGATGGCCGGGGTCTGTCTGGCCGTGGACCTGGTGACCAAGCACTTGGCCGAGCAGCGGATCGCCCTGGACGAGACCATCCGGGTCTTCTCCTTCTTCTACCTCGACCGCACGGCCAACGACGGAGCCGCTTTCGGGCTCCTGGGGGGCAAGAGCACTTTCATCATCGTGGCCAATTTCGTGGCTCTGGCGGTGGTGGGTTTCTACGTGCTGATGGAGCGCAGGGCCTGGCTCGCCGGCATCGCCGGGGGCGCGGTGGTGGGGGGTAGCGTCGGCAACCTGGTCCAGCGGTTGAGCGGCGACGGACACGTGACCGACTTCCTGAAGTTCCCCCACTGGCCGAACTTCAACATGGCCGACGTGTTCATCGACGCCGGCATCGCAGCCATCGTCATCGGACTGGTGTGGGAGGCGGTGCGGCTCTACAGGGCGGGGCGGCGGGGTCCCGCGTCGTCCTAGTGGACGGTCCCGCCACAGGCGCGATGCTCCATCGGTACGTGGTCTCTCCGGACGAGGCGGGCGCGCGCCTGGACGTGTTCCTGGGCGGGCGCCCGGAGATGGCCAGCCGGTCCCGAGTAGCGACTCTGATCCGGGCGGGGGCCGTGACGGTGGACGGAGCGGTCCGGGTGAAGAGCCATGTCCTCGGGGAAGGCCAGGTGGTGGAGGTGTCGCTTCCGCGGGAGGAGCCTCTGGACCTGGTCGCCGAGACCCATGAGGTGCCGGTGCTCTACGAAGACGAGTGGCTTCTTGTGGCCGACAAGCCGGCCGGCATGCCCGTGCACCCGTCTCGAGGTCATGCAACGGGCACTCTGGTGCACGCTCTGCTCGGGCACGGGCTCTCCGGGGGTGAGGGATTCCGCCCTGGGATCGTCCACCGGCTCGACAAAGACACGACGGGACTGCTCGTGGTGGCCAAGTCGCCGGAAGTCCACCGGCGGCTGGTAGCTATGATGCGGCGCAAGGCCGTCGATCGCCGCTATCTCGCCTTGGTGCACGGTGCGTTCGCCGCGGAGAGCGGCACCATCGAAGCGCCCGTGGGGCGCGACCCGGCGCGGCGCAAATCGATGACCATCGGGGGAGTGGCCGCCCGCGAGGCGCGCACTCATTTCCGCGTGCTGGAACGCCTGGGCGATTTCACGCTGGTGGAGGCGCGTTTGGACACGGGCCGGACTCATCAGATCCGGGTGCATTTCCTCGCCATCGGCCACCCGGTGGCTGGGGATCCGATGTACGCTCGGCGCGACACGCTGGGCCTGGGGAGGCAGTTCCTGCACAGCCACCGTCTGTCGTTCGTCCATCCGATGACGGCGGAGGCCATCGACGTGGCGTCGCCGTTGCCGGCGGATCTGGCCGCGACGTTGACCAGACTGCGGGCTTCGGTGGGCCGGTAGACACGCCCTGGATGCTAGACTTCAGGCACCGTGAATGATGCCGCCGAAAACGCATCCCTCGAGTCAGGCGTTCCGCCCGGGAGCGGTGGGCGGCCGGCCGCGGAGGCCAAGGTCCCGGCAGCGGCCTTCTTCGACCTGGACGGCACCCTTGTCATCGGCCAGACGACGCTCCTTCTGGTCAAGTTCCTCCGTAAGGCGGGAGTGGCGGGCTGGGCGTTCCTGATCGGCACCGGTCTCTGGTTCCTGGGCTACAAGGCGGGCTTCTACAGGGTGACCGCCGATGCCCGCGAGAAAGGGGCCCATGTGTTCAAGGGGCTGACCGTGTCGGAGGTGGAAGAGCTCATGACCCGCTTTACCGACGAGGTGCTCATGCCCCGGATGCACCCGGCCGCGTCGGCGGCCCTTGCCGAGCACCGCGCCGAAGGTGACCGGGTGGCTGTGATCTCGGCGGCGTTGGAGCCGGTGGTGAAGGCCCTGTGCGCCAGGTTGGGCATCGCCGACTACGCGGGCACCGCCTGCCAGCTGGAAGACGGGCGCTACACAGGTCGTCTGGAGGGGGCCATCCCCATCGACGAAGAGAAGGTGCGCATCGCGGCGGAGCTCATAGCCCGCTGGGACATGAAGGCGGAGGACTGCTGGGCCTACGCGGACCACGGTTCCGACCTGGCTCTACTCAGGTCGGTCGGCCATCCGGTGGCCGTCAACCCCCGTCCTCCCCTGCTGGAGGCCGCTCAGGCGGCAGGATGGCCGATACTTCGATGACATCCGACAGGACCACCCCAAGGAGGCAGGTACATGGCTGATGCGTTCCCGGACAGTCTGGCCGCGGGTCGCGACCTCGACGAGTTGGCGGTCGCCACCATCCGCACGCTGGCCATCGATGCGGTGCAGAAGGCGAACTCCGGTCATCCGGGGATGCCTCTGGGGGCGGCTCCCATGGCGCACGTCCTCTGGACGCGGCACCTGAAGTTCGACCCCGCCGACCCGGCGTGGCCGGACCGGGACCGGTTCGTGTTGAGCTGTGGGCACGGGTCGGCGATGCTCTACGCGCTTCTCCATCTGGCCGGCTTCGACCTGGGCATCGAGCAGTTGGAGGCTTTCCGGCAGTGGGGCAGCCGGGCACCCGGACATCCCGAGCGTGGGTTGACCCCCGGGGTGGAGACCACCACGGGGCCGTTGGGAGCGGGTTTCTCCAACGCCGTGGGGATGGCCATAGCGGAGGCCTTCCTGGGAGCGACGTTCAACCGCCGGGGCCACCGGGTGGTGGACCACCGGACGTATGTCATGGTGGGCGACGGCGACCTCATGGAGGGGGTGACTGCCGAGGCAGCCTCGCTGGCGGGCCATCTTGGGCTGGGCAAGCTCATCTGCCTGTACGACGACAACCAGGTCAGCATCGAGGGCGGCACCCACCTGGCCTTCACTGAGGATGTGGGGCTGAGGTTCGAGGCCTACGGATGGCAGGTGCTGACAGTGGCCGACGGCAACGATCTCGGTGCCATCGACGAGGCGCTCAAGGCCGCCCGGACAGAGACGGTCAGGCCCACCCTCATCAAGGTGCGGACCGTGATCGGCTACGGCAGCCCCAGAAAGGCAGGTAGCGCGGACGCTCACGGCGCGCCTCTTGGGGTGGACGAGACCCGGGCCACCAAGGAGGCTCTGGGCTGGCCGGGCGACCTGTCCTTCGCCGTGCCGGAGCGGGTGCGCAAGAGATACGCGAAGGTGGCGGCCGGCGGCGCGAAAGCGAGGGCCCGCTGGCGGGAGGTACTGTCCGGCTACGAGTCGGCCCACCCAGAGCTGGCGCGGCAGTGGGGGGCGGCGCTCGAGGGGAGGCTCCCCGCCGGTTGGAAGGCCGGGCTGCCGCGGTTCACCCCGGGTGAGAAGATCGCCACTCGGGCGGCTTCGGGCAAGGTGCTGAACGCCCTGGCCGGCATGATGCCCACACTGGTGGGCGGTTCGGCCGACCTCGCCCCGTCGAACAACACGTATCTGGCGGGACTGGGGGACTTCCAGGCCGGCGGGCGCACCGGACGCAACCTGCGGTTCGGAGTGCGCGAGCACGCCATGGGCGGTGTTCTGAACGGCATGGCTCTGCACGGCGGCCTCTTCGTCTTCGGCGGCACGTTCCTCGTGTTCACCGACTATATGAGGCCGGCCATCCGCCTGGCGGCCCTCATGCGTCTGCCCGTGGTGTACGTCCTCACTCACGATAGCGTCGCTCTGGGAGAGGACGGCCCCACCCATCAGCCCATCGAGCACCTGGCCTCCCTGCGGGCTATGCCGGGACTGGTCGTGATCCGCCCGAGCGACGCGGCGGAGACGGTGGTGGCCTGGCAGGCCGCGCTGAGCAGGCGCAAGGGCCCTACCCTCCTGGTGCTGAGCCGGCAGAGCCTCCCCGTGCTCGATCGTGACGGTCTGGCGCCTGCCGAGGGGTTGCTCAAAGGTGGGTACATCCTCGAGGACGCGGGCCGCGGGAGGCCTGACGTCATCCTGCTGGCCACGGGTTCAGAGGTCCACATCGCCCTGGAGGCCTCTGGGGCCCTGGCGGGGCGCGGAGTGACAGCACGGGTGGTGGCGCTGCCCAGTTGGGAGTTGTTCGAGGCGCAGACGGCCGCGTACAAAGAGAAGGTACTGCCTCCCGAGATCAAGGCCCGTGTGGCCGTCGAGGCCGGCTCCACCTTCGGCTGGGAGCGGTACGTGGGATCAGAGGGGGCCGTGATCGGCATCGACCGCTTCGGGGCATCGGCGCCGGCGGAGGTGCTCTATGAGAAGCTGGGCCTTGCCAGTGGACGAGTGGTCAAGAAGGCCATGGAGATGATCGGGTGACGGCGGATAGGGCACGGAGTCCTTTGGCCCGCCTGGGTGATTTCGGGCAGAGTGTCTGGTGCGACGACATCGGCCGGGATCTCCTGCTGGCCGGGAGGTTGCAGACCCTCATAGAGGAGGACGGCATCTCAGGGGTCACCTCCAATCCTACGATCTTCCACAAGTCGATCGTGAGGAGCTCCGGCTACGACGAGGAGGTGCGCCGTCTCGCGTCCGAGGGAGCGAGCGCCGGGGAGATCATGGAGGCGCTCATGATCGAAGACATCCGGCTGGCGGCGGATCAACTGCGCCCGGTGTACCTGGCCACGGGCTCCCGTGATGGTTGGGTCAGCATCGAGGTGTCTCCCACTCTCGCTCATGATGTCCAGGGCACGGTCTCTGAGGCCATGCGGGTCCGGGCTCTGGTCGACCGCCCCAACGTGTTGGTAAAGGTGCCGGCCACGGAGGAGGGCGTGGCCGCCATTCGAGACCTCACCGCCTACGGCTGCTCTGTGAACGTGACGCTGATCTTCTCTCTGGAGCGGTATGAGGCGGTCATGGAGGCTCACCTTTCGGGGCTGGAAGCGCTGGAGGCCCGCCGGGCCGCGGGGGAGGCCGTCCCTCTGCCGGGCCAGGTGCACGGCGTGGCGAGCTTCTTCGTGAGCCGCCTGGATACCGCCGTCGACAGGCGTCTGGGTGATCGCCCCGAGCTACGGGGCAGAACCGCGGTTGCCAGCGCCAAATGCGCCTACCGGCTGTTCCGGGAGACCTTCTCCGGGGCGCGGTGGGCCACCCTCGAGGCGTTCGGGGCGACCGCCCAGAGGCCTCTATGGGCCAGCACGAGCACCAAAGACCCCGCGCACAGCGATATCCTTTACGTGCAGGAGTTGATAGGGCCCGACACGGTGAACACGATGCCTCTCGCCACCATGGACGCCTTTCGCGATCACGGCGTGCCGGCGGAGACGGTAACGGCGGGTGTGGACGAGGCGGCCGCTCATCTGGCGGAGTTGCGCGCTCTCGGCATCGACATGTTCGAGGTGGCCGGCGCGCTGGAACGGGAGGGGGTGCGCGCCTTCGTCGATTCGCACGAGGCTCTCTTGGTTGCCCTGGAAGAGAAGAGGCGGACGTATCTCGCGAAAGGCTGGTGAGTGCCGTGGCGGACAGGAGCAGCGACCAGGGGCGCAAGTCCAAGGTCCTCTTGGACGAAGAGCAGATCGGGCGGACGCTCGCCCGCATGACCCACGAGATCGCGGAGCAGGCCCCCGACCTGGCCGCAGTGGTACTGGTGGGCATCCAGAGCGGAGGGGTGGAGTTGGCGGCTCGTCTTGCCGAGCTCTTCGACACCTTCTACTCGATCAAGCCGCCGACCGGCGCCATCGACATCACCTTCTACCGTGACGACCTCGACATCCGTCTGGGCAGGGAGTACGGGCAGCCCAAGGTTCGCACCACCGACCTGCCCTTCGACATCAACGAGAAGGTCGTGGTGCTGGTCGACGACGTGCTCTACACGGGCCGCACCATCCGGGCGGCCATCGACGCTCTCTTCGACTACGGCCGCCCCCAGGCGGTGCGGCTGGCGGTGCTGGTCGACCGGGGCCACCGCGACCTGCCCATCAGGCCCGACTTCGTGGGCAAGAACGTCCCCACCAGCCGCAGCGAGCGGGTGGTGGTCCATCTGACCGAAGAAGACGGGGTGGATGAGGTCATCATCCAGGAGTAGCGGCCGTGCGGGGGCGTACAGGTGAAAGGGGGCCGGTGAGGAGGGTCTACGATCGGATTGGTGTAGGCTACGCGAAGCACCGGTGCGCGGACCCGCGCCTCGTCGGGGCCCTGGCGGAGGTTCTCGCCCTGGAACCTCCCGCGATCCTCGCCGACATCGGCGCCGGCACGGGCAACTACGCTCGTGCGATGGCCGATGTCGGCTTTCTGGTGGAGGCCGTCGAGCCCTCGGCCGTCATGCGTGCCCAGGCGGCGCCTCATCCGCGGGTCGTCTGGCTTGGCGGTGTGGCGGAGGCTCTCCCTCTGGGTGGGGCATCGGTGGATGGGGTGTTATGCATCCTTGCCTCGCATCACTTCTCGGACCTCGAGACCGCGATCGCGGAGATGGCCCGCATCTGTCCGGCGGGTCCCATTGTGTGGTTCACACTCGATCCCAGGCTGGAGGAGCTCCCGTGGCTACGCGACTACTTCCCGGAGGTTCACCAGAGAGGGCTGCGTCTCCTGCCTCCTTTGGAGGAGGTTCGTGGGCTGCTGGAACTGCACTCGCGGAGACGGGTGACCGTCACTTCCTGGCTGGTGCCCCATGATCTGGAGGACTGCTTCTGGGCTTCGGGGTGGAGACGGCCGGAAATGTACCTGGACCCCGAGGTGCGGGCCTGCATCTCAGTGTTCGCCCTGGCCGACTCGACCACACTGGAGGAGGGTCTCGACCGCCTGCGGCGGGATATAGAGTCGGGGCTGTGGGAAGCCAACTGCGCGACCGTCCTGGAGCGGGACGTGATCGACTGGGGATATCGGTTCCTGAAGGCCCTCTGACCGGAGGGCGGCACGGGCAAGCGAGCCTCGGTCGCGGGAGATGAGCCTCAGGCTGTGCGCGCGAACGTGCTGGAGTCGCCGCCCGCGGCGCGATACAATCCCGTTGGCAGGCGAACCTTTAAACGTGTCCTGTGAGGCCGAAAGGGTACCGATATGCACCTGATCTCCATCGATGATTTCACCGCGGGCGACATCGACAACCTCTTCAGGCTGAGCGACGGCTTTCTCGAGGTCGCCTCTCGCTCCATCAAGAAGGTCCCGACTCTACGTGGGCGCACCATAGTGAACGTCTTCATGGAACCGTCCACCCGTACGCAGTCGTCGTTCGAGCTGGCCGGCAAACGGCTCTCGGCCGACGTGATCAACATCAAAGAGTCCTCGTCCAGCGTCTCCAAAGGGGAGAGCCTCAAGGACACCATTCTCACGCTCGAGAGTTACCGGCCCGACATTATCGTCATGCGCCACCCGCGGGTGGGGGCGTCGCGCATGGCCACCCGGTACACGAACGCCTCGGTGGTCAACGCCGGCGACGGGACGGGGGAGCACCCCACGCAGTGCCTGCTCGACCTGTACAGTCTGCGGCGGGTGTACGGTGAGCTCGCGGGGCTCAAGGTGGCCATCGTGGGAGACATTCTCCGCAGCCGCGTGGCCCGCTCCGACCTCTTCGGCTTCCGCAAGATGGGCATCGAGGTGCGTCTCGTGGGTCCGCCGACTCTGATGCCGCCCGGCATCGAGTACTGGGACGCGCCCATCTACCACGACCTCGACGCCCTGGAGGATGTCGACGTCATATACCTCCTGCGCATGCAACTCGAGCGGGCCAAGGGCAAGGTGCCGCCGGTACCCTCGCTGCGCGAATACAGCAGGGTCTGGGGGCTGTCGCCGTACAGGGTCAAGGCCGGGCAGCGGGTGATGCACCCGGGGCCCATCAACCGAGGGGTGGAGCTCTCGGCCGACCTGGCCGACGACGACCGCTCCTTGATCCTGCATCAGGTCGAGTCGGGCCTGGCGGTCCGCATGGCCATCTTGTACCAGTGCCTGGCGGGAAGCTTGAGCGAGGAACCCGCCGGGTAGAACGTTGTATCGAGACGCGTAGATCGAGCCCTGAAGCCGGGACCTCGGATCCCGATGCCGAGGGCGTTGACTGAGAGGACCCCCATGGGAACCAACATGGCAGTGATGGACGGCACGGAGGCTATCGCCCACGTGGCCCACAAGGTCAACGAAGTCATCGCCATCTACCCCATCACCCCATCCAGCCCGATCGCGGAGCATGCCGACGCCTGGAGCGCCTCAGGCAAGACCAACCTGTGGGGATCGGTGCCCGTGGTGGTGGAGATGCAATCGGAAGGCGGAGCCGCGGCGGCCGTGCATGGAGCGCTGCAGGCCGGTTCGCTCAGCACCACCTTCACCGCCAGCCAGGGTCTGCTCCTCATGATCCCCACCATGTACAAGATCGCGGGCGAGTTGACGCCGACGTGCTGGCACGTGACGGCCCGGTCCATCGCGGCGCAGGCTCTCAGCATCTTCGGCGACCATCAGGACGTCATGGCGGTGAGGCAGACCGGGTTCGCGCTCCTGGCGTCGAACTCCGTGCAGGAGGCCCACGACCTCGCTCTGGTGGGCACCGCGGCGACGCTCAAGTCGAGGGTCCCGTTCATCCACTTCTGTGACGGCTTCCGCACCTCCCATGAGGTCCAGAAGTTCGAGCTTATGGGCGACGACGTGCTCCGGGCCATGATCGACGAGGAGTACGTGCTTACTGTCCGGGAGCGGGCCATGACACCCGACCGTCCCACTCTGCGGGGTACCAGCCAGAACCCCGACGTGTACTTCCAGGGCCGGGAGACCGTCAACCGGTACTATGTGGCCTGCCCGGAGGTGGTGCAGGAGTATATGGACCGGTTAGCGGCGCTCACCGGACGGGAGTATCACCTCTTCGACTATGTCGGCGCCCCCGATGCCGAGCGCGTGATCGTGCTCATGGGTTCGGGCGCGGAGACGGCCCACGAGACCGTCGAGTATCTGACGGCCCGGGGGGAGAGGGTGGGGGTGCTGAAAGTCCGGCTCTACCGGCCTTTCAGCGTCAAGCACTTCGTGGCCGCCCTCCCCAAGACGGTGAGAAGCTTGGCGGTGCTCGACCGCACCAAGGAACCGGGCGCGGCCGGAGAACCCCTCTATCTCGACGTGGTGAACGCCCTGGCCGAGACGGGCCTTGAGGCCGGGGTCATCGGGGGGCGCTACGGCCTCTCCAGCAAGGAGTTCACTCCGGCCATGGTCAAGGCCGTGTTCGACGAGCTGGCCAAGCCGGAGCCGAAGAACCACTTCACCGTCGGCATCAATGACGACGTAACTCACACCAGCCTGGAGTACGACCCGGCCTTCACCACCGAGCCCGCCGACGTCTACCGAGCCCTGTTCTACGGTCTCGGCAGCGACGGCACCGTGGGGGCCAACAAGAACTCCATCAAGATCATCGGCGACGACACCGACAACTACGTGCAGGGCTACTTCGTGTACGACTCCAAGAAGGCCGGCGTCCTCACCGTGAGCCATCTGCGCTTTGGTCCCCAGCCTATCCGCTCCGCGTACCTGGTGGACGAGGCCGACTTCATCGCCTGCCACGTATGGGCCTTCTTGGAGCGCTACAAGACCATCTCGGCGGCGGTGCCGGGGGGCACCTTCCTTCTCAACGCGCCCTTCCCGGCCGACGAGGTCTGGGACCGGCTGCCCATGGAGACCCAGGAGCGGATCATAGACCTGGGTCTGAAGGTGTACGCCATCAACGCCTACGAAGTGGCCAAGCAGGCCGGCATGGGTGGGCGCATCAACACCATCATGCAGACCTGCTTCTTCTACCTCTCCAAAATCATCCCGCCGGCCGAGGCCGTCGCCGCCATCAAGGCCGCCATCAAGAAGACCTATGGGAAGCGCGGCGACAAGGTCGTGGAGATGAACTACAAGGCCGTCGACCAGGCAATCGCCAACCTGCACGAGATCCCCGTGCCGGCCGCGGTCACCAGCACCCAGCGGAAGCCCAGGTTGGTGCCTCCCGAAGCGCCGGATTTCGTGCGGCACGTGACGGCGTGGATCATGGCCGGAGACGGGGACAAGCTGGCCGTGAGCCAGATCCCGGAGGACGGGGTCTGGCCCGTCGACACCACCAAGTGGGAGAAGCGCAACATCGCTCTCGAGATCCCGGTGTGGGAACCGGAGCTCTGCATCCAGTGCGGCAAGTGCTCGCTGCACTGCCCGCACGCCACCATCCGCACGAAGATCTACGCCGCGGAGGCCCTTGGGGGCGCCCCGCCTGCATTCAAGTCGGTGGATGCCAAGGGCAAGGAGCACGCCGGCAGGAAGTGGACGGTCCAGGTGGCGCCCGAGGACTGCACGGGTTGCGCCGCGTGCGTCAACATCTGCCCCGGCAGGGACAAGGCCGATCCCGAGCGGAGAGCCATCAACATGGCCTTCCAGCCGCCGCTGCGCGAGCAAGAGCGGGAGAACTACCGCTTCTTCCTCGCCATCCCCGACCCCGACCGGTCCGATGTGCGCGTGAACACCGTCAAGGGCAGTCAGCTACTGAGGCCGCTCTTTGAGTACCCGGGGGCCTGCGCCGGCTGCGGAGAGACCCCGTACATCAAGCTCCTCACGCAGTTGGTCGGCGACCGGCTGCTCATAGGCAACGCGACCGGGTGTTCCAGCATCTACGGGGGCAATCTGCCCACCACTCCGTACACCGTCAACAAGGACGGCCGGGGGCCCACATGGAACAACTCGCTGTTCGAAGACGCGGCGGAGTTCAGCTACGGCCTTCGCCTGACCGTGGACAAGCACGCGGAGTTCGCCAGGGAGTTGGTGGATTCGCTCCGCGACGCCATCGGGACCGACTTGGCCGCCGCCCTGCTGTCGTCCAGGCAGGGGGACGAGGCCGAGATCGCGGCTCAACGGGCCCGGGTGGCTGCGCTGAAGGCCAAGCTGCGGGCCGCCATGGCGAAAGACGGGTCGGACTACCGATACGGCCAGTTACTGGGAGTGGCCGACTATCTCGTCAAGAAGAGCGTCTGGGGGGTGGGAGGCGACGGCTGGGCCTTCGACATAGGCTACGGGGGTCTGGACCACGTCCTTGCTTCGCAGCGGAACATCAACCTGCTGGTGCTGAACACCCAGATGTACTCGAACACAGGCGGGCAGATGTCCAAGGCCACCCCGATGGGCTCGGTGGCTCTGTTCGCCGCCGGAGGGAAGACCATCGGCAAGAAGGACTTGGGCTCCATCGCCATGACCTACGGCAACATCTACGTGGCCCAGGTGGCGATGGGCTACAGCGACTCGCAGACCGTGCGGGCTTTCGTGGAGGCCGAGTCCTACGACGGCCCCAGCCTCATCATCGCCTACAGCCACTGCATCAGCATGGGGTTCGACATGAGCAGAGGATACGAGCACCAGAAGCTGGCCGTGGAGTCGGGTTCGTGGATCTGCTACCGCTTCGACCCCCGGCTGGCGGCTCAGGGTAAGAACCCCCTGCAGATCGACTCCAAGGATCCGATGCTGCCGGTGAGCGATTTCGTGCCCACCGAGAACCGCTACAACATGCTCAAGAAGGCTCATCCCGAGGCGGCGGAGATGCTGTGGGACAAGGCGCAGAGGCATGTGTGCACCCGGTGGCAGATCCTCAAGCAGCAGGCGGAGATGGTCTACTCCGAGGCCTGTCCGTTCGAGCCCGGCGTGGTGGACGAGGAAGCCCTGGCGGCCACCGGCGCCCGCGACGTGACCGGTCAGAGCGCCGGCCTGAACCTGCCGGCCGGGAGGGACGTGCAGGACGAAGAGCTCGAAGATGGGACGGCCGGCTAGCGCATCGAGTCGTAAGGAGCCTAAGATGCCCACACGCAAGTCTGAAGCGACCTGGAGAGGCACCCTCAACGAGGGCGCCGGCACGATGAGGTTGGCGAGCGGTCTCTATGAGGGACCGTACACCTTCTCTTCCCGGTTCGAAGAGGGGGCCGGGACCAATCCCGAGGAGCTCATCGGCGCGGCGCACGCCGGGTGTTTCTCGATGTTCCTGGCTGCTCTCCTGAGCGAGAAGGGCTACACGCCGGAGCGCATCCACGCGACGGCGGCGGTCCGGCTGGGAGCGGGACCCGCGATCAAGCGGATAGACCTCGTGTGCGAGGCGGCGGTGCCCGGGGTGAAGGACGAGGAGTTCCAGGAGCTGGCCCTCGCCGCAAAGTCCGATTGCCCCGTGTCCAAGGCTCTCGCCGCGGTGCCTGAGATCACACTGGACGCGAGGCTGGTGGGGTAGCTCCCGTTTGGCCCGCGACACCCTGCAGCAGCCCTGCGGGACACTCCCCGGCTACTCCGTGCGGGAGAGCGCCCGGGCGCGTCGTGTGCGGCTGGTGATGAGTGCGGACGGGGGGCTGGAAGTGGTGGTGCCCCGGCGCTTCGATCAGCGCAAGATACCCGGGTTGCTCGAGAGCAAGAGGGACTGGATCGAGCGGGCCGGAGCGCGCATCAGGGATCGGACCGAGGCCCGGCGGCGCCGGTTGGAGGCCGATCCGCCGCGGTTACCGGAGCGGATCGTGCTGCCGGCCGTGGGCGAGGAGTGGCGGGTGGAGTATCGGCTGCGGACGACACGCGCGGCGTCGTCGCCCAAGGCGTCCGCCTCGGTCGTGCGGGAGCGCTCCGACGGCCGTCTTGTCGTCATCGGCGATCCGGACGACTTCGGCTCCTGCAGAGACGCGCTCTGCCGCTGGCTGAGCCGGAGGGCGAGGCGGGTTTTGGTCCCCAGGCTCGAGGAGCTCGCCCTGAAGCACCGGCTGGCGCACGGCAGGATCTCGATACGGCACCAGCATTCCCGGTGGGCGAGTTGCTCCCGGCGCAACACAATATCCCTGAATGTGAGACTTCTCTTCCTGTCGCCGAGCGTGGTCGAGCACGTGCTGCTACATGAGCTCTGCCACACCGTGGAGATGAACCACTCGCCGCGTTTCTGGACCCTGCTCGGCTATCATGATCCCGAGTGTCGCGCTCACCGGAAGCTCCTTCGGGCAGCGTGGACGGCCGTGCCCACGTGGCTCGATCACGAGCCCGGAGAGGCCCTCCTCTGACCCGCCTGTTATGCCGGTGGGTCTGTTACGTCGTCCAGGACTCTGCGCACCATGTGCGCCAGGGCTTCGGGCCGGAAGGGCTTCTCCAGGAAGTTGACCCCAGGGTCCAGCCGTCCGGCGTCCGCCATGGTGTCTCCCGTGTAACCCGACATGTGGATGATGGGCAACCCCGGGCGCAGCACGCGTGCTTGTTGCGCGAGCATGTCTCCCTGCACGGCTCCGGGCAGCACCATGTCGGTCACGAGGATGTCGACATGCTGGGATGAGTCCGCGATGACATCAAGAGCCTCGTCCGCGTTCCCCGTCATCCGGGTGGTGTAGCCCAACGAGCTCAGCACTCGGTCGAGGAGGTTGCGGACCGCGCTCTCGTCCTCTACGATCAGGATGGTCTCATCCCCCCGGGGCGAGGGAGCCGTGGTCTTGGCGGGACTCGCAGCCTGGGCCGGCGCAGCCACCCTCGGCAGGTAGATCTCAAAGCGCGTCCCATTGCCGGGTTCGCTGTGGACCGAGATGATCCCGCCGCTCTGCCTCACGATGCCGTAGACGGTCGAGAGACCGAGTCCCGTGCCCTTGCCCGGCTCCTTGGTGGTGAAGAACGGCTCGAAGATCCTGGTCCGTGTGGCTTCGTCCATGCCGATCCCCGTGTCGGAGACGGCGAGTCTGACGTAGCTCCCGGGCGTCGCATCGGGGTGCAGCCGGCGGTACGCTTCGTCAAGTTCGGTATTGGCGGTCTCCACGATGAGGCGTCCTCCGGACTCCATCGCGTCACGGGCGTTCAGGGCCAGGTTCATGAGCACCTGCTCGAACTGGTGGACGTCCACCTCGACGTGGCCCAGTACGGGGGAGGGGTGGATGGTGAGGTCGATGCTCTCCCCCAGCATGCGACGCAAGAGAGGCGTCATCCTCGCGATGAGCTGGTTGAGCGACACCACCGCCGGCTGCAGGGTCTGCCGGCGCGAGAAGGCCAGGATCTGCCGGGTGAGACCGCTGGCCCGCTCCGCAGCGTACTTGATTTCGCGCACCTCGTCGCAGGCCTGGGTGTCGGCCAGCTCGGGCCTCCCGAGCAGAAGGTCGCAATAGCCCAGGATGGCGGTGAGCAGGTTGTTGAAGTCGTGCGCGACCCCTCCCGCGAGCTGGCCGATGGCCTCCATCTTCTGCGACTGGCGGAGTTGCTCATCGCTGGCCCGCAGTGAGTCTTCCACGTGTTTGCGCTCCAGCGCGTTGGCCACGGCTTTGGCCACCTGTTCCGCCCGGCCCAGGTCGTGAGGGTCCCAGAGGTCCTTCTGAGAGATGCGGAAGAACCCGATCGCCCCTCGTACCACGGCGCCCCGCCCCTGCAACGGCACAAGAAGCCCGGAGGTTAGACCCTGCCTTTCCCAAAGTCGGCGAAAATCGGTAGCCTCCGGCGGCACGTCTTCCAGCGAACCGAGCAAGACCGTCTGGCCCGAGAGCACCTTCTCTTCGATCCAAGGCAGAGTGCCCATGGGCCGGTCGACAAGCCAGCCGGCGGCGCTCTCGAATCCGGGAGCCGCCCAGTTGTAGGTGGCGCCCCAGGTGGCCAGGTCGTCGCTGAGCTGGAAGACGATGGCCGAGTCGACCCGCAGGAATCCGGCGATGGGCTGTATCGCCTCCGCGATGTGCTCGTCGATCTGGGGAGCGGCGGATCGCGCGATGCGGGAGAGCATGTCCGCGATGCGCTCATCGAACGACACCTGGCGGAGAAGCGCCTCCTCGGCTCTTGCCCGCTCCGCGATCTCCTGCTGCAACGCCTGATTGGTCTTCTCCAGTTGCAGCATTTTGTCCTCGAGCTTGCGCACGAGAACCTCGCTGTACCGCTCGAGGATGGTCTCCTGGACCACAGATGGGCCGTTTGCCGTGACGACCTGTCCGCTCTCAGCGCGAGCGAGGGTGGCTTGGACTATGGCCAGCAGCTCGTCGGGTTCGCTCGGCTTGGTGATGAAGGCGTCCGCCCCTATGTCCCGCGCCAGTCGCTCATCCTTCGGATCGGTGTACGTGGCCGTGTAGAAGACGAACGGGATGCGATTCAGTCGCTCGTCGGCCTTCCACTTGCGGCACAGCGAGAAACCGTCCATGACCGGCATGAGGATGTCGGAGATGACGAGATCGGGAGGACTCTCCATGGCCATCTCCAGGGCTTCAGCGCCGTTGCGGGCGCAGTGTACTTCGTAGCCTTGGCTTCCCAAGAGCACCTCCAGCAGGTGGAGGTTCTCTTCGAGATCATCCACTGCCAGCAGGCGTGTCATGAGGCGCCGTCCTTGGGCTGCTGCAAATAGGACTCTACCTGCGACACGAACGTCTCCGGATTGATGGGCTTCTCCAAGTAGCCGTCGCAGCCCGAACCCAGAGCCTTCTCGCGATCACCCGCCATGGCGTAGGAGGTCACGGCCACGATCGGGACGTCATCGAGGGACGGGCATTCCCTGAGCGCCTTGGCCACGGAGTAGCCGTCCATGCCCGGAAGCTGGATGTCGAGCAGTATGACGGTGGGTCTGATCCTGGCCGCCAGAGTGACGCCCGTGGGTCCATCTTCGGCGGCGACGACCTCATAGCCGTTCTTCTCGAGTAAGAAGGTCGCCAGATACCGGTTCTGCTCGTTGTCCTCAATCAGCAGGATCTTCGGCTGCATCGGTTCTTCCCCCTAGCACGGGGAGCGTGACCGTGAAGGTGCTGCCCACCCCGTACTCGCTCTCGGCGTGGATATTGCCATGTAGCAGTTCTGCCAAACGTAGACAGATGGCCAGGCCCAGGCCGGTGCCTTCGTGAGCCCGGGTGAGGCTGCTGTCCACCTGGCGGAACGGCTGGAAGAGGTTCTCGAGGTCCTCGGGCTTGATCCCTATGCCGGTGTCGCGAACGGTCAGCCGGACTGTGCCTCCTCCGTCGTCCAGAAGTGCGGAGAGGGCGACGGCGCCGGAGTCGGTGAACTTGACGGCGTTGCCGAGCAGGTTCAGGAGGATCTGCTCGACGCGGCGGCGGTCGCTTACCATCTCGCCGATCTCAGGCGGGATCTCCGTGGAGAGCGTCAGGCCCTTCTTCTCCGCCAGGGGCCGCACGGTGGTGGCGACGCGCGTCAGGGCCTCGCGCAGATCGAAGCCCTCCTCGCTGACCCTGAGCTCGCCGGCTTCGATCTTGGAGATGTCGAGCACATCGTTGATGAGGTCCAGAAGGTGCCGCGCGCTTCCCCGGACCATGCCTATCTGCTTGGCCTGCTCTTCGTTGAGAGGGCCGGCCAGCCCTTGTTCCAAGATCCCGCTGAAGCCGATGATGGAGTTGAGCGGGGTGCGGAGCTCGTGCGACATGGTGGCCAGGAAGGCCGACTTGACCTTGTCGGCCGCCTCCGCTCGTTCTTTCGCGGTTGCCAACTGGAGGGTGCGCTCCTGCACGCGCTCCTCCATCTCCCGGTAGGCTTTCCGGAGCTCCCGGGTCCGCGTGTTCACCTGGTGTCGCAAGACCACGGCTCCCACCAGGCTCATGAAGAGGGCGACTCCCAGTGCGAGTCCCAGTGCCCACAGCCAGGCCGGTAGCTTGTAGTCGACCTCCTCCGACGTCCAGGTCTCGATCGCCTCGTAGTATGGCGACTTTGTATCCGACTTGTACCTCGCGAGCACAAGGTCGATGGCGCCAAGCAGACCCTTGGGGTCGCCCGGCGTGGAGGCGAAGAAGAGGTCGGAGGGGTCGAAGATGACGGCTGTGTCTTCCAGCCCCACCTCCTTAGTGTGCATCTCGCCGTAGAAGCGGTTGCTGATCACGGCGTCGGCCTCTCCTGCGGCGACGAGCGCGAACCCGGATTGGTAGTCGGGTACGGGGATCAGTGTGACGTCCAGACCGAAGCTGGCGGTCAACTGGAGGAAGGTCCTCTGTTGGATCGACCCTTCCAGCACGACGATGCTCTTGCCGTTCAGGTCCAGGATGGACTGGATCCCGCTGTCCGGACGGGCGTATACCTGCGACCAGGACGACAGCACCGGCACTCGGTGCAGGCCGTACGCCGCGGCCCGCTCCGCCGTATAGGCGACGTCGGGCATGAGGTCGATCTCTCCCTTGGCGAGCAGGTCGAGACCCTCGGCGAAGGTGCACGGCACGTACTCGAGGGTCCAGCCCTCGTAGTCGGCGATGCTCCGGATGATGTCGATGAAGATCCCCGAGGGCTCACCTGATTCCGAGGTGAACACCTTGGGGGCGTTCTCGTAGACTCCCACCGCCACGGTCTTCCCCTCACCGTCCGGCTGCCCGGACACCGGCGGGACCGTCAGGAACGATGAAGCGAGGAGGACCAGCAGAGCCATCAAGACGACGTAAATCAGGGCAGCGAGGACGCGGGAAGGGGAGACGGCGCGACCGTGAGGACTGTCAGCAGCCATGTGCGCTCCTCGACCGACGACTGGTGCGGGCATTACGCATACTACACAATCGACCGCAGATGATTCTAACACGGGGTGCGTTCTGCACATGGCACAAGTCCCTACTGTGAGGCGAATACCCCCGTGTCACGACCGGTCACGGGCGGGCAGGACGAGGCGTCGGCACCGGCTGGACCTGCTCATCCTTCCGCGATAACATAAGTCGACCTTTAAACGAGTCCTGTGAGACCGAAAGGAACTTGGATGGACACCAGCATGCGTCCTTCCGCGCCCCGGCTCGCCTGCCGGGCGGCGCTTCCCGAGACGTTCTTCATCCCCTCCGTGCATCTGTTCGACCCAGCGCACGGCGTCGACCTGGTGGGGGACCTGCTCGTGAAGGAGGGCAAGATCGCCGGTCTGGGGGACGCGCTCAGAAAGCCCTCGGGCGTGGAGACTCTCGACGACCTGGGCGGGTGCTGGGTGTTCCCGGGTTTCGTCGACCCTCATGCCCATCTACGCACGCCCGGTCATGAATACAAGGAGGATCTGACCTCGGGACCGCTTGCCGCGGCGGCGGGTGGTTACGTGGCGTTGGTGGCTATGGCCAACACCGATCCGGTGGCGGACTGTGGCCCGGTGGCCGCCTGGATTCTCGACGAGGCGGCCAGGGACGCCGCCGTCCGGGTGGGCCAGGTGGGGGCCGTGAGCAAGGACCTCAAGGGTGAAGAGCTGGCCGAGATGCGCGAACTGGCCGACGCCGGTGTGGTGGCCTTCTCAGACGACGGCAAGCCTCTCGCCGACGCGGATCTGCTGCTTCAGGCTTTGCGTTACGCGCGGGGGACCGGCCGGCCGTTGCTGGTCCATCTGGAGAACCGGAGCCTGTCGCTTGACGGCGTGATGCACGAGGGCAAGTGGAGCGCGCGGCTGGGGCTGCGGGGGGTGCCCGCCGCCTGCGAGTCGGGCCCGTTGGCCCGCGATCTGGAGATCATCCGGTACGTCGATGCAGAGGAGAGACGCCTCGCGGATGCGCGGAGCCTCGCGGCCACGGGCGCGAACGGCGGCGCCGCCGCGAGCGACTGTGCCGCGAGCGACCGTGCCGCGGCCGCGGCGCCTCTGGTCCACTTCCAGCACCTGTCTGCGGCCGACAGTGTGAGGTTGGTCCGGCAGGCGAAAGCGGAAGGGCTTCCCGTCACCGCTGAAGCCACCCCTCACCACCTCCTGCTGACCGACGATCGCCTGACGGGCTTCGACCAGAACCTGAAGGTCAACCCGCCCATCCGTTCCGCCGGGGACCGCGCCGCTCTGGTCGCGGCGCTTGCCGACGGGACCATCGACTGCGTCGGCACCGACCACGCTCCCCATGCTCCACAGGAGAAGGAGGTACCCATCGAGGACGCCCTCTTCGGCACGACAGGACTGGAGACGGCCTTTGCCGCGCTCCACACCGGGCTGGTCCTGACGGGGCAGCTGTCCTTGGAGCGACTCGTGGAGGCCATGTCGGGGGCGCCCTGTAGAGTCTTGGGGCTTGCCGAGCCTCGCTTGGAACAGGGGGCGTCCGCCGACTTCTGCGTCGTCGACCTCGAGGAGCGGTGGCTGGTGACGCCCGAGACGCTGCGGGGCAAGAGCCGCAACTGCGCGTTCTTGGGCGAGACCCTGACCGGACGGGTGCGCCTGACGGTGGCCGACGGGGCGCGCCGCTTCGCGTGCGCCCGGGGAGAGGGTTGATGTATCGCGGCGAGGTGCCCGGCTACGTGGTGTTGAAGGACGGGACGGTCTTCACTGGTTTCCGTTTCGGCGCGGAGGGCCTCGTGCTGGGTGAGGTGGTCTTCAACACCAGCTTGAGCGGCTACCAGGAGGTGGTGACCGACCCCTCGTATCACGGGCAGATGGTCACGTTCACCTATCCCATGATCGGCAACTACGGAGCCTCCGATCACCTGCTCGAGTCGCCGCATGCTCATTCCCGGGCGATCATCGTGCGAGAGGTCAAGAACACCGCCTGGAACGCCACCTGCCCGCAGGGTTGGGTGGAATGGCTGACCGATCGCGGGGTGGTCGGCGTAGGCGGCGTCGACACCCGGGCGCTCACACGGCGGATACGCGAGCAGGGAGCCATGACCGCCTGCGTGGCGGCCGGCCGGGATCTGGAGGTGGACGATCTCCTGGAGGCTACTCGTAGCTTCCCCGACATGGCCGGCCGGGATCTGGCGAGCGCGGTCACGTGCGACGCACCCTACGAGTGGCCGCCGGTCCTGCCGGCGCCGGCGCCCTCGGGGGCCGGCGCCTCCCCATGGCAGCGCCCGGCGGAGGAGGGGCCGAGAACTCGCTTCAGGGTGGTCGCCTACGACTTCGGGGTCAAACGGAGCATTCTCAGGAGTCTTGCCGCCATCGGTTGCAGCGTAACAGTGGTCCCTGCCTGGTGGACGGCGGAGCAGACGCTCGAGCTGCGGCCGGACGGTGTCTTCCTCTCCAATGGTCCGGGAGATCCGGCGGCCGTGGGGTACGCGGTGGAGACCATCCGGGGCCTGTTGGGGAAGGTACCGGTCTTCGGGATCTGCCTGGGGCACCAGTTGCTGGCCCTGGCGTTGGGCTTCTCGACGTACAAGCTCAAGTTCGGCCATCGGGGCGCCAACCACCCGGTGCGGGACTACCTCAGCGGGCGCGTGGAGATCACCAGTCAGAACCACGGGTTCGCCGTGGAGCCTCCGGCAGCGGTCCGCGACGCCCTGGAGCGGGGAGCCGTGGTTGGGGTGGGTGGCGTCACAGAGCTGAAAGCAGACGACATGCTGCTGGAGTCCGAGTTCGGCCCGGCTCAGGTGACTCACCTGAACCTCAACGACGGCACGGTGGAGGGTCTGCGGCTGCTGGAACTGCCCGCATACTCGGTTCAGTATCATCCCGAGGGAGGACCAGGGCCCCATGACAGCCAATACTTATTCAGGAAGTTCGGCGATCTGATGTCGAAGAACGCCGATACGCGCGTCGGAAGACCTTCCGGCGCCGGTTAGGAGGCGGATCATGGCGGCGGCGACAAACCCGCAAGGCGCGCCGGGGAACGGCGGCAACGGTCGCAAGCAGCGCGAGCTGAAACTGCGGGTGCCCGAGGTGATAGCGGGCGGCGCCTACTGCAACACCATGATGGTCCATCATACGCCCGGCGAGTTCGTGATGGACTTCGCCATGGTCGTGGGCGGCGCCGGACAGGTGGTCGCGCGGGTGGTGACCAATCCCGCCCACATGAAACACATCGTCGAGGCTCTGACGGACAACGTGAGGAAGTACGAGAGCGCCCACGGGCCCATAGAGCCGCGCAGGAAGGAAGCGTAGCCGAGGAGGTGCTGTGATGCTGGCGGTAGGTGACAGGGCGCCGCTGTTCGTGGCGCCCGGAAGCGGCGGTGACGTCGATCTCGGGGCGCTGCTCGAGTCGGGACCGGTAGTGCTCTACTTCTTCCCTCGGGCGCTGACCCCGGGGTGAACGGCGGAAGCGGTTGAGTTCAACCAACTGCTGCCTGAATTCGAGGCGCTGGGCGTGAAAGTCGTCGGCACCTCGGTGGACTCGGTGGCCCGGTTGCAGAAGTTCCGGGACAAATACGATCTGCGGTTCCCGTTCGCAAGCGACCAAGACAGGGCGATCGGGCAGGCCTTCGGGACGCTCAAGGGCGGACCGGAGAGCTCGCACGAGCGCGACACCGTCCTCGTCGGCAAGGACGGAGAGATTCTGTTAGCCTATCAACGGGTGGGCGCCAAGGGGCACGCGGCCGCCGTGTTGAGTGACTCTAGGAGGTTGCGTGAGGAGGGTCGTATCTGAAATAGCCCGCCTGGGCGAAGGCGAAGGCGGTATGGTCCGCCGCCTGGGTTGGGTGATAGTGGCGGGTTTCGTTCTCTGTCTCGTGGGGGTGGCCCTGGTCTCTTCTCAGTCCGAGGCCTTGGCCAGATCCGATGCCCTTCTGGGTCTCTCCGCTCAGGCTCTCGTCGATCCGGTGCCCGCGGATGATCCTGCTTCGGTGCAGGCGGCCGATGCGGCGGCCGGAGTCTCGGCGGCCGCCGGCGAGACGGGTGGAGCAGGCACGGAGACCTCCGTCGCCGATGTCGCTCCCGTTCCCGCTGATGTGCCAAAGGTCCTGCCCGCCGTCGACGTCGATGTGGTGGTCTACGCCACTCAGACCTCCGGCCTGGCGGCCGTGCGCGAATTGGCGCTGGGGGCGCCTCAGCTGCGGGTGGCCCTCATATCGTGCGGCAACCTGCTGGAGACCCCGCTGACGCAGGGTCTGAGCGTGGAGGACGTGCGGAACGCCGGCCACGTCACGGGCGGTTTCTACGGTGAGTGGCGCCAGACGGTGACGCGCTACTACTCACTCTGCGGGCTGAAGGCGGCCAACGGCACCGGCCGTTTCACGTATGAGCCCGAAGTGTCTGCGAAGATCCTGTGGTCGTACGTCTCCGGTTCGGCTCTGCCCAACGTGCAGTTCTACTCGGCCAAGTTGCTTGACGCGCATGACGGGCCCGACGGCCGCTACGTGGACATCAGCGTGGAGGGGGCTGGCGATCTGAGGCTGAACACCAAGTACCTCATCGACGCCAGCGTGGAAGCCGACCTCGCTCGGATGCTGGGCGCCGACTACCGTATCGGACGCGCTGAGGACGTCTACAACGACGTCCTGGGCAACAAGCCCGCCTATCCGAGCTCGGAGAACGGGTGGGTCACCGCTCCTCAGCGGCTCTCGGCCTTACTGACCCTCCAGGTGCACTCCTCCGGGAAGGCCCCGCGCATCGCCGATCTCTGGCACCCCAACTACGACCCGGGTTCGTTTGCCGGCACCACCTTCGCATGGAAGAACGTCGCCGCTTTCGCGAACAGCTGGAGTATGAAGATCGCCGTTCTACCCAAGAACAAGCGCGAGCTGAACGAGACGTGGAGCGACCATCCGGACATCGGTTGGGCTTTCCAATGGATCTTCGAGCCCGACAGGCGCGGCGACATACGCAAGCAGGTGCTGCAATGGACCATCAACCGCGCCCGGTATCTGCAGGAGAACGGATACGCACGGGTGGGTATCGCCAGCATCCCGCAGAAGCTGTACGTGCGTGAGGGCCCCAGGGTGGTCGGTCTCGACACCTACACGGCCGATGATCTCCGTTCCGTCGCGCTCCGTCAACCGGTGGCGGTCGGCTGTTACTGCGAGTATGACCGGCATGACGCCTTCTATCCCACCCATATCGAGACGACCCGCTACGTCTACATGCCTATGGAGGCCCTCATAGCCGCCGGCCACCCGGCCCTCTTGGTGTCAACGGCGGTCTCCACCGACAGCGCAGCCTACTGTTCGGCGGTGCGCATGGAGCACTGCAGGGCGAACATGGGCGCGGCCGCCGCCATGATGGTGATCACGGCCGCCGAGCTGGGTGTGGAGCTGAGCGACGTTCCGTACGAGACCGTGCGGTCGAAACTGATCAGCCGCGGTTACCAGATACCCCTGAGCTAGCCGAGGAAGCGCCACTCTTTGACGCGCCGTGCCGGGGTCGGCACGGCGCCCGTGGAGCTCGCCCACGAGGGCCCGGACGTGGGG